>CAZWSG010000001.1:0-236064 GCA_964636595.1 uncultured Nitrosopumilaceae archaeon
GCTCTTCAAAAATAAACATGCAATCAAAAGGTCCAGGTGATGCTTCTGGATGAAACTGTACAGCAATTATTTTCTTTTGCTTGTGTTTTATTCCTTCTACTGTTTTATCATCAGCATTTGTAAACCATAATTTAAAATCAGTATTTTTTAGTGAATCAGGGTCAATGCAGTATCCATGATTCTGGCTTGTCACATAGACTTGGTCAGTATCAAGATTAATGCAAGACTTGTTTTGTCCCCGGTGACCATACTTTAGCTTGTATGTACTTGCACCACCAGCCAGTCCTAGTATCTGTGCACCAAGACAGATTCCAAGTGTTGGAATATTTTTTTCAATTGCCTGTTTTGCCGTAGTCATTGTTTCTGCACATTTGATTGGATCTCCTGGCCCATTTGAAAATATTATCCCCTTTGGATTGTATGCCATGATTTTTTCAAGTGAGTAATTCCAAGGAACTTTTATCACCTTGTATCCAAGACTGCGTACATTTCGCAATATGGAATTTTTCACCCCAGTATCAATTACTACAATTGATTCAGAACCAGAGCCAAATGTTTGTGGCTCTTTTATGGATACAGTATTCATAAATTCTTCGTCGTTGTATTTTTTAGCAGACTCTAATTTCTTTTTAATTTCTAGAACATTAATTGGAGTGTCAGATACCACTAACGCTGCCATCATTACACCACTTGTTCGAAGTTTTATTGTAAGCTCCCTTGTATCAATTCCTGAAATGCCTGGGATTTTTTCATTGTATAGCCATTCATCAAGTGTCATCGATAGATTCCAGTGGCTTGCAGTAAGGGACAGTTCATGTACCACAAGACCTCGCGCCTGGATTATTTCAGACTCGAGATTCTGTCGTATGCCATCAGGGTCTTTTACACTAGGGTCAGGAACGCCATAGTTACCAACAAGCGGATAGGTAAGCGTCAGAATCTGTCCGCTGTAGGACGGGTCAGTCAAGGCCTCTACATACCCAGTCATACCAGTATTGAATACTGCCTCACCAAACGCCACAGTAGAATATCCAAAACCCATCCCTTCAAAAACAGTCCCGTCCTCTAAAATCAACATACCAAACTTGTTTGCATGTTTGGCTTTTTTTATTGGAATCCTTGAAACCCTCTGCATGTGGATTTTAATAGAGATTTAAATTTTATGGCGATCTAAAGTTCAAAATTCCATCAGAGAAATATTAAACCAGGAAAATAAATCAGAGTGCCTTGAACTGTTCAGTCCATTTGTAGTATGCACGGATCATTTCCATACTTACACTTGGTTTTCTTCTTGAAATTATTTCCTTAAAGTCTGCAGTTGTCAATACACGTGGTTGTGATTTTGGCTCTCCCAACACTTCTTCTCCAAAGTGTGGCGAATGGAATAGATCATTTACAACCATCAACTGGGCAGATTGGCAAATATCTTTGACATCAGATGCACTGTACCCATCTGCCATTTTTGCAAGCTCTAATGATTTTACCTTGTCATCCTTGTGTAATTGAGATGTATAGAGTTCAAAGAGGCTCTCTCTTGCTTCAACAGATGGAAGTGAGACATAGACTCTCTTGGTGAATCTTCTAAGAAATGGCCAGTCAAGACTCCATGGTTTGTTTGTTGCACCAATTACATAGAGTTTCAAGTCTTTTCCTTTACCGTTGATTCCGTCCATTTCAGTCAAGAATTGGTTTTTGACACGAATCTCTCCACCAATCTCACTGTTACGGTTACCAAGAAGTGAATCCACTTCATCAATGAATAATATTACTGGTAGTCCTTCTTTTTCTGCCAAGCCTCTTGCCATCTGGAAAAGTTTTGAGACATTTTTCTCGGCTTCTCCTAGCCACTTGCTCATCATAGATGCTGCATCTACGTTGATAAAGTAACCATCAATCTCATTTGCAGTAGCTGCTGCAATGACTGTCTTTCCACATCCCGGGGGGCCATAAAGTAAGATTCCCCTTGGCCATCCAAGTGGAAACAAGTCTGGTCTTTTTGCAGGATATACAATTGATTCTCGTAAAGCATTCTTAGCATCATCTAGACCAATAACTTCTGCCCAAGTTACATTTGGTTTCTCTTTCATAATGAGTGAGTCCATCTCATTTTTGGTAAGAGATTGTTTTTGTTCTTCAGGAGTTGCCTTGGGGTCTACTGCTGGCTCCAATTCCACATTATTCATCTGCAAAGCCTTGATGCGGTTTTGATACGCTGCAGTTCTCTCTTGGTATACTCGATTTAGTTTATTCTCAGGATAAAGTTGGATTAGTTTTACAAGTGATTCTATTGCCCTCTGATAGTTTGCAATTGCCATTCCACGTGCTCCTTGGGAATCAAGTTTTATTGCTTCTGCCGCGAATTTGCTTGCACTGTTTTCTAATTCTTGCGGGGCTAGACTCATAATATCATCAACTATATCTCGACTGCAGTTCTTTCAAGGTAATCACCGGTGTTAACTCGTCTAGAAGAATTTGTTAAATTAATTGCACCAACGTTTTGTTTTGCCATAGGAACTTCTGCATACACCATTTTGGTAGGCTCGACTATAGGTGCAAGTGTATCTAAAAGTGCGGGAATTTTGAAATCATCAATCTTGGTCTGAGACCCTTTGTGAAATACTAGATTTCCAATCATATCACCGTGCAAGGATTGGATTTGAGAGAGGGCAAATTCTGCGGACGTGACCAAATCTTCGAGTTCGTCTTTCATTCCATTAACAGAGTTTGCAGCATGTAATACAATTCCAACAAATTCCTGTAAAAATGACTTGATCTCTTTTTTATCTTGATATTTTGTGAGTAAATATTCAGCAGCGTGCATGATTTGCCTTATGTCTTTTAGTTCCTCAACAGAGAGTGTTTCTATAAAGGCATCACTTGCATCCTTGTCTTTTTGAGATATTTTGAGTTCAACTTGGGATGAAAGTGTTCGTATCTTGTCCAAATGTTCAGACAAGTCAGATTGGCCATCACTCTTTGTGAAATTAAACATGTTTCAAGCCTTACCAGAAATCTAGATTAGGGAACTGCTTGCATATTTTAGAGTCAGCGATTAATTTAGCTTCATCCAAGAGTCTGCTCGAGGCTTCATTTGCTTTGGCAAAGTCAAGTGTTGTACTTCCCAAGTGTGCTGCATCTATGATTATTCCGCCTAGTAATAGAGACAATTCACCCAACTGGAAATCCATTGCAGGCATTAGTGCCAGTAATTTAGAGCGAATTGTTCTGACAATAGATATCGTAGGAGACAGGACAGTTGGTACATTACCCAGTCCAACTATACAGTCAAGGCTTCGCCTTATCTGTCTGAGTGATTCTATAGTGTAAGAGAGTTCCTGTTCATATCGAACTTGTTTTTCAAGTGTGGCAAGAGACTCGGAATCAGTATCAAGCCGCTTGTACAGGTTTACATTATTTTGATTTACATCATGGCGATGCTGTGTAAGAATATCAAGCAAGCCATCAACAATCTCAGTTGCATAGTCAATTCTTGGTTTTATGGTACTTGCACGTACAAGTTGGCTTTTACTTTCGTTCTCTATTACCCATTTTGATTGATTTATCATCCCAGCGTAAAACCAGACTTTGTACTTATACGGTGCTTGTTACATCATATAGTGTCACTATGGTAACACAGGCGACAGATACAGCTTAGTATTTTTTCGAATCTTTGTTCAATGAATTTAGCTATTCAGCTTACCTTCCAACTTGATAATTCCACTCAATGGTCAAAGGTCAAGATCTAGCTGTAAGCCTTGAAGAGTTTGGACTGAGTAAATACGAAGCCCAAGCCTATGTCACCCTCATTACAAAGGGTACAATTTCGGCAGGTGAGCTTGCATACTATTCCAATTTACCAAGAACCAAGGTTTATCCAACCCTACTAAAACTAGAACGAAAAAAGATTGCGATAATATCAAAAAGTAAACCAATCATGTGTACAGCCATTGCACCAGAAGACGCTTTTGATGAAATCATCCAAGAGCAGATTAACCGCGTAAATGCAATGAACAGCCTGATTACAAAATTAAAGCAACTAAGTGAAGATAGCAAAAAAGCAAGAGGCTCAGAGGAGCAACGATATTTCCATCTAACTGCAAATTATGTATTCAAACAACTGCAAACCATGATAGAAGGCTCCAAGACATCAATACATGTTGTAATTGATTCATGGGGACTCAATCTATTGTCCCAATGCAAGGAAGTTTTGCTCCATGCATTACGAAAAGATATTGATATCAAAATGGTCATCCCTACAAGCCTTGTAGGCTCTGAAACATTTCACGGATTGCCTGCAGGAATCAAGATAAAGACATCAGATATTGCACAAAATATTTTCATTTTCGATGATTCCGAGATTCTCATGATAAACGCAAATAATGGAAAGGGTGCAATATTTCACTCAAATGATGTGCTGGGCACTAATCAAGTCAAGTCATTTGATCAAATATGGAAAAATGGAATCAAGATTAGCAATCTAGGTGACATGACAAAAAGTGATGCTCAAGAGACACTAAAGGCAATCCAGTTGATAACACAAAATGGATTGGGTTATGTTTTAAATTCCATGATAAACTCGAAAAATAAAGCAGTTGATATTTTGAATTTCTTGAATAAAAATGGAATTGATCTTGAAGTAAAAACACTTGATGAGATAATATCTTTGGTAGATTCTACACTTGACATAACGTGTTCTGGCCACCTGCGTTACGAACCTAACGCAAATCATTTCGTAATCGAGTCCAAGCTAAACAGCGGACATTCCATTCCATGGGCATTATTGCTTGAAGGTTATCTAAACAAGAAAGGAATCAAGACAAAAATGATTTACAATGACCATGTGCACAGCGGTGAGCGAATTCACATCAAGGTAGATTCTAAAATTAGTGTGAGTTCATAGACAATAGAAATCAAATATTACACAGCATAAGACACATAGCTATATAGCATACCTACATAGCTTATGGAATTATGACTAGCACAACAGTCAAAGCGTTAAGCGCTACAACCCTGTTTGCTCTAATTGCTACAGTGTTAGTGTCAAGTACACCAGCATATGCAATTAATGGACATGGTGTATCGTATGGTCCTGAATTTGGAGGAGGAAGTCTTGTGCAATATTCAGATGGTCTTCAGATAAACGGAAAATCAATAGACATATCCAAATATTCGCAAACAATTTCGACCCAGACATTATATGTAAATGATGTTTCAGACATCGTTTTGAAAATATATCATCACGACGGTCCACAAAACATCCAGCATGTAATAGTATTCATGAACCTAAACGGTAACAATCCACAATCATACCAGAGCAATACAAGAATAGAATTCGATAAAACAAATGGCGTATCTGTAGTAGATCCAAACAATGTATTCAAGAGCGTAACTGCAAAAGCTACCTACGACAAGACCTACATGTATCTTGACTTTAAGGTAGTTCCAAAGACTACAATGAATACAACTGACTTGATAGTAAGAGCATGGGACAAGAACTTGTCATCAGGACAGGTAGTAATTCTCAACGCAATCAAGATTGGATACATACCAACAACATTCGCAAGTATTCCACAATAAGCAGGCAGAATACAGATAAATCATTTTTATTTTTCATTTTTTAACGATTGTACCTTTATAATATGATGTAGTCCACTCCACCCTTGATTGTCATTATCAACGGATTTTAATCCAAAAAAAATAGAGGAGGAAGTAAAAAATAACCTATCACAACTTGATCTAGAAAAATTAATTTTTGAATCAGAGAACAAGACCAAGAAAACTGCATTCATAGAAGGACCGCCCACCATGAATGGAACACCACATGCAGGACACCTTCGTGGAAGAATAATGAAGGATTTGTGGTACAGATACATGACACTGCGAGGTTACAAGGTAATCTTTAATGCAGGATGGGATACGCAAGGGCTTCCCGTTGAATTGCAAGCAGAAAAAGAATTGGGAATTTCAGGAGGCAAGTCACAAGTTATTGAATCAATAGGAATTGAAAATATAGTTGCAGAATGCAAGAAAATTGTTTATAGATTTAATGAGAAGTGGGTTGCGTTAGACAAGGTTCTTGGTATGTCATTTAATCAACAAAAGGCATACTGGACATACAAAGACGAGTACATTGAGCGAGAGTGGAAGTATCTCAAAAAGGCTCTAGAGATTGGAATTTTATCAGAATCATACAAGGTAGTTGCATACTGTCCTAGTTGCCAGACATCACTGAGTCATGCCGAAGTAAACCAAGGATATGATACGGTTGTAGACCCATCTCTTTACTACAAAGTAAAACTAGCCGATGAAGATCTTTATCTGATTGTCTGGACTACAATGCCATTTACTTTGGTTACAGACACAATGGTTGGTCTGAACCCAGATGAAGATTATGTCCATGTAAAAGTGAAAAATGAAACATGGCTTGTTGGAGAAAAAAGATTAGAAGAATTTATGAAAGAAGCCAAGATTGAAGAGTATACAGTAACCAAGACTGTAAAAGGCTCCACACTAGAAGGAAAAAAATACATCCACCCATTATTGTCAGAGATTTCAGGACTGGAAGAATTTTCAAAATCACCCAAGTTTCATATTGCAGTCGCAGAAAATTTTGTCGACATTCAAACAGGAAGTGGCCTAGTCCACCTATCTCCTGCAAACGGAGAAGAAGATTTTGAGATTGCGTCAAAAAGAGCAATACCAATTTTTAATCCAATAAACGATGAAGCAAAATTCACAGACCAAGCCGGAGTATATGCAGGATTATTTGTAAGAGATGCTGATGAAAAAATAGTCAATGCACTAAAGGAGAAAGGTGCACTGGTAAAAATTGGCAAGATAAAACACCAATATCCATTGTGCTGGAGATCACAACACAAACTATTATGGCTTGCAAGAAGAGGCTTTTTCTATTTCCTGGATAGATTAGGAGACAAGGCAGTTCAAGCTGCAGAGAATGTCGAGTACTTTTTTGAGCCGCCAAGAAACAGGTTTTTGGAGATAATAAAAGACAAGCACCCATGGTGCATCTCAAGGGAACGAATATGGGGTTGTCCTTTGCCCATGTGGAATTGTAAAAGCTGCAAGCATACCAAGTGGTTCTTCTCAAGAGATGAGATAGTAAAAGCAGCGACTGAGCTTCCAGACGGACCTGACTTTGAATTACACAGACCATGGATAGATAACGTATCCATAAAATGCGAAAAGTGTGGAAACAAGATGGAAAGAGAACAGTTTGTTTTGGACACATGGCACAACAGCGGTGCTGCGCCTTATGCATCGTTATCAGATTCCGAGTACAAGGATAACATTCCAGCATTATTTTTGACAGAGGGAATAGACCAGACAAGAGGATGGGCGTATACATTGTTGATAGAAAATGTAATTTTCAACAATGCACCAATTGCACCATTCAAGTCATTTTTGTTCCAGGGTCACGTACTTGACAAAAATGGCAACAAGATGAGCAAGAGCAAAGGAAATGTCATGGATGCAATGGAACTTCTTGGAGAATATTCTGTTGATTTGATAAGATTGTATTTCATGTGGAAATCAAGTCCTATTGAGCCAATTAATTTTAGCACAGACGAGCTTGTATCAAGACCATATCAGATACTCAGCACACTATACCATCTTCATTTGTACTTTAAACAAAATAGTGAATATGACAAGTATAACAAAACACACAACATACAATGGGCAAAAGACAAGAACTTGCTAAAAGAGCCAGAGATCTGGGTCTTGTCAAAACTTCAGAAATTAATTTTGTCAGTGACAGAATCACAGGACAAGTGCAAGTTCCACGAGGCAGCAAGAGCAATTGATGACTATCTGATAAATTCAGTAAGTCAAGTATACATCCCAATCACACGTGAAGAATTGTGGGCAGAAGATGATTCCCAAAAAGAGCGAAGATTTGCAATCTATGCAACGCTCTCAAAAATATTATTGACACTTGACATACTACTACATCCAATCTGTCCATTTACAACCCAGTATCTGTATGATACCATGTTTGCAGAGAAAAAGCACATACTGTTAGAGGACCACCCAGCGGCACAATCTTTGCTTACAAATGATAAAGTCGAAGAGGCATTTGATTTGATGAAAGAATCAGTCTCTGTCTCTGCAGCAGCAAGAATGAAAGGTAAACTCAAGAGAAGATGGCCACTTGACAAGGCAATAATTTGTGTAGAGCCAGGCCAAAAGGAAAAGTTGGAATCACTTGCAGAATTGCTTCTTTCTCAGCTTAACGTAGAAAAGTATGAAATCATAGAATTGCAAAAATCAGAGGGATTGGAACTTGTATCAATCTTGCTGGAAAGAAAAATCCCAATTGTTCCAAAGGTTGAACTTGAAAGAAAGAAGATAGGTCCAAAAGCAAAACAAGACATGGGAAGACTGTTGGACAAGTTTTCACAGACAGACCCAAGTGTTATTGTAAATAATCTTTTGAAGAATGGTTCTCACACATTTGATCTTGGAGACAATAAAATCGAATTATTAAAAGAAGATTTCATCGTAGGATATTTGGAAAAAGAAGGATTTGCCATGTCAAACCGAGATTCCTTGATAGTATTCATCAGTACAACTAGAAATCGCGAGATGCTTGCAAAGGGTCTGATACGAGATATTGCAAGAAGATTACAAGTATTAAGAAAAGAGAGAGGATACACTCCAACCGACATTTTAGAGTCGGCATACATCTTGGGCCTTGATGAGGAATCATTAGAAATGGCAAAAGAAAAACAATCAGATCTTGCATATCTCGTGCGAGTCAAAAAAATAACATTCGAAGATAGTGCGAAAAACTACAAGGATGAAGACTTGGATGGTCAAAAGATTCGAATCTCCGTTGAGTAGTGCTTCATCCATTGCATTAAATAATAAAAAAATACATCAGATCCCATGCCAAAACAGATAACCCTAGACGGTTGGCTCATATCCCATCTTGCCATTTTACTAAAGAAAGCATCATCACATGTTGTAAAGACCAAAACTCCTCTAGTATTATACAGAAATACGCTAGAGGAAGAGGAAGAAGCATATCAAGAGACAGTTTGTACCATTACCGAAGGATACATCATTGTCCAAGTGATTACATCTGGAGGAGGCGTAGTTCCAAGCTTTCAGCAGCAATTTGTCTTTACACTAGACGAGTTTCCAACATGGCTAATGCGAAAGAGCAAGGACTTGTTCCTACAATCAATAGATACTCTCGAAGAGCAATTCAGCTAAGATACATCACACTAATTTTTGTATCATAAAATTTCAATTTCATGATAATGAGGCTTAAAAATAGCCTCATGAAAAAGAATCTAGTTTTGAGGGCCGGGCCAGGCAAGAGGGTGTCATTTGACACTCGGTACCGACCCCAAAACATTTTCTGTATATCATAACGTGTCCACACTATGAAATTGTAGATAAAATCAGTACGCTGGTATAATTACATTATGTAGAATATCATGCATTGTACTTGACTATCAATAACAGATCTGAACGAGTGAAAATTCATTTCTGGTGTATCATCAAACATGGTTCCAGATCTTGACAACACCATTGATTCCTAGTTTGTGTAAAGATGCGACATCAAACAGATTATAAAGACCATAAAAATGAAAAATCACAATGCGTCTACTAGAGTATCAAGCAAAGTCTTTGTTTGCAGATTACAACATTCCAATTCCAAAGGGAATGACATCTACAGATATTGTACAAGGCAGAAAAGATGCAGCAGCACTTGGATTTCCATTTGTAATCAAGGCACAGATGGCAGTCGGTGGAAGAGGAAAGGCTGGTGCAATTCAGAAATGCCAAAACGCAGACGAGTTTGAACTAAAATATCCAGACATAATGCAAAAAGTAGTCAAGGGAGAAAAGACCAAAGCAATCTTACTTGAGAAAATGGCAGATATCAAAAAGGAACTCTACATTTCATTATTCTTGAACAGAAGCAAAAGATGCTACACCATTATCGCATCAGGAGAAGGTGGTGTTGAAATTGAATCAGTGAAAAATCAAATAATTCACGAAGTCGGATTGGGTAACGTTGATGCCAAGACCGCAGAAGAAGTAGGAAAGCAGATGGGATTAAAAGATAAACCATTGACACAGTTTGTTGACATTTTACAAAAATTAGCAAAGATTACAGTAGAAAAAGAAGCCGAGCTTGCAGAGATTAATCCACTTGCAGTATTAGGAGATGAATCAGTAGTAGCTCTTGATGGTAAAGTCATCATTGATGACAATGCAATGTTCAGACATGAGGAATTACGCAAATTTCAAGAAGTCTCCGAACTTGAAGAGAGGGCAGAAAAGAGTGGATTTTCATTAGTAGAGCTTGATGGAAACATTGCAGTTGTAGGAAACGGTGCAGGGTTGGTCATGTCTACACTTGACATGTTATCAGACAATGGCGGCAAGCCTGCGTGCTTTTTGGATGTAGGAGGCGGTGCAACAACTGAAACAGTATACGAAGCACTTACTTTGATTAGCAAAATGAAAAAGGTGAAAGGAATTCTAGTAAATCTTTATGGTGGAATTGTCAAGACTACAACAGTTGCAACAGCATTCATCAAGGCATATGAAGACAAGGTAATTGATCTTCCAGTCTTTGCAAGAATGTCTGGTGCAGAAGCAGACAAGTCAAAGGAAATGCTCAAGGGTTCAAGAACAAAAATGTTTGATACCATCGAAGAAGCAATAAATGCAGCAGTAATTGAGATGAATAAAAATGGTTGATCTTTTCGAATTATTAATTGGCAAAGAAGGCGACAAGGATTACAAGAAAAAGCCTGTCATAGTACAAGGAATTACAGGCAAGTTTGGTGCATTTCACACACAACAAATGCTAGCATATGGAACAAACATTGTAGCAGGTGTAACACCAGGCAAGGGAGGACAAAAGCATGAAGGAGTTCCAATCTATGAAACAATGAGTGAGGCAGTCAGTGCAACAGGTGCCAAGATTTCAATCATATTTGTTCCAGCAAAATTCTTCTTGTCAGCAGCTGTTGAAGCATTAGAATCTGGAATAAAATTACTAATTGCAATACCAGAACATGTTCCAGTAAAAGATGCAATGACAATCGTAGACTTGGCAAAGAAAAAAGATGCAATTGTTGTAGGTCCAAACACTCCAGGAGTCATAATCCCAGGAATAATCAAGATAGGAATCATGCCAGCAATGCCATTCAAAGAAGGAAGAATTGCAGTAATCTCAAGAAGTGGAACTTTGATGTACGAAGTCTCACATAACTTGTCCATTGCAAATTTTGGCCAAAGCATGTGTTTTGGAATTGGTGGAGACCCAATCAACGGTACACCACTAATCCAGGCATTTGACAACATAAGAAACGGGCCAAATATTGACGGAATTGTCGTAGTAGGTGAGATCGGAGGAGATGCAGAAGAGATGCTCGCACAACATATCATTGACACTAAATTTGACAAACCAGTAGTTGCATACATTGCAGGAAGAGCAGCACCAAAAGAAAAGAGGATGGGACATGCAGGTGCAATCGTTTATGGTAATTATGGATCTGCAGAATCAAAGGTATCCATGTATGCCAAGGCAAATGTACCAGTTGCCAAGAGACCTGCCGAAGTACCGATGCTTCTTGCAGGAAAACTCGAAAAAGGTAGAATCAAATAGCAGGAAATTGGAGAAATAGAAAATGCCTATAACAGATCCACTGAAAAAATCAATAGCACAAAAGGCTAGACTACACTTTAAAGTCTGTTTTTCATGTGGTGCAAAGAATCCAATCAGTGCATCAAGATGCCGTAAATGTCACAACATCTACCTTAGACTAAAGAACAGAACATTAGGAATTAAAAAGTAGTTAACAATCTCCGCCGCATCCACAACTATCATCATGAGCCATTTTTAATGGGTTTTTCGCATCATGTTTTGCCTTTTGATAGTGTGCCACATTTAGAATTCTTTCAGATACAACAGTATTGGTAATGTGGTTTGCATCAAGCCACTTTTCAATGTCATCAATTTTGTACATGTTACCATCTGAGAGAATCTGAGAAAATGTATCCTTGATGACATCATCTTGTCCTTGGTCAAGTGTACCATTACAATCAATAGTTACAAGACGGTTCAGTAAAGAAAGCGACTTTTCTGAGAGTGGCATAAACTACCAAAATCAAATATAGTATAAGAATTTTCCAAGATCTCTTGATATATAGGCAATTGTAAGATTTTTTAGAAGAGCAGATGTTTGTTATCAATTTTAAAAATTATGACGAGATTGCAACCAGTACAAAGTCATCACGCTTGACAAAGAGTGCTGCCAAGATTGCAAAAAAACACGGTGTAAAAATTGTTGTTTGTCCTCCCCAACATCTAATGTCAGAGATGACCCATGTTTCGGCAAATGTATTTGCACAACATCTTGACAATGCAAAGGTTGGCAGTACAACAGGATTTGTGGTTCCAGAGATTGTAAAAAAATCTAGAATCGCAGGTGCCCTGATAAATCACAGTGAACACAGGATACCATCAAACGAGATTGAAGACATGGTAATCAGACTCAGAGAACTAGACATGACATCAATTGTATGCGTACAAGATGTAAACGAAGCATGGATGTATTCAAAATTTAACCCGGATTATATCGCAATAGAACCACCAGAGCTAATAGGCAGTGGTAAGGCAGTCTCCAAAGAAAAACCCGAAGTCATAACAGAGGCAGTCAAGGCAGTAAAGAATGCAAACAACTCTACCCAGTTGTTATGTGGTGCAGGAATTGTTTCAGGAGAAGATGTATCCCAAGCATTAAAGCTTGGAGCAAAAGGAATACTTGTTGCAAGTGGCATTGTAAAAGCAAAGGACTGGGAAAGAGCAATAGAAGAATTTGCATTGGCATTTACCAAAAAATAATTTTAGATCTTTTATTTTAAAGTAGATTGATAAATACATGTTCAGAGTCTTCAACACATGGTCGTAGAAAATGACATACTTGAAGAACTAAGAAAGATAAGAGAAGCACTCACACCAAAACCCGAACCACCCGCTCCAGAACCAAAGGGAGTGATTGCAGAATTCAAAGAGTTCATCGGCAAAGCAGGAGTTTTAGGTCTAGCAATTGGTTTCATTATGGGAACCGTAATTGGTAGAGTAGTAACTGCTCTGGTGCAAGATCTCATCATGCCAATTCCTAGTGCATTCATAGAAGGAGGAGACTGGAGAACTGCTGTTGTCAACATACCAGTAGGAAATGGAATAAAGTTTGGCATAGGAGACTTTGTCGGCGTTGTGATTGATTTTCTCATAATCTCCATTGTTATCTTTGTGATAGCAAAATTCGGACGTAAAGTAGGCCTCAAATAGCCTTTATCTAATTTTTTTATATTTTGATTGCAACAACATAAGGAGACTTGAAATATTGAATCAAGTCTTTATTTCTCATAATGCTGCCAAGACTCGAATCAATAAAGCAAGCAAGAATGAAGATAGGTATGACCCAGCAAAAACTTGCATCACTTACAGGAGTCAGCACTTCTATGATTAACCAAATCGAGTCAGGAAGATGCCAGCCAAGTTATTCTACTGCAAGAAAAATATTTGAAATATTATGGTCTTTAGAAAGCCAGTCATCAACCAAGGCAGGTGACATTTGCAGCAGGGAAATTGCCAAACTCAGGGCTCATGATTCACTTTATGATGCAATAAAAAAGATGCAGGAACTTTCAATCAGCCAGATGCCAATCTTTGAGGGCCAAGATGTAGTAGGAGTCATAACAGAAGACGGCATTGTAAAACACATTTTGGACAGCGACGAGACTGAACGAAAAAGGATCAAGATATCCGCAATAATGGACCCACGACCGCCAGTTGTTGATTACAACACACCAGTCAAGACCCTAGTATCTCTGATAAGATACTCAAAATGTGTTCTGGTGTCAAAACAAGGCAAGATAGTTGGAATAATTACTGCATCAGACGCACTCAAGCTAGTAGATTAAATTCTATATCGGTGCAACATAGCACTAGGATTTTGGATGAGAGCAGAGCTCTGCCAACACACCATGCAATGATTTTGGATGCATGAATATTATTTTTGTTCCACGTGAACCAGGTCTTATCTCACCAAGAAACCTGATTCCACATACCTTCATCCTGTCAACTTCTTTTTCAATCCCTTCTGTTTCAAGTGCAATATGATGTAGTCCTTCACCTTTTGTTGTCAAGAATTTTTTGATTGGGCTCTCATCTTTTGTAGCCTCCATGAGTTCAATTCTAGAATTGTTTAGATGAAGTATTGCAACTCGAACTCCTTCTGATTCCACAGTCTCAAATTCAACTTCGTGTACTCCCAAGGCTTCCTTGTATTGTTTTACTGCATCATCCAAGTTATTTACTGCAATTGCAACATGGTCTAGTCGCATCTTAGAAGGTCTCCTTTGGTTGGTAGATTCCAAAGACTTCTCTGAATGTATTGCTTATTTCTCCCAATGTAGCATAGTTGTTTACTGCATCCAAGATAAATGGCATAAGATTTTGATCCTTGTCTGCTGCACTCTTCATTTTCTCGAGGGCGTGTTCAACTTTGGTATTATCACGAGTACTGCGAAGTTCTTTGAGATTTGCCATTTGTTGAGTCTGGATGCTGTCATCAATTTTCATGATATCTGGTTTATCCTTTGTAGTATCAGTGAATTTATTGACACCAACTATCACTCGCTCTCCACCGTCAATCTCCTTCTTTAGACGGTAAGCATTTTGTCTAATCTCAGACTGGAAAAAGCCCCGCTCTATTCCAGCAAGTGAGCCTCCCATTCTGTCTATTTTCTTGAGGTACTTGTTTGCCTCGGCTTCTATTGTATCAGTAAGGTTTTCCACATAATACGAGCCAGCAAGAGGATCAACTGTTTTTGTAATTCCGCTTTCATGGCCCACAATCTGTTGTGTTCGTAATGCAATCTTGACTGCTGCTTCTGTTGGTAAGGCAAGTGCCTCATCTTTTGAATTTGTATGAAGCGACTGACATCCTCCAAGAACTGCAGCCATTGATTGTACTGCAACACGGACAATGTTATTATCAGGCTGCTGAGCAGTAAGGGATTCACCACTTGTCTGGACATGGAACTTTAGCTGGATTGATCTCTTGTCTTTTGCATGGAATCTGTCTTTTAGTATTTTAGCATAGATTCTTCTTGCAGCACGGAATTTTGCAATCTCTTCCAGAAATTCGCTAGTGCAGCAAAAGAAAAATGAAAGTCGTGGAGCAAAGCTATCAATTTTCAATCCCCTATCAACACATGTCTCGATGTATTCTATTGCATTTGCAAGTGTAAATGCAACTTCTTGTACTGCATTACATCCTGCTTCCCTCATGTGGTAACCTGATATTGATATTGGATACCATTGAGGAACTTTTTTTGAACAATACTCAATCATGTCACCAATCAATCGCATGGACGGACGCGGTGGATAAATGTACGTGTTTCTTGCAATGTATTCTTTTAAAATATCATTTTGTGTAGTTCCGCGCAATTGTTTGCTGTCTACTCCTTGTTTTTCACCTGTTGCAATGTATAATGCAAGTAATGTAGATGCAGTAGAATTGATTGTCATCGAAGTGCTTACCTTGTCAAGTGGAATTCCATTAAAGCACTTCATCATGTCTTTGAGCGAAGTAATTGATACACCGACCTTGCCCACTTCACCTTCTGCATGTGAATCATCAGCATCATAACCAATCTGGGTTGGCAAGTCAAATGCCATTGAAAGACCAGTCTGGCCCCTCTCAAGTAAATACTTGAATCTTTGATTTGTTTGCTCGGCAGTACCAAAACCAGTGTACTGTCTCATAGTCCAGAGTCTGTCTCGATACATTCCAGGATGTATCCCTCTAGTATAGGGATGCTTCCCTGGCTCTTCTGCTTTGCTTTTTGGTTTTACCTTTGAATCATAGAATCGTTTTACAGTAATATTAGAATCAGTCTTGACAGATTTTGTAACCATATCACACTAGCCCCTTTGATATTTTATCTGCAGCTTCAAATGGATCGATTTTTCGCAATTGTACTTTTTTCAAATATGCAGCATACGATTTGCTTGAATCAAGCATAGTTGTAACTTTACTTTTGACATTATTTAAAACAATATCTCGCAGTTCCAAATCCAGTTTCAATGCCTCTTCTTTTGCCTTGGTTTTCTGCCTTGATTTCATCATATCTTCCAATTTTTTTGCAAACTCGGCAACCCCCTTGTTTGATTTTGCTGATGCCATCAGTACAACTGGGTTTTTGTCAGACATGCCGATAAAATCTCGTACAGAATCAAAGAGTTGGTTTGAGCCAGGCAAGTCACTCTTGTTTATCAAATAGATATCTCCAATTTCAGTCAAACCTGCTTTTATTGTCTGGATGCTATCTCCAGTATTTGGATTAAAGACAACAACTGTAACATCTACAACTTTTTCAATATCAACTTCAGTCTGTCCTGCCCCTACACTTTCAATTATTATTGGATTAAATCCTGCATATTCTAGGATTCGAATACTGTTTCTAAGTGATGTGGATATGGCACCTGTTGCACCCCTTGATGCCATACTTCGAATATACGTGCCAGAATCAGTAGATTCTGTCATTCGCACCCTGTCGCCAAGTATTGCGCCCCCAGTAATGTGACTTGTAGGATCTATTGCCAAGACAGCAGTCTTGTAACCAAGTTTGTGCAACTCTAGACTTGTTCTGTTTATCAGTGTGCTCTTGCCTGCTCCAGCAGGTCCAGTGATACCAATCTTGATAGATTTACCGGAATTTTTAAAGATCTTTTTTACTATTAATTTGGCCTCTTTCTCATTATTTTCAATTATAGATATAGCGCGTGCAATTGCCCGCCTGTTTCCTTTTTTTATCTCAGATACAATATCCATAGAAAAGTCACACAAAGAATCAACAATAAATCTTCTTGTTATGCCAAGAAATTGAAAAGATCCAAGGCTTGAGTTATGTCGGAAATCATTTAAACTCAGTCCAAAGTAGAAAATTATGAAATATTGGTACCTCTACATAGGAGTAGGCATTGCAGCAGTCGTTGCAGGATCTTTTCTTATTTTCCAATTAGAGGTAAACCGAGCAGACCAAAAGTATGCCATACCTTCATCAATTACCAACTTGCAAACTCCCACAGATGACATTGCCAAATCAGTGGCAGAAAAATCGCTTTTAATTAGGACAATTTTGAAGAGCGGCAATTATCAGTATGAGGGCATATTTTATTCCGGGAACCACGGTGTGACATTTGTAAATGTCGTGTATCAGTCAAGTCACAACATCACAGGACCCCTCATCGTCACAGAGGATGCAAATTCAACTAAAATCCTTAGTGTTGAAATCCAGCCAGCAAAACACCACTAGTATTTGTAATAAAATTACATACCAACAAACAGCTCGCAAGATTATTCATATTGCCTATGAGGCATTTTGATTACAAATGTTGATGGTAACTTTACTTGTATTGTCCACCCGTGCTGTTCTATCAAATTTTTACAAGTTGGCAATCCAAGACCTGTTCCAGATCTTTTTGTCGTAAACAGGGGTTCAAAAATCTGTGGTAATACATCAAGAGGTATACCAGGCCCAGAATCTGAAATTTCTACCACATCATCATTGAGATCACTTTTCATCTTTATAGTAATTTCACCTTGATGTGTATCAATTGCCTGGATTGCATTGTTGATGATATTTTCAAAGACAATTTCCAACTTTATCTTGTCACAATCGACTTGAAGATCATTTGTAGGCATAATTATCTTGACATTATCCGGTAATGCAATTTTGTCAATACATGGTTTGAGAATCTGCAGTATCGAACAAGACTCTTTTTTAATATCAGTAGATCGAACAAAATTCAATACATCTTCGATTTGATATGAAATACGTAAAGCCGATTTATCTATAGTTTCAATTAACGATAATTCTTTTTCATCTTTATTTGGATAACGTAGTCGTAGTAATTCTGTGACATTATGAATAACACTTAGTGGATTTCGTATATCATGTGAGAGTCGTGAAGACAATTCTCCTATTGTCATCAATCGTCTGGCTTTTTCTCCCTCTAATGCTTCCTTTGCAGTATAGATTTCTGTCATATCTCTCAAGGATACAGTTCTTCCAACAACAGCACCTGTTTCATCATAAAGATTTGTTCCACTAAGCAGTGTAGGAAATTCTGAATTGTCTTTTCTCCTGAGCCAAATTGTTTGATTTGTAATTTTGCCAGTCTTTTTCCATTCTTCTAGTCCCCTGGTTAGTTCTTTGAGACTTTTTTTGGCAGTATGCTTGAAAATCGATGTGCCAATTGCTTCATCTTTTGTATAGCCTAGACTTTTTGCGTAATTTTCATTACAGTCCAAGATTAGACCAGTTTCAGAAATAGAACGTAAAAGATCAGGAGAATATTCATAGAGATTGTGATATTTTTTCTCAGTTGTTGAAAGAGTTTCATAGATTTTCTTGAGTTCCTGATACTGGGATATTGCACGTTTCTCAGATAGTTCAAGTTGTTCGGCAGACACTAGTTTTTCCCGAGCTGTTTTTAGATTTTTAATCATGTGATTAAACGATTTTCCAAGATCACCTATCTCATCAGATGATTCATCTTCTGCCTTGGTCTCTAGATTTTCTTCAGATATACTCTCAGTTGCTTTTTTCAGCCTAGTGATCGGTTCAGATAGGAATTTGGATGTAATCAATGCAAAAACTATAACGCCAAACATAGTCACAGATACAAGCATCACGATTCCATTTCCAAGCGTAGCAATAGGCTCTGAGCTTTTTGCCAAATTGTAAATCAATATTCCAACAAATACAGTCGGAATTACAGATGCCGTGAGAAACAGAGAGATGAGCTTTGTTCTCAGTCGGATAGATCTAATGGTAGTATGCTCCACAGCATAATGAGACTTTAGAACCATTAGAGCCGCCCCTGATAGAACAAACAATGCACTTGTGTGAAGTGCCATACCAGAATTCCATCCCGAGACATAATAGTATAGAATCGGTAAATTTACAACATATCCAATCAGGCTGATATTTCCTGAAACTAGTATTGTCAAACCAATCCAAAAGGATATTTTTTTGAATTTCACATAGTTTGACAGAGAAAATATTCCAGCTAGAACTATCATGATAAAATCAATCATGGTAGGAATAGATGGTCTTCCCATTACAGCTGTGTGTTCATCATGTATCTCTTTTACAAACAGCCGCTCTATTCCAGTGTATATACCGGTAATATTTGATACAAGTAACGTAACCATGAATAGAAAAATCACCATACCTGATGCAGCTATGACAATTTCTCCAACTCCTAATTTTCCGCCTTGCATTTTGGAAATAAAATATAGAATAACACCGCTACAAATGAAAGAAACCGCAGTACTGAATTTCATATTTACCATGTTTGGTAGAACTTCTTCCAGAGATTGTATGTTAAAGATCCAGCCAATTGTCACGATAACTCCAATTCCAAAAACCAGAATTGCTAAAAGTTTGGCTATTTTTATTTCAGGTTTGGTAACAGAGGCAGACATGTTTCCACCATAGTGTACGTGTGTCTTGTATTTTGTTATTTCTTTACAGTTGTCTTTAGAATCATTATTTTCAGAATTTATGATTTGATTCGCGTCTGATTTTGGAGATGAGCCTCTGGAAGATGAGAGATCTTCATCATGAATACCGCCAATCATGCCTACGAACAAAAACAGGTACAAAAGAGTATAGAGTATCGGTTGTTCACAGAAAACACACTACACATAGAATAATGACTTGTCCTGTACAGAAGGTGTTTTGTACCGTATATGTTTATTTTAAAATTGTATGACACAAAATGTTATAAGATACGCCATTAATTTCTGGCATGCCCACAATTGACCACGAGAACAAAGTGGCATTTGCAACTTGTGTTGAGCTAGTATTGATGAGACATGGGAACTCCAATTATAATTCGGTTTTATCTAAACTCCAAGCATTGTATAACTGTGGAATTCAAGAATCACTTGACAATCCAAAATATTTACAAGACACATTAAAAGAGGTTTACAAGAACAAATATTATTCCATGGTAGACGAAATTAAAATCGAGTCTGAAAGGTTAGTAGACATGGATGAATTCAAAGATAATTTTTTTAAAATCATGCTGAGATAGCAACTCTGAAAAGATACCCATGAAACCATTAGGGCTGTTCTGCTGCCTGTGTTATAGTGTTTGCAGTATAGTTTGAAACAGCAGTTATTGCCATAACATCACAAGACCAATCAGGGTCAGTAGACTGAGGTGGTTGATTCATACCTACTTGATAACAATAAGTACCATTTCCATACGACATGCATTCTTGAGTAGTATTTCCTTCAATTTCTGATTTTGTCAAAGTTAGATTTGCGTCCAACACTGGCATTGTTCCATTTTCCACATATTTTTTGCATTCCAAAGAATATTCATAAAATTGGGAACCAGACAAGTAACCAAACAATCCTATTACTGCCACAATTATAGAGCCTACAGCGATTGCAGATACTAGAATATACTTTTGTTTTCTCGTCTTTGCATCTTCAATGGTGGAATGTTTTATGGATTCAGTATCAATATGTGTGACTTTGCCACAGTTTGAACAGAAAATCCCTTCTACCTCTGATTTTGAGAGTTTCTTATCGCATTTGGGACAATAGTATTTTGTCAAATTATCAAATCTCCTGTTTGTTTATGACATTTCAGACGACAGGTAGTAGAAATAGATACCTCATTAGCTAATTTGCATAGACTATGATGATCCACGGTATAATACGACATTCAGAAATAAAAAGACTCTGGGAAAAAGACATTGTAATGAAAAAAATATTAGACATTAATAAAACCAAATAAGAGAAGAAACAAGTTATGACAATGAAGAGAGCCATCGAAATGCTAGAAAGGTTAGCCAACAGTTCTAAAAAGAGAATATCTAATGAAACATTGACAAAATTTGAACAAGATTACAAAGATGGAAAACCAGAGACATTTGCCAATCTCATAAAGTTACTCAGAGATAATGAAGGGTCTGACCGCGCATACATACAAGATATACTAGAAGAATTACAGCCAAGAAAATACACCCAGCAAAAGAAAAAATAATCATAAAAAACCCGACATACCACAGCCAGATTTCCTTGATAATTTGGTTGGTTTAGGTGTATTTTTGTCAGCGTTTCTTGTTATGGAATAATCACACTGTGAAAATATACGGCAGTTTTTTAAAGTTTGGAAAGTAAGAAATTGCACATCTTGAAGACTTTGCATCTTTCCATAATTACTACAATTGGTATTGGAGTTTGCGTATCTTTTGGAGTATTCTTTTTGTTAATCCCTCATACTACAGAAATGGTACGACCCACTGGCGGGCAGCTGTTGCATTTCATAGGGGTTGCAGTGAATCCTGTAACTAACAAAGTATACGCAGGGGATTGGGGCAAAGGTTTTGTTTATGTTCTGGATGGGCAAACTAACAAAACTCTTAGTATAATTCCTATGCACGGATTGCCATGGGATATTGCAGTGAATCCCATCACAAACAAAATATACGTAGTCACTAGAGATTCTGAAGCTGCAGTCTCCGTCATAGACGGAACCAATGATACATTGATAAAAAATATCAGCAGTGCTGATCTTGGAAAAAAACCGCCTGAGATGATCTTTAATGCTTTCAAGGGTGGTAAAACATACAAGATTGAACCTGTACAAGTAGCAGTAAATCCGAAGACAAACCGCATCTACGTAAGTGATTGGAATTATGGTGATGGTGGTGTTACCGTCATAGATGGCAGAACTGACCAAGTTATTGACACCATCATAGGACTAGGCGGAGGTTCTTATGGTATTGACGTAAATCCAGACACTGATAGGATATATGTTAACAATTTACAATACGACTACAAAGCGCCATATCAAATTACTGTCATAGACGGTTCAACTGATAAAATTTTAACTAATGTCACAATTGGCATAAGAGGACCGCATGGAGTATCTACAATTCCCTCGCCTACAATAGTTCCACTGGTAGTAAATCCATCAACAAACTTGATTTATGCAGATTGTAGTGGGTGCATAACATCCGACCAAGAACACAGTAAGGATTGGATAGCAGTGATAAATGGTACCACAAACAAAATGGTTAATGCGATACCACTTACTGCCTTGGATATTGCAGTGAATTCTAATACTGATACTCTTTATGCAACGTTGGGAATAGACCCTATCAATCTCTATGCAGGTTCTTTTCGTGCTGCTGTGATAGACGGACAAAGTAACAATGTAACAAATTATCTTGAATTAGACAAGGTAGGCGTGTCTGTTGCAGTTAATTCAAAAAACAATGATGTTTACATAGCTGGAGATCATTTAGCATCCGGTTCAATCTCGATGTTTACTTCACAGTTGACTAAAAAACATTAGGAAGATTTGCGCAATATATTAAAAATAGCGGATTTTATGCCTAAAAAAGTATAGTATAAGAAAGATGTTTTGGTCATTAGTTAGTTTTTAGATTAAGAAGAGAGCCAATTTTACCAAGTTGCTTCATTGTAAAAACAAGTAAGGACCTTCGAGCCAGAAATTAAGAGTTCAAATGGTATTTCGACTAATTTCGGTCCTAACTTCCAGTTTACTTGCAATAGTAACAGATCCATTCTCAAGGTTTTTACGGCCTAATAGATAATTAAAAACGAATTTAGGTTCTCAAATAAAGCTTTTAAAACAGAAAATTTACTTGAAATGTACATGTCTCAAAAGGCCCAAACAAAGAGAATCAGGATCTTGGTTTCAAAACTAGGACTAGATGGTCATGATAGAGGGGCACTAGTACTCTGCAGGGCATTCAGAGATGCAGGCATGGAAGTAATCTATTCAGGATTGTTTGCAACACCTGAAAGAATAGCCCAGATAGTAGAAGACGAAGACATTGACGTAGTTGCGCTCAGCCTTCTAAATGGCGCACATCTTACACTATTTCCAAGAGTTGCAAAAGCAATCAAGGACAAGGGAATCAATGATGTGTTAGTGATAGGTGGAGGAGTCATACCAGAAGATGACAAGCCAGACCTTGAAAAATCAGGAGTTTTAGGAAACTTTGGTCCAGGAACTCCACTTGGATCCATAATTGATTTCATCCAGGCAAATATTTCAAAGACAAAGAAATAATTCTATTCTGTAGAACCAGGCCACATCATCTTTCGCATGCTTTTTCCAACTGATTCTATTTGGTGGCCATCAATTTCTTTCATGAATCTATCAAAAGAATTTTTGCCGTTCTTTTGATAATCAGATACCCATTCTTGGTTGAATGTCCCATCTTGGATCATCTTTAATGCTTTTTTCATCTTTTCTTTTACGTCTTTATCCATAACCATCGGACCGCGTGTCAGTCCACCATATCTTGCAGTCTCACTTACTCTACGGTACATTCCTGCAATTCCATATCGTTGAATCATGTCTACAATTAATTTTAGTTCATGCAAGACTTCAAAGTATGCAATCTCTGGTTGATATCCTGCTTCAACTAGTGTTTCAAATGCTGCCATAACCATAGATGCAGAACCTCCACAAAGATCAACTTGTTCTCCAAACCAGTCAGTCTCTACTTCTTCTTTGAATGTAGTTTCAATTACACCAGCTCGTGTACTTCCCAAACCTTTTGCAATTCCAAGTGTTCTCTCCCAAGCTTTCTTGGTATAGTCTTGGTATACTGCAACAATTGATGGAGTACCAAATCCTTGCTGGTATGTTTCACGTACCTTTGAGCCAGGACCCTTTGGTGCAACCATGATTACATCTACATCTTTTGGAGCTTGTATCCAACCCCAATGAATTGCAGCTGCGTGTGAAAATGAAAGTGCTTTTCCTGCCTTGAGATGTGGTCCTATCAACTCCTTGTAGGCTTTGGCCTGGACCATATCTGGAATCAAGATATGAATAATATCAGCAGCCTCACAAGCCTGTGAAACAGACATTACCTTGTGTCCATCCTGCTGGGCTTTTTTCCAGCTAGAACCAGACTCTTGCAAGCCCACTATAACATTAAGACCAGAATCTTTGAGATTGTTTGCTTGAGCATTGCCCTGTATTCCATAGCCAATTACTGCTATAGTTTGATTTTTGATTAGATCTAAATTAACATCTGCATCTTTCCAACTTTTAGCCATACTAGACACTAAAAGTCAAGGAAATAAAAACTTACGACTAGACCAGAAATTGTGCCTATATAGAACCAGATAGGTCAGGGCAGGATCATCTAGAGTACAATCTCTTTTCCACAAGATGTACATTTGACGATTATTTTTTCAGAAGATATCCTGTCAAATTTTTTAGAACCACACCCTGGACATATTGGACAAGCTCTGACTTTTTCCATGTATATCACATCCATAGCCCAGAGATATTACTTGTGCTACGATATCACAAGAAAATAGAGTTTATCTAAAAGATTTTTCAAGTGTTACCAGTTTGAGTGGGTTCATAAATTTTTCATCAGATGACGAGGACGCAAATCTAGAATATCTATACAACATTGGACTATCACATGCAAAGCGAGGCAACCCACGTGATGCAATATTTTATTTTGACAAGGTCTTGGATGTAGAGCCAAATCATTTTGATGCACTAGCAAACAAGGGAAATGCGTTAGGAAAACTTGGAAAATATGACCAGGCAATCACATGCTATGATGTGATTCTAAAAAACAAGCCTAACCACATGACGTGTCTTATCAACAAAGGTTTGGCATTGCATTACCTTGGAAGATATGACCAGGCAATCACATGCTATGATAAAATTTTGACCCAGTCACCAGACAGTCCAAATACGTTATATCACAAGGCTTGTACAAAATGTCTTCAAAATGATGTTGAACAATCGCTTGCACTGTTAGAAAAAGCAATACTGATTGATTCAGAATATGCAAAAAAGGCTTTGATCGATAAAGACTTTGCAAGCCTAGGAAACGATCCAAGATTCAAGTCTTTGACATCATAGAACGCCAATAGAAAAAAATACAGTGACAAAAACCACCAAGGTATGAATGTAGGAGTAATAGGTACAGGTCTTCTTGGAAGCGCTGTTGCAAGACGCATTGCAACAGAACACAAGGTACACGTATACAACAGAACAAAATCAAAGACCGAGTCTTTAAAAAAACTAGGAATTCAAGTGGAGGACTCGCCGATGGATTTAGCAAAGAAATGCAATATCATCATACTAGTAGTAAAAGATGCCAAAGTCATTGAAGAATTATCTTTTGGCAAAAACGGAATTGTCGATGGAAAGCATGATGGTTTGATCGTTGCAGATATGAGTACAATCAGTCCAATAGCATCAAGAGAGATTTCTAAAAAATTTGCAGACCATGGAGTTTCCATGATTGACATACCTGTAATGGGAGGCCCAAGTTTTGCAGAGAAAGGTCAGATGGTACTAATGGTTGGGGGTAAAAAAGAGACATATCAGAAATGCAAACAAGTTTTGGATCTAATTGGTGAGAAAACATTTCATCTTGGAGAAAACGGTTCAGGTCATGCAATGAAGCTTGCAATGAATTCCCAGATAGCAATTCTTGCATTGTCAATATCAGAGGGAATCATACTTGCAAAAAAATCAGGCCTTGACCCAATGACATTTCTTGATGTTCTAAATTCTACATATTTCAAGACAGGAATGAGTGTGAACAAGGGGCCCAAGATGGCAAAAGGAGAGTTTGAACCAAGTTTCTTTCTTAAAATGATGCAAAAAGATCTTGACGAGATAGACTATACAGCAAAAGAGTTTGGTGCAAACATGCCCATGTCAATACTTGCAAATCAAATCTACAAAAAAGCAATCAATGACGGATTTGGAGATATGGATTATACCGGAATTTTGGCATATTTGGAACAATCAAAATAAGTCAAATTTCTTCTGGTGGTTTTATCTTTCTAAAACTAAAAAAAATTCCAACATCATAGACAATCTTCAATGCTCCACCGATTACAAATGGTGCAGAAAGCGAAAGGGTTGATATGATAATACCAGTCAGTGACGGGCTTATTGCCTGAGATACATTCCTTGAGGTATTTGTGAAAACTGCGGCATGTACTCTCTCATTTTCATGAACTACCCCCATCAAATATGACTGTCTTGTAGGTACATCCATTTGAGACAGACTCATTCTTGCAAAGTATAGCGCAACTGCAATAGAAAATGAAGAGGCAAAGGCAAGTAGCATCAATAAAACATTTGATGGAATGTGTGTAAAGACCATCGTATTTACCAACCCTATTTTTGATGCAATTCGAGTAGATGCCATGTAAGATATTGCAGTAAGTACCCCGGCAATTGCAAAGATGTAAGATAATGAAGACAGGTCTGCTCCAAATCTTGTGTAAAACCAAAACGAGATTATACTCTGTATCACAAAGCCTCCTCCAAAAGAATCAACTGCAAATAGTCCAGACATTTTTGCAATTATTCCCCTAGATTTTGGAGAGACGTTTTTTAACGATAGTCCAGATTTTGATACATTGTCTTTTGCTTCAATATTTTTAGAAAGCACTAGATAAATTGCAAGAACTGCCACTGCACAAGATGCATAAATTAAGAACAATAACTTGATTGCATTAACTTCATCAATTCCATAATTATGCAATAGTGATGGAAGACCAGCTAGTAGAACGCCTGCAGACAGGGCAAAAGTTCCAACAGCATTATAGATTGCAAATATTGAATTTCTTTTCTTGTCATCATGTACAGTTTGTGGTAACAGTGCTTGCTCTAGTGACAAGAATGCACCCACTTCAGATCCTGTAACATTTATGGTTCCAATGAGTGCTGCAATTACAAGCGCAACATAATTGTCTGTTACGAAAAATATTACAGATGAGATTATCATCAATATCGCATAAATTATCAGGGTCTTTCTTCGCCCTATTTTATCAGCATACGCACTAGAAAAGAGATTGAAAAATACACTGTTTACAAGCGTGGCTGTAAGTACAACACCAATTAGAACATCACTAAACCCTATGAGATGCAAATAGATTGCAAGAATTACACTAAGAAATCCATACGAAAAAGTCCTAACAATTCTTGCCCCAAGTAAGAGTTTACCGTCTCGTGATATCCACTGCAGATTCATTTACTTGCCTAGTTTTGCCTTGTTTGCTTCGATATCAGTGGCCTCTATTTTTTTAAACAGAGGTGAAGAGATACCAATCTTGTGGCCTTCTTTTATGGCAATCTCAGACATGGAACCCCATGATTGTCCTGACACAGAACCTTCCATGCCAACTTGCTCCCAGATCTTCTGAGATGATTCTGGCAAGAATGGGTAAAGCGATATTGCCAAGCTGCGAACTGCATTGACTGAAATTAGTATACAATTGTTAGAGCCCACTCCTCCTTTCCACGGTTCCTTTTTCTGGAAATACTGGTTAAAGTGTGCAGAAAACTCGATGATTTTTTTCAATGCCTTGTCAAGACTGTTATCTTTCATTAAAATAGTAAGATCACCTGAAAAATTATTTATTTTTTCTTGTGCCTCCTTATCAGCAGAATCAAACTCTGTCGTACCAGGCACCACTCCTCCCATGCTTTTTTGTGTAAAGCCTAGTGCTCTATTTACAAAGTTTCCAATGTTGCCAATTAATTCAGAGTTTATTCTTGATGCAAATTCTTCCCAGTCAAAATTAAGATCATCTTGACTGTAAGGAGTTATCAATGCAAGATAAAATCTGAGATAGTCTGCAGGATAGATTCCAAGAAAATCTTTTAGACCAATGTACCAATTTCTGCTCTTTGATATTTTTTTAGCCTGGAGCATAAGATGGCCCCGAGTAGGAATATAATCAGGTAGTTTGAACTCTTTTCCAATTCCAATCCTCATTGCAGGTAAGAACAGATAGTGATGATATACGATATCTTTTCCAATGAAATGGTAAATGTCTGCATCATTCCAGAAATCTTTGCCGTCAAGACCCTTATCATTTAGAAATTTTAATGCAGTTGAAATGTATGCCAAGTGATTGTCAAACCACCCATAGAACACTTGTCCTGTTGGACTAGCAGGTATTGGAACGCCCCAGTTCATGTCTCGTGTGATATCCCAGTCAACAAGGCCTTCTTTTATCCAGTTTTGGACATATTTTTTGACGTCTCGTTGGAGGTATGAATCTGCCTCAAGCCACTGGTTTAGTTCATTTGCAAAGTTTGTCAGCTTGAAAAAATAGTGTCTTGTTTTTTCTTTAGTAGGCGGGTTTTTGCATATCGAACATTTTGGATCCTCAATTTCTTCTGGCACCCTGCCACACTTTTCGCACAAGTCAGAGTATTGTTCTTCGGCTTTGCAGTACGGACACCTTCCAAGTACATATCGGTCAGGCAGGAATTTTTTGTCTATCGTACAATAAAACTGGATAATTTCTTTTTCGTAAATATGTCCATTTTCCTGTAATTTCTTGAACACTTGTTGTACAAAAGATATGTTTTCAGGCGAGCTGGTCCTGTAAAAAAAATCAAATCCAATGCCAAATGATGTAAAGTCTTCATGATCCCGTTTATTCCAGACCTTGACATATTCTTCTGGAGTCTTGTTTTCTTTTTCAGACTGGATGAGAATTGGGGTACCAAAATCATCAGATGCACAAAAATAATATGCTTCAGTTCCATTTGCTTTTAGAAATCGTGTTGTAATATCAGCGGGAAGATAAGTAGAGGCAACGTGTCCAAGATGTATCTCACCATTTGCATACGGTAAAGCACTAGTAATGATTGCCTTTTTCATTATCAGAGTAAAGTTTGTGTGTGATTTAAGCTATGCCCAGCTCTGTCCGTATTTTATCTGGGCAGCAGTTGGTTTGTCCATGTTTACATTCATTGCCTTGAGTGCATCAATTGCAATCTGGATATCAATCTCTTGTGGAACTGTAATCACATTCTTTCCTATTTTTTTATGATTCTTTGCAATGTATATCATTGACAATAATTGATTTGAAAATGATTGCGCCATAACTTCTGGAGGATGTCCTTCTGCTGCAACAAGGTTTGCAATTCGTCCCTTGCCAATAAGATACATCTTTTTACCATTTTTCAAGACACATTCGTCAAGATTTGGTCTTACTTCTCGTACAGATTTTGATTCGGTTAACAAGAATTTAGCATCAACCTCAACATCAAAGTGACCTACGTTACCCATTATTGCGCCGCTTTTCATTGTCAAGATGTGTTCTTTTCTAATAATTCCAGTCTGGCCTGTTGCAGTGATAAATATCTCACCAGTCTTTGCTGCTTCAGCCATTGGAGCAACTTCAAAACCATCCATGTGAGCCTCTAATGCTCTAACAGGATCAACTTCAGTGACACAAACTTTGGCACCCATTCCGCGACATCTTGATGCAACACCTCTACCCACCCAACCATATCCTGCAACAACAACACGTTTTCCTGCAATCAACAAGTTCATGGAACGCAGATAACCATCAATTGTACTCTGGCCTGTTCCATATCTATTGTCAAACATGTGTTTTGTATATGCATCATTTACTGCAATTACTGGATATTTCAATTTCTTTTCTTTTGCAAGTGCCTTTAGTCGTATGACACCAGTAGTTGTTTCTTCAGTTCCGCCCAAGACATTCATTGAAGCAAATTTTTTGTTTCCATGTATCTTACTGTGGCTATCAGAACCATCATCAGTCAAAATTTGAGGCTTGTGGCTTAGCATCTGTTCAATACACCAATCATATTCTTCTGTAGTTTGACCTGTCCATGCATAGATGTGAATTCCATTTTCAGCCAAGAATGCTGCAATGTCATCCTGTGTTGAAAGAGGATTTGCAGCACATGCACTTACATCTGCACCAAGTTCTTTTGCAGCCATAATCAAGACAGATGTCTCTTTTGTGATATGCAAGCATATTCCTATGCGCAAGCCCTTGAGTGGCTGAGATTTTTTTAATCTAGATACAGTATTAGTGAGAATTTGCATATGATCACGAGCCCATTCATATGACATTTTGCCCTTTTCTGAAAGACTAGGATCCTTTACTTGGCTCATATCAAATCACAATTTTATGGGGTATAAAACAGTATCAGAAATGACAATCTAAATATTGGATAGATTTCGTTTTACAAAACATGGCATGGAAAAAAGTAGCAGAAAAAGATGCAATTGCACCAGGCAAGGGAAGAGAGTTTAACGTAGACGGTAAAAGAATTGCAATATTCAACCAAGATGGTTTTCATGCACTAGATTCAGTATGTGTCCATCAAGACGGCTCACTTGCCCCAGGTAAACTTGAGGGGGACATAGTAGAATGTCCACTTCACTTTTGGCACTATAACATCAAGACCGGAGAATTACAAGATTACATCAAGGGCGTAAAACTGCAAACATACAAGGTCGAAGTAAAAAAAGACGGAATTTACCTAGACGTTTGATAAGTTTAATTTCTTATAGACATTTTAAAAAACATTGAATCACAAAATTGTAGAAGATCTGGTCAAGAAAGATTATGATTTGATTCAAAATAACATTGGTAATTTTTTAAAACAAGAGATAGAAAAAAGAAAGTCAAGTGGCCTAGTCTTTGGCCTAAGCGGAGGAATAGATTCTGCAGTAATTGCATCGCTATGTGCTAAATTTGTTAAAGAAAAAACACTTGCACTAATCATGCCAAACTCAAAGATTACACCAAACAGTGAGACAGAAGATGCAATAAAAATAGTCGACAGTTATGGCATAGAATACAAGCTAATTGACATTGGATTTATCCATAAAGAATATGCCAAGTATTTGGAATCAAATCCACTATCATTTGCAAATCTTGGTGCAAGAATACGAGCAAACATGTTATACTATTATGCAAATGCACGAAATTCTCTTGTGTTAGGCTCGTCTGATAGGAGTGAATTTCTCATTGGATATTTTACAAAATTTGGAGATGGTGCATCAGATTTGCTACCAATTGTATCACTATACAAAACCCAAATTCGTGAGCTTGCAAAAAGTTTAGGATTATCACAAAGCATCATTTCAAAACCAAGTGGTCCATACTTGTGGGAAGGCCATATAGCTGAGACAGAGATCGGTCTAAACTATGAAGAGATTGATTCAATACTGCATTGTATTGTTGACAAAGGTCTTGCAGTCGATGAGACAGCAAAGATTACCGAAATACCAATCTCAGATGTAGATAAAATCTATAGAATGTACAAAAAAAGCGAGCATAAAAGACTCATGGCCACCCCATGCATATTGTAAGGATGAAAGATTTTGAGAATTTTTGACACCCTAACAGTTGCAGAAAAAAATGTGGACACTACAAACTCTGTGAGAATTTACCTGTGCGGTGTTACCGTATACGATGAAAGCCACATAGGTCATGCTAGAACCATCATCGTATTTGATACATTACGAAAATACCTTGAATCAAACGGAGTCAAAGTAAACCTTGTACAAAATTTTACCGATGTTGATGATAAAATAATCAATCGTGCAAAAAAAGAAAATGCTTCAGCAGATGTCATATCCACAAGATACATAAAAAATTATTTTGATGATTTTGATAGACTCAATGTAAAAAGAGCAGACTTGTACCCCAAGGCCACAGAGCACATCACAAACATGATTGACCTAATCAAGAGTCTAGTGGATAAGGGATTTGCATACGTATCCAAAAATGGAGTGTATTTTGCAGTCTTAAAGTTCAAGGAATATGGAAAACTTTCAAAGAAAAAAACAGACGAACTAATCTCAGGTGCACGAGTTGAAGTAGATGAGACAAAAAAAGATCCACTAGATTTTGCGCTATGGAAATTCTCAGATGATTCTCCCACATGGGACAGCCCATGGGGCAAAGGAAGACCTGGGTGGCACATTGAATGCTCTGCAATGAGTCTGAAATATCTTGGAAGTAATTTTGAGATTCATGGAGGAGGACGCGATCTAATATTTCCCCACCATGAAAATGAGATAGCCCAATCAGAGTCTTTTTCCGGAATCAACTTTGCCAAGATTTGGATGCATGTAGGCATGGTTACAATAAACGGAGAAAAGATGTCAAAATCATTAGGAAATACAAAATCAATTGACCATGTTTTAAAAACATGGGGCCCAAACATAGTCAGATTGTTCTGCCTTTCAGGTCACTATACAAAACCAATTGATTATTCTGAAGAAATTCTCAAGGAGACCATAATAAAATGGCGTCAAGTTGAAAATTGTTATTTTGAAATGATTCTAGCAGAGGATTTGCAGACGACAGAAGATTTGACCCTGCTTAAAAATATAATTCAAGAATCAAAGACAGAGTTTGACAGTGCACTAGATTCAGATTTTAACACCCCACTTGCACTTGCTGCATTCTTTAAACTGGTTAAAAATATCAATCAACTAGCATCATCAGAGAAGATAACCAAGACAATATCAGATATGATTTTTCCAACATTTCAAGAAATGTCATCAATTCTAGGTCTTGGAATAATTCAAGTCACAGACGAGGAAAAAAACCAAATCTCAAATCTAATCAAGCAGAGAAATGAATTGCGTCATCAGAAAAAATTCCAAGAAGCAGATGCAATAAGAAAACAAATTTCAGACATGAACATAACACTGATTGATCACAAGACCAAGACACTCTGGATGAAACAAGAGAAAATAGGTATAGAAAACTAGGATTTCTTAGTTTTTGCACTAACTAGCGAGACAATATCTCTGTCTCGTAATTGATAGTTCACAGGAAGTCTTACTCCATATCGTACATCTTTTGCGTAAAGTAGACCCTTTGTAAGGTCTGTGTGTATCTCTTTTGCAAGATCTTCAACTGTTGCACCATCTTTAAGCAAAAGCAAGTCAGGAAGAACTCGTCCCTTTTTATCAGAAAAGTTTTCAGGATTCGCTACAGGGTATATAGAATTCATCTTTAGCAACTTGAATACTGTAACATTGATTGCAAATTGGACACCGGTTCTCATGTATTCTCCTAATATTCCCTGGGTGATAAAATCAAGTGCCTCCAGTTGTTTCTTGGTTAATTGCTCCTTGTGTAAAATATCAAACTGTTCTGATCCTGGAACATATTTGATGAGACCCTTTTTCTCAGCTTTTCGTAATGAAAGTTCACTGTCTGTACTTGCAGGAATTACTATGGTGTCAACATATTTTTCTCGGAGTCTGTCAAAGTTTTTTTCAGCACCAGGAACATCAATCTTGTTTGCAACAATGAGTGTGGGTTTTGATATCTTTCGTAAATATGCAGCAAATTTTTTGCTATCGTGCATGTCAAAGTTTTCAAAATGCTTGTCTTCAAGACCTGTTGTCTTTAATGCTTCTTTGACATGTGCTTCCTTGACACCTATTCCGCGAAATACATCAGTTATTGCAATAAGAGGTTCCGTTTCAGACTGGATGAGTTTTGATATTTTATCGCGATTGCCTTCCAATAATTTGAGATACCACATGATGAGCTCTTCTTCAATATCAGAGACATCAGCAATTGGGTCACCGCTTCCAACTTCGGCAATTCTCCCTGCAGCATCAATGCTTCCGGATACATCAACAACATGTAGTATTGCATCAGATTGTGTTGCTACTGAGAGAAATTGATTTCCCAGTCCCTTGCCTGCCCATGCATCTTTTATCAGTCCTGGAAGATCAATTAGCTCAATTGGAATAAACCTCCAGCCATCTGTGCATTTTGAGTTTTGAGGATTGTCTTTGATGTTAAATTCGGTATGAACGCATGGTGTGATTGCATTTCCAAGGGCACGCTCTGGTTTTTTTGTTGTAAATGGATAAGTTGAAACTTCACCTCCGGCTAGTGTTGCGGCGTTGAAAAAAGTGGTTTTACCAGTATTTGTCTTACCTAAAAGGCCAATCTTTATTGGCATGTCCTCATCTGATGTTGCTTGCTATTTATCTTTGCTGCAGATTATTCATCATGGCTATGAGAATTAGTATTGCTGGATGAATTTTTTATCTCATCTGCATGCCATTTGATTTGTATTATTTCATCATCTGTCAGAGTGCCATTCCATTTTTCAAGCACAATTTTTAGAATTTGTGAGCCATTATACAGCAACCCCCAATATGGATGATGTTCTGCGGTTGTAAGAGCAAGTTCTTCAACTTCTTCTAGCCCTGTTTTTGCAAGTGCCAGTCCATCAGAGCGCTCTCCATAAATTCGAATAATATTAGAATCAGGATCAGAATTCATTTTCACCAAGACATTTTTCTGTTCAAATGACTTGACCAAATCTAGGAGAGATTTATGAAATGCCTCAAAATCGTCTGACATGTCTTAGAACAACCTTTGATGTTCTGCAAGCATACATCGATTAAAGACAATTATTAGGATTCCTGCTTTTCTTGCAACATCTTCTGCTTCAAAATTGTGTATTCCCTCTTGTAACCATATGACTTTGGGTTTTATCTTAACAGATTCTTCTACAACTGGCAAGACTTGATCAGACGGTCGAAAGACATCAACAACATCAACGGTACCAGGAATATCAAGCAGTGTAGGATAACATTTTCTGCCAAGAATTTCTGTCGCAGTAGGATTTACAGGAATTATATTAAATCCATTATCAATCAAATACTTTGGAACATAGTGTGCTGCCTTGTCTGGATTTTTTGACATACCAACCACTGCAATATTTTTTAGAGAATAAATTTTTCGTATGTCATCATCAGTGTAAGAATCTCTTTCCATGTTTTCTACAAGATGATATGCGGGCTTAATGTCTTGCGGAATAACCGATTTATAGGGCAATTGCAGTTATGATATAGTGGAACAAGAACCAAATGATGTCATAGTACTTAGTGCAATAAGCCAGGGTGCAAAAAAGTTTGAAAAGATCTTGAGAAAGACAAAGATTGACAGCCAAGAATTGACTGGTCTACTTGCACGCCTTGAAGAAAAAGGTTTTACAGTAATCATTGAAAAAAAAGGCTGGTTTGGCCCCAAAAAAGAAATCACATTAACTGACAAGGGCAACAAAGAGCTAGCAGAAAGAAGATTCGAGTTACAACAAAACTGGGATCAAATGGTAACTATGTGGAAGAGCGGAGATAAGCAAAAACTGGAACAACATATGGAAGCAAACAAGTCAATGATGCCATCAATGATGTTCATGGGGATAATGGACATGATGATGTTCTCATCAATGATGGGTTTTATGGGCATGGCAATGACAAGTTTCATACCAGACCAGTACATGGATAGCGGGGGTCATGATATGAGCGGAGGACAAGATGCAGGTGGTCACGATGCAGGCTCGGGACAAGACTTTAGCGGTGGAGATTTTCACGGTGATGGAGGTCCAGGAGACATGGGTGGCTTTGACGTTAATTTCTAAAAACAGACCTTTGAAGAATAGAAATTAAAAAACGGTTTTTGTTTCCAAAAGATGGAAATTATTTTTTACTTGTATTGCATTGGCATTGATGATGTCATGTTCATACCATTCATGCTAGTCATGTTCATAGTTCCCATGTTACCACTCATGGTGCTGTTTGTATGAAATGCAGAATCGCCTGCAAGTGCAGCCATAACATCTTCTCCATATGGAGCAGAGCCAACTTTACCAGTAGTTACTTTTTGTGACGCCCACATTGCATTAATCCATGCTGTGTGTTCACCAGGAGCACATACATGATCACCGCAAACTACACTGTGGCCAAAGCTTGCAGTGGATATGGAGTCAAATTTAGTACTTTGTGTCAGAGCATTAGCTTGTGGAACAAATACTGCGATGACAGATGTCAAAAGCACAGATGTTGTAAACAAAAGTAATGCCAATTTTTTAGACATGTTTTAGTTTCACGGATGGGCATATAAAAGAATTATGATAAAGGAATTCATTCGATAAAAAGAGATAGTGGTAAATCCACTGGAATTATTTTGTACTATTCATGGCCATGCCATTTGTACTACTTGATGCACTTACCATACCTGCTCTTTGTGATTGCCATAATGTGTTTATCCATTGTGCATGTTCACCTGCTGCGCAAAGGTGGTTACCACATACTTTACTGATACCATGACTTGCTGTTGTAGGAGTGTCATCTCTTATTGAAAAGTCTCTTTGGATCAAAGCATTTGCTTGTGGCAAACTAGCTACTAACACAGATGTCATTATAACAGATACAGTAAGCAAGAGTAATGCTATTTTGCTAGACATCGATTTCGCTTCGCTTACGGTATATAAAAGATTTATGAATCAAAGCTCAGCAAAAAATCTCAAGATCAATACCATAAAGAAACAGATATCAATAATTCGTAAGATGGATTTGGCATGACCGCGCAAATAGGCACAAAAAGTCCAGATCTCCAAGTATCAGAATGGATTCAAGGTTTACCAACCAACATTGATAAAGAAAAAGACAATGTCATCCTAATCGAAGTATTTCAGGTCAATTGTCCTGGTTGTTTCATGTATGGAATTCCACAAGCAATTGACATTTACCAAAAATACAGAAAAGAAGGCGTTACAGTTCTCGGGATAGCAACAGCGTTTGAAGATTTTGATAAAAACACAGCAGAGAATTTGAAATTATTGCTTACAGAAGGTAAGGTAATAGGTGAAACTCTAAAGGCACTTGGTCAATACAATCAGCTAGTTGATGGAAACAAAATTCCATACAAGATACCATTCCCAGTTGCAATGGATTTGCTCAAAAAAGAAGATGGACCAATCAGCCAAACCAAGATAGATGAAATAATTCAAGCAAATGTTCCAAGTTACGAATCATATAGCGAGAGTCAGAAATTAGAAATAATTGAGCGTGTCAAACAATATCTCAAAAGCAAGGAATATTCTGCATACATCTTTGACAAGTTTGCACTGCGCGGTACACCATCAACAATACTAATTGACAAAAAAGGAATATTACGTGATGTTGCATTTGGAACTAATGACTTTTTAGAAGAGAACATCAAAAAATTATTGAGTGAATAATTTTTGCTAGTGTAGAATGGCAATTGTTTTCACATGTACACATCCTTTAACGAAACAACCTTTGACAAGATAATCACGCTGCTCAAATCACATCAACCACAATTTGTGTCAGGAGAAAAACTTAGCAAGACTTTATCATTAAGCAGAGCCGCAATTTGGAAAAATATCAAAAAATTACAATCACTAGGATACAAGATAGAATCAAGGCCAAAAATAGGCTATAGACTACAGACAAATACCAATCTTCTTTTACCATGGGAAATCTCAGATGGATTACAGACAGATACCATTGGTAGAAAAATATATTATTTTGACAAGATTGACTCGACACAAAACTTTGCACTAGAACTTGCTCAAAAACCACATGAAAATGGTTCTCTAGTTATAGCAGAGAGACAAACACAAGGCAGAGGCAGACTAAATCGAAAATGGGTTTCTCCAAAGGGAGGCATATGGATGTCCATACTCTTAAAGCCAAATTTTGAATCATCATACATCTCACTATTTCCAATGGTCACATCTCTTGCCCTTGCAGTTTCAATTGAAAAAATCCTAAAGATAAAAACAGAACTAAAGTGGCCAAATGACCTTACGATAAAGGGGAAAAAAATTGCAGGTATACTAATTGATGCATCAATAGAATCAAACAAGATAGATTACATCATAATTGGGATAGGAATTAATTTTAAAATCAAACCCGAGACTGTAATAAAATCAATCAAGAACAATCAAAGAAATTATGGCATCACAACTCTGATAAAAAAAGATCAAAAGGTAAATCCAGTAGAACTTGTACAACAATTTCTGTTTGAGCTTGAACAAAGCTATAACAATGTAGTGTCAGATTCCATTGAAAAAATTAGAAAAGATTGGTCCAAGAGATCATCAACAATTGGAAAAACCATCACTGCAACAACAAGTACTGGAATTCTAAAAGGAAAAGCAATAGGAATAGACAAGACAGGTGCACTACTTTTATCAAACAAAGGTAAAGTACAACGCCTACTAGCAGGAGATATCACTTACAAAAACTAAATTTTACTTGTGAGAGATAAGAATGAGACTGGTACCAATGAGAATTCCTGCCATGATTTCCATCCAATGTGGAAGAAGCAGTCGTCTCACAATAGTTTCTCCCGCTCCTTGTATCATATGACAACGGTTTGAAATTCGTTATAATAGTGTTTTATCAGCTGAAATTGTTAAAACTCAGCTAACTTGTTTATCGGATCTGCAAAAAGATCTAAACTATCCACGGTACCAACATACGCGCATTTTTAATAATTGCAAGATCTCAATTATATGATGAATATTTGTTGGGCAAACACAGATAGTTTCGATGATGCAGAAATTGTCATTGTTGGAATTCCTGATGAATCAAAGTCTCATGCGCTTCGTAATGGTACATCAGATGCTCCACACAAGATAAGAGAGATCTCATCAATAAGGGACACGTACAAACGTGGAGATAATACATCGCTTGGCTTGCCACTAGATGGAATTACAAAAAAAGTGTACGATTATGGAAACATAGCGCGAAACCAGATTGAAGATACAATAACCAAGATTGTCTCAAGTTCCAAGATTCCAATATCAGTTGGAGGAGATCACTCGATATCAATTGAAATAATCAAATCAGTCTCAAAAAAATACGGGCCCCTGTCTCTAGTATACTTTGATGCACATCCAGATTTTATCAGTTCCATTCGTGGATACTATGGTTCAGTCTTCAATGATGTTTTACCATACATTGATGTGAACTCAAGTATCCAGATAGGAATTAGAACTCCTGAAAAAGAAGAAATTGACAACATCAAAAAACATGGTCTTAAGGTAATTACCCCATTTGATATCATTAGAGACGGTATACAAAAAACAGAGGAGACAATTCTAAATAAAATAGGCAAGAATGTGTACGTGTCACTTGACATGGATGCAATTGATCCTGCATTTGCGCCAGGAGTTTCAGTTCCGGTCCCCCTAGGTCTTGGAAATATCGAAGTGGCTTTGCTTCTAAAGTCCATTGCAAAAAGAGGCATACGTGGATTTGACATAATGGAAGTATGTCCCAATTATGACATCAAAGATAGAACATCACATCTTGCATCAAGAATTATTGGTGAAACAATAGCGTCTACAACATAGCATCACTGCTAATACTTTTAACTGCCCAATAATTGTTAGAAAATAATGTTTTCTCATTTTACACTAGACCAAGCAAACAAAATGCTTCCAGGCATAATAGAAAAATTCAACAATATAATTGCCATGAAAGACCAAGTTGTAAAAATACAAACAGATTTTGAAACAAATCCAAAATACATGACAAACTTTAAGGATTCAATAATAAAAAAGCAGGAACTCAATTCTGCAATAACTAATTTTTACAAATCAATTGAGGATCTAGAAGCAACAGGCGTATCAATCAAAAGCATTGATCAAGGATTGATGGATTTTCCATCTTTGATGTTCAATGAAGAGATATGGCTTTGTTGGAAACAAGGAGAAACTGAGATAAAATTCTGGCATGGAAAAGATGAAGGATTCAATGGCAGAAAACCCATCGAAAGTGTAGACTTGGAAAAACTACGATAACAGCACAAGGATATATCAAAATAATCGATATTTTGCAATGATATCATGCTAAAGGTTTGGCTTCGAGCTGTCAGGATACGATTTCTTCTTGCATCAATCATCTCAGTGTGTCTTGGTCTTGCAATAAACAGTTGGCAGAACAAGGCAATCGATATCGGATTTGCAGCACTTACATTTGTAGGAGTAGCAGCACTGCATGCAAGTGTAGATCTACTCAACGATTATTGGGACTATAAACGACAAATAGACACAGATACCAAAAGAACAAAGTTTAGCGGCGGAACAGGAGTTTTGCCAGAAGGACTGCTCAAGCCAAAACAAGTATACCGAGCAGGAGTATTGATGTTAATACTAGGCTCTGCAGTTGGAGCATTTTTCATATTTGAGAGAGGAATAACAATTGCAATAATTCTAGGATTTGCAATTGTTTCCATTTATTTTTATTCTACGAGAATCGTGGATTCAGGCCTAGGAGAAATATTTGTAGCAATAAAAGGTTCCATGATAGTACTTGGCACGTATTTTGTACAAAGCTCACACATAACACTAGAACCAGTCGTTGCAGGAATTGTTTCAGGAGTATTATCATCAACTGTTCTCTTTGTAAATTCATTTCCTGATTTTGATGCAGACAAGAAACATGGTAGAAAGACACTTGTGATAATACTTGGAAAACAAAAAGCTGCTTTTGCAGTTTGGGTTTTCCCAATCATCATTTATGGCATCATTGTGATTTTCACCACATTAGGAATATTTCCAACGATATCTCTAATCACCCTAGGAACAATCCCCATGGCAATAAAATCAGCAAAGTCATTGAAGAAAAATTATGAAAACGTAGAAGAAATGGTACCAGTGATGCAAGGATTTGTCACATATAGCAGAATAACAGGTGCACTGTTTGTCATTTCATTTCTAATCGACATTTTGTTAAAGATTCCACAGTAGGATTAAATCGTCTAGATTTCAATCTAGACACATGATCTCAGGCCATGCAACACAAGAGGGTACTGCAGGTTTTGCAAAGAGACAATCAAAGGTATCAAAGAATCATTTCAAGCAATTTGCAGGTCTTACATTATCATCTGTTGGAATTGGGACATATCTTGGTAACCTAGATGATTCAACAGATGGTTTGGTCTCAAGTGCCATAAAAACATCTGTCAAGTCAGGAATCAACGTAATCGATACTGCAATAAACTATAGAGCACAAAAGGCAGAAAGATCTGTCGGAAAAGCAATTGCAGAACTTGTACAATCAGGCGATGCAAAAAGAGAAGAGATTTTCATCAGTACAAAAAATGGATATGTTACAAACGATGGAGACATCAATGAAGAGTTTTGGGTCAACATACAAAATACACTAGTAAAGCCAGGCGTGATAAAATCAGGAGATATTTCATCAGGATATCATTGTATGACAGTACCATATCTGCAAGACCAACTAAATCGTAGCATGAAAAACCTAGAACTAGATTGCATAGACCTCATGTACATACACAACGCAGCAGAAGGTCAGCTTCAAGACATTTCAAAAGAAGAATTTGCAAGAAAATTAAAAGATGTTTTCGAGTTTTATGAAAATCAAAGAAAAAATGGTACGATAAAATATTATGGAATGGCCACATGGGAATGCTTTAGAGTTCCAGATAACCACGCACAATATCTTTCAATTTTTGACATTGCAAACATTGCAAAACAAGTGGGTGGACAAGATAACGGATTTAGATTCATCCAGTTACCATACAACATGTATCTTGATCAAGCACTAACTCTAAAGAGTCAAAACTCTAACCAGAGTACAATACTGGAATCATGTATACAGCTTGGCATCGGAGTATTTGCAAGTGTTCCTCTAATGCAAGCTAAATTACTCGCACCAAATGTTTTACCAGAATTTGGAAATTTATCAAAGCCATCACATCGAGCAATGCAATTTGTCAGGTCCACCCCAGGAATTATTTCGCCACTTGTAGGTCAAAAATCACAGGAACATGTGAAAGAAAATCTCGAGTTTTTGGAAACCCCAGTTCTAAGCGAGACAGAGTTTTCAGATTTGGTAAAAAAATTATCAACGTAATGTACTAGTTTTCCCATTTTTGAACCCTAAACACCATCGGAAGCATATGGCATATTTTATAAGATCTTGTTTTCCATCACAGCACGGAGAGAAGAAAAATGGAACAAAACATAGGTAATGGTATAGACAACGCTTTGCTTGAGCGTTTTCAAAAAGAGATATGGAGTAAGGTTCCACACCTAGAAAAACCAGATGGAACAACGGTTGTAAACGCAACACCCATGATTGATATCACTGCAGATTTCAAAGAATGTGCAAAAAAAGAATTCAGTCTAAATCTAGATGATAAAGATCTTCAAATTTTTGGCAAATTTGATTCAAACCTGTTAGCAAGTTCTATCAAAGTAAGACCTGCAGTAAACATAATCCACGATGCCATCAATACAGGAAAACTTGCAAGTGGACAGACAATATTTGAAGCAACCTCAGGTAACTTTGGCATAGCACTGGGACAGTTGTCCAAAATTGGACTAGATGTAGTTGCCCTTGTTTCAAGAAAACTTCAGGAAGGAGTGTTTGAGGAATTGAGGAATGAAAAGATTCGCATTATAAATTTGGACATGGACATATGTCCAGCTCCAGGAATGAAGGACAGTCCAAATGTTTTGGCAGCAAGAGCAACAGCTGCAAACATTAGATCACAATTATCTGAGCTTGGTTTTGACCCAACTGTTTTTGACAGTGCAAGCACCGAAGCTCATGCCTTGTTAGCAAAACAAGATATCATAAACCTGGCAAAACTTTTAGCAAAAATATACAATTGTTTTTGTCCAGAACAGTACGACAATGAAAAAAATGTTGATGTACACAGAAAAGTCACTGCAGCAGAGATAGACCAGCAATTACATGAAAAAGGACAATCATTAGAAAACTTTAGAATTGCATGTACATTTGGTACAGGCGGAACATCAGGAGGCTTGAGTAGATACATATCTGAAAAATATGGAAAAAAATCACTGCATGTTGTATTTCCACTTGGCGGACAAGATGTTGCAGGAATTAGAACAAAAGATAAAGCATCAGGACTAAAGTTTTACGAGCCTGATCAATATGCAGGACAGCACGAAGTAGATTTCGAGGATGCAAAACGTTTGCTAAAGTTTTTTGTAGACAAGGGCCACGACATGGGAGAAAGCAGTGCACTTGCACTATATGCAGTAATGCAAATGGCAAACTTTGGAGGTTTTGGTGGCAAATTTGTAGTAATTGTAGCTGATGGAATACAGAAATACAAAAAGAATTTAGCAGATATTGGAAAGAAACAAAATCGTATCCAGGTTTCACTTCAAGAAGCTGTATCAAGTGTAGGAGAATATGACAAGGTAATCTGGATTCATACCCAGTATACTCCACGTGAGGAGGGAATAGAATTAATTGCACAAACTCTTGGCATTGACAAGAGCAAGGTCTTTGTGCCAAAGGCAAGAGATGTAGAGAAAATGCTGGCAACACAACAAATTCCAGACGAATTGAATAAAGCACTTGAAGGCTCTCGCAAATCATTACTTGTTTGTATGGCAGGATATACTTCGTTGAATGCAGTCAAAGTACTTGGAGGCAAAGGCATTCCAACTGAAAGTTTGACTGGAGGAATATCAGCACTCGCTCAAGGAAAAGGTAAACAAATGCCTGAAATCATACGTGTGGCTACAGAATAGATATGCATTCTGAAAAAATAGTTAGTTTTCAAAACAAGAGTAAGGATTTGAATCAACTAGCACAGCAAATAGTAACAATGCTAAATTCAGACGGGTACAAAACACAGTTGACAGCAAATTCTCCAATTGGAATAATAATCCAAGCACAGAAAGCAGGCATTCTCAGAGACATCATTACAGCAGACAGGGCTTTTACAATCATGATTACTGGAAATCCAGATAACTTTGCAATACACATTGGAATTGGCAAATGGATACAAAACATTGCAGTTGCAGTGGTAGAGACATTACTCTTGTCAGTATTGTTTCTAGCAATAGATATTCCCGAGATGTTGTGGACACGACATGTGGAAAATGAGATATTGCAGAAAATAATCCAGTTGATATAACACTAGTTCTTGTAATCAAGATATTATTTTAGATACAGAAAACACATTGTAGGTATAATAAGACCTGTCCGAGTTGATGTATGAGAATATCTTTTGAATCCAGATCATGGTTTCAAGATGTAAGTTTTAAATACGAACGTCAGACGAGTCTCAATATGCCAGTTGATCCAGTATGTGGAATTGAACTAGATGAAAGTCTTGCCCTGGTTCATGAATATGAAGGCAAAAAATATTATTTTTGCTGCCATGGATGTAAGAGGATTTTCACCAGAAAGCCCAACAAGTGGAAGAAATCTAAATAGGAAAACTTCCACACATTCTACAAAAGTGAGAACCGGGTTTTAGAGAATAGTTACAATTAGGACACTTGAAATCAGATATGCCCAGAGTGCTTGGCACGTCAAAGTACTTGCGATATATTTCGTAATAGTGCAACGATTCCTTTGAAGATAGAATCACGTTCTCTTTTTCTGCATAGTGTCTTGATTTTGCAGCAAATACAGAGTCAGTTATGATGCCATCAAGAAAAGATGTCAGACCACTTGTACCAGAACCATCTTGCATGGCAAACTTATCTCTCCAGGTAATTGATTTTGGTAGAGTATTTTCAAAGGCCTTGCGTAGTATCCACTTGCCATATTTTGTACCATTTTCTTCGCGTATCTTGAATTCTGGTGCGATCTTTTTTGCATATTCAGATACGATATCATCAAGAAACGGAGTGTGCAGTAAAACCCCAATTGATTTTGATATCACCTTCGATGGAAAGTGCATTACACTCCAAATACGCTCTAGATCTTTTTCCAGTTCCAGTGGAGACATTTTCTTGAAAAAATTATATCCTGCAAAGAGCTCATCTGCTCCATCACCAGTCATGATGGATTGAAATCCATGTTTTTTTGCAGTCTTCATTGTAAGATATACAACAATATTATTTCTGATCTCTATGGGATTGAATACTTTCAGTATTTTGATCGTATCTTCTACAGCAGAAAGGAGAGAATTCACATCAGCAGTTATGACATCAAGTTTTAGACCATACAATTTTGCCACAAGCTGTGCATGTACCAGATCTGTTGAAGGAAAATCTTTAGCAACCAGTGCAAATGCTCTAGTTTTCCTGTCTACACATGAAGCAAGAATTGAGCTGTCCAGTCCTCCAGAGAGTGCAATGGAATCACACTCATGGTTTTGAACCGATTTTGTTACAAGCGTATTGATCTTCTGTAAAATTTCTTGCAATCAACAGATCTTTTCTCACCCTCTAAAATAAGTCATCATGAAAAATATGACTAGGTTTAAATATTTTATAACAACATTTTTGCATATGCTTCTTCCATCAGAGATAGAAACCAAGACTCTCATACCTGCACTTAGAGCAATACTTGCAAAAAAACTGATTGAAGAACACAAGATACGAGAAGAAGAAGTTTCAAAATTATTAGGAGTAACCCAGGCAGCAATTAGCAATTATGTCAGGGGAACAAGGGGCGATCCAGTCTTGATAAACAAGTTGTTATCCGTAAAAGAAGTCTCAGAGATGATAAATGATATTTCAAATAATCTTGCGTCAAAGATGGCATACACCCCTGCAAGCTTGTCAAAGTTCATCGGCCTCTGCAATTACATCAAGTCAAGCCTATTGATTTGTGATATCCACCACAAACTTGAATCAAACATTGATGAAGCAGTCTGCAAAGAATGTGAAAACATGCTCTTAAAGGGACCTGGTAGTTCCTTCTAGTTTGTTTTTGTTACAGTAATTTTAATAAGCGATACTAACGGCCTGTCTTTTTCTTCTTCACTATCCACAATAATGTCAACAATTTTGGAATTTCCCTTCATCATGTTTTCAGTTACAATGTTTGCAACTGCCACTGCAGTAGGTATTGCTTGACCACGAGCCAAGAGTGTAACTGTTTTGTACTTTACAAGTTCAGATAAAAGATCAAGTGCACACGGTACGATGTCTTGTTGATAAATTATTATTGTATGGCCTTCAGGATTGACAGGATCGTTTAACTGGATTTTTTCTATACCACTCAACAAAACTCTATCACCACCATTTATGCATTCTATTAAAGTCTTATCGACCAATCATCCATTAGTCAAAAAGATCGATTGGAATATTCTGAAAGTCACCGTTTGGTAAAACTCGTCTAATGGTAATCGGGATAACACGTTTTTCAAGTTCAGCATATGCAAGATCAAGTGATGTTGCAACATCTTTTGGTACAGATATGAACGGAGGTGCTCCAAGAGACAATTGTAACGCACGTGCACCAAGGATTCTTGCTTTTTCGAATCTAGTGAGTGTTGGAGGACCTATCATTACCTTACCTTTACCTGTTGTTTCATACTCTATTGCTTCATGTATTGGATCAATGTCAATAATTTCACGAGCATCAATTATTTTTCGTAATCTCTCCTGTTCTGCAATCTCTTCTGCACTAAGCTCTTTCTTGCCTTTCTTTCCAGGCTTGACTTCTTCCTCTTCTTCAGATTGAGATTCGACGGTTTCAACTACTATAGGAGTTATAGGTTCCTCTTCTTCTACTGGCTGAACCTCTTCGGTATCTACACTTACTTCCTCAGGTTCATCCGACATTGAGAGTTTGGATAAAGAAACGTTATATATTCATAATCCTTGTCCTCAAAAATGAGCGCAGGCTCTGTTTCCAAGCTTGATTTTGTTCTATCTTTGAAGAGCAAAGCAATTCTCAATTTAGAATTAAAGCGCCATCTGGCCCCAAAAACAGTTGGCGGCATAGCTCGATCAATTCCAATAGAAGGTAATGCCCACATGATGGGAAACAGCATAGCATATGTTGATACAAACATCAAAACAGGTGGAGAAAAACTCAAAACCCAGTTCAAAAAGGGCGATGTAACATTTCTTGCTGCAAACGGTTCCATTTGCTTTTTCATAGAGGACACAACGGGTACAAAACCCATGACGCTAGTGGGAAAGATAACAGAAAATATAGAATCTTTGAAAAACGTAAAACCTGGTGATATATTTTCAATAACTCAAGCTGGAACGTAAATGTGATGTCCGCTATAGCCACCAATTCTTTTTACAGCACCTTTCTTAAGCAGAGTCTGTAAAAATGCATTTGCCGCAGATATCTTGACATTTGTTTGTCTTGATAATTCCTGAACGGTAAAGACTTTTGCACCTTTGATAAAGTTCATTGCCTGACCTTCATCAATTATTACAGATATGTTGGTTCGTGGCTTTTGATCTTTTCTATCTCCCTTCTTTTGTCCTTCTTTCTTTGTAGCTTCAGCAGTCTGTGATTTTTCTGCCTGTGCTGGAGATTGTTTCTTGCCGCCGCCCATGTGGAATTCTTTTGTTCCCCTATTTATAAACGAACAAAAAATTTGAGAAATTCTAAATACTAGAAAAAGGTGCTTTGTATCATGGGCCTTGACGTCATCGAAGAAAAGAACCTAAACGATGTGATAACGTATGCCCTTGACTATCCAACAATGGTCATATCAGAAGCAAAGACTTGGCCAATTACAAACATGGAAGACTTTGCCACCGGATTGTATGTAGGACACATTGGAGGAGTCTTCTTTGATGGTTTTTTGAAGAGAAACAAGAGATTTCTTGATTCAGAAGAATATACAGACTTTCATGCAACAATAACCAAGAGATCTGCAGAAATCAAATTAAAAATCCAGGCGCACTTGCACAAGAAATAACTTTATGCCCATATCCTGTATATTGTGAGAATTCCCAGATGAAATTTTCCCTTGTTGCAGACACTCTAGGGTACATGGAAAATACAACAAAACGATTAGAGCTTACACAGCATCTTGTGGATTTGTTTAAAATCACACCGTCTGACATTATTTCCAAAGTCATCTATCTTTTACAAGGAAAACTACGACCTGACCACGAAGGAGTAGAGATTGGCATTGCAGAAAAAATCGCAATAAAAGCCCTGTCAAAATCATCAGCAATATCAATTAAAAAAATAGAAGATGAATACAGAGATACCGGCGATTTTGGCCAAGTTGCATCCAAGATATTAGAACAAAAAACCCAAACAACTTTTCTGAGTCAAAATATTACAGTTGAGCGAGTCTACGATACACTATACAAAATTGCAGAACTAAAAGGAGCAAGATCACAAGACATGAAGATGAAGTACATCTCTAGCCTGCTAAATGATGCCACTCCAATAGAGGGAGGATTTATTGCAAAAATAATAACATCGAATCTCAGGCTAGGCATTGCAGACTATACTATACTTGATGCATTATCTGTTGCATATACAGGCTCTAAAGAAAATAGACCAGCACTAGAGCACGCATATAATGTCTGCAGTGATTTGGGCAAGGTGGCCAGTTCAGTTGCAAAAAATGGATTGGAATCACTAAAAGATTTCCAAGTTACAACATTTAGTCCGATTCGTCCAATGCTTGCTGAAAGAGTAAAGAGTCCACAAGAGGCTCACGAAAAAATGGGTGCAGAATTTGTATCAGAATACAAGCTTGACGGAGAAAGAGTCCAGATACACAGACAAGAGGAAAAAATTGTCTTGTATTCTCGCAGTCTTGAAAACATAACAAGTTACTATCCAGATATCGTGGAAAACATTGGTAAGGCATTAAAGCCAGATGAAATAATACTAGAGGCCGAAGTTGTTGCTATGAACGACGACACGGGTGAATTTTTACCATTTCAGGAACTGATGCACCGAAGGCGCAAGTACAAGATTGCCCAAGCTGTTCAAGAATATCCAATCACTGTAAACTTTTTTGATATTTTATCAATTGATAAAAAAAGTTGTTTGGACATGGCATACATCCAGAGAAGAAAGTTGCTAGAAAAAAATGTGACAGAAGATTCATTTGCAAAAATAATGCCAATGGTATTTGTAAAATCAGATAGTGAGGTTGAAGACAGTTTGGAAAATGCAATAAATTCCGGATGTGAGGGAATAATGCTAAAACAATTAGATTCACCATACAGGGCTGGTGCAAGGGCAAATAATTGGCTCAAGCTCAAACGAGAATACAGAAACGAACTTGGAGACAGTATTGACCTGGTGGTGGTTGGAGCATTTTATGGAAGAGGAAGAAGAACTGGAAGATATGGCGCCTTGCTCTTGTCTGCATATGATGACAAGTCAGATACATTTCCCAGCATATGTAAAGTCGGCACAGGATTTACAGATGAGAGCCTTGATCAGTTTTATCAAATCCTCTCAGATAAAATCACAGTTAAAAAAGACCCAAGAATTGAGAGCGGTCTTGAAGCAGATGTCTGGTTTGAGCCCGAAGTTGTAATAGAAATTGTGGCATCAGAAATAACATTGAGTCCAATCCACAAAGTTGCCATGGATAAAATAAGAAAAGGCAGCGGTCTTGCACTCAGATTTCCCAAGTTTACAGGAAAGATACGATTTGAGAAAACATCAGAGAATGCAACCAATATTGATGAAATCATAACTTTGTACAACAGCCAAAAACGTGTTGTCCAAGACGAAAAAATAAGTTAGAGAAAAATTTTTCTTTCCCAATTTGGATTTACGCAAGGATTATTAGCTGCAGACCTAGTTTAAAATCTCTAGATGTATAGCGGAGAACTTGAAGTTCAGGCAAAGAGAAAGGCCTTGGCCGTTTTACAAGACGAAATAAACAGAATTCTCAATGCAGTCAGAGATCTATCAATTCTGCCAGGTTTGATAATCAAGGCAGACAAGTCTGAAATAAAACAACTACTAGAGAGAATAAAAAATACCGAAGATGAAGTAGAAGCTCTACGTAGAAAAATAACAAGAGAAATTTCAGATGTTGGAGGTCTCATGATGAATAGAGAAAACCTTCTGAACTCGGCATATACAATGGATGAAATTGCAGGTTACATCACAGGTATTGCCTTTAAACTCTCAAACATCAAGGCAGCCACACTCAAAAAAGAAAAACTTGACAAGGATCTCACAGAACTAGTTGAGCTGGCAGTAGACCAGATTCACAAGATAAATGAGATAATTCGAGCCCTTGCAAGCAACAACAGCACAGTTGCAATCGACTTGGCTCATGAAGCACAAAAAATAGAGAGGCAAGTAGATGACAAGTACAGGGCATTGAGCATCAGAGTTCTTGATGAGACTGCCACAACAAAAGAACTGTTGTTACTCAAAGATGTGGTAGAGGGAATAGAGGAAATGTCAGACAAGGTACTGCAAGTGTCAGATTCATTCATTTTGTTGGCTCTGAGCCTATAAAATTTAAGATATTCTTTTTTCCTTTTTTTGACATTTGTAAACACTAAAATCAATTGTCAAGATATCACATTTCATGAAAGGCGAGTTGCTCGAAAATCGAATAATAATTTGGAATATTGCAGACTCTAAAGCGCTTTTTGTTGAAGGATATTATGGAAAACCAATCGGCATGGCAAAGCCAAAACCTGACGACATAAACGTGCCGCTAATTTTGGATCTGATTGAAGGATATTATTTGCAAGAAAAATCAAAGATCAAAGTATATCAATTAAAAAAACCAGTAACACAAAAAGAGCTGTTAGACATTTGCAGAAAAGAATATCACAACTTTGATAAAAAATATTCAGTCTACAAGGATTTTCGCGACAAGGGATACATTGTAAATCCCGGAATCAAATTTGGTTGTGATTTTGCAGTATATCAAAAAGGACCAGGAATTGATCACGCACCATACTTGCTCCAGGTGTACAATTCTACTGATACAATATCTGCAACAAGTGTAGTTTTAGCAGGAAGACTTGCAACAACGGTAAGAAAACAATTCATCTTTGCAATTCCAAAAGGAGACAAGGTTGACTGTCTGGCTTTGGACTGGTGGAGAGCTTGATTATTTTATGTTAAGAGCAATCCTGTCATAGACTGCAAACAATTCCTTTGTCATGGAAAAATTACTACTATCCATCCACTTGCCATAAATTCGTACACCTGCCTTTGTTGGCTCTACTACAATTTGTGCATCATTGTATGACAATTTTGTCATCATGGCGCCCAGAGTAGTATCAGCATTTAGAGTATCAGCCAGAGAACCTCCAACCCAAGTGACTCCAGTTACTTTTTTTGAGGCAAAATATCCCTTGGTCTTCAACTTTGATCTAGCAAGAAAATCTTCTTCGGGAATATTACGATGAGATTTTACGATAAAGTGTGCTTGGTATCTATCTTGAGCGCCCCATGAAATTGGATTTAGATCTTGTGTCATTTTTTAGCCCTTTTGAATTATCTGCACTACGTCAATGTTAGTACCCTTGAGTGCAATGGTTCCATGATTTGTTACCATAGAAGAGGTACTACTGAAATATTTTGAATAACAATTTTCTTTTTCTACTTCATCGGTGTCAATATCCTTTGCTTCTGCATCAACTCCAATCTCTTTCAAAGCATGTGAAAACTCTACATTTTTGTTTACAGGATGAAAAGTGTCAGATTCTGAATCATGCATGTTTTGGGTTTTATCCAGCCCACAAATAAATATGTCTGTAGAACCTTTTGTAAAATCTAGATCTGGATGCATTCCCGGTTTCCAGTTTACCGTTACAAGCATAATCGAATAAATAGTACAGAACCATCAAAATGAACACCCATGCTAAAATTTCAAAATAAAATCATAGTAATTACAGGAAGTGGAACCGGCATAGGAAAGGCAATAGCCATCAAATTTGCTGAAAATGGTGCAAACATTGTCATCCTAGGAAGAAGAAAAGAACCACTTGAAGAGGCAGCAAAAGAACTAGAACAAGTAATTTCATCTGTAAAGAGCAATTCATTTGTAAAAATTTTCCCAGGTGTTGATGTAAGCGATGAGGAAGGAGTCTCAAAGATGTTCGAAGAACTCAAAAAAACACATGGTGCAGTGGACATTGTAGTAAACAATGCAGGAGTTTCAGGACCTGTCACTTGTTTTGCAAATGCTCCAATCTCCGAATTCAAAAGTACAGTAGGAATTCACCTCACTGGTACATTTTGGACATCATCTCAGGCAATCAAGACAATGAAGGCAGGCTCCAAGATAGTTACAATATCCACATTCTTTACAGAAGAGCGTCCATATGAACAAAGACCATACAGATTTAGAAGTCCATACACTGCATCTCAAGGAGCGAAGAATAGACTTGCTGAAGCCATGTCATGGGAAATTACTGATAAAAAAATTATATCAATTGCAACAAATCCAGGACCGGTCCACTCTGACAGAATTTACAAAACAGTATATCCAAAAGCAGCAGCAGAATTTATGAGAGTAAGCGGTTTTGAAAACCTCACACCAGAAGAAGTCGAATCAGTAAATGGCGACATACTTCCATTGCTTGGAGAAGATGAAAAAACAGTAAAGGATGGAATTGCAAAAGCAGCATCTAAACTTGCAAAATTAAAATCAATCACATCAGAATCAGATATTGCAAAACTTGGTACTACAATTTCTGCATTGCTTGCAAAGATACAGCAGATTGCAGAAAAAGTCCAAAACAATACAAGCAAAATGATTGCAGATGAACAGTTTTTGACACAGCAACAAGTAGCAGAAACAGTTCTGATGCTAAGTGATGACAACATTGCACAGATTCTAAATGGCAAAGTGATACCTGGAGACCGTGTGTTTTACCCAGTCAAGCCACACATTGCATGTTCCATACCAGAAGCACAACCAGATTTTAGTTCCAAAATCACAGTATTTGCCCTTGATGCAACTGATGAATCAGACGTAGCAAGAGCTGAACACTTGGCACAAAAAATTGAAAATTCTGGAGGCAAGACTGTGATACTTATTTCAAAGTCTAGTCCAAAAATCGCAGAAGAGAGATTGGCAAAGTTCCACTCTCATGTGATGGACATAACAAGCCAGGAAAATGTAAAAAGAATGCTAAACACTGCAACACAAAAAGTTGGACCAATTGGTAATGTAATCTACATGACAGGCAAAGTTCCTCAAGTAGGCAAGCTAGTTGACTTGGCAAGAAAAGACTGGGACAGCCTAGTTGACAAGTTCATAAACACTCCAGCTATTTTCATGCAGGAATCACTTGGTATCTTTGTTCCAGGCGGTGCAAAGAATCCACCACTCTTCAAGGGTAAGGAAGGCAACATGATAATTATAGGACCAGACATGCCTGCAGGTGCCAAGACAACTGGTGCAGATAGAGCAAGAGTAGAAGTATTCAGAGGTGCACTAAGACCATTTGCAACAACTGTAAACCAAGAGCTAAGTGATGTTCTAAAGTCAAAACTTCGAATGTACTTGGTGCTCCCAGGAAGTGTGGAAGGTACAGAGTCAAACAATGACAACATTATGAAAGCAGTCAATTATCTTACGTCTGGAAGATCAGTGAACAATGCAGAAATAATTTACTATCCAGACGAAACAAGATCCTGATGAAAAGGTTTGCAGAGCTAAACGTCGGTGACGAATTTTATTCAGAATGCACCATATCTAGTGCAGAGCTTGATGCATATCTTTTGTTTTCAGGAATTAAAAATATCATTTACGAAAACATGAAACCAAACCAGGAAAAAAAGATGGTCTCAGGTAGAGCCATACTTTCAAAAATGGAAGGAGAATTTACAAGACTAGAAGAGATGTATGGTAATCTCTTGATCTTTTATGGAGTTGATGGTGACCAAGGCTGGAACAACAGACAGACGAGATTTCTAAAACCTCTCCACACTGGAGACAAATTAGAAATAAAATTTACAATATCTGAAAAGCGTGAAATCAATGACGAGTTTGGTTTGATTGGAATAGATTTTGAAGGAAAAGACAAGGAAGGAAAAACAGTGGTGATTTCAAAAAGAAACCTATACCAAATTAAAAAGGACCCGCCAGTGCATCAATGACAAGTTTTGCAGCAGTGATGCCAAGCACGACTATAACAAATAGACGAAGTTTTTGCTCATTCACACGTGTGGATAATTTGCTTCCAACAATTCCTCCCACAAATGAACCAATTGAGAGCATTCCTGCTTCATAGTAATTTGGATGACCAAGTGCAGAGTGCACTATCATGCCAGAAGCAGCAACAAACATCAAGATGAACTGTGATGTTGGTGCAGCAAGTTTCATGGACAGTCCAATTGCAACCACCATCAATGGTACAAAGACAGAACCACCTCCAATTCCAAACAAGCTGGAGATTATACCTGCAAAGAAACTTGCACCAACTGCAAAAACCATCATCTGCTTTGACAGGTTGTGTTCTCTTGATTCCATTTTTCTTCGCAGGTAGATATACACACCAGATGACACCAATACGGCTCCAAATAACAACTTGAATAACGATGCAGAGACATCATCGGAGATGTATGCGCCAAGTATTGTTCCAGGAATTGCAAAGAGTGCAAGTTTTAGTCCAAGAGAGTACACTATTCTTTTTTGTTTGGCATAAGAAACAGTAGATGCTACAGAATTACTAAATGCTGCAAAAAGACTATCACTTGCAGCAAGTGTTGGTACAAATCCAGAAAAAGTTAACACTGGCACCATTATGAATCCACCCCCTAGCCCTATCATGGATCCTATTACACCAGCTACAAAACCAAGTGGCAAGAGCCACAAATATTCAAGCAACGATAACACCAAAATCTATTTTCTACGGATTAAAGAGTCACGTCAACCTTCGTAAACCAAGGTGAATTAATTACTTGGCAACCAAAAGTTTCCACAGATAGCCACCATCGTTTGTAGTAAGCTCAATCTCAAAATGCTTGTTTCCAAGAGCCACGGTATGTGTAGTGCTGTTTGGTTGTTTTCCATTTACATGAAATGTTCGTAGTGCATCAACCATGTCAGAAAGAGATGAATACCCACCAGGGTTTTGTGGCGACCAGCATTCGCATATGGTGCTGTTTAGTACAACTCCAAAGACTGTCTTCATAGAAGCATAATCACTCATTGTTGGATCAAGTTCAAGTGCCACAACTACAAGACCTGGTACGTCAGGTGAGCCTACCATGTCAATATCTCCAAGAGTTCCCATTTTGTCTTTGAGTACAGTAGATGTACAGTATGTAACAAGTGCCTGTTTTTGTGGATCGTTAATAAAATCACAGTACTGTTTGACATCAGCTGCACTGCTAAGTCGGATTGGATTTGTCATATTGATATGATGTGTAGCCAGATCAGATTTTAGATCAGAGTTTTCTTCATCGTATGAAAAATCAAGAAATGCAACTTGGTTTGAAGCGCCATCCTGACTTGTCATTGGAATAACAAATTCAATAACTGCTATAGCAACTGCAACTGCAACTATACCTGATATTGCGGCATAAAGATACTTTTTTGGTACCACGCGATAATTTTTCTTCATTGCTTTAATAAAGCAATCTCAGAATTCGTCAATCTTAATTAATACCAAAATGTGTCTTGTGGATATTGCGAATAATACTATCAGGTTTTGGAGTTGTAGGACAGAGTTTTGCAAAACTTTTGCTTTCTAGATCAGAAGATCTGTATGCCAAACATGGACTAAAGCCAAGAATAGTAGGCGTCTTTGATTCCAAAGGTTCCGCAGCATCTTCTGCAGGACTTGATTTGAACAGATTACTAGAAGTGAAGAAAAAATATGGAAACATACGAAAATATCACAACAAGGAAAAAGATGCAAACGGCCTTGACATGATAAATGGTATGGACGCAGAAGTTTTGATAGAAACTACTCCAAGCAACTACAAGGATGCAGAGCCCGGCATGTCACACATTGTTAGTGCAATGAAGAAAGGATTGCATGTAATCACAGTAAACAAGGGACCACTTGCACTTGCATTTCCATCATTAATTGAGCTTGCAACATATAATCAAGTTCAGCTAAAATTCAGCGGTACAGTAGGCGGAGGAACTCCAATCTTGGATTATGCAAAGAATAGCTTGCGTGGAGAAAGAATAGTCTCATTTCAAGGAATACTAAATGGCACTACAAATTACATTCTAACAAACATGGCAACAGGCCTTACATTCAAGGCAGCACTTGCAGATGCCAAAAAGAAAGGATATGTCGAGGCAGACGAGTCATTAGATATAGACGGCTTTGATGCAGCTGCCAAGCTTGTCATACTTGCCAATTGGATAATGGACATGAAAGTTACAATAAAAGACATCAAAAGAACAGGAATTAGAGATGTTACAACAGGAGACATCAAAAAGGCGACAGCACACAATTCTGCAATAAAGCTGATTGCGTCCTGTGATAGAGAACTAGAGGTTTCACCAAGAGAAATATCACTTGATGACCCAATGTGTGTCAATGGAACCCTTAATGCCATAACATTTAGCTCAGAGCATTCTGGTCAGCAGACAATAACAGGTCGTGGTGCAGGAGGTATTGAAACTGCCAGTTCAATTTTAAGAGACTTGTTAGATATCAAACAGGAAATGTCGAGAATTGAAATCACATAACCTCTCAAAGAGCGACATCTCTGAAATCATCGACAAGATGACCAATCAGTGGCATGTTGAACTTGCAAAATCAAAGACTCTGATACTACATGAAATTGATGATGATACCAGTCTGATAACAGGTGACAGTATTACAGCAATACAAATTGGAGAATCATACCTCCCATTTCTTTCAGAGACGGTATTATTGGAGAAATTTCCAAAAGCAATTGTCGATGCAGGTGCAATCAAGTTTGTTTGTAACGGAGCAAATGTGATGCGACCAGGAATTAAAAAATTTACAGAGTTTCAAAAAGATGACATTATCTGCGTAGTTGATGAAGTGCATAACAAGTTTCTTGCAGTTGGCAAGGCATTGGTATCAAGTACAGAAATGTCAAGCATAACAAAAGGCGAGGTTGTAAAGAATTTGCATTACATCTCTGACAAGTATTGGGAAGCTGCAAAGCTTATTAAAAAATAATACTAGTTTGCTGTAAATTCGCGTGTTCCGTTCTTGTCGACAACAAGAACATCTATTCCATCTCCACTTGCATTGTCTCTCATTATTGCAGACTTGATTGATTTTACTGCCAAGGTTACTGCGTCCTTTTCGCTCATTTTTGGTTTGAATTCTTGATCCAAGACTCCAAGTGCCATCTCTGCACCAGTACCAACAGAAGCATAATCATCAGGCAATACTGAACCTAATGGGTCCAGTGTGTAAATTACTGCATCACCATCAACTCCTCCAACTATAACCTGAGTCATAAGAGGATAGTAGCGTCGTTCATACATCATAGAAGACATCATCTTGGCTACAGAATTTGGAGGAATTTCGCGTTTTATTTCCATCTTTCTTATCTTTGTCATAGCTTTCATTTGCATTGCCAAAACCTGCATATCTGCAACCATTCCAGCGCAGCATGCACCAACAAAATCAGTAATCTTGAATGTCTTTTTTGTATTCTTGCTTACTACAAAATTGCCATAAGAGATTCTTCTCTCACTTGCCATTACTACTCCGCCGTCATATGTAATACCAACCGCAGTAGCACCTGGCATGTACATGTAAGCCATAATTGAATTGCAAAATGAGCACAATAAAGGCCTTTCTGTGTAATTGACCACAGATCAAGAGGTCAGAGGCAAGAAATCCATAGTTCCAAATTCAGAAAAATGATCTTGTAAAAAATCTACTGTGATGCAAAATTTCGAATTATTTTACACATACACTTTGTTGTTTTTCTAAGCAGGTCAATTCTTGCAAATTCATTTGGTGAATGGATTCTAGAAAATATGTAGGTACTACCTATTGCGATACAGGGGGAATGTAAAAACTTGACAAATGAGAACATTGGCCCGGTCCCTGCAGATGAAACGCTAAGAATTGATCTCCCAAAGGAATCATCTGCTGCCTTTTTCACAGTCCTAACAAAAGGATCAGATAGTGCAGTCCTTGCAGCTGCCTCTCCATGAATCAGTGTAACTTTGATATCCCCAAACCCATTTTGTCTTAGATGATTTTTCAGGCGGATGAGTTGTTTTTTAGGATCCATCTTTGGAATTAACCTAAAATCAATTTTAACTAGTGCTTTGGACGGTAGAACAGTTTTTGCGCCAGGACCTTCATAGCCTGACGTAAATCCTGCAATGTTACATGTTGGTTCTCCCACTAGGGCTTTTTTTATTGCTACACCTTTTTTATTGTCGACAAATTTTTTGATTCCATATTCTTTCTTAAACGAGGTTTCATCAAATGGCTCTGATGCAATTATTTTTAGATCCTCTTTTGTAAATTTATCAACTTCCTTGTACCAGTCTTTTATCAAGACTTTACCATCAATACCACGAAGTGTCTTTAATGCTTCAACAAGTCTCCATGCAGGATTTTCTATTATAACTGCAAGACTTGAATGTGCATCACGGATTGATTCCACTTTAGATAGTTCCACGTAGAGCAAACCCTTCATTCCAAGACTGATTACCGGCCTATCTTGTTCATCAACATAGCCAAATTCCCAGATTACCGCATCACATGATAGTTTTTCTTGGTATTTTTTTAGATAGTCCTCAATGTGTACGCTTCCAATTTCTTCTTCTCCTTCAATGAAAAATTTTATGTTACATGGCACATCACCTGTTGTTTTCAAGAATGATTCAACTGCCTTTATTCTCGTGACTAGTTCACCCTTGTCATCAGCAGAGCCCCTTCCAAATATTTTATTTCCAATTATTTTTCCGCTAAATGGCTTGTCATCCCACAACTCAACTGGTTCTTCAGGCTGGACATCATAGTGATTGTAAAATAACAATGTCTTTTTGGAGTTTTGTTTTGACTTGACCTCTCCATATATTGCAGGTGGAACTCCTTTTTTGGTATAAAGTAATTCAGCATGTATTCCTGATTTTTTCATCATTTGAACAATTAGTCTTGAGCATTCGACTAGTCCCAAATTTTTTGCAGAGACACTTGGTTGTCTGATTAGTTTTTGTAGGTCTGACACAAGACTTGAGAAATTCTTGTCAACGTAATTTTCTTGCATGATTATTTCACTTTATCAAATGGTTTCATAGAATATGGTATAAAATCCAACAGATCAGTTGCCATGATGTGTAATCCGTATTTTTTTTGAGCCAAATATCCTGCCTTGCCATTTACAAATACAGCAGAAGATGCTGCCTGGACTGGATCTTTATTTTTAGCAAACATTGCTGCAACAACACCTGACAGTACATCCCCTGTTCCACCTACAGTCATGGCTGCAATGTTTTTTGGATTCAGGTATGTTTGCTTGCCATCAGATACAATATCTGTTGGTCCCTTGAGTAGTATGATTATGCCATTTTCTTTGGCATATTTTTCAACTAGCTTGGTGCGTGGTTTTATTGCATCAGGAGGAAGTTCACCAAACAATCTTTGAAACTCTCCGGCATGTGGAGTAACTATTACCTTCTTGTCTTTAATTTCTGGAAGAATTTCTGGCACCAGAGCACTTGCATCAAGTGAGAGTCTAACAGCCCTATCAAGAAGAGAATGGACTAGAATCTTTAATGCTTCTCTATCTTGTATTCCAAGGCCCATTCCTATTGTAGCAGCATCAAGGTTTTTTGGTATTATTCCAAGTAATTTTTGAACAGAGCCACGAGTCAGTTTTACATCAACTAGTGGTACAACAATCAGATTTGGAGAGAATGCACGTGTTGCCATTACATTGATCTTTGGAACACATGTATACACCAAGTCAGATCCTGCACGCAATGCTGCAAGAGATGATAAGATTGGAGCACCATGATAAAGATAATTCCCGCCAAGAACTAGGACTTTGCCATTGTCTCCTTTTCTTGATACTGCCTTGCGTGACGGTATGAAACTTTTAACAATCTGAGCTTGAAGAACTTTTGCCAACAATCGTTTTATTTTTTAAGAGATGATAAACTTTCGTCTTCAGAGGAATCAACTTCTTCTGATTCAATCTCTGGCTGTTCTACAGGTAGCAATATTTTGCGCAAGCTTGCAGGTGTAATGACTTTACGTGCAAATGCGACATATGTGGTATGTCCAATTGCCCTAAACGAATGTCTTGTCTTTCCATCCCTTGCCTCTATTGTTCTTACAATTTGTTCAGTGCATTCAATATCAAAGAAATCATTTTGTCGTAGTGCTGCAGCAAGTTTTTCAAGTTGGTTCATGGTAGGACATATTGCAACAAATGCACCACTTCCCTTGAGCATTTTTCTTGCTTGAGGTACAACTACCCATGGATCTCCAAGATCAACTATAACTACATCTGCATCTTTCTGTGGCATCTTTTTTGCAGTCTTGAGATCAAGTTTTGTCATAGTGACATGTTTTGAGACGCCAGCTTTTTCGATATTTTTCCTTGCAATTGCCATGAAATTTTCATCCACATCATATGTGTACACATGACCCTTTGGTTTTACAAGGCTTGCAAGAAAAGTTGTAAACGAACCACTTCCAGTTCCGATTTCTACTATTTTGTGTCCGCTCTGTAGTCCTATTCGTGCTGCAATGTATCCCAAGTCCTTGGGATATACAATTTGTGTACTGCGTTGACTTTTCATCACATAATCATAAATTGTAGGTTCTAGCGCAAAAATTATCTTTCCCTTGTTTGTTTTTATTGCAGTGCCAAACGGTTTTCCTATCACTTTTTTGTGGTCTATAATTCCAACATGAGTGTGGAATTTTTGTTTTGGTGCAACCTTCATTAGCCATTTTTTACTATCATTATAAAAAAACAACACATTATCGTTTTGCTTTATTTTCTTCAACAACTCAACCTGAACAGGTGTGGATAAATATCTTGACCCTAAAAATTTTTGTATGCCAGACTAGATTTTATTTTCCTTCGCTTGTTTTTGGTTTTCCTTTTAGTATCTTTCCAGATAGGATAGATGCAACCCACAGTCCTACTCCAATCCAAACTAATTCCTTGTGAACAGTAAACATTCCTAACGTTGTAGAGACAAGTCCGACAGCTGCAAATATCAGAGGAATTGTTGCTTTTTTTGCGGGCAATACAATCTCACATCCTTTCAGGGGCATCAATACCCAAAAGATGTAATGCTTTAGCAAGTGTCTCCTTGAAAGAATAAACAAGACAGAGCCTGGCATTGATGACATCATCAGAGTCGGCTGTCAAGACTTTGACATGCTCATAAAAAGTATTGAATGATACTGCAAGATGATAACAATATTTTGCAATTATTTTAGGCGAGAGATTTTTTGCAGAATCTTCTACATGAAGGTCAAACTTGCCAATGACTTTGACCATGTCTTTTTCGTATACAGTATCCAAGATACCAAGACTTGCCTCAAAGTTTGGACTCTTTCCAGATTTTTCTAATATCCTTATCGCACGAGCATGCGCATACTGGATGTAAGGTCCAGTGTCTCCTTCCAAACTGAGTGATTCGGTAAGATCAAATGTAATTATTTTATCAAGGTCTTGTTTTATCATTGCATAACGCAATGCTCCAATTGCCACTTGTTCTGATATTTTTACAAGATTCATTTCATCAAATTCCGGATTTCTTTTCTTTGCCTCATCAAATGTTCGTCCACTCAAGATATCAAGTACATAATCTGCACTGACATAGATTCCCTTTCTGCCAGACATTTGCACAGATTTTCCTCCAGTATCAAGATCAAGTGTCTTTGCAGTATCAGGACTCAGTGTGACTGATTCATATCCAAGATGAACATACGAATCAGGCTTTGATTTGAACTCTGACATTATACTTGTTATAATATCCTGTAGTCTTGATTGTCTTGAATCAATTACAGTAATCACCCTATCCCCTGTAAAACGCATCTCAGTATCTCTAGAGTCAAGCGTAGTCTGCCACAGGACACGTCCTGTCTTTTGTACTGTATATTGTTTATAGTGGAATGGATCTTCTAAAATTCCAAGTTTCCATGCAGCATATGGAATATCCTTTGCAATGTATGTAGCAGTACCATTGCTTCTAACCAAGACCTTGTCTTCTTCTGATTCTGCCTTGATTATCCAGCATCCAGCATTTTTCCCTTCTTGTTCCAGAGTTGTTATTCCCATTGACTTCATCTTTTCAAATGCAACTTGCCACAATTTAGAGCGAACAATTTGAGATTCAAAGTTAAGACAGTCATATGTGACGCCAAGGCGCCAACATGTTTTGAGTTGTTCTTCAAGTACACGTCTTGTTATCTCATCTCCAAATTTTGCAATCTCTGATGTTCCTTCCTCTAGTTCCTGAAGTACATGTGAGCGCAACTCTGCAAGCGCCTTGTCTGTCTCGTATCTTTCAGTCGTTTTTACATATACCACATCGCCACAATAATGATCAAATTTTTGATCCTCCGGTGGCTTGTCAGAATATCCCCCATACTTGAAGCCAACAATGATATCTGCAACCTGGAGTCCCGAGTCATCGACATAATTTAGAACGCTGACATCGTATGATGCCTTGTGTAAAATTCTTGCAATAGTATCTCCAATTATTATATTCCTGACATGTCCAACATGCAAAGCCTTGTTTGGATTGACACTAGTATGCTCTATTACCATCTTTGAATTTTTACCTAGATCAACAGAGCCATAACTTGCACGAAGTGAAGAGTGTATCACCTGTGGTACAAGCAGAGAATAATTTGCAACAAAATTCAGATAACCAGATGCATGTACAGAAACCTCGGATACATATTCACCAAGATTTTTTTTGTATTCATCTGCAATAGATTGTGAAACATCTAGCGGTCTTTTCTTTAGCGCCTTTGCAAGCAAAAATCCAACATTGCAACTCACATCACCAAATTCTGGTCTTGATGCCTCGGAGACATCAAACTCTACTTGAGGATATCCAAGGGAATCACAGGCTTTGTTTACACCAAGCCTGATTTCATCATAAACTAGTCGTAGTGTCATGATACCATCATTCTACCAACAATTGTAACTGTACTGCCTCTAATGCTTCAATCAAACCGTTACCCTCATGCCCTGGAACTGACATGCTAGCCTGAGACTGGACATCTTTTGGGGCATTTCCAAGTGCTACGCTTGTTCCTGCCAACTTGAAGAGGGGTACATCAGTCTCGCTGTCCCCTATTGCAACTACATCCTCTTTTTTTGCAGAAAACATGTTCATTACCTCAAGAAACCCACTTGCCTTGTCTACACCTTTTGAATTTATGTGATATGCATATTGACTATCAGTCAAAGTTACATCAAGATCATTATCAGCAAAAAGTTTTTTTCCAACATTTACATCAAAATTTCTTTCAAGCACTACTTCAGTTATTCTTGGAAAGACTGGTTTTTCTATTGCTTCAGGAATTTTTGTTTTGAGAAATTCAAATGCATCAAGACATTTTTGCTTGTTGCCAATTAACTTGTGTTCATCAGGTCCTGAAGTGATAATGCCGCCATTTTCACCTACTGCAATTCTGGTTGTTCCGCCAAATACAGATAACACATATGCCTCTACAGAAGACCTTCCGGTTACATAGATAACCTTGTGTCCAAGTTTTACAAGATAACGTAATGCGCCAAGTGCATCAAGGTCAACTCGTCCTCCCCTGTTGTCAGTAATTGTGCCATCAATATCTATTGCAAATATCTTGGGCTTCATCGAGATCACGTATTATTTGGGTCATAATAACTGCTATCTAAAATAGTTTAATTCCGTAAAACAAGTGTGACAAGAAAAGGCCTAGTTAGTGAGATTTTCAGCAAAGCATTGCATTACGACAATCCAAAATCATATCTTGTAGGATACATTGACCGTAGAACAACAAAGGAAACAACACTTGATGAATTTTTAAAAATGTCAGAAAATTTTGAATTGATCCCTGCAACGAGAATTACATACATCAAAAAAGAAAACGATATTCTATATTCTAAGATACGTATGATCCCTGAACAATTTTTAAGATAAGGTAGTGCTATTAGTGGGTAGATTTTGTTCTAGTTTGTGTTAATTGATTTTCTAAAGCCCATACTTGAAAATCCATTTTTTGTAAAATATGGACTAGTCGGTCTTTTTCTCAATGCAGTCTTTGCGTCTGTTGTGCCGTTTCCAATAGTGGTTACATCAACTGCCTTGCTTTTGGATGGTCAGAATCCAGCAATGGTGTTCACTGTCTTGTCAATTGGCTCTGTATTAGGCGGACTTTTTACATATTATATTGGATATGATGGTGGTAAAATTTACAAGATTTTAAAGAAAACTCATCGGGAAGAGGAACAACAGAAGAGCGGAGCATGGATAAACAAGTATGGATGGAGCATAATTTTTGCTCTTAGCTGGGTTCCAATACTGACAGAAATTGTTACAGTAATTGCAGGAGTGAAAAAGTACAATTTCAAAAAGTTTGTCATATCAATGAGTATTGCAAGAGTAGCTAGTGCGTTTGCCATGGTTTATTTTGGAAACATGTTTTTGCAGTCAATCAAGGCATAAAAAAAAATCACGTGTAAATACCAGTAGTAAGATTTTATTCAGCAATCTAGTACCAATTGTGAAGATGGGAATTCCAGAAAAAATCCAGGCCATCAAAGACGAGATGTCAAAGACTCAGATAAACAAGGCAACAGAGCATCACGTTGGTCTTCTCAAGGCAAAGCTTGCCAAGCTCAAAAGAGAACAAGAGGATGTAAAATCAAGATCAAGTGGAAGCTCCGCAGGCTTTGATGTTAAAAGGACTGGTGATGCAACCGTAGTATTCATCGGATTACCAAGTGTTGGAAAATCAACACTACTTAACAGAATGACTGGTGCAAAATCAACAGTAGGTGCATTCCAATTTACAACAACAACTGTAGTTCCTGGAATGATGGAACATAGAGGTGCCAGAATTCAGATACTTGACTTGCCTGGAATCATCAAGGGTGCATCAACTGGCAAAGGTCTTGGGAAAAGAGTTTTGGCAGTTGCAAAAAGTGCAGATTTGGTATTGATAATTCTTGACGTGTTCCAGCCATATCATGAAGATGTCATAAGAACAGAGCTTGGAAACATTGGAATTAGACTTGACCAAAAGCCCCCAGACATAGTACTTGAAAAAACAGGGGACGGCGGAATCTCAGTCAGCCAACAGGTCCCACTTACAAAGATGCCAATGAATTTGTTAAAGGACATACTTCGATTGTACGGGATGACTAATGGTAGAGTGTTGATTCGAGAAGACGTTGATGCAGACCAGCTAACAGACTTTATTTCAGGCAACAAGTTTTACGTCCAATCCCTCACAATAATGAACAAAATTGATCTTGTAAACCAAGGATTTGTAAATGAATTACAGCAAAAATCAAAGTCAAAATTTGTTCCAATTTCTGCAGATTCTGATATCAACATCACTGCGCTCAAGGATACCATATTTGAAAAATTAGACTTTATTCGAATTTACATGAGACCAAAAGGCGGTGAAACTGATTTCAAGGAACCGTTAATTACAAGAAATAATTCCACAGTGCTTGACATATGCAACAAGCTCCACCGTGACCTCAAAAAAGATTTCAGATATGCTCTAGTGTGGGGCAAGAGTGTAAAATTTGGAGGACAACGAGTCAGCATAAATCACGTGTTAAAAGATGAAGATGTACTTACCATAGTCAAAGCAAAATAGCAAAAACTCTTTTGTGTCAAAAACATTTCTTGTGGTATCATGGAGGAAACAGAATACAGATGGTGCAAGAAATGTTTTACAAAAACAAAACAAGAAATTATTTTCATGCCAAACATGGCAACATACAAGAGAAGAAGACAATACAAATGCACAGAGTGTGGACAAACATCTTGGTTACAAGGAAGAAGACCATCTGCAGAATCAGTTTACTAAATTTTTTATTGAAAAATTAATTTTTTATGAAAAAAATTGTGTCTAATTACTGATGAATTAGTGTAACTTTCTTAAGTTCCACAATAGAAAAACTAGTAAATTCAACAATTGTGCAATGGCAAAACGATCAACACGAGCTGTTAAAAAAAGATCAGCTCCAAAGAGAAGATCAGCTGCAAAGCGATCCGCTCCAAAGAGAAGATCTGCTCCTAAGCGAAGTGCTCCAAAGAGAAGATCAGCTGCAAAGCGATCCGCTCCAAAGAGAAGATCTGCTCCTAAGCGAAGTGCTCCAAAGAGAAGATCAGCTTCAAGAAAAGCAAAACGAACAGCTTCAAAAAGACGAAGATAAAATTTTAAACAGATTATCGCTTCTCGTAGGCGATAATTTGTAATATTTTAGCTAAACATTTGACCTGGCGGAGATGACGATTTGTTTTTCACTGCATCAGGTTCTACGAAAAATTTTCTTTCATTAGGAATGATAGATAGCTTCAGCGATGCATTGACTGCGTAATGTGGTGTACCATCAGGATTTTTGTGATTCAATGCAATTCCAACTCTATCAAGATCAACTTTTACTTTGACCATTGTTCCATCTTCGAGCTTGAAAGTAACATGTTCATCTCCAACTCTTTGATGGTCTAACATCTTGAATTCTATTTTTTCTTTAGGTGTGCTCATATCATTTGAAAATAGATTTGAGTTATTTGAATATTAGTAAAGAAAGCTCATCAATTTTATTTGCTGTTCTGTTGTCAAGACATTTTTCGAAGACAAGATCTCAAGCAATTGAGTTATCAGAGCACGTTCTTGTTCTGAGAATCCAGTAGGACCCTTGTCTCCAGGTGGACCTGGCGGACCTCGCGGACCTTGCTCTCCAGGGATTCCTTGTTGGCCTTGTGTACCTTGCGGACCCTTGTCACCTTGTGGACCTTGCTGACCTGTCAATCCCTTGTCACCTTGCGGACCTTGTACACCCTGTGTACCCTTGTCACCTGGCGGACCTTGTGGACCTTGTGGACCAGGCGGACCTGGAACTCCTTGAACTCCCGGAGGACCCTTGTCTCCTGCCACGCCTATTGGACCAGTTGTACCCTTTTCACCTTGTGGACCTTGAATTCCTTGTGGGCCTGGCGGACCTGAAGGACCAGATGTACCACGGGGACCTTGCTCTCCTGTTGCACCAGGTAATCCCCTCGGACCCTTGTCACCTTGCGGACCTGGAATTCCTGTAAGACCTTTTTCACCAGCAGGACCTTGTGGACCCTGCGGACCTTTTTCCCCCGGAGGACCTTGTGGACCAGTTAGACCCTTGTCGCCTTGTGGACCTTGTGGACCGGACAATCCCTTGTCACCTGGAATACCTACAGGACCTTTTGGACCTTGTTCTCCAGGAGGACCAATTATTCCCTTGTCACCTGGCGGACCTGGTGGACCTGTTGGTCCTTTTTCTCCAAGTGGACCAATCTCACCTGTTAGACCCTTGTCACCCTTGTCACCTTTATCGCCTTTATCGCCACGTTCTCCTTTTTCACCTTCATCACCACGAGGGCCCTTGTCGCCTTGTGGACCCTTGTCACCTGTAATTCCTTTATCACCAATAGGACCCTTGTCTCCTCTATCTCCCTTGTCACCGGCAGGACCTTGTGGACCTTTTTCTCCATATGGACCGGGTGGACCCGGAGGACCCTTGTCACCTGTAATTCCTTTATCACCAATTGGACCCTTGTCACCTCGGTCTCCCCTATCTCCCATCGCACCGTGTGGACCCTTGTCACCTTTTTCTCCGACAGGACCAAGCGGACCCTTGTCACCTTGTATACCCATTGGTCCTGGAGGACCAGATACACCAGCTGGACCCATTAGTCCTGGTTGACCCATAGGACCTGATGGACCCATTGGGCCAGAGGGACCGCGAGAACCTCGCTCACTTGTAAAATGTTCTACGGTTTGTTTGGGTTTTGTATCAGAATCTGTTTTTGCATATCGAGTTGCTACTTCTGGTTCTGGTGTTGGCTCGACATAATCAGAGCCGGTTCTTGGAACATCAATTGGAAAACTTGAATGTGCAGATGAGAACTGGTCAATTACAACAACCCAGAGTACACTTCTTTGAAATACAGCTGGAGGCAATGGGTTTTTTGCAGAACCTAGCACTTGGGTAAATTTTTTGTCTTTAACTCTAAGATGAAAATTATCTTTCCATAATGCGTGAAAACTTCGTTTCTTTACATCATCAGCAGATGGGGAAGCATCACAGAGTGCAATCTGTACCTCAAAGACACCAGATGCAATCTTGAATGGAGATTCACCTGAGACCTCTATAGTATTATCTTTTGATGACATATTCTACGTCCAATTCCTAAGTATTTTTGTATTTTCAATATCATATAAAGCCCATTTGTGAATTTTTAGACACTTGGAAATCTGTTTTCTACCTTTCATTGCTGCCTGATTTTCAAACTAATCTATTTATCTACGGCTAATCCACATTTTGTTGACCGTGAAGAAACTATTTGGAGACAAAAAGGAAGAGCCGGACACTGAGATCAAGCCAGTAGAATCATCTAGTACCAAACTGACAGATGTCAACTATAACAGAAACAAGCTCTACAAGAAAGGAATCTCCCTCATGGCAGATGAGAAGATGGAGGAAGCTGCAAGAGCCTTTGAGGACGCATTACGAATTGACCCAAATCACATTGAATCCCTTCTAAAACTAGGATACACTCGTTTTCACATGAATGACCTCTCAAGTTCAATGGAGGCCTATAACAAAGTCCATGAAATTGACATAACAAATGCAGAAGCCTGGAACTTGAAAGGTCTGATTTTCTATAGACAGAAAAATTACGACAAGGCGTTGGACAGTGTAGAAAAATCAATTGATTCTGATGCAAAGGATGGAATGTCTTGGTACAACAAGGCATGTTATCACGCACTATTGAATCACATACCAGAATCAATTGAAGCATTAAAGCGTGCAATTGAGATCGATGTCAAAAATGCCAAAAAGGCAGTAAAGGACAAGGATTTTGAAAACATAAGAACAGATGACGGATACAAGAGAATTATCGAGGTCGTAGTACTAGAATCAGTAAGACAAGGGTATCGCAAAGTTGGACAAATTGTATGGACCACAATGGTTGGCAAGCTCGAAGTGGAAGATGCTGCAAGAAAATTAATTGAAAAAGGGTTGCTAATCAAGACTGAGAAAAGTTTAGGATTACAAAAAGTCGAAGAATATGAAATTGTTCCAGAACTTGCTGAAAAGATTGGTGTTGAAAAGAAAACTTTCTTTGGAACTACAAAAAAATCTCATCCAATTGTCATACAAAACCTCAAGGAGATAAACGAGGCAGTACATGCTACAAAAACATCAATTGAGAAAGGAGATGTAAGTGAAATTATTTCAAATCTTGATGTATTCATAGAACCATCAAAGAAGGGCGGACAGATGATTGAATACTTTTTTGAAGAACACAGAGACATTAGACTATACAAGGTAAGATTGACTGACAAGGGTTCTGACTATCTTCAGGTAAACAAGCAAAAGATAATCGATTTGTTTGACAATATTGAAATGATGATAACAAAGAAACTTCGCGCAGAAACTGCCGGACAGTCCTGATAATTTATTCAGCCGACAAGTCCCAATAGTTTGCATCCTTTTGTTGCTCTATTGGTTTTTCAAGAGACTTCCATTCTTTAAACGATCTAACATAGAGTTTTACATTTTGTATTCCAAGTGATTTTAGTGCATAATAGCCTAGTCCTGAGAGTGTACCTACACTTCCACAATATGTTATGATTTCAGAATCAGGATTGATGTTCCTGTTTTGTATCATCCTTTTTAGATCTTCCTTTGGTCTTAGAATGTTCTGTCCTGATGCAAGCATTCTATATGGAATATTGATTGCACCAGGAATGTGCTGCTCTAGGTAATTGAGTCGTTCCCTATTATCTACTAGAATTGCACCCTTTTCTTTGGCAGGTGCAAGATAATCAGCAGTTGCAAGAATTTGCGGTTTTAATTTTAACGAGTGGTTTGTTTTTACAAGATTTGGAGTTTGAGAGTTTACCTCAAGGCCTAGCTTTTTCCATGTACTGTATGTGACATCAAGTAGAGAAACATCCTCGTGGCCAATGTATTCAAGTGTCCATGCAATTCTTGATGCCAGTGCGCCAAATGTGTCATCATATACAACAACTGGTGTCTCGTCTGAGATTCCAAACGACTGGGCATACTGGAGAACTTTGTCTGGACTGTCATCTGCAAGAAGACTTGCTAGTGGCAGGTTTATCGCATCAGGAATGTGGCCTTGTTTGTAATCTTCTTCTTTTCTAATATCTAGAACCTTGACACTCTTGTCTCGAATTTCAGAACGTAGCTTGTCTGCGTCAACTGTAACGCGAGTGGTTTTTTCTTTGCTCAAGCCGCACATTCGCCCCTTCCTGTCTTGGTGTGATAGCTTCCGTCACTTCCATAATCTGCGTAAAAGTCCCCATCATTTTCTTTTAATGGTGCTGCAACAACTGGCTTGAGCAACTCTTTGATATCATCAATTGATTTTACATTTGGACCTCCATTTCCTTGTATAACTCGGCGCATCCACAAGTCAAGTGTCTCGCCTTGTTTTTTCTCAGACTTGAATATTTCAACTATTTTTAGAATTGTTGGAATTACTCTTTTTGCTGGAACCTTTGTACAAGTATGTCCAAGTGTAGTATCTTCATCAGACCTTCCACCAAGTGACATGGTATACAATGGGTACATGTCTTTTCCAAGTCTTCCACCGCCGCCATAGAATCCAACAGTAGCAATTTCATGTTGACCACAAGAGTTGGGGCAACCACTTATCTTGATTGTAGAATTTCGTAGATCGTCATCTTCGTCAATTTTTAGTTCAATGAATTTTCTCTGGACCTCTTTTGCTAATCTATGTGAGTTTGTCAGTGCCAAGTTGCACGAAGTTGTTCCAGAACAGCCAACAACTGAGGCCATTGTGAGTGCGCCAGGATTTGCAAGACCCACTTGTAACAATTTAGAGTAAACTCTAGGTAGATCCTCGTCTCTGACCCATCGAAACACCATGTCTTGAGTAAAGCCGTTTCGTATCTGGCCATCTGCAGTAAACTCTCGGGCCATCTCTGCAATAGCCCTAAGCTGTGTCGATGTAACATCACCTGATTCTAGTGTAAGAAATACGCAACTAAATCCTGGTTGCTTTTGTTTGAATGTGTTTGATTTTACCCACCTTGAATATCCTTGTGGGACAGATGGCATTTCAGAATTGATTGATATCTTTCTCATTGGTTCTTCTGTCTTGTCAACTTCAAGTTTTACCAAGACTGACAAGAGCATCTTGATCATTGCTCGCTCTTTTAGTACCAAGTTTTGGAATTTCTCCCATCCCATCTCGTTTACAAGATAACGCATTCTTGCTCGAGCCATGTTATCCCTGTTTCCTAGTCTATCAAAAATTCTAATCACTGCAACAATGGTATACAACAATTGATCTTCAGATGTGAACTGTTCCAACTGGTGGCCAACAAATGACTGGGCTCCTAGTCCCCCTCCAAGAAATACTTTGAATCCACGTTGCAGTTTTCCATTTACTTCACCCTGTTGTGGAATTAATCCAATATCGACCATTCTTGCCATGCCGTGTTTTTCGCAGCATGTGAAATTTATCTTGAATTTTCTTGGAAGTGACTGACATAATGGATTTCGTAAAAGGAATTTTGTTGCAGCAACTGCATAAGGAGTTGGGTCAAAGACCTCATCTGGACAGACACCTGCCAATGGACTGCACATGATACTTCGAACAGAGTTTCCACATGCCTCCCTTGTTGTCATGCCAGACTCTGCAAGACCTCGTAGAACTTCGGATACATCTTCTAATGCAACCCAGTGTAATTGGAAATTTTGTCTTGTTGATACATGTGCACTACCTATTGAGAACTGTTCACTCAGGTCTGCAATCTTTTCTAGCTGCTCAGAGTAAACTTCGCCTGCTGGAAGTTTTAGTCTTATCATGCTGTAATCATCACTCATTCTGCTGCCATAGGCTCCATGCTGTAGCCTAAATCTTCGAAAATCATCAGGGGCAAGTTTTCCTTGTCGGTATAATTTTACTAGTTCTGAAAATCGTTCTGCCTCTTCTAATCTTCCCCAGTTCACCTTGTGCTTTGGAGCATTGTCTGGTTTTGACTGGCTAATACTTGTATTACTCAATTATTCTAGCTTGTCTTCAGAAAGCATATAAATTTTGTATTATGGGAATTTTCGCTAGATTTGCTACAATTATGGCAAAAGTTGCATATTTTGTATGCAACTTGCACAAGGAAAATGTGTATCTATGAAGAACCAGAAAAGAGTTAAATGCTCACCGGCAAGAAAAAAATGTCGTGTCAGACAAGATAACCATTGCCCTAGTTGGAACAGGCAATGTATCCAGTACCATTGTAAAAGGTTTAGAGTTTTACAAAAATTCGACTGAAGGTCTATGGCATCCCAAAGTTGGCGGAATTTCATTAAACGACATTACAATTGTTGCAATGTATGATATCGATGCATCAAAGGTTGGAAAGAACATTTCAAGTGTGGTAAAATCAAAGACAGATTATGGAGACATTACAATCCAGCCAGGAATTGCAGAAGATGTTACCCCTCCACACATTTCAAAGAACGGTCAGATAAAATCATCAAGCTATGACGAGTTTGTAAATTCTCTTAAAAAAGCAAAGCCAGATTTTCTTGTAAATGTCATATCATCAGGAATGGAAAAAAGCAGTGAAAAATATGCTAGAGCCGCACTTGATGCAGGATGTTCTTTCTTTAATGCAACTGCTGCCAAGACATGTACAGACCAGGCAAGAAAGGAATTCCAGTCAAAGGGTCTTGTCATACTTGGCGACGACCTGATGAGTCAGTTTGGAGGCACTGCATTTCATAGAGGCATGATTGATTTTATGGCAAGCAGGGGAATTTATCTCAAAAAAGCATACCAGCTTGATGTTGGTGGAAACCAGGATACACAGAATACCATGGCAGAAGAGACACGAGAGAGAAAGAGACTCATCAAGACAGAATCCATTGCAATAGAATCACCAATTCCTTTCATGTCAACTGCAGGTACTACAGAATATGCAGAACAACTTGGAGATTCCAGAGTAAGTTACTATTGGATGGAAGCAAAGGGATTTTTGGGTTCACCAGTTGAGCTTGATCTATCCCTTAGAACAAACGATAGTACAAACGGCTGCAATGTCATAGTTGATTCAATTAGGGCTGCAAAAAAGACAATTGCAACCAAGGACCATGCCAAGACAGATATCATTTCTGCATATGCATTCAAGAGTCCCCCAAAGAAGATGCACATCAGAGAATGCATCAAAGCCTTTGAAGATGCGTTTACAAACTGAGCAAATTCTTTAGATACTAATTTTATACAATAAACAAAATCATTTCTGATGTTTTAACAAACCACAATCCACTGATCATACATATAGTATTAGAGGACCGCAGGGCGATCAATGTACTACAAGATTCAGTTTGAAGCAAAAAGAGTTCCCAAGACTGAGACGTAACTAACATGATTGTGTATTAATGTATTAATACATCACACACTATAACATAGTGAAGACAATATGCAACGAGCCACTAAGAAACCCAAACAAGTAGTAGACGATCTAACGCCAGAAGAGATAGCAGATGTTAAACAATATGAAGTTGATAAAGCCAAAGGCAAGATAAAAAGAAGTACTTTAGAAGAACTGCTCAAAGAATTACATAGTTAAATTGTGGCTACTCGCACCAAACACGAAATTTATCAAGCAATACAAATTATTGAGTTCCCAGTTTCAAGAAAGAGTAGACTCGGCACTTGACGAATTAGCAAAATCTGAAAATCCTACAAAATTAGGAGACTACAAAACGAGTCTAAAAGTATATGCCTACGATCTTGATAAGAGTAATAGAATCATCTACTCGGTAGATTTTTCCAATAACACAATAGAATTACGCAGAGTTGGAGACCACAAAATGACATATGGAAAAGACTAACCTACAACACCTTTCAATGACTAGTCATTAAAACAAATATTGGATTTTATTGCAGTGTTAAAATTCAGGTTTAGGTCATAGCAACCAAGATTGCAACTAGTACAAGATGTAATCCTTTCAGAATACACAGTTTCTTACTCTTCAAACTTTAAAAAATTAACATAGATTTCTTCTGTGACATTATTTTAACAGAAGCAAACTATTAATGTGCAAAATAGGCGAGAATTTTTATGCAGAAAGCAACTCTTAGTGACGAAGCACCAAAGATTTTTGCAGATTTAAGAGAAGTAGAGATTACAAGAGCAATAGCAAATGAATTTCATTCAGTATTAATTGATAGATCAGACAGTGACGTTATAATCATCGGTGCAGGCCCTGCAGGATTAACTGCAAGCCGAGAATTATCCAAGATGGGATTCAAGGTACTAGTAATTGAGCAGAACAACTACCTAGGCGGAGGTTACTGGCTAGGGGGTTACATGATGAACCCAGTAACAGTTCGAGCACCAGCACAAAAGATATGGGACGAACTAGGGGTGCCATACAAGCAAATTTCAGAAGGTCTCTTTCTAACACCAGGACCACATGCAGTATCAAAATTGATTGCAGCAGCATGTGATGCAGGAGTCAAGTTTTTGCAATTAACCAAGTTCGATGATCTAGTTTTGAAGAACGGTCGTGTCTCAGGAGTTGTAGTAAACTGGATGCCAGTATCTGCACTTCCAAGAAACATAACATGTGTAGACCCAATTGCGCTAGAAGCTAGAATGGTGATTGATGCATCAGGCCATGACTCTGTTGCAGTAAAAAGACTAGTAGACAGAAAACTCGTAGAATGGAAGGGAATGGATCCAATGTGGATAGACGATGGTGAGAACCGAGTGGTCTACAAGACAGGCGAGTTGTATCCAGGACTGGTAATTTCTGGCATGTCTGTGACTGAAACATATGGACTGGCAAGAATGGGTCCAACATATGGTTCCATGTTACTATCAGGCAAAAAGGCAGCCGAAGTAACTGCTGCAAAACTACGAGAACTAAGAAGATAAATCAATTCGGTTTTTACAAGTATCTGATGAAGATATCTAAGATTTTTCTCTACGATGAGCCGTCAGTTCCTGAAATCAAGATAAACGACCTTGCAAAGTTTTTGGAAGAAACATTATATGTACCAGTGGAAATTCGAGAAAATTTCTTTTCCCATTTCAAGTCAGACAAAAATACTGCATATCACTTGGCATCATCACGTGTCTTCAATCCATACATTCCATTTGAAAAACATGTACCAACAGAAGAAGAGATTAATTTTGAAGAAGAATCATTTGCGAACAATTCTGGTTCCAATATCGTATTGTATGACGGTTTTGAGATACAAAAAATTGTACAAGATATCATTCCAGAAGAAGAATTATCCAATGGAATATTTCATCTAGTTTTTACCACAAGACTAGGATGTACATACGATTACGATGATTATAGATACCATGGAAGAGCAGTAATTTGCTCAAACCCATCAGTCATCTCAACTACTGGAATAATAGAAGCACCTGCCAAGCCCCGTGAATATTATCTTGCCATGCACCAAACAATATCGCAAGGTCTCAACATAGACGCGTTAAAGGAACAGTTTCAAGGCAGGTTTCTTGAATACCATGACAAGAATTTGGGCCAAGTGGTAAGAGGATATGCACTGCAGGCAATTTTTTATCATGTCACAGCAGATCCATTTTGTAGTTCCAAGGAATGTATCTTGTACAATGCACACTGGCAAGAAGATCTTATCCATTCCCAAATACAATCAGGAAAACTGTGTGAGTATCACCAGAAGATTCTTGGAAGAATCAAGCCTGAATAATTTAAATATGAACTTGACCGAGTTGGAATCGTGCAAGCAGAAATAAGATCAGATAGTAAAAAACCAGAGACTAGAAAAAAGTTTGACGTAATAATTATCGGCGCAGGTCCTGCAGGATACACTGCTTCCATTTACACCTCACGCGCAAAACGCGAGACACTCATAATTTCAGGAATTCTTCCAGGCGGCCAGTTGATGCTTACAACAGAGGTTGAAAATTTTCCAGGCTTTGCAAAGGGGATCATGGGTCCAGAATTAATGACTACAATGAGAGAGCAGGCAGAACGAATGGGAACTACAATTATTGACGATGAAGTGGTAAATGTCGATTTTAGACACAAGCCGTTTAAGATACTAACGTATTCCGAAGAGTACGAAGCAGATGCAGTAATCATTGCAACAGGCGCCACTCCAAGAAAGATTGGTGCAAAAGGAGAGCAGGAATTTAGTGCACGTGGGGTATCATACTGTGCAACATGTGATGGACCATTTTTTAAAAATCAAGAGATTGTAGTTGCAGGCGGAGGAGATTCTGCCATGGAAGAAGCCATCTTTCTTACCAAGTTTGCAAACAAGGTTCATGTCATACACAGAAAAGACAAACTTCGTGCAAGCAAGGTTATGCAGGACAGAGCATTTGAGAATCAAAAGATCCAATTCCATTGGAATACTGTAATTGAAGAGATAAAGGGAAATCAAAAGGTGAACCAGATTACGGTAAAAGATACAACAACAAATAATGTCAAGACACTAGAAGTTGGCGGAATATTTGTTGCAATAGGACACGAACCAAATACAAAATTATTCCAAGGACAGATTGACTTTGATGCAAATGGTTACATTGCACTAAAAAATCACACCCAGACAAATGTAGAGGGAGTATTTGCAGCAGGAGACGTACACGACCACAGATACAGACAGGCAATTACAGCAGCTGCATTTGGTTGCATGGCTGCAATTGATGTAGACAAGTATCTCTCAGAGCGCAAATAATTAAAAAACTTCTCTAGCGTTTTAGTTTCTATAATAGTATCATCGATTAACTAGAGATTGTCTAATCATAATTCTTCCAAGTACAACAATAGTAATCAATGCAATCACAAACGGAACCACCCCACTAGGAAACTCAGGTATTGTATGAATCACATTTGACATGTTGGCAATTTGAACCGACTGATTTGCAGTCAAATTTTGGCTTGTATTAGCAGTGGAAACATTTTCAGGTGCCATTCTAGTGCCAATAATTTGGATATTTTTTGTTCCTTGTAAGAATTGTATTGTCAAGATTCTTTCGTTTGCAGTTACTTGTTCTTTGTGTGGTTGAACATCCACGCCATCAACTAGTACACCAAATAAATCATCAGAGCCATCAATCGCCTTGGAGTCAATCAAGGATCTTGGAAGTGAAAGTGTGATGGAACCATAATTAGTAGTCTGGAGGGATACAGACAGCATGAAATTCGATGGAGTGACATACATGTTCATCACAGATCCTCCGCTAATGGTATATGGCACATCAAAGGTTTGGCTACCAGGAATCGATATTGGAAATACGTCATTTATCGGAGCAGTTGTTGCCATGTATGAAAAAGTTGTTTGAGTTGGAATTTCAGAACCATATTGAGCCAGTACAGTATAAACACCACCCGATTTCCACATGGAACCATCTATCACAACTGTATTCGTGTAAGAACCATCAGAGGAAACAGTAGTCTGCATTGTGTGGATTTGGTTACTATATGGATCTAAAATGCTAATTGTCAGAGTGTTTCCAGGTACAACAGTTTTTACCGTACCAGAAATTACAATTGTATCACCAAAGATGTAGAATGGTTTGTCAGCTGTTACTGTGACACTAGAATTTGCAAAAACTTGATGTGTAAAAACGGGTTCTGACAATACCAAAATTCCAAAGATAAACAATAGTGCAAAAAATGTATAATGTTTATTGGAAAATACATTCAAGGTTAGTGAACAAATGTTACAGGGCATGACAGATAAACATTGTAATTATTCTCTAATTTTTGATATGTGTTTTGAATTTGCAAGTGCAGAATCGTATTCACTCTCTGAGAATATTTTTTGTATAGTATAGAGACTCTTGAATTTTCTTCCATCATCTGCAAATATTCCAACTGCATATCCACTTGGAATGTCATACTTTTTCATGGCAGTGTATACAGTAGCAGAAGATGGACTGACAAGCATATTTTCTTTTTCTAGTATCTCTTTAACAGATGCAAATGCCTCTTCGTTGGTTATAGTTATCCAGTCATCAACGACTTGTTCACGCTTGATAAACAAGTCGGGTTTTGAAGACTCTTCAAAGTTTCTCAAACCCTGGATTAGATGGTTTTGTTGTGGCTGGACTGCAATTATCTTGATGTTTGGATTTTTCTCTTTTAGATATGCACCAATTCCTGTAATGGTGCCACCAGTTCCAACACCTGTGAAAAAATGAGTTATCTTTCCCTGTGTCTGCTCCCAGATTTCAGGGCCTGTTCCCTTGTAGTGGCCCATGAAATTTGCCTCGTTAGCATATTGATTTGGAGAATAATACTTGTCAGGTCTTGCAGATGCGATAGACCTTGCAAGTGCAATGCTTTGATCAGTACCTGCACCAACCTTTGGACACAAGTCATCTGTTGTTTGGTATAGTGTAGCGCCAAGTGACTCGATTATTTTTTTAGTTTCATCACTTGCCTTTTCAGGAATTACAATTTCGACCTGGTATCCAAGAATTTTTGCAATCCCTGCCAGTGCAATTCCTGTGTTGCCAGAAGTTGGCTCGATGATTATAGTGTGTCCTCTTCTGATAAGGCCTTGTTCTTCTGCCATCTTTACCATCCAGTATGCAGCCCTATCCTTTACAGAACCAAATGGATTGTAAAACTCTAGTTTAGCATAAACGTCAACATTATTTTTTGAAAGTGATCCTAGTTTTACAATTGGAGTACCGCCAATTTTTATTGGCATGTTAACATCTTCTAGTGTTTCAGCCAAAAAATTATTTCACCTTTTTAATGGTAAACTCTAGATCCTTGTCTGTTTTTTTGATACCGATTAATTGGTGACCAGTTCTATTGACCCATCTTGTTATATCTTCTTCAGATGCAGGATCATCTGCAGTTATTTTTAGAATATTTCCTACAGCCATTCTTTCCATCTCTATCTTTGTTCTAAAGACAGGCTCTGGACAGAACATGCCTCGTACATCAATTGTCTTGGTTGTAGTTGATTCGGAAATATCGGCCACCTGTAAGCCAAAAAGTGCTCACGCAATATTAAAATCTATTCATGAATACAAGAAGATTCCATCACTTGAGAATCATTGGCAAAATTGCTCGCAGGTTTCTTTCATACAAAACTGTATGATCTTGGTCTTTGAAGTTTATCTTGTTTGAAAGTTTTGTAATCAAACGCACTGCAACTTTGTATGCCGTAGTCCACACAATGCTATTAGGATTTGATTCAAAAGCATTGATTAAAAATTTGCACACACCTGTCAGATGTGGGTGATTTTCTTCAAAATATATGATGATATCCTCTTTAGAATTTTCTATTTTATACAGTGCATGCTCTATCATTTCCCGACTTGTAATGTAACCGGTATCACCTATTGCTACCTTGCCATGTCGTAATGCATACAGGATATCATCAAGATTATTTTCAGAATCAATCATGTTTGTACACCTCCCAAGTGTTGATGCAACGTGTGAATCGCTTCCTGCAACTTCGATTAGGTTTGAGGCTTTGGCAAAGTGATATGCTCTAAGATTAGAATACCTGTCCACGTTATTGCTGTTAAAGACCTCAATTAGATCACACAGTGCTGCTTTTTCACGCAATCCATTACTCAATCCAAATGGATGTGGTGCGCAAGATATTGCGCCCTGGGATTTTACAATGTCCAATATTTCCTCAAGACTGTGTCCAGCCTTTACTGTTTGATTTAGACCAAATGCAAGTACATGTATCCCTTGATCAGTTGTTATCTCTTCTCCGGGATATACTCGAATCTTTTTGTATTTTTCATGATTTTGTTGACATTCCAAAAGGGAACTATATCCATTTACGGTATTATGATTTGTAATGAAAAATGCATCAAGATTTGCCTCGTGTGCTTTATCCAGTTGTTGTACGACTGTAACTCCGCAATCATATGGAGTCTCTTTTGGTCCAAGCTGAAAGTTTGAAAATTCATTATGACAATGTAACTCGACTTTTAATCCAGCCAATGTTTATCGAATCCACCTATCAATGCATATAATCTTTGTTTACGTAAACTAACTCGATCATCTTATTTGATCATTTCATCAGTATGAATCCATGAGTAAACCGGGGTATCAGACTACGATGTTTTTGACAGTTTGAAAAAGTGTGGTTTTCATAGCAAAGGTATTTTCATGGTTTTGATTTTTTCTCATATAGGTCAAGAAGCATATCTAAAAAGTCACTATTGTACGTCCTAGGTTTTAATTTTCGTGCTTTTTGTATCACCTTGACGAATCTTTCAAATGTTTCGTTTCGGACTGTGATTGTCTTGTAATTTTCTCTTGGCAATTATGATGTGTTATGTATGTCGTGTTTTATAGCGGTAATCAAGCAATTTTATGGCTATATCTTCTATATTGTTCCAATAGTCAATCATAGAAAATAAGCTAATCCCTGACCATTATTTTGGATGTAATGAAGATGGAAATGGTTTTTAGATTATTTTAAAATCGCTATAGAGTTTCTTAAGATGACATCTACACCACTTTTTTAAACTATGAAAATACCGTACATAACACATGAAAACAACATATGTTTTGATTCTATCGATCTCTGTATCAATTTTGGTAACATTGATGGTACCATTAGCATATGCACAATATGGAGGTGTCATGTGCTGTCGTCCAAGTTCTTCCCTATCACAAATTATTTCATCGGGGGATAATGTCTATGCAATATGGTATAATGATACCAACCCACAGACCAATTCATATGACGCATTTCTGAAAACAAGTAATGATGGCGGAGCAAGCTTTGGGAACTCAATCAACATTTCAAACAGTCTTGGAATAAAGCCATATGATTCTAATGTAAAATTAGGCTCTGCGGCATTTGGAAATTCATTATACTTGTCATGGAACAACTGGAAAAATGGTGCCAATTCTTCAAACGTATTCATTGCAAAAAGCACTGATAACGGAAATACATTTGCAAAGCCTCTGATACTAAAGGACGGACCAGGAATGGGTGGGATTTCACAGTTGATTGCATCAGGAAATAAAGTCTATGCGCTCATGGGTAATTCTACAGACTCGGCATATTCGGACCTGCTCTTTAGGACAAGCAATGACAGCGGTGCAACATTTGGAAAAACCATCTCTCTTTCTCAAAATCACAAACTCATGATAGGTGACTCTCAGATGACCGTATCTGGTAACAATGTCTACATTGTAGACTATGGTAGCTATTGGGGATCAAATAATGGAGCGGTATTATTCATGGCAAGTCACGATGGCGGTTCCACTTTTGATCATGTCACCATATCTAATGATACAATGGTATTTACACCACAATTAGCAGTCTCTGGAAACAACATCTACATTGTTTGGATGGAGATGAAAGGACAAGTTACAAGTTTATTCTTGAAGAAAAGTACCAACGGAGGAATTGATTTTTCTGATAAAATAAAACTAGACACACAAAGTGGTGATGTACGATGGCCAAAACTGGTTCTTGTCAATGGTACAGGCACTGATGATCTCTATGTAGAATGGACCCAGACGTTACAGTCTGGTCAAACCAAGTTGTTTCTTGCAAAAAGCATGGATAGTGGAAATACATTTGACACTCTTGATCTAGGAGGTTTTACCACTGGAGATTTTGATTTCTCACAAATCGGTGCACTTGGAAATAATACAATATACGCAATATGGACAGGTGAGTATGATCCATCGTATTCACATTCTGGAGTATTTTTCAGGAAGAGTACTGATGGAGGAGAAACGTTTGGAAATATTTTTGATCTCAACTCGGCAAATAAATCTGGAATATCAAATCCAATAGTTTTTTCATCACAAAATCACATCTACGTTGCAGGAGATTCTGGAGTATTTAGAGCAAGTAGTGACTTGGGTTCTACTTTTACGTATGTTGCCAATTTAGATACAATGGAACAATCAAAGGCAAGTGCAGCAGAACCGCTTTTGCTAGTACCTGAATTCAAGAAAGACATTCCAACTTTAGAGCCTGCTAATTCTCAATTTTCAAACTCACAGAATGCATCATTTGTACTTGGTCAGCCAGATTTTGTATCAAATTCTAAAAACCCCACGGCAAGCACATTTTTTACTCCGCACTTCATCGTGTTTGATTCACAGGGAGACCTTTGGGTGTCAGATGGGGGAAATGACAGGGTACTAGAGTTCAAATCCCCGTTTAAAATTGGTGAATCTGCTTCCATAGTTCTTGGTCAGTCTGACTTTACAGCATGGCAGGTATTGGATGGCACCACTCCCAAATCATTGTGGCATCCACAAGGATTGGCATTTGACTCTCAAGGCAACTTGTGGGTTGCAGACGGGGGAAGTAACAGGGTATTGGAATTTACACCTCCATTCAAGATAGGACAGACACCATTGTTGGTACTAGGTCATACTGATTTTACATCAGGAAGTCCAGCACAGCCTTCCACCAACAATTCTATCTACTATCCGGGAGGTGTTACATTTGATTCAAATGGAAATCTATGGGTTGCAGATACCAGCAACCGTTTGTTAGAGTTCAAGCCTCCATTTTCAAATGGACAGAATGCTTCACTAATACTAGGTAATTTTGCAAGTGATCAAGGAGTTTCTGCAGGGATGGTCTCTCAACCACTCGGTATTGCATTTGATAAAAATGGAAATCTATGGGTTGCAGATTCTGGTAACTATAGAGTGCTAAGATTTGATGCACCGTTTTCAAGCGGCCAGGCTGCATCACTAGTACTTGGTCACCAAGACTTTACAACAGGGGGTGAAGGGGTATCATCTAGTGCAAACATACTTCGAGACCCATATGGAATTGCATTTGATGAGGGTGAGAACTTGTGGGTTACAGACTCTGGAAACAATCGTGTGCTAGAATTTACTGCTCCGTTTACAAACGGACAAAATGCGTCGCTAATTTTAGGGCAGACAATCTTTAATGCAGGAGCAATAAACACTGCAGGAAATACTGCAAGTTCACTTGATCAGCCTCATGGAATTGCATTTGATAAAAATGGAAATCTATGGGTTGCAGATTCTGAAAATAATCGTATCTTGGTTTATGCATCCAATCAAGCAAATAATACTGTGGAAATCTCTTATCCAAATTCTGGTATTGCATTAACCAATTCAAGTGTAAATTCAGATGTTCCTAATGCGTATGACAAGGCTGCAAGCAATATGGAAAACTGCTCCAAGAAATTGAGCATTGCCTCTGATAATCAGACTGCGCTTGATCTTGTACTGCATTCAAGTGAATTTCAATCCAAAATACAAGGATATGACTACGAATCAGAAGGAATAATGAACTCTTTTCACCAGTGTACGCTAGATACTATACAAGTAGTCTATTCTCTATCTGATAAAAATGGTACATATGTAAAATCATTATACGTATCAGTAGATCCTTCTCTTACAAAGATACTTGGAATAACAGAGGAAACCAACGATATGTCATTTGGAGGCTCCATAGCTTCAGTGACACAATCCCCCATACAAAAAAACAGTTCCAATGGAACTGATGCAGACATTGTTTACAAGTCCACACCTTCGGGAGACAATATGTTGATCCTAGCTATCACAGTTGGAAGTATTATAGTATCTATAATAGCAACATTTCTTATTTGGTTTAGGAGAAAATAAACCAAAACTTATGAGGTCTTTACACTTTGCAATAATTGTAATTGTGTTTCTAGTATTTTCTGGAATAAATTTTGTTTTTGTACAAAAGGCTGCTGCGTCTGTAAAACTAGTATTCCTAAGTCCAGATAAGGAAATCTATTTTCCTGGAGATTCCGTTTTTATCCATGGCCAGGATAACGCGAATGACACAAGTATAACCATCGGACTGGAAAAGGATCACAAAGTGATGGTAAGTTCAGAAGATTTTCTAGTGTTAAAAAACGGTACCTTTTATGCAAACTTTACTCTACCTAGAGACTCTGATGCCAAGTACTGGAGTCTCGTTTCCGGATCGTTACGTCAAGATCTTTACTTCAGACCGGTTTACTTGTCCCCGTTAGAACAATTCCGGGAGGGAATTGAGTCCTCTAAGACAAGATGTGAGGGTAGTTTAGATTTGGTGATTTCACACGATAATCTTCCAGCATGTGTAAAACCTGATACTGCTCAGATTTTGATAGAACGTGGATGGACAAAAGAAATTGTTTCAAGTACATCCGTAACAAAAACAACTCAAATCTCAGATGCCCTACAGCTTTTACTTTCTACAAACTCTACGGTTATAACACAAAACCAGACACTTGGAATTGATATCCTGATTAACAACACATCTCAAAATGTTCTAGTAAAAGATTCACAAAACAACTGGCCTATGGATGGGCTCAGCATGGGACCGTGTCAGCTTGACCCTGTAGGAATTGGCATATACGAGGGAAACTATACTCTTGAAAACATTGCCAGTGCAAGACTGCTTCAGCTTTATCAAAATGGAACTTACAACTGTCCAGCACTCACTGGAGTTGACAGTTATGTCTTTGAGCCATCAAGTGACATGGCAGTATTGGAGACTGCAAATGGAAATCAGACGGGGGAAGTAAGGTATCATGCTTCATTTGATGGGTTTTATACTGTAGATGGATTTGTACTGCCTAAAGTCGGTGTGTATACTATACTAGCTTATGACCAGTGGGGGCATATTGCAATGCAACATTTTGTAGTTACAAATTCTACGAAACACTGAGAAAATGAAAACTCTAAAGTCTAAAAAATTAATTGGGTTTGCAGTTATTTCTGCAGCAACTATTATGCTGGTTCTGGTAACAACTGGTTTTTTTCAACCACATATTCCTACATTTGAAGAACAATGGGGTAATCCTACACAAACACAATTATCACATAATGACACAATACTAATTCTCAATCAGACATCAGATAAACTAGAATACAAAGTAGGAGAAAACATAACGATCTCTACAGAATTGATAAACGTAGGAAACAAAAATGTAGATATCGGATATTGGCCTCCCATGGTTGTTCTAGAAATTAAAAATCAAGATGGCATAGTTGTATGGCCTAAAATTACTTGGATTGGAATTCTCCAAGAATTTTATGATGTTGAAACAATAAGACCTTGGGAACATCTTGATGAAAAACCATGGGGCCATAATAATTTCACTCGACTATTTTATGATATGCCTCTTCCTCAGTTACAGATACCTGGAAAGTATACCGTTGTATCAATGGCTCTATTTACATTCAATATAACTACGGATAGTCGCGGTCATAGAGAACCAATAGGTAATGTACAACCACTCTGGTCAAAACCAATTCAAATTACTGTGTTGCCAAAATGATATACTAGAAAATAACCAAGTCAATCAGCATGCAAAAATTGAACCTGTATCTTCAAAATCTTCCGGTACACCATTTTCAAACTAGAAGAGTCTTACAGAGCGAATCTACGTCAATTTTTTAAAGGCTACCATGTACAAATTTTTATTGATACCTTTTGGAGCATCATCCTTCTACCCCATAATAAAAGAAAGGTGGAAAAATGCAACCGTGATAAACAATGAATCTCAGGCAACATCTTTTACAGACTATGGAATAAAATTTCCCTCAAAAATGCCATTTGATTATAATCTTCAATTCGGAGCGGTTGAGACTGCACCGGATGATACCAAATTTGTATTTCTATTTTATTCAAAAAAACTGATTACAGATTCTATGAGACTTGACGAGTTCTTTAAGCAAAAGGGAATTTGGATTATTTATCGCAGATGGGCATCTTCAATTAAAGAAGGAAGTTTTGATTTCAATATACCGTTTTACATGAGAGCACTCAAAAAAGAGGGTATTGATGGAAATGTGATTACGATAAATGGACACAAAGGCATAGCATCAAGTCAGCGAGATAGGTTATTTCACGGAGTAGACATACATGATCCTTCCCAAGTTGAATTCAATATGGAAGAAACACATATCACCATACAAGCATATTTGCCAAAAGAGGATCTAATCAAAATATTAGAATCAATCAAATAAAATGAAAACTCGACAAATCTCAATAGTAGTAACGTCAAGTCTCTTCACATTATTTCTGATTGTTTCCCAGCATGCATCTGCAGACTCGTGCTCTGCACGACTGACATCGTATGATGCACCACAGTTTTACTTGCTTGCAGATGGTGTTTTTTCTGGAACTGTACAACATATTGACAACACTACGGATCATCAATGGAACGTATACTTTACAGTAGACAAACTTTGGAAAGGATCCCCCAGTGTCAAGCCATTGATGATAATGACCAACACTCTCCAAGGATGCGGATATTCCATAATTCAAGGAGAAAAATATCTCGCCTATACAAACGGATATCCACCTTTTTTTAATACCGTATGGAGCAAGCCATATGCAGACGCACAAAGTGACATTGCAATAATAGATGATCCCAAGTTTCAATCGGATGAAAAAGCCCAGATGGAATTAAACAAAAAACTAGAGATTGCAAAAGAGGCCATATCAAACTTGATGGGAAGCAAAATGGGTAGCATACCGTTCAATTCAGTAGGAGTAGACGAGATAAATTCCACACTAGATGTAGGAATTGATTCAACAAAAGCCACATTCTCAGAAGAACAGTATCTGGAAAAGATCAAAGAAATTGTAGGTGACATTCCTATCAAGATTACATTTGGACAAAATGTAGCCGATATGGAAACAATTACAACCCACCCTATCCAATATGAAACAAATTCAACTAGCATGCAATCCCCACTGGAGCAATTCAAATCTGGAATTGATGCAGCAGATGTAAAGTGCAAATCAAACTTTCTTCTCGTAATCAAATCCAAAAACAGCCATCCTGCCTGTACTACACCTCTTACTGCACTTCATCTTTTGAATATTGGATGGGGACATATTACAAGTCCGTTTGATACCAATGTAGACCTATTAAACAGCAAAATTTCAGGGGGAGCCATAACTGGATATCATTACGATTTTCAATCAAAAAGTCTGGTAATAAAGACACAAACAACATCCGATGGTAACACAACTGTAACCATTCCAAGAAAATTGCTTGATGCAAGGACAGGTAATCAGGACGACAAGTTCTATGTTCTAGTGAATGGTCAAGAAACCGATTTCAGAGAGACTAGTACAACTGATGTAGATCGAACTTTGTTCATCCCATTCAAACAAGACACTACTTTGATAGAAATAATTGGTGACCAAATAGTTTGATACTATGAAAACTCTACATCTTTCTATACTTGCAGTTTTTCTGGTATTTGCTGGCCTGATGCTGTCATATGATAACACTGCTTATGGAATATGGGTTAGGCAATCTCCTCAAGAACTCTTAAACGACAGTACTACAATATTTGTCGGAAACATTACTTCTGTGAATGTTTTACAATTTGAAAAAGAGACATCAGACATTATCGAAGAAAACGGTATTGAAAAGAATGTTGTGAAAAATTACACTCTAAGTCTTGATGAATACAATGTAAACATAGAAGAATTTTTGAAAAATCCTCAGATTGCAAATAAAATAACAGTTAGACAACCAATAACTAGTTTGTATCCGGGTATGCTTGGAGGGTTAGATGAATTCCATGCGGGGGATCGTGTGTTGTTTTACATAAAAAACCTCGATGGAAATAACACCTATTCTCCTGAATCATTCATAATTCCAAAATCCTGTGTTGCAACAAATGTTCTTACACAAAATAGACTTGTAGCAAGAGGAGAGTCATTTGAAATTCAAAATGGAATAAAAGTTGACCGTAATTTCACTGCAAATGAATCAATTCAGTTTGTGGATAATGAAGATGTGGGTACTCTTTCTGGAAAAAGCCTTGATACTATGGTTCAGATAACAAAGAACACAGGTTCAAATGCTGAGGTTGTTTTTAGCAAGGAAATCCCCTCGGAAGCCAAACCATGTGAGTGGATAGCATCAGCAGAGTGGGAATTTACCCCTCAAGAAGGAGAGTACAGAATGTATGTCACTATGGCGGAAGACAATAAAACATATGCACAGTACAGCAGCAAATTTTCTGTCAAGTCTGATGTGGCAACACCTGATTATGTTTCACCATTAAAACAATTCCAGTCAGGTGTTGCACTCAAGGACATCATGTGCGCACCTGATTTTCAGCTGGTCATAAAGGCAAAGAGTCGTTCTCCTGCGTGTGTCAAACCAGATGATGTTTCCAAATTAGTTGAAAGAGGATGGGCTGACAAACCAAACTCGTTGCAGGAACAAATAGATTTTGCAAATGTGTGTCTTGGTATGAATGATGCTTGCAGGAATCGTTATGATATGAAAAACAGTGATCCATTTGGAATAACAGCCTTGATAATTTATCACCCTCCAGATTCATGCCTCAGTTCTTCATCTCATAGTACTCCTTCTGGCTTGCCCATTTGTCCGCCAAACAAATTCTATCTCAAAATAAATTCAAATTCTACGGCATATTTGATGGGCTACAACATTTGTGATGGTAACACTTGTGCCGTGAACAATACTATATCTCTTGCATTGCCACTCAACACTGGCCTACACCCTGATTATCAGATGATAGGTTTACCAGTAACTCTGTCATGGCAATATGAAGATACAGTAGGAATCAAACTACGTGTTTCATCTACTGATGACAACAAAACTGCTTCTCTAATAGATCTTGGAGATTCAAAGATAGTTCCATAGAAATGAAAACTCTACATTATTCCATAATTGGGATCTTGGCGTTCGTTGTCATCATGATTCTTATCATAGAATTTCCACTTTATCGCGGACCTAATCCAATGATGATAGGTTCTAAACTATACCAGGCAGGCACAAATGAAAATAATTTAACAAATTCAGAAACACTTTCTCCACATGGTTTGCCTATCACAACTAATTTTGAACTTTTTTTCAACGGTTCAGGGTCGTCTGAGAAACCTATTCAGTTTGATGTAATACAAGGACAAAATGTAACACTAGTAGTAAATGTAACATCATCACATCCAGAAAATGTCAATACTACACTCTACACTCTACCACACATAGGATTTACAAGTACAAATGGATTAGACTTGAAATTCTCATCAACACACATAGTCACGCCTAGCATAGTTTTGCTCCACATACTGGTTGGAAAGGATGCTACTCCAAATACATACAGAACAAGCATATTTTCAACTACAGAAGATGGACTTGGCAACATGTCTTTGGGAACATATATTGGAATTACAGTCAAACCGCAAAATCGTACAATGGAAAAATTACAAAATACATCCATCTATGACACTGAAGTCACACCAATGTCTACCAATGTAACTAACACCGGTTTTTCAATTAATTATGCTATTGTAGGAGGTCAGTTGGAAAATGCTACAGCTAACATACAAGAACAATCTCTTGACTTGTCGCTGAAAACAACAGAAAACGGCACACTGACAGTTATTCTACCAAGGGGACTAATTGATCCTAAGATACATGGACAAGATAATCAATTCATAATTGTAGAAAATGGCAGGGAAGTGAAGTATAAACAAATAGTTAATACAATTACTGATAGAATGTTAATTATTCCATTTCAATACGGTGTAACAAAAATGGAGATAATTGCACCTGAACCTATACGGTAAAAAATGGAACTTCACACCATCACATGTAACAATTCAGTAGAACTATTTATTAGCAATCCTAAAAACCGAAACGCTAGTGTATCAAAAAATTACCACATTGATCACAATGTCCTCTCTTCTCGTTCTAGTGTGGACACAAAATGCATCTGCATTTCTAGTTGCTGAAACACCACTTTTGATCTATCACAACAGTGATGTGATTTTAATTGGAAATGTCATATCGCATACAAAGATTGGCAACTTTACCCAAGAAGATCAATACACAATACAAGTAGAAGAATATATCAAAAATAAGCAGCCTGGTACAACAATTAATGCGACAGGTATGAGATCTGCTGACTCATCGCCGCCAACATTTGAAGTAGGAGACCGAGTACTTTTTGTGCTTGATGAAAACGGATCAACTTTTGATGTTTCTCCAGATTCATTTAAGACAATTTCCGGATGCACTGCGCACCAAATGCTGGGATTTAGACTATTTCCAGATGAACCATTGTCAGACGATATTTCGAAGATAGGATTTGTAGCAGACAAAAATTGTCTTGGGCCTCTAGTGCAAATCAACCCTTCAGAAGACGTATTTTTTTCACCATTAACACAATTCAAGTCAGGAACAGATGCAAAAGAGATTGCATGCAAGGAAGGGTTAGTGCTTATAATAAAATCAGACAGCGGGTTTCCAGCATGTGTAAAACCTGCCACATCTTCAAGACTTGTTGCACAAGGATGGGTTCCAGGACCCATCAACAAGATAACTACTGATGTACATAATGTCTACTATACTAATGATACAATTAATTTTTCCATAAACTTCAATGGGTTTGTACAAGGTTGTGATTATCCACGTGTATCCATACTTGATTCAAATCAAAGTATAGTATGGAAAAGCAATAGTTTGGCAATCTTATGTGATCCTGAAATGCATCTGCATCCAGTGTATGCGAACCAAACTTATCAACTAAGTGATGGTCTTGGAGGACCAATTATTATAAAACATGAAGGTGATTATACATTGAAAGTTTCATTTTACGATCAAAACTTGAATACTACTTTTACTATAATTGAACCATCTAAATACGGTTAGAAACTGAAAATGAAAACTCTACATTTTTTATTTTTAATGAGCATAATAATTTCTCTAGTTACCATTGGGGAATCTTCCATGTTGACTCAGACTTCTCACCAATCTGCTGGTATTGAGGATCTTCAACTGTTCACATCCAAGTTCAACTATATAGACGGAGAAATCATTTCAATCAGCGGATACACGTTACAAAATTCAGTGATAAACATCTTTTTAGTAGATAACTATGGTAACATTGAAAATTCAACTCAAGCAAACAGTAACAACACAGGTTACTTTGATACCAATCTTGGCATTCCATTACATGTAACAGGAGGTGCGTGGTCTCTTTTTGCAAAAAGTGGTGAGAGTGATTCTGCAACGCAAATAATGGTAAATGCACATGGCGAAAATCCTCCACCATTTAATGCACTTTCAAGATTTGCACCACTGAAACAATTCAAGTTGGGAATTGAATCAAAATATATCCAATGTAAGACAGGTCTTCAACTGATAATAAAGTCAGAAGACGACTCCCCGGCATGTGTAACATCTGATACTGAAAACATCTTACTAGAACGTGGATGGGCAGATTCTATAACCAACAAAACAGCACAAACTAGTACGACATCAAATCAAGCAGTAGAGATAGTTTCAATCCAGATGGTTCAATCCCTTATCAACCCTGGCGGATCGCCTATACAATTAACGTTAAAGAACATTGGCGTAGCACCCATAACGAATCTTAATGCTACTCTTCATCTCAATTATGATTATAATTTTGATTTTCAAGACGTAACAAAGTCACATCCACTCGTATCTGGGAATTCTACCTCTTACACAAAGATCCTAATTGGTGGTGGATTTACTAGTGAAGCCACATACCTACTCACTGTAAACGGGATTGCAAACAATATTCCATTTAGTTTTACTCAAAATGTGCACATACCGTATACAAATGAAAACATTGCAACCAAAATTATGCCAGAAAATGTTTGTGGGAAATTTGTTACTGCACCTGGAAATCAAACTAGTTTTAATACTGTTCCAGTTCTCTTGATGAACTCAAACTCTACTGGATGTGCAAAACTAACTTTTACAATTATTTCTAATTACAATAATTGTAATGGTCAAAGCTGCCAACACCTACTTGAGTTTAATTCTACATTGCCAATAGGAAATCTACACTATGAGAAACATGATAGCATGATTAGTGTAAGTTCAGGAAAGGATTATACAAATTCATTCAAGATTACAACAATACCTGAAACGATTGATCTTGCAAACTATCCGATAGGGACAAATTTTACAGTGACATATATCATTAGACCGCTACCAAACGCAACTGGTTTTTACGATCAATCAATACCAAAGCTTGCCTGTGAGCGTTACCCGTTAGCTGTTGGATATACAGCAGATCAGGTAAATGCTTCTGATTTTTCATACATTGATCCTCTCAACCCGCCTTGCGTAGCAGGGTCATATGTGCTTGCAGGAGTTGAGATCTCTGGTATGGATTACAAAGAAGTAACGCTTCGATTATCCACTTTGGGATAATGAAAACCAAAATAAAGACTAGTTTTTCAAAAATTAGAAAACCAAACTCTAAAACCATTACTTTGTGTAAACATATGGAATCAGTACAAAACGACATTGTCTTAAGACTAGAAACTATTCATCATATTCATCTGGAAAAGTTTTCTTGATTAATGAAATTAATTCATCTTTTCGAGTATATTCCAAACTAACTTCAAGGCCATAACTAGTTGATTTTGAATGTAGTAAACCATCTCTGATCATTTTCTCTCCAATTTTATCCACTCTTTTGAAACCTTTCTTTCCCAGATTTCTTTGATTGAATCCTTTCTTGAGATTCTCAAAGCTAGTATGACTCTCACCCCAATTACCCCTTCTGTAAAGCTTGTAAGATATGCGTGCCACTATCTCTTCATCAGTAAATTCAGACAAGTCCAGTTATCGTACCTTTGGCAGACACAAATAAATACTTTATACGCATGAAATGACACATGAGTACAACACTATTGATGCGATATCTTGGAGATACCCCACAACTTAGGATTATTGATTTCTTTTTAGACAATAGGAGTGACTATTCAAAAAAAGAAATTCTAGAAGGTACTGGAATGTCAAAAACAACGCTTTACAAGGTTTGGCCAGACTTGGAACAATTCAATGTAGTTATTCCAGCAAGAAAATTTGGCAATACAACGTTATTCAAATTGAACAGGGACATTGCAATAGTAAAACAAGTAATATCGCTAGACTCTGCGCTAGGTAAAATGGCAATGAAAAATGCTTCTAGATCTACAAAACATACCAAGATTGTCAAAGTCTGAAAGCAAACCAAAAAAGCCAAGATGTTAAATTATATCAGTGTGTAAGTGAATTGAACAAACTTTTCTTGAATTTTTAAAAAGAGGAAACATGCATCACTTTTTTAAACCATGAAAATACCGTACATAGCACATGAAAATTTTACCATATGTCATAATTGGAATCATAGTAACTAGCATACTTGTATTTTTGGTATCTTATGAAACAATAATGGGATCAACTGTCAGCAACTCTTCCAAACCTATTATTATTTCAGACAAGGACAAATTTTCAAGACCTATAATAGAACAAGTCATAAACCATACCAAACTTGCAAGACTATTTGGTTTGAATAATAACACAAACTATCCAGTCGATTTATACGATTGGAGCAAGGATGGTAAATTCATTATTACTAATCTTTACATATCCAATAAAAATTATCTTGTCTCGATTGACCCTAACGGAACAATGCTTCAAAAATTAAACACTCAAGATCTTCACAATTTCTTTCCTGCTAGAATATCTCCTTCTGACAGGTATGTGTTGTTTACAGGAGTCACAATCAACGCTGAAAATGATCATATAGATAATCTGTACCTATACGACATGGTTACTAACACAATGAAGTCATTGACAAATAACACCAATTATGAGTCAGGTTCTCACAGCGTCAGCATGCACTCGTATGACTGGTTACCTAACGGAAACATAATTTACAATGAGGAAGATGCCCTCTCTACTCCCACTCCATACGGTTCGCTATCTTTCTCGTTGTGGGAAGTAAGTTCAACGGGGGAGAAAATCGGTCTCTTATGTCATTCAATGTACTATTTCAATAATCCAAATTTCAAAAGCAGTCCCAATAGTTGTGATTTTGAGGAAATGGCAGTAAACCCCGATGGCAACAAGATTGTATTTGCAGATGACTCTCATCTGAAAATTTATAACATTGATACAAATCAGACCACGGTTATCCCGAATTTTTATGGGGATTTTGGTGCTATTACACGTTGGATTCCAAACAGTTCATCAATAGTATACACACAGTTTACTGACGAACATATGGATAGATGGAAGTTGGGAATAATGTCAGTAAATGGGTCATTCACCGAAAAGGACATGTATACAGTAGATGGGGTCGAAGGTTTGCCTGTTGTAAGTCCCGATGGAAAATATATCATGTTTGCAAACGCGGATAATGATCTTATGAGGATAAGGTTTGGAAATAATTAGAAAATTATTCCATATTTGAAATAATTCTATTTTGTGCACAAAAAAGCCAGACTTTGAAACTATTGCTTTGTAAATAAGCTGAACCGATGGATTTCTTGAAATTTTGGAAAACTGGAACAAATCTGCACCACTTTTTTAAGGACATTACATCACTTGTTTAATAGTGAATCATCCGATTTTTTATCACCTATTTTTAGCATCAATCCTACTATCCACATTACTTTTACAAAACTATGCCAGTGCGGATTCTTCTCCTGTATGGTATAGATATACGGTACAAGAACAAGAGCAAAACAATGGAACGTTAAGTGGGACTTATTTTCACATCATTATGCTGTATACGTCTGCTGACGAGTCATCTGGTAGCGAGAAATCGTATCCAGTATCAGGCAAACCAGTACCATGGTCAGATACGGTACCACAGAATCTTGTGGATAATCATACTGAATATTGTACTATGAGTACAGCAATCAAGGAATATTTTCAAAATCTAGACATAACTCCGCAAGACATCCGACTTTGGCAATTTACAGATGTCGGTGATGATTATGGTAGTTCAACAAATACAAAATATGAAACCGACTTTTTCATTGTACTTGAATCGTCAAAATACAATTCCACCATGATGAATTCTGGTTTTTACATGGCTGACTCTAGATACGAATACGAGTCTCAATCCATACTTGATTGTAATTCTACTTCACAAATTCAGAATAACACTGGAGACGTAAATGTTGCACATACCTCCACGGTTCCAGAGTTTCCTCTTGCATCAATAATACTAGTATCTGGAATTACTTCAGTCATTATAATGTACAAGATTAAAAAATAGAATCTATTGCCAAATAGTACTATTTTAGTCACAAAGTCGGACATTGAAATGATATTTTTGTGTAAACATATTGAATCAGTGATCCGACATGCAAGAGTATAATCTTTGTTTCTGGAATCTTTGTTTATCGGAACAGATCAAGTGATTTGACGCGCAACAGATCTTGGAGAGTTCCATTCTTTTTATCAAACTTGTAATTTCGTACGATTGCAATTGGTGTGCAAAGCGTCTTTCCTCTAACTAGCTCTGTTGCAGAAGAAATTTCATCTGCAATTGCAATTGCTGTAACCCTGAGAACTCGCTTGAAGTTATCTTGTTTTCCTTCATAGTCAACTATTGGAGATATCCCAGATACCCCGATTGCAACATCGGTCTGGCCTTCTCGAAACGGCCTTCCAAATGTATCAGATATTATAACTACAACATTTTTTCCAGTCCTTGTCTTGATGCGCCTTCGTATCTTCTGGGCAGAACTGTCAGAATCTTTTGGAAGAAGTGTCGCAAACCCTTTTTCCATGTTGCTTTCGTCAATTCCTGCATTTGCACAGACAAGACCATGTCGTGTTTGCGATATGATGATGCCATTTTTCATTCGAATGATTCTTTTTGTTTCATCAAGGATTAGTTGTACAATCCTTGGATCCTTTTTGTATGCACTTGCAATTCCTATTGCAAGAAGGGTGGGTCTGATTTTGGTCAAGTCTATTTTTTGCCCCTCTTGCTTTGAGATTATCTTTTGTGTAAATACCAGAATGTCGCCTTCTTTTAATTCTCTGCCAGCCTTGGTCTTGAGTAAAATTTCAACCAGATCATCCCCTGGTTTGATTTCAGATGATACCTTGACAGGAATAATTTGAAGAGACATGCAATCAAGTTTGGGTTTTTACTGCTTAAAATGATATCTTAGGCAAATGTCTGCAACGGTATCTTCAGACCATAATGTTTGTTAATCAGTCCGATAATCTTTGAGAGATCCTTTTCTTCAAGTGTTACAGTTGCAAGTTCTTTTACCATATCTTGTGCTCTAAATGCAATGCCAAGACCACAGATGTTAAACAGTTTGACATCATTTGCACCATCTACAACTACAACGATATTCTCTCTTTTTTCCTTCCATTCATTTATTTTTATATTTGCAGACTTTGCCTTGTCAGAGTCTACCTCAATTGTAACGCCATCAAGTTTTCCATCCTTGAACAACAATTCATTAGAGAAAACATAGTCAAGTCCCAGTTCATCTTTTAGTCTATCAGTCATTAGTGTAAAGCCACCAGATACTGCCATAATTTTCCAGCCTGCTGCTTTTAATGCCATGCAGGCCTCTTTTGCACCAGTCATTATTTTTAGCGAGTCAGACACTTCCTTGCATGTATCAAAATCAATTCCTCGGAGAAGATCAATTCTTCTTCGCAATCCATCTTCCCAGTTTATCTTGCCTTCAATTCCCTGTCTTGTGATTGCCCAGATTTCATCTTGCTTGTTAATTTTTTCGGCAAGTATTGGAAGAAATTCTGCATCAAGTAATACACCTTCAACATCAAAGATTGCTAACATCAGTTTCTTCTTTCAACCATAAATCAGATTATATAATCTTAAGCGATTGTTGGATATTTTTACCACTAGTAATATATTCAAGGTTCTCAAGCTTGAGAATATGGCAGAGCTTCCTCACAAATACGAAGTACCAGTGAAAGTTGTACCAAAAGCTATCAAGTTGTCAGATCAAACAAAAGATGAGCTCAAATCATCTGGCATGATGGACGACAAGGGAAAACTCAAACTAAAAGGAGTTAGCCCAAAGATGCTCAAACGCATGAAAGAAGAAGCAGTAGATTGTCCTGTTGTGAAAAGCGAACTTCCATTTATCCAGTGTTTTGTATGCCCCAATTTCCAGAGCAGAGTATCAGGTCAGGTACTATGCAAAGGCGATCCGCTCTAAAAACCAGAAAAGCTCATTAGTGTAACTAAAAGAGAGACTGGGATTGAGTAAAGAGATAGGAATTACCGCAAAGAAGAATGAAAATTTTAGCGAGTGGTATACACAAATAGTGCTAAAAGCACATCTTGCAGATTATGCTCCAGTAAAAGGCCTCATTGTCCTTAGACCCTATGGATATTCCATATGGGAGTCATTAAAGTCGTCACTTGACCAAAAACTAAAAGCAACAGGCCATGAGAACGGTTTTCTTCCAGTACTGATACCCGAATCATTACTAAGTAAAGAGTCTGATCACTTTGCAGGATTTACACCCGAAGTATTTTGGGTAACACATTCTGGTGAGACAGAGATTGGTGACAAACTTGCACTAAGACCAACCTCTGAGGCACTTGCATATTCAATGTATTCAAAATGGATAAAAAGTTGGAGAGACTTGCCGCTCAAGATTAATTTCTGGAACACTGCATTAAGAGCAGAGATCAAGGCAACAAAACCATTTTTGAGAACATCAGAATTTTTATGGCAAGAAGGCCATACAGTTCACACTACAAAAGAAGAGGCAGAACAAGAAGTTACATCAATACTTGAAATGTACAAAAAAACAGTTGAAGAAGAACTTGCAATTCCTGTAATTACCGGTAAAAAAAGTGAAAAAGAAAAGTTTGTTGGCGCTGTATATACAACAACAATGGAGTCCATCATGCCAGACGGCAAGGCACTCCAGATGGGAACATCACACTTTTTGGGACAAAACTTTTCCAAGCCATTTGATGTCAAATTCCTGGACAAGCAAAATGTAGAGACCTTTGCATGGCAGACATCATGGGGAGTATCATGGCGTCTGATTGGAGCATTAATCATGATTCACGGAGATGACAAGGGACTAGTTCTGCCACCACGTGTTGCACCAATTCAAGTAGTCATTGTACCAATTTACTATTCACCACAAGATATGGAACTTGTACTAAACAAGGCATCTGAAATAAAACAAGCCTTGGCAAAACACAATCTTCGTGTACACATGGATACAAGAGATGAAGTTACTCCAGGATACAAGTTTCATGATTGGGAGATGAAGGGTGTCCCATTGAGAATAGAGATAGGTCCAAAAGACATAGCAAAAGGCAAGATGGTTCTTGTCAGAAGAGACAGTCTGAAGAAAATCGATTTGTCATTTGAGGATACAGAGAAGGGAATTTTGGGTATGTTAGATGAGATACAGGCCAGTCTATTTGAGAATGCCAAGAATTTGTTAAAGGAGAAGACAATTGAGATTGAAGATCTGGGCAAGTTCAAGTCAGAGATGGAAAAAGGTGCATTTCTCTACTCCCCATGGTGTGGACAGACAAAATGTGAAGAGGTCATAAAAGAATCAACAGGTGCAGATATTAGGGTAATTCCATTTGACGCAAAGACACAAGACTCCAAGTGTCTGGTATGCAAAAACCAAACTACAATACATGCAATTTTTGCAAGAAGTTATTAGCAATGAATTTGGGACACCACTACAATCAGGCATTATATTATACCAAGAAGGTAATGTAGCCAATGTCAGGATCAAACCCATATCGTGACAGGATATACATAATCAAGGATATCATCCTTACACTGGTCCAATACGGAGAACTCAATCAAACAGCACTGGTCAGCTTTTGTGGCCTGAATTTAAAAAAACACAAATCAATACTTGATGAATTGGAAAGAAACAACTTGATTCAGAGTGAAGAAAGACACCTTGGAAAGCGTATCATAACAATATACAAACCAGCACCAAAGGGAATAGAATTTTGCAAGACAATCTTGGAGCCTTATGAGAATTTATTTCCAAGAAAAAAACATGTCCAGACTGGAAACGAGTTCTAGTCAGAATCTAGTCCGTATTTTGATGCAATCTTTTTGTCAATATCGTCTTTTTGCTGGAGATATTCTTGGTATTTTTTATTCCAGGATTTTAGTGTCTTGTATTGCCTGATTCCAGTTATCATCCAGCCTACAGATATGGCAATTATGAGCCCAAGCAGTATACACAGTGCCATTCCAAAGTCGTATTCCTGTTCTAAAACGATGAAAAAGTTTTTGTGAGTTAAAAGAAATACAGAGAGCCCTATTGCAAATGGCGCCAAAATAAAGCCAGAGATTGATACACCAAGAAGAATTCGTCGTATTTCAAGAATTTTATTTATGAAACTATCCATTAAGTCAAGTACATCAAAACGAGAACTTTGTGTTTTATCGTCGCTCATATTGATTGTGCCATTTCCTGTTTAAAGTTGACAGACTTTTTAAAAAGTATTTTGGCAGTCAAGTTTATGGATCCACAGTAAAAGTGCCATTCATTTCTGGATGTATTTTAGAGTAATATGGGAAAGTTCCAGTCTTGTCTGCAACAAAGTTTATGGTTTGAGCCTCAAAGTACTTCAAGTGTCTTGTATGGACATTGAATGCATCAATGTTGAGATCCTGGTCAGAACCTGTATCCTTGTCTTCATTTATCACATGTAATGCAACAAGTGTTCCTTGTGCAATGTGAATTGGCGGATTGGTATTTGTACCAGAGATTGACTTCTTTCCAGTTTTGGTAGACTGTTCATCATATGAATATCCTTGATCATTGTGAATTGCAAGTATGTATACATTAGAAGCAGTAGCAAATACAGGATGGTTTTCATTTACAGGAACTGATGAAGTCCACAGATAATACACACCACCTGCAATGGCTAGAGCAATAACTGCAACAGTGATTACGAGACCCTTTGTAATGGGACTGTTAGACTTGGATTTGGCCTTGTTTTTTTGTTTTTTACCCACTAGAAAACCAGTGAATTCTGTGTATATTTAGGTAATGATTACCAAAGTTTAGCAAAATATAATACGGAAAAATTAGACTCGTTATTCCACAATGTACAAGGAACAATTGATAGTAAAATATAATATTTTGATATGCAAAAAAGGGGACATAGACTTGCCATGAGAAAACTTGAGATCATACTTGTTGCAGTAACCCTAGTTCTTGCTGCTACCGTTGTATTACAATTTAGCAATGGGAAGATGTTAAGCGATGCATCACTTGGTGCAGTCCAAGGCCCGCCAGGGCCTCAAGGTCCACCCGGTCCACAAGGACCTCCAGGTCCAGCTGCAAGTGGATCAAGTTTTGCAGCACAAGATGCAACCCTTACACAGATTTACAAAAATACTGAAAATTCCGTAGTACAGATAACAAGCAAGGTATCTACCGTAGATAATAATTTCATAGTAAACGGTCAGCCACTTGCAAGCCAGTCTACAAGACTTGGGTCAGGTTTCGTATATGATACAGATGGAAGAATAATTACAAACAATCACGTTGTAGAAGGATCAAAGACAGTAAATGTTTCATTCATTGATGGAAATACATACACTGCCAAAGTTGTGGGAACCGATCCAGGAAATGACATTGCAGTAATACAGATAATAGATAATTTCTCTGACGAGCAACTTGTTCCACTAACCCTCACAAACTCGTCAAACCTTGATGTTGGACAACAGGTTATCGCAATAGGCAATCCATTTGGACTAAGTGATACAATGACAACTGGAATAATCAGTCAGATTGGAAGACTACTTCCAGATGACAGCTCTGCAGGATTTTCAATACCAGATGTAATTCAAGTTGATGCAGCAATAAACCCAGGAAACTCTGGTGGCCCACTGCTAAACCTTGATGGCAAAGTTGTAGGAATGAACACTGCAATTAGTACCAATACTGGAGACTTTGCAGGAGTAGGATTTGCAGTACCCGCAGATGCAATAAACAGAATAGCCCCAGTCTTGATTAAAAATGGGACGTATACCCATCCATATCTTGGCATATCAGGAAGAAGCCTTGACTCTGATATCGCACTTGCAAACGGACTGGCAAGAAACTTCAAGGGAGTAATAATTGAGAGTACCATCAAGGGAGGACCTGCAGACAAGGCTGGAATAATTCCTGCGACGCCAGATGACAACAACATACTCCACGGTGGAGATATCATCACTGCAATAGATGGACACCAAGTCAAGACAATCTATGATGTGATAGCATATCTTGACGAAAAGAAGAACGTTGGAGACAAGGTAGTTTTGACAATAAACAGACAAGGAAAGTCACTTGACCTGACTGCCACACTTGGTGCAAGACCAGACCAGACTCCTAGCTAGTCAAAGACATTTTTTGTTTTAAAATTCCATATCTTGTCAGTTGCTTTTTTTATTCCAATTCGCGGACCTGATAAAATTTCAGATGATTCCATTTCAAATCCATCTGTGATGTACAGGCTTGATTTTTTTGTGAGGTCTTGTCCGTATTCTTTTTTTGTTATTGCCAATGCCTGGGTAAGCTTGGCAGGACCATTTGTCAAATTGGAAATCTTGTCAGTCTTTCGCAGTCTTGACATGAAATCAATTCCTTGTTGCGGTACAAGAGCGCGAAGCAATACCGCACCTGCTTCAAAGTCCGGACTTTTAGCTACAGCATTTACACAGTAATGCATGCCGTATGTAAAATAGACATAGGCCATTCCAACAGGCCCAAACATTGCCTTGTTTCGTCCAGTCAATCCACCAAAGGTGTGACTTGCAGGATCGTCTGTATACCGGTAAGCTTCAGTTTCTACAATTATGCCAGAGATGGTTTTTCCGTTTATGTTTCTAACAAGTATCTTTCCAAGCAGGTCTTTTGCAACATCTACAGTATCTCGATTATAAAACGAACGTGCCAGTACCTTCATGGTGAAATTTCTATGTCCAGACCCTTTCTTAATTTATCAAGTGATTTTGCAAGCAAGACAAAGTCATCTTTGAGTACCTGTCTTAGGCCAGGATTGTATATCACAGCAGCTGGGTGGACAGTTACAAAATAGAGTTGGCCATTATTTTTTACAATCTTGCCGCGATTTTTTGTTATTTCAGAACCATCAAGCAATGAGCGATATGCAGTGTTTCCCAGTATGCAAATTATTTTGGGTTTTATGATTTCAAGTTCTTCGGACAGATATGGTTTGCATGCAGTACGCTCTTCTGTCAATGGCTGTCTGTTATCAGGTGGCCTGCATTTTACTACATTTGTTATGTAAACATTTTCTCGCTCAAATCCCGCATGTGCCAGTGCCTCAGAAAGAATCTGCCCGGCAGTTCCCACAAACGGCTGACCCTTTAGATCTTCGTTTCGTCCGGGGGCTTCACCTACAAAGATGACATCAGAGTTTTTGTTTCCATTTCCAGGCACAGCATTTGTTCTTGATTTGGATAAACTACAGTTTGTACAAGAGATTACCCTATTTTTGACATCGTCTAGTTTATCAGACATTTTATGTTGCCACGCTTTTTACAATCGACTTGCCACGTATATGTGGACCTCCATTTCCCATCCGCATAATTTGCATCGGGTCACCTTTTCCACAGTTTCCAATCGGCCTTACCTGAAAATCTTTACCCCTTGCATCAATGGAACCAAAAAACTCGGGAGAGTTTCCCATTACAATTACATCTCGCAACAGTTCGCCCAGTTCGCCGTTCTCAATTTTTTGCGCATACTGGCATGAGATACTCCAGTTGTATCGCATCATGTCTATTGACGGAATTTTCATGTTAGATATTAGAAAACCGTTTTTTACATCTTTAATCATCTCTTCTGGATCCCAGTTTCCAGGTGCAATACAGGTACATGCCATCCTCACAAGAGGCATGAATGAATATCCAGTTGCACGCATTGATGAATTTGGCTCGGTATCAAAAAGTGACGCAGTCTCCCGGCTTTGCATGTGATTACACAACACGCCATCTTCTACCAAGACCTTTCTTGTTGCAGGTACGCCCTCATCATCATACTTGTACCATCCAAGACTAGATGGAATTGTAGGATCGTCAATTACGTTCAATTCAGAAGAGCCAATTTTTGTTCCAAGTTTTCCCGCCCACCAGGAACCACCTGCCCATGCCATCTCTTTTCCAAGCACCCTATCAGCTTCAGATGGATGTCCAAGAATTTCATGTGAAAGCAATGCAACAAAGTCAGGATTCATTACTACGGTAGCTTTTTCTTCTTTTACTGTTTTTGCATCAAGCAGTGCATCAGCTTTCTCAGAGATTGTTTTTGATACAGCCATCAAGTCATTTTTCCCAGTAATCATCTCCAGTCCACCCCTTCCTCCTTCAGTGGTATTGACAGATTCTGTCAAGCCAGAATAATGTGCTGTTGCAGACAGGTTTGCCATGACATCATCAAAGTCTTGAGTAATTTTTGATCCTTCACTGTTTACAAAATACTTGTGAAACTTGTCATGATGTATTGATACAGATGATTTGATTATCCTTTTTTTGTCATGAAGTATCTTGTCAGACTCTAAACCAAGTTTTACCATCTCATCCACATTTGGTTCCACCAGTACCGGAAATCGTATGGTATCAGTAAAAGAGTGAATCTCTGCCAGTCTCACTTTGTGCTTTTTACTATCCGAATAATACCTAGCTGCCTTGACTGTATCAAGGATACTTTGTTGTATGCCATCAAACGATCTTGGTTCTGATACAGAATAAAATCCCCAGGCCCCATTTACTAGGACACGGATTCCAAGACCAGAATCTTTTGATGAGACAAAATTTTCCACTTCGCCATTTTCAATTACAAACCCCTCAGTTTTGACAGACTCGGCCCTTACATCACAATACTGGGAACCTGCATCAAGTGCAATCTTGATTGTCTTTTCAGCATAATCTTCAAGCGACATGGATACCCTATACCGGTGTTCTAGTTTCTTCTGTCTTTGGAATTGTAAATGAAAACGTAGTTCCTTTTGACAAGACACTTTGCATAGATATAGTTCCCCCGTGAGCTTCTACAATTCCCTTACAGATTGACAATCCCAGTCCACTTCCACCCTTTTCCCTGGTGCTTGTAGTATCAGTCTGGTAGAATTTTTTGAATATCTTGTCATTTGCTTCAGGAGGTATGCCTTTTCCATTATCTTTTACTGAAACCACGACTTCATTCTCTTTTTCTTCAAGATGTATTTCCACCTTGCCTGTCTTTGGAGAAGTTGCCTTGAGACTATTTTTTATTAAATTGGTAAGCACTTGGACTATTCTATCATCATCATAATATGCGTAAACATCTTTTTTTGGAGTATAGCCAAGTGAAATTCCGTCAATAGATGCTTGCGGTTGCATTCCAATGATTGTTTTTTCTACAGTTTTTTGGAGATTGTTTCTCTCTTTTTTTATTCGAAGCTGTCCAAGTTCCAACTTTTGAGCATCAAGCAAATCAGAAATTAGTTGCAGTAACGTAGTTGCACTGGAGCTAATAATTTTCAGTCTCTCCTTTTGTGTTGTGTTTAGTGGCCCAAGGTGTTCGCCAAGCAATATGTCAGAATATCCTTGAATGGGTACAAGCGGGGTCTTTAATTCATGAGTGACCATTGCAAGAAATTCGTCTTTTGCAATCTCGATTTTCTTTGACTCTTCGTCTTTTTTCTGGATTGTCATAGACATGGCATTAAATGTCTCTGCAAGCTCACCAATCTCATCTTTTGCAGAATATTTTATCTTCTCCCCGTAAATTCCTTCTTTGATGCTGCCAAGTGCAGCTATCAATGTACCAAGAGGCATTAACGACTTTCTAATTGATAACACAACTGTAACAAATATGACAATGTCTGCAATGATGAACAATTGTACTATGACTACTTTATCATGTAACTGAGAATCAACCATTCCGTTCCATTGGTCCACAAAACTGGTGGTAGCATTCAACAATACATTTCTCTGAGAATTCAATTGTGATAATGCGGCTCCGAAATCTTTTGACAGTAACGTATTTGATTCAATGTAGACCAATCGTAGATTGACAGACTCCCAGAGGGGATCAAGCTGTCGTATAGAATCTGAATTCTCTCGTGGAATTGCAGGCAGTGTCTCAGGTGTTATACCATACTGGGCATACTGTGGGTTATCAAGCGGCAAGCCCTCCAATTTCTTTAGATCAGCGTCAAAGAGTAGACGGTCTTTTACCAGCGATGATGTAACATTTCCCCCTTCACCAATTGAATACAATAGTGTTTTTTCCCCAATGTCTTTTGCAATGTTTACCATTTCAAGTGCAATTATTTTTTGCCTGTTGTAATTTCGGTCAAGTGGTGTAAGATCATTTTCAACACCATTAGTTAGTGAAATCAGATCACCGTTTTTACTAAGGACATATGTCAGGCCATCTCTTACCTTTGGGTCAAAGATAGTCTCTTGTTTTATCTTCTCAGCATCTGCCTTGTATGGTATCCATGCATCACCGACTTGTTGGTATGCCGGAGTCAATTCTGCAGGGATTGGAACTACGTTGAGGCCATCAATGTTTCCACCCACCCCAAGTCTGGCATAAGTGTCATCAAAATCAGATACTTGCTGTTCCAAAGTAGCCCTGTCTCCTTCATTACCACTTGCAATGGAATTTGCAGTACTGCCAATTCTTTCAACTATGACCTTTAGATCACTTGCAGAACTGATGGAATGTAAAATATCTTGATTTTGTTGTGATGTAAATATTAAAAGATAAAAGTTGATGGCAGAAACTCCGATTATCACACCCAGTAGAAGATATGTCTTTAGAGTAAGCTTCACAGAGGAAAAAATGACAGTGGCGGGTATAAAAGTTAGTATAAAAGATATGTGTCAAGTAGTTAAAATGTCAGACGAGTTTCTCAGGGTTGCAAGACAAGAAATCAAATCAGAGATAGACAGTTTGAAGAAAATATTGCTTTCTTGTACAAATGACAAGCAACTCTATGCAGAATCTAACAATATTGAGAAACACATGCACAAGATAAAGGGTCTTGCACCAATGATGGAACAAGAAAAAATGGGCAAGATTGCCAAAATAAGCGACCAGATAGTAAAACATGTCTCAAGTCATGGCACACTGACAGGCTCACATGATATCATCTCAGAGGCAGTAAAGAGAATGTCTGGCCTTTTGTATGGAGACTTGGATATTCAAGTAGATGATTTTGAAAAACATGTAAAAAATACGTATCCAGATATTTTTGAATTGTAAGTACGCTTGTAATTATATAGTGCAAATTCGATGGTCTATTCATGTCAAGCATCATGCTGGTAGATGACTCTGATGCCATCAGAATGGTCCTAAAAGACATACTGGTGATAGGCAAGCATGACTTGGTTGCAGAACTTTCAAGCGGCATTGGTGTCTTGGAAGAATATGTAAAGTTAAGACCAGATATCGTATTGCTTGACATGGCAATGCCAAAAAAAGATGGCCTGACAGTCCTCAAGGAAATTATTTCATACGACCCCAAAGCCAGAATCATAATGATTTCAGCAAGTGACAACCAAGAGACTGTTAAAGAATGCATCCGTGCAGGGGCCAGATCATATGTCTTAAAACCATTTAATTTTCATGAGGTACTAGATATCATCAATCGTGTTTCAAAATCATAGTCCAGACGATTTGTATCCAACACTTGTGACCCATTTTGCCTTTTCTAGTGGAAACCTGTTGTTGCATTTTATGCACAGAAAATCTTGTGATGGGTCTGAAAACTTGTCCCCACAGTCATTGCAGATGTAATAGTTGTCCATTATTTTATAATCAACTCCCAGAATTTTTATCTCCTTTTGACATTTTGGGCATTTATTTTCCTTGTAAGAGTTTTCAATGGATACATTCCCACACTTGAAATGCTCAACTAGTTTTCCTTGCACAAAGTTTGTTCCATTACATGCAGGACAGGAAAAGTTGGGCAAGATACGCAAGGAATCACACTGGATGCAAGAGACTTCTTTCATGTCTGGAATCTTTACTATCTTTTTTTCATTTTCAAGTTGCAAGAGATATTTTTTGACCAAGTCACCTTGCATCTCAGAATATTCAACCAGCCTTGCAAAACTTATTCTGGGAGATGATTTTAGTTGAAGTATTATTTTTTCAAGATCATCAGACGGTTTTTCTTCAAGAATATCTTTTTCTTTTTCCAGTGTTTCAAAGACATTTTTTAAATTGTCATATCGTATCGGTTTTTCAATATACAGATAAGCGCCCCCCCTTAATGCATTTTTTATCTGCTCGTCTGACTTGGAGTCAGCAGTTTCAAGAATTATCTTTGCATTAGGACGAATATTGAAAATACCAGTCATTATTTCATTTGCATTCATGTCAGGAAGATGAAAGTCCAAAAGGACAATTGGCTGTTTACCAGCACTGTCAAGATCAGAGAACATCTGGATGCCTGCCTTTCCAGTATCACATGTCTTGACGTTGTCATATCCCAGTTTTTTCAAGAAATCTCGTAAAAGTATGGTTGTTGCCATACTGTCTTCAATTATAAGAACATCATTTTTGTCGTCCATGGTGATTGATCCTGTATCAGGTTATGTCATTTTTAAATACAGTTATGATTAAAAGGTACGGAAAACGAGTACACCTGTGGAAAAATTCGTAGTAGATACTAGCATTATCATAGATGGTGAAATCACCAAACTAATTGAAGCAGGTACCATGGTAAACTGTGAAATCATAATACCTGTTGCAGTTTTAGATGAATTACAATCACAGGCATCTCAGCACAAAGACCATGGCTTTGTTGGATTGGAGCAGATCAAAAAGATTCGTGAACTGGCAGAAAAAAACAACATCGTACTCAAGTTTGAGGGCGAACGCCCAAGCATGGATGACATTAGACTTGCAAGACATGGCAGAATTGATGCAATAATAAAAGACATTGCAAAAAAAAATGGAGCGACATTTTATACTGCAGACTATGTGCAAGCATTAGTAGCACAAGCAGAAGGAGTAAAGACAAGCTATTCAAAACCTCAGGTCAAAATTTCAGACCTAGAGTTTGAGAAATATTTTGATTCCCAGACAATGAGCATCCACCTCAAGGACGGAACACTTCCACTTGCAAAGCGGGGCAAGCCAGGATCGTTTTCCCTAACACCAGTAGGGGAGACATTACTGACTAAAGAATACCTGGAGGGAATCACTAGTGAAATTTTGGAGGCATCAAGGGCCACACAACTTGGTATGATAGAGATATCAAAGTCTGGTGCACTGGTTATACAATACAAAGATTATCGAGTGGTTGTGACACATTCACCTTTTTCAAATAGTTATGAAATTACAATAACACATCCAATAGTAAAAATGTCATTAGAACAGTATTCAGTATCTGAAAAATTGATGCAACGCTTGTCTGAAAAAGCTGAAGGCATATTGATATCAGGCTCTCCGGGTTCTGGCAAGAGTACACTTGCATCAAGCCTTGCAAATTACTATTCCACAAAAGGCAAGATTGTAAAGACATTTGAATCGCCAAGAGACTTGCAGGTAAACAAGCAGGTAACCCAGTATACACATCTGGAAGGCAGTTTTGAGAACGCTGCAGACATTTTGCTTCTAGTAAGACCTGATTATACAATATTTGACGAGGTCAGAAGGTATCAAGATTTCAGAGTATTCTCAGACCTTAGACTAGCAGGAGTAGGCATGATAGGAGTGGTACATGCACATGCACCACTAGATGCAATTCAGAGATTCATTGGCAAGGTTGAGCTTGGAATGATTCCCCACATACTGGATACCGTAGTCTTTGTAAAAGCAGGTCAGATATCCAAAGTATACGAGTTGGAATTCAAGGTAAAGGTGCCAACAGGAATGACAGAGGAAGACTTGGCAAGGCCAGTAATCGAGGTTAGAAACTTTGAGGACCACAACTTGGAATATGAAATTTACACATATGGTGATGAGAATATTGTAATTCCAATAACTAAGGAAACTAAAAGTGGCGGAATTGAAAAATTGGCAGAATCAAAGATAAAAGATACCATACGAAGATTTGACTCTAATGCAGAGATTGAGATTTTATCAAACAACAGTATACGAGTACGAGTTGACAAGGAAACCATGCCAGCAATAATTGGCAGAGGCGGGATAACAATAAACGAGCTTGAAAAAACACTTGGAGTCCACATCGATGTAGAACCAAAAGAGCGCGGGTCTTCAAGAGGTGGAGAATGGTTTGAAATGTCAGAGTCTGGAAATAATTTTATTTTAGAAGTTGATATTTCAAAATCTGGCATGGAAGCAGAGATTTATGTCAATGACCAAAATCTCACATCTACACGAATTGGAAGAAACGGCAGGATAATAATTCCAAAAAAATCTAGTGCAGGCAAGAGATTAATCGGAGCTGTAATGTCAAAAGACGATATCAGAATATCTGTACACGACTAGCTATTCAAAATTCTCTAAAATTTTTGGGTTTGCTTTTAGAAACGTGACAAACTTGCGCAGTTGTTTTATTGTTTGCGGGTTTAGGTGATGCTCTATTCCTTCAACATCTTGATTTGCAATCTCGTGGCTGATTCCAAGCATCCTAAAGAACTCTAGCAGGGTACCATGTTTTTGGCGCACAGCATCTGCCAGGGTAGAACCTTTTTGGGTCAGATTTATTCCGCGATATTTCTCGTATTCCAGATACCCGCCATCTGCCAACTTTTGGAGCATCTTTGTAACAGATGGGGCGCTCACTGTGAGATATCTTGAGATATCAAGCGTATTTGCATACCCCTTGAGCTCTACTAGTTCCGATATGACCTCAAGATAGTCCTCTATCCTAGAATAGTCGGTTTTTGCCGATTTGTGTGCCTCTTTTATCGATTCCAGCCTCTCAGCACGCTTTTCCTTCATGTTTTTGTTGGTTACACACGAAATCATATAACCTAATCTCTTGATCAGAAATGTTCACCCAGTTGTGATTGATCTTTTGCATGGAGTGTTAACTAGATTTTCAAAAATGAGGGATGCATGGATGAGGGAGTTAGGCAAGGTATTGATAAAATAAAGAAAGTAAGCGATTCCCTCCACAGAAGGGCTAGAATTTACTCTGAACTAGGAAAGATAGACGACAGGGGTACTGCTCGTGCTCTGGGTTCTCTACAGAGAGCATCGGCACCAGGAAAAAAGATAACAAAGATTGGATTTATTTTTCTTCTTTCACCGGATCCATTTACCACACCTATTGGAATTCCAATGATAATTGCAGGAAAATATCTAGACCGAGTGTACAATGGTGCAACCATCAAAGACGTTGGCCAGGAGACAAAGAACTTTTTCAGTGATTATTCCAATCTAAAAGACAAGATGCACTGATACTCTACATTTTTTTGCATTAGTTTTTAACTGGATATTAGTCAGAGGTTTTTTGTGGCAACAAGGGCCCAAGTTTTAATTCCGATTGCAATTGCAGCAGTGATAATCGGCATTGTTGGAGTACTAACAATTCCTGCAGATTCCAAGCTTGAAGAGGTCAAGTTTCCAATGGGTACAATCAAGCTTGATAGTAAAGTGTTGACGGTACAAATTGCAGAAACAGATGCACAAAAGGTAAGAGGCCTGATGTTTCAAAACGAACTTCCAGATGATCAAGGGATGATATTTGTATTCAGCCAAGCTCAAGTTGTACCAATATGGATGCTAAACATGCAATTTCCACTTGATATAATTTGGTTTGATTCAAACGGAAATGTAATACATATTGAAAAAAATGTTCAACCATGCAAGTCTGCACTTGAGACTGCTACATGCACTGTCCAGAATGCAGATGGCAAGATGGCAAAATATGTTTTAGAAGTGACAGGTGGATTTGCTGACAAGTATCATATCACTGACAACTCCAAGATGCAGGTAATTTCAATCTAGTATTTTCCAAGTGTTTTTCGCAGTTCGACAAGTGCGGATTTTACTTCATCAACAGATGCTTCATCTTCTAGTGTGGTGACATCACCGATTTTTTCATCTTGTGCAATTGCTTTTAGTAATCTCCTCATTATCTTGCCGCTTCGAGTCTTTGGAAGTTTTTTGACAAAATATAGCTCATCTGGTGTTGCAATTGGACCTACTGTCTTTCGTATGTGTTGGACTAGATCTTCTTTTAGCTGCTGTGTTGGCGTGATGCCATCTTTTAGAACCAGGAATGCAACAATTGATTCGCCCCTTACTTCGTGCGGTATTCCACACACTGCAGACTCTGCAACGACATGATGCGATACAAAGCCGCTTTCAATTTCTGCAGTGCCAAGTCGGTGTCCTGCAACCTTGAGTACATCATCTGCCCTTCCAAGCATCCAGACGTATCCATCGCCATCCATCTTTGCATAGTCGCCTGCATAGTACATGTTTTTGTATTTTGACCAGTAGACTGTTTTGTATTTTTCATCATCACCCCACAATGTTAACAACATTCCAGGCCATGGATTTTTGACTGCAAGATATCCCTTGGAATCAGGCGGCACTTGTTTTCCATCATCGTCTACAATCAAGATATCAACACCAGGTACAGGTCTTGCTGCAGAACCAGGTTTGAGTGGAATTGTTTCAATGCCAGGAAGTGGAGATATCATTGTGGCCCCTGTTTCAGTCTGCCACCACGTATCAATGATTGGACACTTTTTCTTGCCAATTACATCAAAATACCACTTCCATACTTGTGGGTTGATTGGCTCTCCCACTGTTCCAAGCAATCGTAAGCTTGACAAATTGTTAGAGTTTGGCAGGGCATCACCTGATTTCATGAACATTCGAAGTGCGGTTGGAGTCGTATACAAAATTGTAACACCATGTCGTGCAATAATTTCCCATATCCTTGCAGGGGTGGGATAATCAAGTGCACCCTCATACATGACCTGTGTTATACCATGCATTAGAGGTCCATAAACTACATAGCTGTGACCTGTAACCCAGCCAATGTCAGCAGTACAAAAATAAACATCAGAATCGCAAATATCAAAGATCCACTTGAAGGTGGAAAAGACATGTGTAAGATATCCGCCAGTACCATGAAGAACACCCTTTGGTTTTCCTGTTGTTCCAGATGTATACAAGATGTAAAGAGGATGAGTGCTGTCAACCATCTCGGCATCACATGACGGTTCCATGGAACCTACAAACTCGCTCCATTTCCTGTCCCGTGTCGTGTATGTAATTGGATTTCCAGTGTGCTCTAGTACGATAACATTTTTTACAAAATCAAGGTCTGCAATTGCATCATCTACAACGTCTTTTAGTTTGACTATCATTCCGCGTCGTCTGCCACCATCTGCCGTAATGATTACACTTGATTTTGAATCAACAACCCTGTCCCGAATTGATTGTGCGCTAAACCCTGAAAATATAACAGTATGAATTGCACCTATTCGAGAGCACGCCAAGAGTGAAACTATCAATTCAGGAACCATTGGGAGATAGACAGTTACCCTGTCACCTTTGCCAACTCCGAGTTTTTTTAATGCGTTTGCAAGTTTTGATACCTGGAAAAGCAGGTCTTGATAAGTTAGTATCCGTTGTGAGCCATCTTCGCCTTCCCAAAGTATTGCCTTTTTGTTTGGGTTTTTTTGTACTGTCACATCAAGTGCATTGTATGATGCGCTAGTTTTCCCTCCAACAAACCACCTTGCAAAGGGTGGATTCCATTCAAGTGCAGTATGCCATGGTTCAGACCAGAAAAGATTCTTGGCCTGGGACTCCCAGAATTTTATACGGTCATGACTTGCGTCAGACCTTGTCTTGGGATCATTGTTTCCAAGCCCAATATCATAAGAATCCAATACAAATCAGTGGTTTGTATGTCAAAAAAAAGGTTCGCTCAAATGGATTGGGAGCGAATCCTTCAACTCGTCAAATTACTAAGAGGATGATATCCGCTTGAGCCAATCTGAATCTTCGGGAACTTCATCACCATCGGCTCCAATTGCCACTGGCTTTGCCGTTGGTACAGTGGGAATACTAGGACCAACACCAATTTCAGTAGATATCGGAGTCTTTGGCTGTGAAGGAGCAGAAGGACTTTCTACCTTTCCAAGATATGAAATGGCTGCTGAGTGAACGTCCTGCTTTGGACTTTCTGCACGTTCCCCAATTTCAACAGTTAGATCGTTGATGCGACGCTGGATGCTTGTTATCTCTGCTTTTTCATGTTCGATGTGCTCTATGATTTCAACCGTGTGAGTCTTGACCAAATCAAACTTGGCATCAGATATCTCATTGCTCTTGTTTTGCAACTTTGCATCAAATCGTAGCATCCGAATTGACTTTAATTGCCCTTCAAGCTCTCCGAGTCTTTTATCAAGTTTTTCTCTGATCTGTCTCTCGGTTTCATCGAGAGTTAACAATTTCATCTTGTATTTTTCGTGGATCAGTTCAGCATCCTCTTTCATGTCATCGTTTTCAGATACGATATCCATCAGGGCTCGTATACGACGCATGGTCAATCCCTTTTCTCGCAACAGTCTCTGGGCGTCTAATCTCCATCTAGGGATAAAGATTACATATTGTCCCTGAATCACCAGTTGCTCGAATGCTATCTGCTTGAGTCCTTCAGAACCACAATCAACACCGACGGTTTGTACACTTCCATCAATGTCAGTTATAGTGCCTATGACTTTGCCGATATAGGTGCCATACATGTCCTTTACTTGCTTGCCGATAAATTCGATCTCTTCCTTGCTCATTAGGTAGGTGTTTTAAATTTCATATAATCAACAACGTGTTAACAAGCTTTTCAGTTTTGGTAAGATCATTTTAGCTAATGATCATGAAAAAATGTGAAAAATGCGTAATTTTATAATCACTTGTCTAGTAACGGTACGATAATGATTACAAAGGAAGAGCTAGATCAGATACTACACTTTGTCTCCAAACGCTGGGTTGACATGAGCCGGGATGAAAAGAACAAGGCGTTTGAAAACATGCCAACAGATTTTTGGATGAACTCCATGGGCGGTACTGCAGGTCCAGGCAAGTGGGTAACAACTTTGATGTATACTGAAGATGCACAAGAAGCCGAGTCGTTCAAGGAAGTGTTACTTAGATGGCAGGCAAAACACAATGCACCAAAGATAGGACCATCTGATCTGATCCAGATTGGAAAGAAGTAGTTATTAGAATAGTTGGTTTGAACCATAATGTTGTCATCAGAGTTTTCAAGTTCTGAAGAAGAAATTCTTTTAAAACATTTTTCAAATGTTAATGATTCTGTATTTGCAATAACCAGCCCAAGACAAGTAGACCGTGGTGCTCTGATGTCAAGATACAGCAGAACAGACAAGAGCATGCGCAAGATTTTCTTGGACGAGTTTGCGCAAAACGAAAATCGTGGTGAAGAATTTTACGACAAAGTTTTACTTGAATATGGAGACGATTCAGTTGCAGAACTTGGTGAAGCACAGATTGCAATTGAAGGCTTGTCAAACATTGCAGTAAAAAAAATTGAAGACCGTAGAATTGGTTTGTCATATCTTGAAAAATCTTCCAGATACGTAGCATGGGACAAGAAAGTAAATGACGAGTTCAAGTTTTACCGTGAAAATACCATCATGAAATCAAAATTTGCAGACAGATACCTGGAAGCATGCAATCTAGACTTTGAAGTATATTCGAAGAACATCCAGCCTGCAATCAAATACATGGCAGAAAAAGAACCAATAGAAAAACAACAGTTTCGAAATGTTAGTGGTGTAGATGTTCCATATTCCAAACTTGCAAGCGAAGATGAGATAAAGTCTGCAACTAGAATTTACAATGCAACAATTAGAGCCAAGGCACTTGACATTCTCAGAGGAATTCTTCCTGCATCTACTCTTACAAATGTAGGCATAACAGGAAATGGAAGAGCGTTCGAGTATTTGCTTACAATTTTGTATTCATCAGAACTTGAAGAAGAACAAGTTCTTGCAGGTAAAATACAGAGAGAATTGAACACTACAATCAAGTCATTTGTAAGAAGAGCAGACGACAATCATGGTAAAGCCCTCCAGAAATACTTGACTGAAATAAAGGAAAAATCATCAGCACTTGGAAAAAAACACCTAAAGAAAAAGAAAAAGGCAAACCATTTGGTAGACTTGGTAGACTGGCAAGAAGAGAAAAAGGCAGAAGAGAAGATAATTTCTGCAATACTGTATGAACAGTCAGGTGGAGCATCATATCGAGAGATACTCAAGCAAGTCAAGAAGATAAAAACATCAGAGAGGAAAAAAATAATCAAGACATTTTCCAGTTTGAGAAATAACAGGAGGCAGAGGCCACCACGTGCGTTTGAGATGACAGAGTATACATTTGATTTTCTGACAAATTTTGGAATGTTTCGAGACTTTCACAGACATCGTGTGCTCACACTAGAACGACAGTTGCTTGCAGCAAACCACGGATACTTTAGGCCAGATGAAATTGAGCAACTTGGAATGAAAAAAGACTTTGATGATTGCATGTACAAGTCAAGAGAAGTTTGGGATTCTATGAAGTCAGAAATGCCAGAGCAGTCTCAATACGTAGTGAACTTTGCATACAACTATCCATATTTTATGAAACTAAATTTGCGCGAAGCAGTACACTTGATAGAACTCAGAACTGTACCACAAGGACACCAGGATTATAGAAAAGTTGCACAGGAAATGTTCGAGGCAATCAACAAAGTCCATCCAAACTTGTCCAAAATAATCAAGTTTGCAGACATGAAATCATACAGCCTTGAAAGACTAGAGGCAGAAAAAAGAATCGAAGAAAAACGCAAAAAACTTGGTTAGTACATACAACAGATTAAAGAAAAATATTCCACAGAGATTTTGGTCAAAAATGTCAAATTCCTACAAGGTGTGGAGCATCAAATCTATGAAAACAAGAAAAGATCATAAATTTCTATGTGACATAATGTAAACTATTTATATACAATTGTATACTTTTAGTATACATGTTAGAGAAGCTTTTCACTTCAACTACCAGAGTAAACATACTTGAAGAGTTTCTGCTCAATTCTGGAAATGAGTACCACATACGTCAGCTTGCACGAATTATAGATGCCACTCCAATATACGTACAAAAAGAACTCAAAAATTTGGAATCACTTGGTCTTCTTGATAGTAGAAAAAAAGGAAACATGGTGCTCTACAAGCTACGTACAAAATCTCCCATATCAGAAGATCTGAAAAGAATCTTCCTAAAGACCGAAAGCATAGGACATGTCATAATGAAAGATCTTGATATCAGAAAGATCAAATTTGCTTTTATTTTTGGTTCATTTGCAAAAGGTGTTGAAACACCAACAAGCGATGTTGATGTATTAGTAATAGGAGATGTAAACGAAGATGATGTGTTGCGATCCATTTCAAAAACAGAAAGAAGAATAGGACGCGAAATAAATTTCATACTGTGGACAAGAGAAGAATTTTTGGAGAAGGTAGAAAAAAAAATACCCTTGATAAAAGAGATTTCAAAGACGCCGGTAATTATGATTGTAGGAGACGAGGATGAACTTAAGCGATCTATTAAACAAGGGACTGGTTGAAAAATTTCAATCAGATTCAACACAGGTTACAAATGAAATGAAAATTGCCAACAAAGATCTTATTTCTGCAAAAAAGATGCTCACCATACAAGAATGGGGATGGGCTCACAATGCTGCGTATAACGCCATGCTGCAGACAGGGCGAGCTTTGATGTTTTCAAAAGGATACAGACCAAAGAGTTCAGAACATCACATGGCAGTAATTTCATTTACTGAAGCGGTTTATTCTACCAAGTTTCCAAGCGAGATTTTACAAGCATTTGACAGAGCGCGATCAAGAAGGAACGAATCCATGTATGACAGAGTAGATTCCATCTCTGAAAATCAAGGAAAAAACCTCGTAGACAAGGCTGAAGTCTTTGTTAACAGGGCAAGAGAAATTCTACATTCACAATAATCATCCTGTATGAAACATACATCAAACACAAAAGCCAACAAAGGAGTTTAATTATTAGAAACACCATATACTAGTATCATGAATTGTGGATGCGGAAAAGAGGACAAGTGCATATCTCCAGACTGTAATTGTACTGTTACTGGGATATGTACATGTGGTCCATCATGTCATTGCAGTGCAAACAGAAAGTAGAAAAAATCTCGATCTAGTACATCATGGCTACTTGCTAGTTTTCTTTGGTTTTCCAAACACTTGTTCTATTGTCCTTGGTTTGCCATCCTTGAATACATCAGAACTGCAATATTTCATTGAAAAAGCAGCCATTTGCATTATGATTAATTTTAGTTCCTTTCCTTTTTCTGTTACAGTATATTCAATTTTAATTGGAGTCTGGGCATAGACCTGTCTTTTTATCAGACCACTCTTTTCCATCTCGCGCAATCTTACAGAGAGCGTTTTTGGATTTATTCCCTCTACTGATTCAAGAAACTGGTTGAATCTTGTGTGATTTAGAATCAACATATTGCGAAGTATGTGTATTGTAAATTTTTTACCAACAAGTCTGAATGTATTATCTACAGGACAACATTTTATCTGGTCAGATAGATCTTTGAGTTCTTGTGGCATCAACTTACTAAAATCTCACTTGATTTCCCTTTTATCACTTTCCAATTTATATACTTACCTTTGTATAGTGACTATAAGAAAGTAATATGGAATGCAAATCAGGAACATGCAATACAGAAGAAGATGCAACATGCTCATGCACCTCTGAAACAGATTGTGGTGATTGCGGTTGTGGAACAGTTGATCCTGTGAAACAATCAATGGAATTACTGCACAAGGCATTTCACGATGCACTGTATCAGGCACACGTGGAACGACTCAAAAAGAGAATTGACGCCACATTTGGCCCTTCACTTGACAAGGCATCAGATGCAATGATAGAGACAGCAGCCAAAGTCTGGCAGTCAATGTTGGCACAATCAGAAGGCAAAAAAGAGCTTGAATCAAAGTTGCAAAAAATATTTTCCGAAGCAAGTAAGAGATAATCTACTCCCCCAAAAAGCAGAAATCTCTTGCTTTATTTTTTTAATAAATTACTAGAATCAGACACAACAGAGAAAGATTGTTAGTGCCAGAGATGAAATCACTGGATAAATCTTGGGATTCTTTTTACCAGATGAGATATTGAAAATCTGCCAGGGCCTAATACTATAACAGTCAATAAAATCACAAATGCAAGCAATTCCAACTCTAGTCCGTTTTTTCCAGAAAATGACTCGAGTTTTTTTAGCCACACCATGACAATTAGCATCTCAATTGCAAGAAGACTACCAGTTATTCTTGTTAGTACTCCAATGATAAGAAGTACGCCTCCAATCAACTCCAACAATCCAATCAACAATGCCATTTCCGCAGGAAGACCAATACTTGAGAAAAATCCTGAAGAGCCGCTGGCAAATTTACTAGCACTGTGAACAATAAACATGACACCTACTGCAATTCGCAGTCCAAAGTGACTGAGATCATGCATCAAATGTGTTCTAAGAGAAGCTTCAACCATGTTCGATGTACCGTTGCATACCATGCATATTATTTGTTTATACTATTTTCTAAGCTAGTTGCTTGAAAATTCAGCTCTCTTTTTCCAAATAATGAATTCATGTTGCATACATTTGTTTTAAAAAACTAGACTAGAGATATGCGACATTCATTGTTTTTAATAATTTGTTGTCATATCTTACTTGTGCGCGTTACCTGTCGTACAGATTTTTTCTTGTAAGACACATGTGCATAGGTCATAGGGATCACTGGTACAACATCAACATTGGATTGCAGCGCTCAGACCAAAGACTGTGCCAATCAAGTAATGGTTTTGACTTGACCAGTGATCTCCTTTTTTATTGTAAAACAATTAGGTCGTCTGGAAATGTTTCAACTTGGACATTAACTTTAGATTTCTTCCAGTCAATGCACCAACACCTAACATCATTATCAAGTCCACAACAAGTGTTATTTGAACATCAAACGGACTCAGATTTTTTTGAGCGCCATATGATGACATGAGATAGTTAGAACCAAGAAAAGCATAGCCCAAGATAAATCGAGATACCAACCCTATCACCCAAACAACGTATGGAATATTTCCTCCCTTTGAGTGGATTTTGCCATCATCTGCCTTCCAAATTATGATAGACTTGTCAACATATCTATGTGAAAGACATGTCGCACCTATCAGAACACCGGCATATGCAAAGACATACCAATAGGACACTCCTGCCTGAAATGAGCTATATACTGCAAACATGCTAATAGCAAAATAAGATATCATTGAAAAAATTATTTTATTTTTGCTTACAGGCCCTCCTGAAACTATTTTTCTGAACCTGAAAACTAGTACAACAACAATCATTACCACAAATATCAAAATCTGAGAATCAGCCATGTATCAGAACACCAGTGGAATCATTAACATGTCAAGCTTTTTCCATTTTGATGGTTTAATCATTTCTTTCTTGTGCTAGACACTCAATTATCAAGCGGTAACAGTATGTGAATTTCAGATCCCTTGTTTTCTCCCTCAGATTCTGCCCATATCTTTCCACCATGTGCCTCGATTATTCCCTTGCACACAACAAGTCCCAGTCCGGTTCCACCATGTTCTCTTGTAACAGATGTGTCAATCTGATAAAACTTGACAAAGATTTGGTCTAGTTTGCTTTTTGATATTCCAATTCCATTGTCTTTTACAATGATTTTTGCATTTTCTCCCTCTGCATGCAACATTATGGAAATTTTTCCATTTTCTTTAGGACAAAAATCAATTGCGTTGCTTATCAAATTGTGTATCACTTGTTCAATTCGCATAGAGTCACACATGCAAAATATGCCAGGTTTCAATTGTGTCAGCATAAGGATATGATATTTTTCCATAGTTGGCTTCATGTTTTCAACTACACCATCTAAAACATCAGCCATGTCGTGTCGCTCTTTTGATACCCTCAGCTGACCAAGCTCAATCTTTTGTACGTCCAAAAGATCAGTCATTAGTTTTGAAAGGGTGAATGCATTTAGTTTTATAATTTCTAGTCTCTGTCTTTGAGCATCAGTTATTGTACCAAATGCATCGGTAAGTAAAATGTCAATGTATCCTTGTATTGGTACAAGAGGAGTCTTCAATTCATGCGTTATCATGGTCAGAAACTCTTCTTTTGACTTGTCAGTTCTGCGTAACTGTTCGTATTGAGCTCGTATGTGTGCCTCGTTCTCCTCTATTTTTTTTCTGGCATCATAAAGCTCGGTAATGTTTTTGATTATAGTATTGCTTCGCATCTGGTCATCACCCTCATAGAAGGTAGTTGCGCTCAATAATGCGGGAAAGATTGCCCCATCCTTTCTTTTCATCCAGACCTCTTTGTTGGTTATACTATGACCAGATTTCCACGAGTCAAAGATTTGTCGCATATGGTCGATGTTTTTTTCTGCAGCATGATCAAAAATTGACATTCCAATGATTTCTTGTTTGGTATAACCCAAGTCTAGTGCATATGCATCATTGCAATCAGTAATGTTACCATCATGATCGATTGTACGCATAAGATCAGGTGAGGTATCATAAAGACTGCGAAATCTTGTTTCAGCAGATGCAAGTAAAAAGTTGATTTTTTTTAGATCGTCATTTTGTTCGTTTATCTTTTTTTCGTCTTGCTCTATTCTAGTTCTTGCTGCATAAATGTCAGATATGTCTCGAAATGCCACTGTTCTTCCAATTAGTTTACCATTTTCATCATACAGATTGTTTCCAGAAAATAATGTTGGAAATGAGCTTCCATCTTTTCTCTTAAGCCAGATTTCAACATTAGAAATCATTCCAGACGCCCTCCATTCAGCTATTCCTTTTTCTAAATCAACATAGCTTCTATCTGCAGTATGTTTTAGTATGGAACTACCAATAATTTCATTTTTTTCGTACCCTAAATTTTTTGCATATGATTTGTTACAATTGAGAATCACTCCATCAAGATCAATGGTACGCAAAAGATCAGGTGAATGTTCGTAGAGATTTTCATACTTGTTTTCCACCAGTAGAATAGAATCATATGCTTTTTTGAGTTCGTTGTATTTTTTTTCTAATTCTCTTTCTGCATGCTTTGCTTTAGCCATTGAATCATGCATCAAAGAAACATCCTGTATTGTAATTAGATAAATTTTTGATGTTTTGGATTCATCGCTTATTTTTGCTCCCTTGCATAGACCAAAAAATGTAGTCTTGTTCTTTTTGATTAGCTGAATTTCTATTAATGGACCAGTTCCTGTGTTCTCCATCTCTTTGAATCCATCAAATACAATTTTTTTATACTCAGGTGTAACAAAATCAAAACAGAATCTACCAACAACTTCATTTTTTTCATATCCAAAGTGTTCTAGCATACGTTTATTGACATCAATGATTACGGCATTTTCGTCCAGTGTACACACAAGATCAGGCGTTATTTCATAAAATGTACGATATCGTTGGTCAAAGATATGAGGTGGAATCATTTCTCTTGCATTAATAATAGCACATTTTTAGTTAATAAGATTTGGTCAATGAGATTTGAGCAAAAACAAAAAAGTCATTTGAATCACTAGATAGCACACAAGGTACTGGATAAACATTATTTTTCATTTTTTCGGTATTTCTTGCCAGTGTTTTTGTCAAAATAGATGAATTTACAATTATGATTAGGACAGTGGAGTATACCAGAACCTACGTCAAACTCTACCAATACAGCCTCACAGTCAGGACAATTTGTTGCCAATAGACAAAAGTCCGGGACTAGTGTTTAAAAGATTAACTCATTTTCTCACGAGGTGTAAATAACCAACCATCAGGATACGATACAGTACAATTTCATAATGAACGAACATGTTCTTTTCAATGTACATGCCGTATTACATAGTGCAGATTCTCTACTGGCGGTAAATGTTCATCGGGTTAAATCCCCCTGAACAACCGCTTGAATCTGTTATTTTTTTGTAAATAATTGAAAAAAGTACATCCCAAGAAAGACTCTTTATTTGTCCATTTTGCACATTGGAAACATTGGATATTTTCCAGTGCTATGAAATACTAGGACTCAAACAAGGTGCATCATTACAAGAAATAAAACAAGCATACCGAGAGATGGCGCTACGGTACCATCCAGACAAAAATTCTTCAGAAGAAAGTGAAACAAGATTTGGTCAGATTGCAGATGCATATCAAACCCTGCGAATGCAAAATAAAAAAGATGTCAAAGTCATACAAAAATTTGATGACATTTATCCAGAAGAGGCAGTATCAGCATACCAACAAGCCCAGTCACTTGTAACAAAACACCAGTACGAAGATGCAATTACATTTTATGACAAGGCATTGAAAAGATTACCCCGGTACGCAAATGCTTGGCTCAAAAAAGGTGATGCACTAGACCATTTGAAAAGACATGAGGATGCACTCTATTGTTATGGCAAAGTATTGCAGATAAATCCTGAATCAGTTGATGCATGGAACTTGCAAGGAGTGTGCTTGTCAGATCTTAAAAGATATGAACAAGCATTGGACTCTTTTGATGAAGCAACAATACTAGATCCGACACATGGACCTGCGTGGAACTTTAAGGGTGTATGTTTTTTTATGCTGGGAAGACCAGAGATGGCACTTGATTGTTTTGAGAGGGCGATAAAATTTCATCCCGAGTTTGCATCAGCATGGCACAACAAAGGCGGAGTACTGATGAAGATGGGGAGAAAAAAGGAAGCAGAAAAGTGTTATGAAAAAGAAAAAAATCTAAAACAATGAAAACATTAGTGCAAAATTAAAATTCGTATGTCACTAACATAATTGATGAGAAAATAATCTGTATTCATCGTACAGAATAATCCTAGTATACCCAAATATGTATTCTAACATGAGATATATCACTGGTAATAATGATTACAAGAAAATACAAAATATTTGGAAGACAGTTTCTTGCATTATCATTTGCTGCAATCATGCTATTTTCATTTGGAATGCTGTCACATGGAATCTATGCATCTGCAACATATTCAATAACCAAGACCCAGTCAGGCCTTGTTGCATCAGATCCACTAGACAACCAGACAGAAACAATGCAGCAAGTCTTGTCAGACACAAGATATTGGAATTATTATGGAACTGCAGTATCTGAAAAAAATACCACATATGACATTTACAAGGATTCACAAGGATTACACATTGGAGAACCAGGACCTAATCCTGCGCAATTCGGAGATGGTAGCTATTCTGGATATTATGCAGTTTCACCAGATACAACTGCACTACTAGTTCATGCCATACTAACTGCTACAAGCCAGCCTGTTCTACACAATGACTTTCAAAACCAGCTAGAGATAATGACTACAAACGGTAAGGTAAACTATCTTGATTGCGCTGCAATAACAAACTCAGATGGCACCTATTGGACACTTGTTCACGGCTATGGTAATGCAGTAGAAGCTTCCCACTTTGATACATTGTGGGTTGATACCAGTCCGAACCAACCCCTCACAAGAGAATGTACAGTAATTACAAACGGTTCAAACTATTTGAAACTCTACATGGACGGAGTCATGGTCTATACAAGTAGTACACTTTCACTTGCCATGCCTGCACCATTTGATTACTATCTACAGACAATGAATTCATACTATAACCAGATGCGACATGGAGTCTTCAAGGACTATTATGCAACAACTGATGAGAACATCAAGGTCACAGGCAATCCAACAAATGCTGCAACTGTATCACTGATTAATTCAACTGGAGGCGTCATGACAAGCTCATCTGTAACAGCCGGTTCTGCTACACTTAATGTTGGAATGTATCACTTTCCAATTGCTGCAACAATTCAAGTATCTGATTCAAGCGGAAATGTCATTGCATCAAGTCCTCAAAACATTTACGGAGGAGATGCATTTGCAGTATCAGGCAGTGGAACTATAACTGCACCACAGCCTCCAACAAATCTTTCTGCCAGTAGCATATCCTCATCTCAAATCAACCTATCCTGGAGCGCGCCAAGTAACAATGGAGGCTCTGCAATTATCGGATACAAGATAGAGCGCTCACTTGACGGTTCCACATGGAATACCGTTGTAGCAAATAGTGGTTCCACTGGTACCACATACTCTGACACTGGTTTGACTGCAAGTACTGCTTACACTTATCGTGTATCTGCAATCAACTCGGTAGGCACCAGTTCTCCATCAAATACTGCATCTGCAACAACTAGCGGTACAACGATAACGGTACCACAGCCACCAACGGGTCTTACAGCTACAGCAATCTCATCTTCTGCAATCAATCTATCCTGGAGTGCACCATCAAATAATGGAGGCGCTGCAATTACTGGATACAAGATAGAAAGATCAACAGATGGTGGAGCTACATGGAGTACAGATGTAGCAAATACTGGTACTAGCTCCACAACATATTCTGATACTGGTTTAGCACCAAGTACTGCTTACACTTATCAGGTATCTGCAATCAATTCAGTTGGTACCAGTTCTCCATCAAATACTGCATCTGCAACTACTAGCAGTACAACAAGCGGTATTACTCTAAACAGTGTCAAGTCAACTTCTGGCACAGTGTCAGCATCAAACCAGATAACACTTGCTAGTGTCAATGCAGGAACAGGCAGTAATCGTTTGTTAGTAGTAGGCCTAAGTGCTAACAACAACAATGCAGTATCAGTCACATTTGGTGGAATAGCACTAACAAATGCAGCAGCATCATTTACCAATAATGATGCAGAATTATGGTATCTCAAAAACCCAAGTGGGACTGGAAATGTAGTTGTCACCACGTCAGGACCCACCCAAGCAATAGTTGGAGCATACTCATTTTCAGGAGTAAATGAAACCAGCCCCATAGCAAATCATGCTACAAAACACAACACAGCCGCAAGCAGCCCGAAGATTTCCATAACAACAAAGTATGCAAATGACTGGGTCTTGGACTTGCCATCAATCTATGGCGGTTCGAAGCTTGGTTCCCCAACATGCACACAACAGTGGGATATCAACATGGTAGGCTCTATAACAGGTGCATCAAGTTCAACTACAGTACATACAGCCAAAGCTGTAACATGTGGCTGGACTGCAAGCAGTAATGACCTTTGGGATGACGTTATAGTAGAACTAAGGGCAATAGGATAAAAAAAATAGAAGTCCTTGGAATGCAGACACCATCTCTACATGGTTTTTGTTGTTCCGCGGTTTCTACTTGCAGTATCTATACACCATGTGAATATATCAGATAGTGTGTTTGAATCAAACACACTTTCAACCATATTTTCATGAATTATTTTACAATAAACAAACACAGTCTTTTCTATCCATATTCACAATTAATATTTGCAGATTCTCTACAAGCGGAAAGTTCTAGGGTCAAAGCCCTCAGAACAACCGCACTTGGATCTGACATTTTTTCCACATTCAAAAAATAATTAGCTATTTGCAAACAGAGATTGGATTTGGATACAGTTTCCAACTTCCGTTAGCATCTTTTTTAAATTCAATCAGTTGGTGTCCCTTTCCATCATAAACATATTTTGTTAGCAATTTATCTGTCACATCAGAATAGGGTGCAAAATAATATTCAGAATGTACAACAAGATAGGAATCAGTAGAATTACTGGTGTCATTTAATGCTGGCATGAGTGATAATTTGTAAAGTTTTTCCTCATCAGGTATGACCAAATCAGGAGTTTCATCAAAATCCAAAGTCTCTTCGTGTATATTGCTCATATTGTTGCCATCATCCGTAGTATAATATCCAATAGATCTGATTAGCATGAATTTCAATGGAGTCAGATCACCATTTTTATCTAGAACAACTGGCGAATATGCAATTTCATTATCAGACTCGTAGTTACAATATGAGATATCAACTTTGAATGGAACGCCATCACCATACTCTTTCAAGATAGTTTGTTGTGAAATGTTCGAAGATGTACGGTTTTGAGATTGTATTAATTGATCAGTCTTGTCCACAAGCGTAGCTAAACTGGTTGTTGATTTTTGCGTTTCTGCCAGTAGATTATCAGTTTTGTTTACAAGTGCAGTCAGACCCGTTGTTGATTTTTGTGTCTCAGATACAAGTTCATTGAAATGATATACTTCAACTACGGCTATCATGAATAGGAAAATTGCAATTATTGTACCTATTATCGTAGACTTGTGCGCTAATTTTTCTAGATGCATGATAGAATCTATGAACTAGGAATCTGTATTAAATACTCTTAGAATACAAATCGCTCATGAGTTTGAATATCTGGAGTCATACAAGACTAGATTTCATTTCCCCTATGGATGAACGAGTCTAGAAATTGTAATTATTTTCGTAGTTGTAGTGGTGAGTGTCTTGTTTTGTCCTTGATATGTGATAGTAATTGTAGCAGTCGTATTACCAGTACCAGTTGCATTATAGGTTACACCACTGCCAGGACCCTGCAGTCTTGCTTGATGTTTTGACGGAATCTCTTGTTTTAAAATAGCAAAGCATGAGATTCCCCTCTTGGTTTCTACATTTTTGTCAAAAGTCAAAGAGAGTGGAGAAAAACATCCGCTGTTAACATAGACAGGATATGGATTCGGATTGTATACATTTGCATATATTAGAAAACTATTTCCAACAGGTATCACTTGTGGTTCAGTTGATACATCTGTGATTTCAAGTGACTGGTCAGTACTTGATACATCAGGGCAAAATGTACAATGTGATGCACCATTAGGGGTTGCCATAAGAAAAACCGATGCAATAACTGTAACAGACACCATAATTCCAACAATAATTACTAGAGATTTCATTTTTCCAATAGTTTACGGATTGTCTTTAATTCCTGTTTTCGTTTTTCATCAAGTTTTGGATAAGACATGTCTAGTTCTTTGAGCGTATCAAGAACAATCCCAGAAACTATTAGGTGTGTATTTTCCTTGTCATCTGCAGGAATTACATACCAAGGTGCATTTTTGATACTTGTTGCGCTTAGACAATCTTCGTATGCATCCATGTATTGTTTCCAGAACTTTCGCTCTTCAATATCAGCAGTGCTAAATTTCCAGTTCTTTTTTGGATCATCAATACGTTTGAGAAAACGCTTGCGTTGCTCTTCTTTGGATACATGTAAAAAGAACTTGAGAATTACCATTCCATTGCGATGTAGATGATCTTCCATGCCAATGATGGAATCGTATCGTTCTTTCCAAATTGTTTTACTGTCAAATTCTACTCCCTCACTTTCAAGTATCTCAGGATGTACGCGAACTATCAATACTTCCTCATAATGAGAACGGTTGAAAATTCCAATCTTTCCTCGTTCAGGAAGGTTGTTGACCTCACGCCACAAGAAATCATGTCCAAGTTCTTGTGCACTAGGATGTTTGAAGCTAGAGACTTGACAGCCTTGAGGGTTTATGCCAGACATTACATGTTTTATTGTGCTGTCTTTTCCTGCAGCATCCATTGATTGGAATATCAATAATACAGAATATTTGTTTGAGGCATAGAGAAGATTTTGTAGTGAGCTTAGCTCTTCAATATTTTCTGATAACATCTGTTTGTATTCATCTTTTGATTTGTAAAGCGGTTTTATTTCGGTAGGGTATTTTTCTAGTTTTACTTTATCTCCAGGCAGTACAACAAAGTCTTTGAGACTTGATTTCAATCAATTCATCCTAGGTATGTTGAACTTTTTATTCGTACTGTTTTAGAATGATTTCATTAATCTAGTAAAGTTTTGAGAGTCTATTTTTTCTAGTGTCACATTAGAGCATCATTTATGAAGTGAGATATCTTTGTTGCAAATGCAATTGGACTGACTTTTTTGGTACTGGTAACAATGATTACATCTTTTTTGTATGGAAAGCTGAACATCATAAAATCATCCTTGTCAGAATGATGATATCTAATCGGTCCATAAAGGTCATCAAGTTTTCCGCCCATTGAAATGTCAAATGCGCACTCCATGTAATGCGTATTATTCCACTTGTCAAAGCTTGGCTGGACAAATCCACGATGGACTTCGTTGTGAACCAAGCTTCCCTTGGCATCAAGTATTGCAACAGAGCGTACATTCCTATCCACATTCATGATAGACTTGCAAACTTGGTCAAATTTCACAGTCTTTGTAATGACCATGTGGGATCCTATCAAGAGGAATACTAAAGACTACCGATCGCTTGAAAGCAGAATTTACTCATGCTTTGTCATCATCATTTGGACCAGGGTTTGAATCCTTGTCCAATCCGCTTTGTAAAATAGCAATTTGTTCAAGATTTCGAAACATCTCATCGGTCTCTTTCAAGAAGACACACAACTCAAGCATCTGGTCATAATTCATTTTTGTCTTGTCAGGCACATCATGGTTATACGACAAGAGTAATTCCACAATAATTTCCCACAGTTTTTCGGCAGGCAGTTTCTTCAATTCGTTTTTAAAATAACCACGATGCGATCTCAAAAGAACACTATCCTGTGTATTTGGGAGAAGCTCCAAGACATTATGATCCACACTATCGGTCATACAAGTGTATGATATATTCAGTGTGGAATGTATGTATGATATCTGATTCCAATTTGGTATTATTTTCAGATAAAACTTTGATCGTAAGAATGTGTTTACGTCACCAAAGGCAACATGATATGGATCTCAGTTCCCTTGCCTACTCCCTCAGATTCAGCCCAGATCTTTCCACCATGATTTTCAACCAGTCCCTTTGATACAGATAATCCAAGTCCTGTTCCGCCATATTCCCTAGTTGGAGATGCATCTATTTGGTAAAACTTTACAAAAATTTTTTCAAGTTTGTTTGGTGCTACTCCAATACCATTGTCTTTGATGATTATTCCAGCTTGATTATTTTCCTTGTACAGTGTGATTGAAATTTTGCCACTTCCCACAGTACTAAATTTTACAGCATTTACAAGGAGATTGATTAGCACTTGTTCAATTCGAACTGGATCACATGAACAAAATATGTGATTTTCAAGTTTTGTTGTAACAGACATGCCATTTTTTTCTATTTCTTCTTTCATTTTTTCCACCGTCGTGTCTACAATTTCAGTGAGATTGCAAATACTTTTTGTTAACTTTAATTGTCCAAGTTCAATTTTTTGAGCATCCAGTAGATCAGTTACAAGTTTTAAGATATACCCGGTACTGGAATAAACAATGCCAAGCTTGTCTTTTTGAACATCATTTAGTGGACCAAATTTTTCTGTCAATATCATCTCAATGTATGACTTTATCGGTACCAGAGGAGTCTTTAGTTCATGTGTTATCATGGCAAGAAAATCATTTTTTGCATCATCTAATTTTTTCAGCTCATTGAACTGGGATTGTATATGATTCTGACTTTCCTCGAGTCTTTTTCTATATTCATAAATTTTTGTTATATCTCGGATTACGGTATTGCTGCCAATCAATTTGTTATTTTCATTATATAGATTATTTGCACTAAGCAGACCAGGAAAAACAGTCCCATCCTTGCATTTCAGCCAGATCTCTTTATTTCTGACCTGTCCAGTTTTTTTCCACATATCAAATGAATTCTCAATATCTGCCAGATTTTCTTCCGGCGAATGCTCAAAAATGCTCTTGCCTATGAGTTCATCCTTTGAATATCCCAGTCGTGTGGCATACGCATTATTGCAATCAAGTATCATCCCATGTGCATCTATAGTACGATAAAGATCCGGCGAGTCTTCATACAAATCCACATATCTTTTTTGATTGCTGACTGCAAGTTTCATCAGTAACTGGATATTTTCTTTTAATTTTTTTCTTGATTTCTCCAAGTCTTCACTTTTATCGTCAAGTGTTTCACAGAGCTCGATTAGTATGACATTTACCTGCTCTAGTTCTCGGAGTCGATGTAATTCATCTACTGGAAATATTTTTTTATTTTGTTTCTTCATAATTATAACGTACAAGCACTTCATTGAGGTTTGTTATACTACAATTATTGTTCAACGTGTTTTCCATTGGAACCATTTCTTGGTATTGTGAAAAAGATTGTCGTGCCTTTTCCAATCTCGCTTTCAAGCCAAATTTTTCCCCCTAATGCTTCAACTATGCCTTTACAGATTACCAATCCCAAGCCAGTTCCACCGTGGCTTCGTTTAAGAGATGTGTCCACTTGATAGAATTTTTTGAAAAGATTATCTTGTTTTTCTTTTGGTATTCCACTGCCATTATCTTTTACATAAAAAACAACATGGCCATTTTTTCTATGTGCATTAATCTCTATACTGCCATCAGTTTGAGGTACAAAATCAACAGCATTTTTTATCAAATTGGCAAACACTTGGCTTAATCTATAGGAATCACTTGATACGATTACAGTTTCATTAGTTGTATTAGCAAAGTGTATTTTTTTGTCATTCATTAGCTTTGAATGAATCTGAATTTGTTCATCAAGGAATTCTTTTATCTCAAATTCATTTTTGTTAAACTTCATTCTTTCCAGATCTATTTTCTGGGCATCCATGATATCTCCGATTAATCGTTCCAGTTTGGCAGTCTCTACGCTGATTTTCTCAACTGCCTTGATCTGTTCCTCATTTAGTGGTCCCAGGATACTATCAGTCTCTTTGAGCATTTCTGCATATCCACTAATTGTTACCAGAGGAGTTTTTAGCTCGTGTGATACCATGGTAGTGAATTCTTCTTTGGCTACATCTGCATCTCGTAATTGTTGAGACTGGAGTTGCAATTCGATATTAGAGCGTTCAAGTTTTTGTCGCTCGGTTAATTTCTTGTTGATAGCAAGCGTGGTAACAATGGTCACAATTACTGCAATTATTGTTCCGAAAAGTATTACATATTCAGTATATGATGCAGCCGATTCAGATGTATGACTTCGTTGGTCCAACAGCGTTTGTTCTTGGCTCTTCATATCACCAATTACTTGACGAACACTATCCATGAGTTCTTTGCCATTACCATTATCTACAAAAGTTATTGTGGTATCCAAAGTGGAATTTTTGCGTAGATCAACGTATTGTTGAAGAAATGCAAGTTTAGAATTTGCTAATTGAGATAATTTTACAATATTTGCTTGTTGTACAGGATTGTCTGCAGTTAATTGTTTTAATTCATTTAACTGATTGTCCCAATTTGAAATTGCCAAATTATACGGTACCAAGTATTTGTCTTGTTCAGTGATGACGTATCCACGTGCACCTGTTTCTGCATTCAACAGTGTAACTAGCAGTGAATCAGTCTTGTCCATCACTGTCTGTGTATGAGTAACCCAAGCTTCATCGTATAGCATATTTGATATGTTCACATATGACGCATATCCAATTATTATAAATGCGGCAATTGGCAAAAGCGAGCCTACAATTATAAAAATCGAGTACGAGTTTACTTTGAACATTATGTACCACTCCTAAGAGACATACAGACAAGGTGCATCATTTTGTGCACACCACTTTGCTATTCTTGTCGCCATCATACAATCCATTTAATGCATCAATGTCACAGCCAGAGATATACGGATAGTCTGGAAGCATGGGGTGCATCAGATCATCAGGTGCAGTAGAGTGACCAAGTCCCAGGGCATGACCGAATTCATGTCTCATTACTGCCTCAAGCCTATCAGCATCAAGTGTATTTGCTTTGAAGATTGTTATTTTTGATTTTAATATTTGATTACCATCAATAATTGATTTTGTATATCCAGAATATCCATCTGGATTTACATCACTTGTCAAAATTATTTCGATATCTCCCACTGCATCAGGTGATCCATTTATGTCAAATTTTTGTGGTATGTATAAAGTAGTAGACTTGGTAGCTGCTTGTTCAGTAGCTCCTTGCCATCCCACATAATATGTAGAAGAAGTTCCTTGCGGACCAGTACCAGTTTGAGAATCATCTATTCGCACAATTTTTGTAGACATGATTGCATCTGTTAGTGCATTTATCAAGTCTTGTGAAACCTTGGCCTCGTTAACTACATGAACATGAATCACTCGACCATTTTCAATATTCCATGATACCCATGTATCTACAGTTTCACCTTGCAGGTTTTGAAGTACATAGTTAGAGTTGTAACCTGACATGTCACGAGATGCTACTTTGGTTATGACTTGATTTTCATAATAAGAATATCCTACAAATCCTATTGAAACTACAATTGCAATAAGTGAAATGGATACATAATATTTTTTATGAATTTTATTTTCGCTCTTGGTACCATCATGAACCATTTCTTGAAGAATGGCTTTTTCTTGTTCCAATTCTTTTGATTTTTGTGATGCACCAACTAGTTTTTTCTCTAGATCTTGTTTTGATTTGCTCAGTTCATCTACTTTGGAAGCTATAGAATCATTGACTTCTTTTAGAATTATTTTTTCTTGTTCTAATTCTTTTATCTTGTCACTTTTATACGACTTTTCATCTGTAGGCGGAGTATCTTTGTCGGAGCTAATTTTTACTCAGGCTCCTATGGTTTTCAATAGGACTTCCAATTTAACAGGTTTTTTGAGACAAGAGTGTGCGCCTTTTTTTATGAGCTTTTGAATTTCTTCATCAGTGATAGATGAGGCAGTAAACAAGATTATCTTGTGTTTGCCTATGCTTCCATTTTTGTACAAGTGTTCTATTACATCCACTCCAGTAAATTCTGGCATTGCCAGATCGAGCAATATGACATTGAATTTTTCTTGTTCAATCCGAGTCAACCCATTTCGGCCATCATTTGCTACAGTACACTCGTGTCCCTTACCTATCAGATACTTGGACATCATTTCAGTGATGGACTCGTTATCGTCTATTAGTAAAACTTTCATCATAATATCACATTTTAGATACTCCATATGATATAAAATTATTGGTTGTTTCATGAAAGTAGAGTATGAAATCCAGACATAAATAACCCATCATTTATTTATTATTACATTTTTTATTTAAATTTCAAAATATTATAACTAGATTATTTATTTTCACAATTTTTTAACCCCAGTCGCAGTTAGGCCATGGCTTTACCCCTAAAAGGTAATTATACATAAGAATAATCTTTATTTTTCTATTATTTTACATTAGAGAATGAATATCGGAAGATATCTAAATTCAAAACTTTGTCAAGCACTAACCATTCTCCTATTGATAGAGAGGGAAAGATCTTTCAGACATTTCTTTGGTATTTTTGTTTGTTCAAGATATTCATGAAATCTTTTCATGTCTGTACCGATTCTTGATGAATCTGGCATGATATTTGCCGTACGAATCTTCATACTTCATCAAACTGTCATAGATTGATTTTGGCACTCCAAAATATCGATAAGTTCCACCGTGAATGAAATCTATTTCCAATATTTGTTCTGACTCGTCGTATCCAATAATTCGTATGCTGCTAGATTTTACTCGTGTTTTTTCCATTTACATCAAACCGATATTATACCAACATTGTCTCAAATCTATCTATTTCTGTTACAATGACACCACAATACACATTAGAAAAATATTTTCCTACGGTAGTGAAACTAGGAGTTGTTTATTCACAGGAACATACCTGATGTTCAATTGTTCATTTGCCTCTAGATCTTTTTGCTCTACGCCATTTTTCTCCAGTGATATCTTCCAGTCTCCAGTAATTGGCTGCAATGAAGTGATCAAGAATCTTTCAAGCGTACTATTTCCACCAGGATAATACACCAGATAGTTTTCTCCATCAAGTGAGATACTAGAATACCTTCCACTTGGACTAACAGTAGACTTGTGAACAAGACATGTTGATGCTTCTCCTATTACACAGGTACCATCTGGTGAAACAATATGGAACTTGACTACAGAAGATGATGATGAATAGAGAGATCCTGGAGTGGCGACAACATTTCCTTGTTTATCAACAAGTGGTTTTAATGGTCCCATGTTTTCAAGTGGCACTATTTTTTTGGTCACATATGCATTAACTGTTGCATTGTCTGATGAAATGGTATTGCCATAGAATTCAGCAATTGCTTGAACTGAATGTGTAGTGGTGTCATTTGTCTTTGTAACATTCCAGTCAAGATCCATTACAGATGTTCCCCTGTCAAACACATGGTCTACAAACTGCGATACTTGTTTACCATCAACAACTAGAGATACACTTCCATACAGAATACCGGTGGAATTGTTTGTAAAGTACACCTGCAAGCTTTGGATCAAATCAGCAGGGACATTTTGAGGTATTACAAATCCTATTGTTCCATTCACTGGATACGTTGGAGATACACCGATAGAATACTGATCAGACTCACTCTCAAATCCTCCAGTATTGTTTGCATACATCCAATAAGTTATTGCGGGCGATACAAGGTAATCCTGAGGCAGTGTTGCATTTACAAGATACACGTGAGATACGGTAGTTGAGGTAATGTTTGCATCAACTTTATTGTACCCCAATGTAACATTGCTGCCAATTTTCACTGCCCTTATCTCAGCATGATCAAGAGGCGCTGAGCTGTACACAAGGCCGGATATAGTTACATTTTGATTTGTAATGTACTTGTCATTTGAGGAGGCTGCAGATATGGTGTCATTACCTATTTGTAATTTTTCATCAAATACCTTTGGAGCATCAGGACTGTTTGTGCCAAGTATTGGAATTGGCGCAAAGCTAACTGTTTGTTTGCATTTTGTTACATCCACTTTGGCAGTAACATAACCTGTTCCGTTTCCAGATGTAATCAACATGTCAAGTGATTTTGTGTCAGGTTTTATCTTTGCATCATACGATAGTACATTCTGTTTTGTCAGATCATACAATCCAGAATAGGGCTGGTGTGATGAAACTTGAGCTTGTACTACTCCACTTGAGGTTGCAAATTCAACAACGGGGACAGTCAAATCAGGTGAACCTACTGTAAACTGGACTTGTTGTTGATCACAGACATCATATGTTACATCATACAGTGTGACACCCGTTGACAACATGCTTGCTGCAGTCTCTGTACTTGTGGGTGCAGGAGGTTGTACTCCAGTACCATAACCTCCGCCACCACCTGAAGCAGTTGGAATTTGTGGAGCAGATGGTGCAATGGATGATGTCTTCAGAGTCCATGTTACAAAACTTGTAAAGTGTTTAGTCCACACTACCAAGTCTCCTCCAACGTCTATCTTGCAACTTGCACCTGCTGCAAGTCCATTAGCTATACTTTGATCATCACTTGCACATGTCGGAGTGGTTTCAGTCACTGATGTTGGAGAGTAAAAGTATCCCACATGTGCACCTGCTTGACCGACAAACAATATGCGCACAGCATTATTAAATGTCAGAGGAATTGAGGATCCCATTTGAATTACAGTTTTTGCAGTGGCAACTTGACCTTGTGGTGCAGGCAATACCAATGATGAGGATGATTGAGAGGTCGGCAATTGCAGTATGCCATTCCATGCAGGGTTGCTGATGTCAGTTGCGGCCGGAATTGTGACTGCAACATCGATTTTGTTATCGCCAGTTGTATCTTTTGTTATGTTTAGGGCGTGTGTGACATGCACAGTTCCTGAGGAAACAATCTGGGCATAGTTTATTGTTGGCGATGTTACCGTTGTTGGGATCATTATTGATGAGAGAGCAGTATTGTTACTTGTTACAACCAGATTGGGCTTGTCTTGGGTGACAATTATTGCAGTTTGGTTGTTTGAAACAAGATGTTGATCAGGACTGATTTTTAGTAGACTGGCTGTATCCTTCAATGTCAGTGTATCAGAGCCATAAGTTTGACTAGAAGCAGAAGGTGATAGACCATCAGATATTGAAAGTGATTCTGTTAATGTCGTATTCTTTGATCCTGCATTAGAGGACAGACCAGAGACAGTTACAGATTCAGGCAATGTGATATTTATCGCAGATGATGTGGATGATGTATCTGCAGTGACAACAGATTCAGATAGAACTGTGTTTTGTGCTGCTGCAGTTGTGATACCGTCAGAGACAGTTACAGATTCAGGCAATATTACCAGTCTTGCTTCTGCTGATGATGAAGCATCAGATGTGGTGACAGTATCGCCCAATACAGTGTTAAATGATGTTGCAGTATGTGGCGTGTCAAAGGCTGTAACTGTTTCTGATAGTGTTACAGCTCTTGATGCTGCAGTTGTGATACCGTCAGAGATAGATGTTGTTCCCGACATGGTAGTGTTTTGTGATGCAGCAGTGGTCACACCGGTTAGAGCCATGACTGTTTCTTGCAATGTCATGTTTTTGGATGCGGCAGTTATTAGCAAATCATTAGTGGTTACAGTCTCAGATGGAGTAGTGTTTTGTAATGTTGCAGTGGACGATATATCCAAAACAATGATTGGTTCATTCAATGTGACACTCTTTGTCATTGCATTAGATTCCAAGTCAGACATGACAACATTCTCAGACAGTGTGGCCTGGTGCAATGCTGCAGTTGTGACAATATCATAATCTGTAACTTTTTCAGATAGCGTCAGGCTCTTTGTAGATGATGTTGATGACATGCCAGAAGCTATGACGTTTTCGGCTAGCGTTATTTTTCGTGATGCTGCAGTTGTCAGAGAATCAGAGGATTGGACCGTTTCTGTAAATGTCGATTTTCTTGCAGCTGCAGTCGTCATAACGTCACTAGTGGTTACCGTTCCAGCAAGATCAGCATTTCTTGTCGCTGCAGTTGTTGCCAAGTTGTGAGTATTTACCGTGTCTGTTAACGTAATGCTCTTTGCCACTGCTGTTGATGATGTATCAAGAGTAGTGACTGACTCTGTCAATGTTGTTTTTCTTGACGTAGATGTTGTTAGGAAATCACGTACAGTGAGGATTTCAGATAATGATGTTTTTCGTGATGCAGATGTGGTTAGGAAATCATGTACAGTTACTGTTTCAGACAGGGTTATTTTTTTGGACATGGCTGTTGAGGATACATCAAAAGTGTGTACGGATTCTGCCAGAGTTGTCTTTCTTGATGCGGCTGTTGAGATACCATCAGATGCTGTGATAGTTTCAGATAGTGTTACTTTTCTTGATGCGAAAGTTGTTAGACCATCAGAGGCAATTGATGTTTCAGACAATCCAATCTTTCTTGATGTAGCTGTTGTTAGGGAATCATGTACAGTTACTGTTTCTGTTAGAAATGTCTTTCTTGATGTAGATGTTGAGGATGCATCAGATGACATCATTGTTTCAGATAACGTTGCTTTTCGTGATACAGATGTTGATGTCAAGTCATTACCAATGACTGATTCTGTTAGAGTTATTTTTCGTAGGGCAGTTGTTGATGACGTGTCAGATGCAATGACTGATTCAGTCAAGGATACTTTCTTGGCAACAGATGTTGACAGTGAATTAATGCTAGTTACAGTCTCAGATAGACTTGCTTTTCTTGCACTAGCAGTAGATAGATCATCAGAAATGACAACTGATTCTGCCAATGTTACTTTTTTCATCACCGCAGCAGATACCAAGTCATGTTCAACGACTGATTCTGTTGGATTTGCTTTTCGCAAAGTTGATGACAAGGAGGCACTTGAGGTGATGACTGATTCAGATAGTGTTTTGCCTTTACCTTCAGATGCTAAACTTTGATCAGCAGACGTTACAGTTTCTGTTAATACTTTTTTTAGATCTGCAGAATGTATCACCAAGTCAGATGCCTCTACTTGTTCTGCAAGGTTATTGCCAAATTCTAGTGGAGTGTTAAATTGAATAAAGCTTGCAGCACTTGAACCAGTGCCTGCATTTGTCACATCAGTTGTTCCATCAAACAGTAATTCCTGAGCCCAGGCAGTAGCAGAACCCTGTGTCGCGGTTCTCCAGACCTCAAGGACTAGAACATCACCTGATTGTACCGCGACAGAATTTCCTGATACAGTAACAACCCTGCCTTGCGTAGTAGCAACCCATTCTGTCCCAAGCGCGGCATTATTGTCATAGACATATCCAACTACACTGCTAGTTGCTGGTCTCCAGACATAGAGTGAGGCTTGGAAAAACGAGTTTGCATTAGCGTTTGACTCTAAGGATTGCAATCCAAGTGTCCATGTTCCAGCAGGTATGGTTTGATCCGCAAGTGGGGGAGAAGTAAATCTTGCAATATAGTTGTCTTGTGCAGCAGTCTGTCCAAGACTGGTTATGGATTTTGTTGTCTGCGATGTTCCAATCAATGATGACATGGATAGATCTTCAAATCCAGTACCGCTGTTGCCCTTGAATGTTCCAACTGGTAATGCAGTAGATTTTTCTCCGTTAGTTGGTGCATCAGGCGATGTAGTTGCATGTAAGTAGAGTTTTGTAAACTTGAAGACCAAGTTGGTAGGAGCTTGAATATAGCTTGCAGCACTTGAACCGGTACCACCACTTGTGACATCAGTTGTTCCATCAAACAATAATTCTTGTGTCCAAGCAGTAGCAGCTGTTTGGGATGCAGCGTATCTCCAAACTTCAAAGACAAGGACATCTCCATCTTTTACAGTGACAGAATTTCCTGATACAGTAACCAATACACCTTTTGTTGTTGTGCCCCACTCTGTTCCAAGTGCAGTAGTACTGTCATAGACATATCCAACTACACTGTCTGTTGATGGCCTCCAGACATAGAGTGAACCATCTAACATTGAATTTGCACCAGCATTAGATTCCAAGGTTTGTACTGCAAACGTCCAGGTACCTGCCGCAATTGTCTGTGCTGTAAGTGGTGGCGAAGTAAATCTTGCAATATAGTTGTCTTGTGCACCAGTCTGTGCAAGACCTGTGATAGATTTTGTTGTCTGTGATGTTCCAATCAATGATGACATGGACAAGTCTTCAAATCCGGTACCGCTGTTGCCCTTGAATGTTCCAACTGGTAATGCAGCAGATTTTTCTCCGTTGGTTGGTGCGTCAGACGACGTAGTTGCATGTAAGTAGAGCTTTGCGACAGAAGGATCATTTGCAACAAACCACGGTCTTGCCTCTGTAAAGCTAGAATTTGTACCATAACTTATCGTTGCAGGACCCAATGCATACAATCGCGGGAATTCTAATGGGACAGAATACGAATATTGTACAGAGGTAGCGTTTCCAATCAGGTTTTTGTTCCAGGATATGGTGGTGGTGTTTCCAACGGTTTGCACTATACCATCAGTTGTCACATGAAATACCGATGGGACAGTCTCTTGAATATTGACAGAGGTAGTATTGACGTATGAGGAGACATCAAGTCTTACGTTAAATGAATTGGGATTGTTTACAGGGTCTATTTTGCTTGGAGTCGTTCGAATGATATCAAATGGGAAACTCTTTTGCACTAGAAACGATGTATTAAAAGTGGTCACGCCAGACGGGTTTTTGGCAGCAACGTATACAGTATAGTTTCCTTCTTGTCCAGTGACATACTGTGCATTATACAATCCACATTCTGTAGAAGGTGTCACTCCATTTCCTGATGAGAGAATTGTTGCCAGTCCGACTGGATCTGTCACAGTCATCAAGACATTTGCATTGCATACAGAGTGACCTTGATTATCAAGCACTGCAATTACAAAGTTTGCAACATCACTTGGTTGGAAGATACTTTTATCAGTATTAAGTGAAACAAGCCCCCAAGAATAATCGGTTTGAGTTACAAAAGATTTACCATTTTGAGTCAGTGTTACTTTTACAACATACTGACCCGCGCGAATTGATCTTTCAGATGCAAGTGAAATGTGAAATTTACCTTCTCGCAATTTTGTAAATACCGTATTTATTGGAATTTTTGTTCCACTTGGATCAAATACAGTTACACTGATTGTAGAATTATTTCCAACCCATCTATTGTTTTGTCGTTGACCAAGATTCTCCTTTGTGACCTTGCCAGCTTTTTTCAGATTCTTGTCAGAAAGAAACTCAAAATCAACTCCAGGTTTTTCTGTAATCAGATAATCAGATTTTATTGGCGTTACAGATGGTGTGATTGGTATTGCAGTTCCATTGATTACATCAGTTGCGTTTACAAGACTAGTTCCATTTACTAGAGAAGTTGCGTTGATGATTCCATTGACAGGAATAGTTCCGTTGATAGTTTTGGTCCCATTTGTGATCAAAGTTTCATTTGTTGGAATGGTACCATTGATGATGGTTCCTATGACATTGGTTCCGTTGACTGTTCCGTTAACCGTTCCATTAAGGAGAGTAGTTTGATTTGTAGAATTAGCGCCAGTAGTAGTTGTTTCGTTAACAATGGTACCATTTCCAGGCGCAGTTCCGTTTAGAACAGTTGTAGCATTAGACTGGGTTTGTTTTTGAAGCGACAGTACACCCTGATCGTATAGTTTTTGAATTTGTGAGGAATCTAGCAATGAATCATACACATTTACTTCGTCAATTTGGCCACCAAACAGGTTTTGGACAGTAGTTTGAGGAGCCCGTACAGATTCCTGGGCGCCAATTATTACATCTGCCTGAGATTTTAGATCAGCAATTGTTGTTGTCTCAAGATGTCCAGAAAGTGATATCCCTATTGTACTCACAGGTACACTAGCTTCTTGGTTTCCGTTGACATAGATTGCAATTGTTGTCCCATTAAATGTGGCAGCAAGATGAGTCCAGTCTTGAGGAATTTGTGATGTTGATTCAACGGTATGCCATTGTATACCGTCATAGATTGAAAACACTGCAACTTTTTTTGGTGGTATGTAATTGTTTATTGCAAGCAAAAATGATCTGTCCTTGCTTAGAACAGCATACTCTGATGATCCTTTTTGATAATCTGGTTTTACCCATGCAGAAATTGTAAAGTGCGATATTTGATCTGTTGAAGTCATGTTCTGAGACATGTAACCATGACCTGAGAGCTCAAGTGCAGTACCATTCACACCAGATGATGAGATGGATGCATCACCAAATGTATTTGACGAGTTTTGTAAAGTTGAACTAAAATTTAGTTCAGCAGTAGGTGTTGGAACTGGAATTATACCAATGTTTTGCGGAATAACAACTGGCGGTACAACAACAGATGGTGTAAACTCTGTAGAATCTACAGTTGATTTGTAAATATTATTTATTTGGATATCATCAAGATATGTATCATATATTGAAACTTCATCAATCAAACCGTTAAACGGATTACTTGTTAGAGTATTTTCTAATTGAGATCCTATCAATACATTAGACTGGGAATTCAGAGTTGCAAGACCTGATTGGATTTGCCCAGACTGTGAAATTCCGATTTCTGATACAGGTTGACTAGAGTCAAGGATTCCATTGACATAGATATTGATTGCACTTCCATTAAACGTGGCAGCAAGATGAGTCCAACCTGTGGGAATTTTTTCCTTGGACTCGACAGTATGCCAGGTTATTCCATCAAATATTGAAAACGATGCAGTTCCTTGTCCAGATACAATATTACCTATTTGAAATAGAAACGAGTTGGCCTTGTTTAGAATTGTAAATGTATTGCTTCCTGTACCATAGTCAGGATTTACCCACGCAGACAGGCTTAGATTTGAAAGTCGGTCCGTCTCAGGAACACTCTCAGACACATAGCCACCAGATGCAAGCTGTAAGGCGGTACCTAATATGCCGCCATCCACAATTGTAGCATTTTTTGCCATGTTTTCAGGAGGAATTGAATCAGGACTGAAATCAAAATAGCGTACTAGTCCAGACATGTTTGTTGGAAACTGCATAGTTGTAGAGTTTGAATTTGAAAAGGTTGGACCAAGATTTGTAACATTAGTTTGAGTTGTTACATTTGATGGAATTTGTGGAATGGTAGAGTTTGCAATAGTTGCATTTGACGGAATTTGCGTAGTGTTTGTTTGAGTTGTCACATTTGATGGAATTTGTAGAATGGTAGAGTTTGAGCTTGACAGCGCAGGATTGAGATTGGTAATATTGGTTTGATTTATCATATTTGAGTGAATACTAGATGTAATGTTTCCATTTTGTGGAATATCATATGTATTATTTCCATCTGAAAAAAGCGGCTGATTGTCTACAATATTGTCAACAAGATAACCATTTGATGGAGTGATTTGCACATTACTGATTTTACCAGCAAAAAAATTATTTTCATCCAGTCCGTCTGTTGAAGAGCCTATCAGAATATCAGCATCAGAGATATCATCATATGAAATTGGAAAAAGATCATCAAGTGTAGGAAGTTGTACAAGATTAGAAGAATCCAATGTACCGTTAATGTAAATGCCAATAGAGCGTCCGTCAAAGACGCCAAGCAATTTTGTCCATTGTGAATTAATTTGTTTTTTTGATTCAACAACATGCCATGCAGTTCCGTCATATACTGAAAATTCAGCATGATATGATTTCCCAGAAGGTTTGAGATAAAGTAAAAATGATTGAGATTTACTCAGTATTGTAAATTGATTTGATGGTATACTAAAATCGGGTTTTATCCAAGCAGATACTGCTAAATTTTTTACATGTCCAATTTTTGAGCTTGCAATTTTCACATAATCATTTTTTCCATTAAAGTTTAACGAGTGTCCAGTTGGACCATCCATCACCTGCATGGTATTAGAAAATGTAATTTGATCAGGGTTGAGGTTATCAAAACCCCATGTAAGAATTTCCCGGATTATTCCAGAGCTTGCATCTACTGATTCATCTTGGGCTTGTACCGTTCTCCAATCGGATGAAAATGATACATATGCCAGCCCGATAGATAAAAATGAAATTGCCAAATAATGCAATATGTATTTTTTTTGCAAAGAAGATCACAAATGCCACAGATATTATATAAGCATATGAATGTCGGTAGAAAAAATCATGATTTGAATGTAAAATTAATATAAATAATTTAAAACAAAATTATATTTTTTACAAACAGATAGATCTAGTGCATCAACAGTATCAGATTACCAAACGCACCATACTTGCGAAGGATTGATTTTTTAATTTATCAAACCATCAGACTACTGACCCCTACCACTACCCCATTGATAAAGAGATCCATGATTGTACCGAGATACAAAGATAGAAACTTTATTTCCAGTACACATCTACCTTTAAGAACTACAATTCACTTGAATCTTGTTAATTACAAGGATATGATGCAAACATGAATCAAAAAATATTTCAAAATATTAAAACCGGTAACAAAACAATCATGCCAAGAATATTGGATTTTCTTTTAAATATGAGAAAAATGGTGATATGACAATTGCAGGTTAATTCAACCAAGTCGCACAGAAACAAATATCTCATTTTAGCACTGCTTACAATTGTCTGCATATGGGGTACAGGATATCTTTTAGGTCAAACTACAGCAACGCTAACTAGCGACTTTCTCTACATACCGCTAACAATATTCTTGTCAATGACAGCCATTTTTCAGGCACGTCAGGCATACATTGAGCGCAAAAACGTTTTCACATGGACGATATTTTTCATTTTTTCAATATCATTTCTTGTTGCACAGCATATTTTTTCATTAGAGGAGCTAATACTTGATGAAAAGCCATTCCCATCTTTGGCAGATGCCGCATTCATCATTGGTACAATATGTCTTGTTCCATTTTTCATTTCATTTGTAAAATCATTAAAAGTGTCGATTCCAAGATGGACTATACTAGTAGCAATCCTGTCAAGCTGTTGTGTCACTGCAATAGCATCATATTTTTTTGTACTAGCAGGAGACTTGGAGCCATCACTAGACAACATCGTCTCACTTTCATATCCAATACTAGACAGCATATCACTTGCACCTGCAGTGATTGGAATGATACTGTATTTTAGAAACAAGTTGAACTTGTATGTACCGATAATATGTTTGTCAATGATATCAACATCAATTGGAGACTTGTTGTTCCAATTTACTGCAATTAATGGAACAGACTATTCAGGATCTATTTCTGATCTATTCTTTTACATCCAGTATATTTTGTTGACATTTGGAGTTTACAGCATAGCAAATCCAAAGATACCAAGAGAGAGTGCAACAATATGAAATTCGGATTTGCAATATTTCTATTGGCTTTTGTTTTGATAGCACTTGGTGTAATGAGCTGGATGTATTTTTTGTATGAATTCAAAAATACTACAGAGGATAACATCAAAAAAAATGCTGAAAAGATAAACCTCATGATGATAAACAGGATTGATAGTTATGTTACAGATAGAATTGTAGACATAGTAAACCTCTCAAATGATGAAACCATAATATCTGCTGCAACAGAGTCCACAGTACAATTTTCCAAGATGCCAGATCCTGAAGGATACATAAATGAAAATGACTTGAACTGGACAATGTCTCCCAGGGATAAAATCACTCCATTCATGGACTCGTTAATCAATAATCCAGTATCAGACAGGCTCAGAGAAGTCCAGCAATCAGAAAAGACACTATTTCACGACGACGTATACGGTGAGATATTTTTCACTAATGCATATGGTGCCAATGTGGCTCAAACAGACAAGACCACAGACTATAGGCAAGATGACGAATCCTGGTGGCAGCAAGCAAGTAAGAATGGAGTATACGTAGGAAAGATAGAGGTAGACAATAGTTCCGGATTTTCATCTTTTGCCATCTCCAAAAGTATTCAAGACAAGAATGGAAATTTTGTAGGAGTCATCAAGGCAGTAACAAACATCCAGCAGGTAATCAACATCATCAATACACAGATGGAATCAGGCCAATACACTCCAACAGGATATGAATTGATATCCCCTGATGGACTTGTTCTCTATTCTACAGATGCCAATGAAAAGCCATTTTCATCTACACATGACAGTGATTTTATGAGCAACATGAAGGATGATTCCGGAACTTTTGCATACACGGATCCAAATTCAGATGATCAACAGATAATTGCATATGCAAAATCTTCTAGTTCCAAAGTAGAACCGCTATTTGACTGGATATTTGTCACAGAATACAAGTCAGCAGATGTTTTGAAACCAATCAGCCAGCTATCAAACATAATGATCACAATCATGATAGTTACAATCTCTGCAGTGTCAGTAATAGTATTTTTGATAGCACATAGGCTTTCAAGTCCAATTGAGAAAATTCGACAAGGATTAAGAGAATACATGGGTGGAAAAGATGTAGAAATCACAGTAAACGGAACAGAGGAGATAGAGATCTTGGCATCAGATGTAAACCATTTGATGAAAAAACTCACAGAGAATAATCACGCCATAATTACATCAAAAGAAAAGTACAAGACACTATTCCAGTTGACCCCAGCTTCTGTAGTGTTAGTTGATGAAACCTTGAAGATTACGGACTTGAATGATGCATTTACGAAACTGTTTGGATATACAAGAGACGAGGTAATTGGCAAACCAGTTTCATTTTTGATTTCAAGTGAGAGCCTAGACAAATACAACGAGTTTGCCGAAAAATATGATAAAAATGCAGATCTCCATGATGAACCATTTGTGCACAAGAAAAAAGATGGTACAATATTTCCTTCACTTGTAAGTGTACGAAGTATCTATGACATTGAGAAAAAATTTGTTGCCAATTTAATGACTATAAAAGATATCAAGGACATGGAGGAGATAAAAAAGAAACTGGAAGAAAGTGAGGCTGCAATGCTTACCCAATACTTGCAGCTAACCCACACAAATGAACTAAAAGAACAATTCTCAGCAATGGTGTCACATGAATTGAACACTCCATTATTTCCAATCAAATTTTACGCAGAGATGCTCAAAGACCCTAGCGTACTAGGCAAATTAAACAAGGAACAGTATGATGCAGTAGAGGAGATTTATCAAAATGCCGCGCGTCTAGAGAGACTAACTGCCAATATTTTGGATGTGCAAAGACTTGACATGAATACCATGAAATTTAATAAAACTGGGTTTGAATTGGACAAATTCATGAGTGATGTAACACACGATAATTTCACACTGGCAGAATCAAGAGCAATTGAATTAGCAAACACAACCAGTGAAAAGACTAGAATTACAAGCGATCAAGACAGATTAAAACAAGTCTTTTCAAACTTGATAGGAAATGCAATAGACTTTATGCCAGAAAAAACAGGCAAGATAGAAATTGGTGCAAAGACTCAAGATGGTAACATTTTATTTTATGTAAAAGACAATGGTGCTGGAATACCAAAAGAAAAACAATCACACCTTTTCACAAAGTTCTATCAGATAGATTCATCTCTTAAAAGAAAACACCGCGGCAGTGGTCTTGGTCTTGCAATATGCAAAGGAATCATAGAAGCACTTGGTGGCAATATATGGTTTGAAAGTACAGTTGGTTTGGGTACAGTAGTATACTTTACAATTCCAATATCAGATGCAGCATAATCTGTTAGTCAAGTGAAGATATTGCATGAAGCAATGTTTCTGCAGTGACTGGTTTGTTAAGACATGATTTTATGCCTCGCTTTAGCAGAGCATCAGACTGGACAGATGTAATAGAAGATGCAGTAAGCACAACAATGTTTTGCTCGTGCAGTTTTCCAGTTTTTTCAAGATCATCGATAAAATCATAGCCACTAAATCCAGGCATTGCCAAGTCAAGCAAGATGGTGTCAAATTTTTTGCGTGACATGATATCTAGTGCATTTTTTCCATCAAAACTAATTGTACAATCATATCCCTTGATTTTGAAAAACTTTTCCAGCATGTGCACCATGGCTTCATCATCATCCACTATCAACAATTTCATAAGACTAGGAAAAAAATACACGGTATACTATATAGAGATTCATGCAAATTACACCACTAGAAAAATACCATGACATTTGAAACGAGTAAGACAAAGTGTCGTGACATTTTTGGAGGTGGATTCATCTAGACCAAGTTCAATACAAGTTGAACCCATTACATTTTGAGAATCTCTTTTGTTCTGATAACAAATGCTTCTGCGTTTTCTACCAAAGTTTTTGCCTGGGTAGGAGATACCATCTCCGCATTATCGTATGTAAAGTCATGTCTGAGCTTTCTTGCCTTGTCAAATGAAGTCAACGCTTCTTTCCGGTCCAAGAATTTTGGTGAAAATACGGCCTCTACGAATAACACTACGGTCTCATGATGATTCATTCCTTTTGTCCTATATCCCTTGGAAAACATGAGTGCACGGCCAGCATGTAACATTGTGTTATATGCAGAAGCATGAGCCAACCCCCATTCATTTATGGCCAGTACATTTTTTGCTGATTGCAGTTTCGCATCAGCGTTCTTGACTTCATTTTTGATCTGATTAACATCAGATTCAAATTCTTCAATTCTATCTTGCTTCAATAACTCGCTTAAATTCACTCTCGTCACCAACTAGTATCATTACAGGAGTCTTTATGATCTCCTTTATCAGAGGTATCTCCTTTTTTACCCTGTCTAAAAATTCCTCTTCGGTCCATAAGAGATAATTCACTTCACGTCCTAATGTCCTTTCTGTTTTGGATATTGATCGTAAAAGGGCATTTTCATTTACATTTCCAATCACTAGCAAGTCTATATCACTTGAAGGTGATTCTGTCCCCTTTGCAAAAGAACCATAGATAATGGCATACTTGATTTCTTCCTTGGGTAAATCCCTTGAAATGATTTCATCCAACATCTCAAACTTGAGAAATATTCTTTTGAGTTCATTGAAGATTACGCTTTGTTTATTTATCTTGTAAAACACCAAGTTGCCTTGTGTTCTTCTCAGAGTCAAGCCAATATTCTGGATTATGGGCATCTCTTTTGCTACCGTAGAAGGGGCAAGTCCGGTTTTTCTTGCAATATCATTTGCGTGAAATTCTCCGCTGGAATTTAGAAATAAAAGCTTTAGAATCAAGATCTGCGCCCTAGATCGAAAGAGACTTTCTAGTGAGCTCTTAATTGATACTATCTTTTGCGGTTTTTTCTTTTCCTTGAAAATTATGTTTTTTACAGAAGGTAATACATTGCCCATTGTGGGTTTCACAATTTCTTCCACACCATCATTTACAAGCATTAATCCAAGACCAAGACTTTGACAAGAATTGAGAATCAATCTAGAAGAACGACCCTTTGGAATTGCAAGATATGAAAAATTTGCCGTATTTTTTTGATGTAATGCCTGCTCTATCCCTCGTTGTATGTCTCCAGAGCCTCCTTTGACTTCAACTGCCATGATTTTGTCTTCTTTTACGGCTATCACATCCACCATCCTGCCTCTTAGTTTTACCTCGCGGGAGATCTTCCAGCCTTTTTTTTCGAGATATTGCCCTATTTTTTGTGAGAGATTGTTTTCCGTGCTAATAAAAATACTATTTCCACTTTTTGAACGATTATTCACTAAATAGAAATAGTATTTCTATTATATATAGTTAGTAACTTGTTAGTATTGCATACCTAGAAACAGTTGATTAGGGTAAGTAAGAAAGGTGTAACGCTTGTTCATTATATTGATTATCAAAAGTAGATTTCATCTCAAAAACCCACCTTGTAAAATTGTCTTACTAGAATCACTGCAAGTACGGCAAATGCCAAAACCGGATATGCGAGAGAATTAAATTCTGGTATAGACTCTACACATGAAGCCCCATCAGTTAATTTTGCAGTGAGGTTCTCAGATATCGGAGTTCCAAGACCTGTAACTGGATTCCATCCAGGACTAGCAGAATAACCAAGATTGCCATTTACGATATTGTTACCAGATGTGATACTATGAAATGAACATGGATAGGATGTGGTATTGTATACTGTATACAATTCAGGTGCAACATTTCCAAGTAGGGTTTTTCCATTGACTTGTTGTGCCACTGCAAGATATCCTGCCCACAAGGGTGAAGATAGACTTGTTCCGGCACAACCAAACCATCCACTAGATGCAAAAGGAGTGGCACCGCACTTGTCAGAACCTGTAGAATAAACCCAAAAGCCTGGAGTGTATCCCATGATAGAAACATCAGGTACTGCCCTTCCGCTTTGTTGTCCCAATGCAAGTGTTTGCCATTTTGGTTCTGCAAAATACTTGCTATATCCCCCGCCACTTATTTGCGCACCAGATTCAGAACCATATGCAGAACATGTGGTATCATTGCATCCTGTCAAGTCAAGGTTAGTTGCACCTACAGACAGAACATCAGGGTCAGATGCTGGAAATCCCGTACCAAGCACGGTACCATCAGGTGCAGCACCCTCGTCACCACTTGCAAAAAGTATAGTGGTTCCCTGGGATGCATCTAGTGCAAGAACATCATGTGCTGATGAAACCAATGAAGGTGATAGTTCAGAGTCAGAGCATGTGCCGCTGCTGCACACAAACCCCCAGCTGTTAGAGACGATGGTAGCAAGATGGTTTGTTGTGACATAATCAATTCCTTGTACGAGATTGCTAGGAGTACAGTTGACATAGACCAAGACAATTGTGGCACCAGGGGCCATGGTATGAACTGCTTCTACATCCATCATGGTTTCTGACGCCCAGCTTGCATCATATGATGATGGCGTACCATCAGGATAGACTACTTGAAGTGTGGTGGATTCCAGTCCGTATTGAGCATCAAAGGTGTTTATCGCATCTTGTGGTTTTTGATCTCCTGGACAGTCTACCAATGCTACGCGTTGTCCTGTACCATTAAAGCCTGCATGGTACAACGGTATCATTGAATATCCAGCTTGCATTCCCTGTGGACAATACGGACCTGTACATGGAGATTCCAGAGGCCTGACCAGAGTATAGTTGTCAAGACCTTGTATGGAGCCAACAAGTGCTGCAAAGTTTGACGGTAGATGTGGCATGGAATCAGCAGCGTAAAAAAATCCGCCATATTTGAGAGGGCGGACAAATTTTTGCATATTAGAGCTGTTGTCAGTTCCAGTTTTTACAGGTGTATGATATACTTGCACCTTTATTCCAAGTGTATCTTCTACAGTATGTATTGGTGCAGATATTTCAAGTGCGAGTTTTGATGACGAGTTTTGTATTTGAAATCCATGTTCTGTAAGGTATGATATGATGGAGAGACGTTGGCCAGATGTAGGCAGATACGGCATGATGGTAGTAGCATTTAGAAAATGTCTAAAATTTGGCGAACTAGGATCATTTATTGAATCAAGGCATTTTGTAAATTGCGCTTGATGTCGTAGATGCAGCACTAGCTGCATTGTGATAACCTTGTCCTGGGACATTGACGAGACAAGTTGTGCTTGATTGTTTTGCACTTCTGGTAAAACATTATTTTTTATTGTATCATTTGTTTGGCTTGGTACCATGGATGATGTTGCATAATCTTCTAGAGTTGGCATCATGCATGGATTTGAATCCACTTGAGCTATTGCATCATGGTTCTGGCATAGAAAGAAGACCATACAGATACCTAGCCCGAGAATTTTTATCTTGTATGGGTATTGGTTTGCCATCAAGATTAGCTTGTTGCTACTAGCTAGTCTAGTTATGGTAAAATTGTTCTGGAATTATCTACTAGATTACTAGTTGTTATATGGATAGTAAGTATGTGTGGGAAAGAATTATTTTTTCTGTGTTTGTAGAACCAGTTTAACACACTCTAATCTAATCTCTAAATTTTTCAGCTGGAACCACAAACAAAATTTTGTAAAATTTGAATAAAAAAATTCGAGACCAGGTAAGTGAATGGTTTAGAAAATTAAACAAAAAAGGTTCAGGCATTACTTTAACAGATGAGGAATGAAGACAGTCTTTGCAAAACCGAGGTAATTGGTAATTAGTGAGATTATAAGAATATCATTTGGTTATGATCGAGACATTGACATCTAACTTTGAAAAATTTGATCATTTGATCTTTGATCAAGGAGCGATCATTGAGGTCGGATGAAATACATAATTACGGGTAAAATGAGGGAATGCTAGATTGGCTCAGATTTTAGTAAAAAGAGATTCTGAGATAAATAAGGATGACCAACAATCGCAACTATTCAATAAAATAAAAACTTGCGAAATGTGTAAAGATTTAGTAGCATCTAGAAGTCAGGCTGTAACTGGATATGGAGATTTTAACGCGGATATTTTCATAATAGGAGAAGCACCTGGTAGATTGGGTGCAGACATAACAGGAGTGCCTTTTACTAAAGACAGAAGCGGTGTATTCTTACAGAAAATGCTTTGCATGGTAGGTCTAAATGAAAGCGAACCTGAATCAACTCAACCTAAATTAAAAGGAGTATACATTACTAACATAGTCAAGTGTAATCCAAGAAAAGATGATGGAACAAATCGTTCTCCAACTAATATCGAAATTTCTAATTGTATGAATCACCTTGAAAAAGAATTGGAGATAGTCAAACCTCGCATAGTACTTACTCTAGGTCTACCATGTTCCAAATTGATACTTGGAAAAGATTTTGATGGAAAAGATTTTGGAAAGATCAAAAAAACAGATAACTTTTTGGTATTACCTCTCTGGCATCCTGCTTTTATAATTAGAGGTGGAGGAATACAAAAAATGAATGAAAAAAAATATACTCAATATTTTCAACAGATTAGAAAAATGATTGTCTAAGCTGGAGTTATTTGGACTTTTACCACTCCTGCAGTGGAAACGATAAATACCGCACATTTTCTAGTATCCAATATTTTTAGCAATGGCAGGTGCTCACTTGATACTCTACCAACTGTTCTATTATCTTGTAATATTCTTCCGTCTATTCCAATTTCACAGTTTCCCCTCTGACCAGAAAAGTCGATTATTGATACACTAAATGTACCCATACTATGCATTAGTTTATTCTGAGCATCTTTTACTTTGGGATTGTCCAAACCCAATACCCAACTTATAACATTGATCCAATCGGTTTTCTTATCTTGGATTAACGGAGAATTTGTTGATAGTGTATTTGCCAGATCTCTTTCTTCAAGACCGGACATGGAAAGCAACAAGGCAGCAGGATTACTTACTCCATATTTTAGATAACTTGGAAGTAAATAATATTCATAATCCAGATTACTGCCCAATTCTGAAACTTTACTATCTATTAATCTCATAAATGCCGCATTAGTCCAAGACAACTCATCTGCAACATATCCGTAGAGGAAGTTGGTTAGCTCATTTAGTGATTTTGTACTGAATAACGTTCGTTGCCGAGCAATGTCAGTGATTGGTTTGCCAGACATCCAATCCATTATTATTCCAATTTTATCATGAATTCTTTGGAGAATGTTCTCACTAAATCTAGTTTTTTGTAATATGCATGATTGGATCATATTGATTATCTGACTGAAATTTAATATTCCATTTTCTCGGAATTTTAATGAGATGATATCAATTCCCTCCAAATTCTTATCTAACTGACTACAATGCTCTAATCCTAATCCAGTTTCAGCAAAAATTTTTAATTGAAGAGGTTTAAGATATGGTGAAGTCATCACTCTTGTCATGTCTATTTTTAGTTTATCCATTGTGGAGTTAAATTGTTCAGTAGTAGATTGTTTTGCAAAAAGTGTGGATGCTAATAATTCTCTAGCACCACCCTCCAAACCTTCATTTGAAATTTCATTTTTATAAAATCGTGCCAATAAATCGGATTCTATCACTTCCACATCTTGATTATACAGAGGGTCATTCACTACACTTACCATGTATTGATAAAATCGAGATTGGAATCTTATATAATCAGGTTCAGTAAATATTTGATTGAAACTAGATTCCATAAGAATTACATGACCTTCAGTATCTTTCAACGCACGACCAGCTCTACCTGCCAAGTTATGCAATTTCATACCTTCCATCGAAACACCTCCCTCATACACACTACTTATGATGACTGTCCTAACATTGAGATTTACCCCTTCAGCAAGAGTACTAGTGCAGCATATCACATCCAAATAACCATCTCGTCCAAGGCGTTCTATCCGGGATTTAACATTGTTAGGAAGGCTTGCATGATGATACGCGATTCCAGATTTGATCATTTGAGGTAAAACACTATCCGAGCCTACAAACATTGAAACATAGTCAGCAGTTTCTGTCAGAGAAATATCTGATCTAGGATTGTCTCTTTCTTGAAAGATTAATTCTGCCATTTTTTGTGCTTCATCTTTACTATTACAATAAACAAGAACAGGTCCCAAATGTTTTTGATATTTTATGGCTAATTGTGATGTTTCTTTTCTTCTATTTGGTTTCAATTCAGAAGGTAAAATTGACATGATGTGAAATTTATTAACATAAACAAGATTTCCTTTATTTTCATGCCTCTTTTCCCTATAGAATATGCCCTGAAAGCCTTTGGTTGGAGACCATTTGATGTAAGAACTATCTGAGTTTTTACTGCCTAGCCATTCTACAAGTTTAACAGCATTATTTTCAGGAATAACTGCACTCAGTAAAATAATTCGTGAAAAGTATCCGTATGATTTTTTTATTCTACTTACAAGAAGTTCTAATCGTAATCCTCTACCTTCCCCTACCACATTTTGTATTTCATCAAAAATAAAAATACACGAGTCTTTAATTCGTGGGTCGTTCAAACGCCAGAGTAAATCTAACTTTTCAGGAGTAAGTACATAGATTCTAGCTTGTTCAGCAATTAAATTTTCTAAATCTGGAATAGAATCATACTCACCAGGTAAATGTTTAATTTGCAATCCCAGATCAGGTAGATACCTATTCATAAATTGCCAAGTCTCAGACACTAATGCCCGGTATGGAGTCACATAGAAACAATTTCCAGGTTTCTCAAGAAGTTCTTTTGCTGCAACGATCGTAGCTACCAAGGTTTTACCAGAGCTAGTAGGCATGATCAAGGAATGATGTCTTTTTGCATTACCTGAGAGTATATTTTGTAATGCAAGAATTTGGCTTTCCCAAAGATCATAAATGGGTTTTTCTTCATTTTGTGTAAGTACTTCAACTATTTTTTTAGGTATTATAGTAGTTAGATTCCAAAGAGCGTTTTCCAATAAATTTTTAATTGCAGTTGTAAGTCTAGAAGTTAACCACACAAGATAATCATCTCCAGATCTCTGAAAATGCGCAAGAGCTAATTCCACATGTCTGTAATAATTTTTTACTTTACCATTTGTACCATACTTCAAAAATTCCGAAGCATCTTGAATAGATAATGTCAGTTCTAGATATCCTTGTATCCTATACTGTTTTTCAATGGAATCAATTTTACTTGGATCAAGTTCTCTCTCCAGATCATTGGTCAATTGTTCTGATAATTCAAGAGTTTTAATTATATCCCTAGATAGAAATGATAGAACTAGAGGAGTAATCCGTGTTTCTATTTCATCCCTTTCATCAACAACATGTTTTACTTTCTTAGCAATTACTATAGAGTTGGCGGATTTTTTTGCTTGCAAGTACGCTAAACTTGAACGTAACCAAAATTCGTTTCTTTTATAGTCATTCTGTTCTAATTTTGCAGCATATTCAAAAATTGATGCCACGAGTGAATTTGCTCGAAATATATCTTCAGATTGTTCTTCCGAATGAAAAAGCTGGCTTTCTAGTGGAATAGCAATCTGAATCAATCTTTTTGCATACTGCTCATCACTTGCAGAATAATTGACATCCAATGCCCTGTACACATAGAGTTTTTCTAATGAATTGACTAATTCTTGTAAACTTGGTGATTTTTTTTCCCTCAAGAATGAATCTGCGGCAGTTACAAAAGAGGGTGAGATTCTATCATCTACATTTAACATATCTTATCATACACCAAATTTACTACTTCTAATAGTTTCTCAGTCTTAAAAATGATGAAATGTTTGTTATTGACATCAACTTTAATATCATTAAATTTTTTGATCGCATCACTAGATAGACCAATAGATGGATCACATGCTATGGACCCTATACATCGGAAGGAGTTTTGACCTCCTTGATATCTTGCTAAAGCATTTGTTGCACGTCTATACAATGTAGGATGTTCATGTTTCCACTGCAGCTTTGCAGCTTCTATTGCCATGGTTATTGGGTCATCTCTATCATTATTGAACCAGCGTACTATCTTATTCCTTTGACCGTCAAAATTAGTATTAGTTCCCTTTGCTTCCCAAAAATGTACCTCATCGTCTAAAGGATTTTCTTTGAAGATTATAGTTAACAAGTCTAGTCCTTGTCTAAATGAATTAGGATTATCCAGAATCAATTTGTGATAGAGACAGCCAGCTTTCTGAATGTCCCTTGCATACAAATAAGCAAACATCTCTCCTACAAATCCTATCTTTTTGTCCATATCTAGCTCAAGTGCATTTATGTTTGACTCTAGTGCATGTTTTGATATATCATGAAGTTGCTTTATTGCAGATAGAGTATTTTCAATTTGAGATTCATCTCTAGTGATTGTACTCAACTCATTTTCTATTGCATTGTAGTTTGGGGTATTGATGGGAAAAAATTCTATGTGTTTTTTTATAACATCCCAACTTTTTGGGATATTTTCAGATTCAACTTTTTTCAGATTTGCAATAGTTTCAAAAGAATATCCTAATGAATCATAATCTAATCGCGTTTTTATTAATTCAAATATTATGAAGTCTAATAGTGGAACGGTATAAGTAATTTTTACATCAGAAAATAAAAATAACCCATCATAAACCTGTTCTGTCTGTGAACAATGCTTTTCAAAAGTCATACTCACTGAGGTCTGAACTTTGTCTTCTTTGCAATGTCTTCCCACCTATTTCGGACATCTTTTTCATAATCTATCCCCCAAATACTGCCTGCTATTAACAATATTACTAAAAGATTGCCAAGATCAGCATGAATTTGCTCGCTTGGAATTCCCACCATGTGATCAAGTTCCTCAGCTGCTTTCTGCATTCTTCCGCCAATGATAGTTATTTTTAACATTAAATTTAGTAATTTTTCTTTTTCATTTTGTGAGTTTAGTAAGGAGTAGATATCGGGGGAGGTTTCCTTTAATATCTCAGTGAGTTCTCCTATTGACAAATCTCGATCTATTTCCAATTTTTCTTTAAAATATTCTTCCAGATTTACATGTAATTGCTCTGCGGAATGAAGAACTATTATGAAAGCGTCAACTAGTGTTTTCTTTACTACCGATTTTATTTTTTCATTAGGACTATTTAACAATAAGAGTTCGGCAAATCTTCCAGAATATTTTCCGTAATGAAGAGCATCATGTTTGAATCTATCTTGATATGTTAAATAAAGAATATCACGATGATAATCTTCATCATGTTTGAATTGTTCATTTTGTAAAGTGATTAATCGGCCCATTTCAAGCAACCATTTTGAGAGTACCAATGAAGTTACAATTTTCACAATGTTTCAATTGACACATTTGACCTGATATTACATCTTTACAGTTTGTACACTGAAAGGTATGTACATTTTTTGGGATTTTTTGTTCAGCATTCCCTTCACTCATTGTATAAAGTCACCAAAATCGTTTGTGCTAAAACCTTTTTCTCGTTTCCAAGTGGGATATTTTTTTCCAAACTTTTTCAAATTTTCATTTTCTAGTCTGTGTATTTCTTCAACATATTCTTCAGTGATATCTTTTTGTCCATCTAGAAGATTTTTTAACAACATGGTAATTTCAGAATCAATTTTTTTAAAATCTCTAGGTCCATATCCCTTGATTTCATTAGATAGAATGCTCTTCGCTGTAATTTTTTTCCATTTTTTACCGGTGAGTGGGATTCCATTTCGTACAAAATGAGTACGTTTTGCTAATAATGCATAATCTTTGAACTTTCTTGATTTACCTGCTGCTGTTGGCGTTATACCGGTATCTACATACTTATCCAATTCATAATAGCCAGTAAGAATTCTTTTTTCCTTCCAATGTGTGAAAAAGAAAATGTATGAATCTCCACGCATAACCATATTTTTTCTGGCCGGCGGCATACAGGTAGAAAACATTCCATATGATTTTGTTTCAATATTAGGATCAGATTTGTTGTCCCATCTTTTCCCCACAGCCCTTACAGGCAACTCAGATTCATCATTACTATAATAGTAAGCTAAATGTCCAGTAATTGCAGTATTCTTTTCAATTTCCTTCCAGATCACTTTTGTCGGGGGACGTCTCTTGAACATTTCAATATTACATAGTTCTAAGAATTTAACTTTTGTTAAATATGGAAATTAATAGTAATAATTCTCCAATTTTGGTTCTTTCTCTAATGGAGTTATAGAATCCATCTAAAAAATTAGATTAAAGATCCACATTCCAATTCGTACAATAATTCTGACCTCTACATACATCGTGCATTTCTTTAGAATGATTGTAGTTTGGAGTAATCTCTTTTTGTAGAATTGTAAATAGGTTCATCTCATGAGTCATATGTAATATGTCCGGTCATACCATCTGAGCTGTAATTCCATCCCTCCGGTTCTTAACATCATAATCGTGAATTATGAAATATTTCTTGGAATTGGGTGGTTTTTGGCTCATGAGATAGCATAGTAGGTAAAGGTGTTGAAGTAAAGGATAAGCGCCAGGTAAGGGATTCGAACCCCTGCATGCTTGCGCATAACCGCTGCCTTGTTTTTGATCTCGAGGCGGTCGCCGTTCCGCTTGGCTAACCTGGCACTTAAAGGAAAGTTGAGTTTTGGGACATAAATAGATGTCAGAATGACATCACTGGAACAAAAGGCGTTGCAAAAGTAACATAGTAGTCCAATCTTTTGACAAAAAGTCATTTGATGTTAAATTCCTTCAAAGATTATAATTGTCCGTCATACCCATTGTAATTCTTAATAGTCGTACTCATAGTGGTAACTTGTGGGTCTTTCAGAATCAGATACTAGGGTCAAACTCATAGACCCAAAATTACACTCGGCAGGATGGGAAGAAAGCAAAATCCAGCGTGAATTTAATGTCACAGATGGAGGAATAATAGATTCTAAAGGAAACAGAAAAACTGCAAAATTTGCAGATTATATTCTCTATCATGGAGGTTTGGCAATTGCGATAGTAGAAGCAAAAGAGGAAGAAGAAGATCACCTAAAGGGAATGAAACAAGCTAAAGATTATTGCAAAATGTATGGAGCCATGTTTGCATATTCATCCAATGGTCATAAGATCGAAGAATTTGATTTCAATACCAATAAACAAACAACTCTTGATTCGTTTCCAACACCTACAGAACTTTATAGACGATTTATTGAGGGCAGATTTGGAAAATTGGAAAAAGATCCAATTAGTCAACCATTGCATAAAAGTAAATTCTCGATTAGATATTACCAAGATTGTGCCATAAAGAGCATTCTTGAAACATTTCTTTCTAATAAAACAAAAAAAATCTTCATCACAATGGCTACTGGTTCTGGAAAAACAAAAGTTGCATTCCAAACTGTTTGGAAATTGTACAATGCAGGAAATATTCAAAAAGTATTGTTTGTAACTGATAGAAATTTCTTGGTGAGTAATGCAGTAAAAGAGTTTGAACCATTTATCAATAAACGTGTAGCAGGTGTGATAGGAACTAAAGATTGGTCACGAAACCTTGACATTCATTTTTCCACTTATCAGTCACTTTATGGAACTGGTGCAAGTGATAGAGAATATGAAAAATTTGACAAAGATTATTTTGATTTAATCATAATTGATGAATGTCACAGATCTGGTTTTGGTACATGGCGTGCAATTCTAGATAGATTCCAAAAAGCTGTTGTACTTGGAATGACAGCTACTCCCAAGAGAGCAGATAACATAGACACCTATGCCTATTTTGGAGAACCAGTTTATTCCTATAGTCTTGGTCAAGGAATTGATGATGGTTTTCTTGCTCCCTACAAAATAAACAAGATTTACACAAATATTGATTCACAGGGAGGTCTTTCAGTAAAGCAAGCCATAGAACAAGGTGCTAAAATTCATGCTCCTGAAGGTTCAGAGATTAAGGAATGGTACAAAATCAGTGAACTTTGGAAGAGTTTGATACTTCCAGACAGAACAGAAGCCATTTCAAAGCACTTGGCAGAATTATTGTATACTTATGGGCCAATGGAAAAAACTATGGTATTTTGTGTTACACAAGAACATGCAAGAATGGTAGCAAAGACACTACAAAACAAATTTTCACATTTGGGTTATGATAACTATGCTGTTACTATTACTTCAGAGGAGCAAGAAGTGGAACAAGATTATATTAATTTCCAAGATTCGGAAAAGAGTGTTCCAGTGGTAGCAACAACTGTTGATCTACTTTCTACTGGTGTAGATGTACCATCAGTCAAAAATATTGTATTTATGAAGCCTATTGCATCAAAGATAGTATTCAAACAAATTGTTGGACGAGGAAGTAGAATTGATCGTCTAACTGGAAAATATGAATTTAGAATAATAGATTACTCTAATGCAACTAGACTCTTTGATGAATGGGATAAACCCGAAGAAGCAGTTGAAGCAGAAGACAAGGGAGAAAGAAAATACCTCCTAAAGGGTATGATTGTTGATAAAGAAACAGGATCACCAATTCAGAATGCTAGGATAACTGTACCACTTGGGGTCAATGAGGAGGTAGCCGTGAAAACAAATGCATTTGGTGAATTTAGGTTGGAAAATCTTCCATCTCAAGTTAAGATAACTGTTTCAGCACAGAATTATGGTAGCTTGACAATTACAGCTCCTACTTACAAAAAAGATTCAGTGGGAATAACTATTGAGCTTGAAAATAAACCTGCACAACCAAAACCTATTCTTATTGATAATCTGCCTGTATGGATAGAACAGGAGATTTTCATAGAATTGAATGATGGAAGAAGAGTAACAAAGGCTCAGTATACGGAATACTCGAAGGAGGAGATTAGAAAAAGGGTAATCACCCTCAATGATTTGAGTAGAGTTTGGGCACAGGAGAGTAAAAGAGATGAATTTACAAAAGATCTTATCAAAAATAGTGTTAGTCCAAAGACTTTGGCAGCATTACTAGATGCATCAGATGCAGATCCTTATGATATTTTAGCACATATTGCCTTTGGAACTCCATTAATTTCAAAAGATGCACGTTCAGAATCATTCCTAAATAAGAATAGAGAATTCATAAAATCCCTTGGAGATTCGGGAAGGAAGATTGTATTGGATCTTTTAGAGAAATACCGTCTTGACGGAATTGATAATGTGACAGACCCAAAGGTTTTCGAGACATCCCCATTTGATAAAATGGGTCATGTGTTAGGAGTTGCAAAACAAGTTGGTGGAATAGAAAATCTCAAGAGAATTATAGAACAAATTCAGTCTGGACTTTACAAAAATGAGTAGAAAAGATTTAGCAAATGATGTTTGGCGTGCTGCTGATATTATGCGTAGGGATGATGGTACTAATGGCATAAACGAATACATAGAACAAATCTCATGGATGTTTTTTCTTAAAGTATTCGAGGACTTGGAAAATAGATTTGAGGCTGAACATGCCCTACAAGGTAAAAAATATGATAGAATCATACCAAAAAAATACAGTTGGTCAGAATGGACTAAAAAAAATACCAAGGAAATAATTGGATTTATTGACAATGAACTTTTTCCAGCGTTAGGTTCTCTCTCTGGGACACCAGAACGAGACATAATTGCTCAAATTTTTTCAGAAGTACAAAGAAACAAAATGAAATCTGCTTCTAATTTGAAAGATGTTGTAGACATAGTCAACGAAATAGATTTTAACAATCCAGATGACAGTCATATTTTATCCCAATTTTATGAGGACATGTTAGTAAAACTAGGTAGAGAAAGTGGTATTGCTGGAGAATTCTATACTCCCAGACCTATCGTCCGATTGATGGTAAAAATGATTGATCCCAAGATTGGTTCTGAAAAGAAAGAATTTGTAAGAATACTTGATCCATTTTGTGGTTCTTGTGGATTCCTTGTTGAATCATACAAGCATATTGTAGAAAATGAAAAAATCACAGCCAAAAACTATCTTGACTTGCAAAGGAAAATGATTCATGGTTATGAAAAAAAATCACTTCCATTTTTGGTAGGTCTTATGAATTGTATACTACATGGATTATTGACTCCAAACATTCTAAGAAAAAACTCTCTCAACGATAATATTTTGAATTTCGGAGTGGACGACAAATTTGATTATGTACTAACAAATCCTCCATTTGGAGGAACTGAAAATAAGCAAATACAGCAGAATTTTCCCATAAAGGTTCAAGCAACAGAACTTTTAGCTATGCAACAAGTCATGCGTAGACTAAAACCAGGAGGGCAGTGTGGAATAGTGATACCTGAAGGTATATTGTTCAGAATTGATGCTTTTGCCAGAGTGAAGGAGGAATTGATTAAAAACTATAATGTACACACGATCATAAGTTTACCGTCTGGCATATTTGCTAATGTAACATCAGCTGGACAGGGTCCAAAAACAAATTTGATGTTCTTCGATAAGAAGGGTACTACAAAAAATATTTGGTATTACGAATTATCATCACCGAACGGAAAAAGCTATACCAAAGCTAACCCGATAACCGATAAAGATCTTATGGAGTGTTATGAGAAGTGGAAGAATAAGATCATATCTTTAAACTCATGGATTGTCAATGTTGAAGAAATAATTTCAAAAAACTACGACATGACGGCAAAAAACCCTAACAAAGAAGAGACTCACAAACATAAATCTCCAGAACAACTAATTGAAAGTATTACTGAAAAGGAAAAACATATTCAAGAGCTTTTAAAAGAATTAAAGGATTCATTAATGTTGAAGAAATGACAATGTATATTTTTTCCAAATGGCATAATATAAAATTCAAAGACATTATACTAGAAATTCTAAAATGAGTAAAATGAAAATTCCTAAATATTGGAAACATGTAACCATCGAAGAAATAACACTTGATTCAAAAAATGGAAAAACAGGAAGACCAAGTGATATACCACCTGGAGTGCCTCGTTTAGGAATTACTTCCATAACCTCTAGTATGAATGATTATGTAGTAGAAGAATACAAATATCAAAATGTTTCATCATCTGATTTACAAAAATATAGTATTGAGAACGGTGATCTATTAATTTGCAGACAAAATGGAAATAAGAGTTATGTTGGTAAGTCTGCAGTATATGGAGGTAAAACAAGCCCGTTAATATTTTCAGATTCTCTAATCCGATTTCGTTTGAACACTAAAATAATTTTGCCGCAGTATTTAGCTTTATTTCTAAATAGCAAAGATGGACGAGATCAGCTTGAAAGATGGTGTACTACCACAGCAGGAAATTTTAGCATAAATGGGACAAATATCCTGAAAATTGAATTAGATATCCCTACTTTGGATGAACAAACAAGAATTGTCCAAAATCTGGATTATATGAGAATGAAAATTCAGGAAATCAAAGAAACTAAAAAAAATGCAATGATGGAATTATCATACATTATTCCGTCTGTATTAGCACATATCTTTAATGATAGACTTGAGACAAATTCAGAATTAATAAGACTTGATCAATGTTTTAAGTTAGTTAACAGTGGTAGTACTCCAAAGAAAATAAGGGGCAATTACGTTCTTCAAGATGGGATTCCATTCATCAAGGCTAATTATATTACAAATGATGGTAGAGTGATAGTGAATGATGGTAATCCTATGATAAATAGGAATCTTCATGAAGGAGAAATGAAGCGTTCCCAAGTTACAGGAAACTGTATACTGGTAAATATTGTTGGACCTCCACTAGGAAAAGTTGGTTTAATCGATGGAAGCGTAAAGGAAGCTAACATCAATCAAGCAATTGTAGCCTTGCGAGAACCATTGAATTGCATCCCTGAATATGTGTGGTATTGTTTACGTTCACCATTGTACAATTCTAGACTGATTGATCTGGGAATTGGTATAAGACAACATAATATCAATACATCACAGATAAGAGAATTCAGAATACCGATTCCCTCTAAGGATGAACAGAAAAAAATTGTACGATATTTGAATAATATTCGACATCTTGTAGAGAATCTCATAGACGCACAGAATAAAACAAGAGATGAGATTGATACTATATCACATTCTATTGTATACAAAGTACTCAATGGAGATTTAATCTGGTAAAGGGTTTTAAGAGATTTTTAATAACGCTTTTCGTAACTTATAATTACCATTAATAAAATATGAAATCACGATCTGAACTGCAGATCAAACTAATAAACGACAAAATTCTACCAGTTTCACTTGACTTCTGGAATTACATTCTATGGTGGAGTACATGAAATCGGCGGAAACAAATTCCTAGTGGAAGACAAGGGGACCAAAATATTCCTAGACTTTGGCATGCAGATGGGCAGAATCAACGACTATTTCTCAGAATTCACACAACCACGAGACCTCAACGGCATGGGAGACTTGTTTGAATTCGGACTGTTGCCAAAACTAGACGGACTGTACAGAAGAGATTATGCAAAACACATGGGATTTGGAGGAAACGAGGATACATCCTTTGATGCAGTATTACTCACACATGGACATATTGATCATTGCGCCTATATCCACCATCTCAGACCAGAAATTCCAATCTATTGCTCTGAAGCTACAAAACTAATCATGCAGGCATTACAAGAGACCAGCGCAGGCGGTGACGAATTTATCACGTTTAAAGAAAAATTTCGAATTTATGAAAATAAAACCGGCCAGATGAGCAGAGCAAGTGGAGAAGAATACCAGCAGCCTCGCAAGATTTCAGTTTTTGAAAACCTGAAAAAATTCAACATTGATTCAATCGAAGTAGAACCCCTTGCAGTAGACCATTCAATCCCAGGTGTTAGCGGATTTGTCCTGCATACCTCAAAGGGTTCAATATCATACACTGCTGATATCAGATTCCATGGAAGAAGAAAATCCGACAGTCAAGAATTTGTGCAACGATGCAAAAACTCTGATGTTGATGTAATGCTATGTGAAGGAACCAGAGTAGAAGAAACGTTCTCCAAGACAGAGTTTGAAGTCGAAGATGATGTAAAAAACATTGTAAACAAAACTGAACAGCTAGTGGTATGTACTTATCCCACAAGAGACCTGGATAGGCTAGTTTCATTTTATAATGCTGCAAAGGAAACAGGACGAGATCTTGTAATTGACTTGAAACAGGCATACCTACTCAAACTGTTCCAAACATCAGAGCACTGGAAGTCAGTGTTTCCAAGACCTGATGATAAAATAATAAAAATATACATTCCAAAAAAATCCTGGGGATTAAAAGACAAGGATATCAATTACTGGACTGGAAAACAACTATTCCAGGACTATAAAAAATGGGAGCAGGAATTCTTAGACTATCAAAATGCAATTGATTACAGAGATGTATCATCGCACCAAAAAGAGACAATATTTTACTGCAATGACTATCAACTACAGCAGCTAATTGATGTCAGACCCACAGAGGGTTCAAGTTACATACGATCTTCAACAGAGCCATTTGACGATGAGATGGCCCTAGACCACATGCGAGTAAAGCGATGGCTGGTACACTTTGGCTTGCTAACAAAAGATGAGCACTGGAATCTTACTCATGTTTCAGGACATGGTTCTGGTGACCAGATTAAAGAAGTAATTGAAGAAACCCAGGCAAAAACTTTGGTTCCAATCCATACAGAGCACGAAGAATATCACGAAAAATGGCATGATAATGTCAGGAGAGTAGAACCAAATGGTTTATTGAAATTGTGAGTTGTAGATTTGGAGTTCATTCTTATTGTGCCATGTGAAAAACAATGCTCTAATATTTGATAAACATTACTTTTTGATCGGTAATGTTAAATATAATATATGATCTTTTAGCAAGTTGATCTTATATAGTTTTGACAAATTTTCTAAAACCTTATTACTCATTCATGTCATATTATACCATGCAAAACCAAGAAATACGTGTATTGGACGATGGCCAGCTACACAAGATAGTGGAATCAATCTATAATCAAATTGATTCCATAATTCCGTTTGCACAGGGATTTAGTGCCAAACCACTTTATAGTATAAAAAATGCAAAATCAGAAACTGCTTCTACTAGGACTGTGTATAGGAGATTACATGACCTAAATTCTGTTGGCTTGGCTAATTTCAGGCGAGGTGTTTTTGAGATCAAACGGGGTGCAATCTTGCAGCCTGCACCAGTTCTAAAAAAACTAATTCCATCTCTTATTGCATTGAAAAATGGCCGGAGATTTGGCAGATACTATAATGAACTAGACATAAATTTTGCAAAAAAACAACTGCCAGAAAAATTTCTGACTACTCTTGATTATGCCGCATGGGAACTGACAAAATTCCAGACACCTTCGGACTTTTTCATATATGTCAATGACATGGACAAGGCATCAGAGTTCCTAAAAAATAACAAATTTAGTGAAGGAAATAGCGGTCATGTTGTACTCTTGCCAAAGATAGGGAATTTTATCAATGAAGTGGAGCGGGTATACTTGGATTGCATAGCAAACGATGGCAGGAGCTTGCTTGATGCAATAGCACTAGAATTGTTATACGGAGATTATCTTTCTGTCAAGGGACAGTTTCCAATAGAATATGTGAAAAAGGTACAAGAAGATATGCCAAAGGCAAGATTAGTGCATGAATGATCTAGTTCGAGAAGCACTAAATATTGTGGAAGATCTTGGCGAGGTCGTTTTCATTGGCGCAGTGGCTGTTATGCTTCACACCAAAATCAATAGAGAATCTGCAGATTTGGATTTTGCTGTAGTACAAGATCTGACCGACAAGTTTCTAGAAGAAAAAGAATATTTTCAATTTGAAGAGAATGGAAAATTGGTCAGAAGAACTCCTAGAGGGTACAAAGTTGACATCTATACTAGAGATGTGAGTAGAATTCCACTTGCTGATGTGATAAGAACTGCAGTAGACATCCAAATAGGAAAAAAAGGAAAAACTCTAAAGGTTGCATCCATAGAGACGCTCATAGTGGCTAAACACAGGGCTGCTAGGTTTCAAGATGCAGATGATCTGCGTACCATGGCAAGGAAGAAATTCAATCATATCGACTGGGAGTTGCTTGAAACATTAACAGACTCTAATGTGGAATTTAGCACCATTCAACAAGAAATGAATTATTATAGAATCTAGTCATTCAAAGCCAATTAAGGTACGCCATTGTTAACTAGATATTCTTGATTAATCTCATACAATAAGAAAAAACCTTGGCTAATGTACAAAAGAGAACGATTGGAAGAACCGTTGAAAAAACGGTTCACAGACCAAATGGACAAAGACAAGTAAACTAAAACGTTCACATCAAATGTCCATACTTGGAACGAAATGCATTCTCTTCTTTCTTGATTTTTTCAAGATCTCGTTTGAACTTGTCCATGTCATGCATTATTTTGTCAAGCTTCTTTTTGTTTTTCACAGTAGCTTTTTGTATAGTTTCGCGTATATTTTTCCCATGAAGCTGCAACCCATCTAACAGGTCAACAGATGTGCCATCTTTTTCACCTTGCATCATTTTCATATATCTCATACCAGGATATGCAGCAAGTCCAGAGTAACTTGGACCCATTATGGCACCAACATCAGTTGCAATAATAGATGCAATGTCTCTCTCCAACGTACGCAAGCTCGTCTCAAAATCCGCGCTTGCAAGTTTTTCCAAAATCAAGTTCTTGTCCACCCGAATCCCCTTGTCATGTAATTGCAGAATTATTTCCATCTCAAGCATTTGTCGTTCTTGGATATGCTCCAACGTATTCTTGTCTCCCCTGCTTTTTGAAATTTTTTCTTCCATATCAAGAACCCCACTTGTCATCAACAGGATCGTCCGAGTCAGATTCCCCATCCTGCCAGATGAAGTCGTCGTAATGCTGTTCTGCGGCATCAACGGCCTCGTTCTGTACTGCTCTGTTTTTTTGTTGTTCAGAAACAAGGCCCCTTTTCTTGTAGCTTTTAATCAAACTTGCGTGTAATTTTTCTCCGGATTTTAGTCCACTCCACCAATTGGCATCTAGTGTCCTGCCTACCACGTTAGGGTCCATTTCAAGTTTATACTGTTTTCCAAATCCATGTCTGCCCCGTGAGGTCGCATGGGATACAACCACTCCCATGCCTTCCATCTCGTTTAGTGTCTCTGATATTCTTCTATAGCTCAAAGGCTGCACCTTGTCGCGCCACACTTTTTTGTACTGCTGGACAATCACCGAGGTGAAATGCCACTCTTGTTTGCTAAGATATGTAACTCTTGCAAGTGACGCAAGCACCCGCCTGAAATTGTACGACGACTCGGTTAGAATATTTTCCAGCCGGTCCTTGTGTAACTCACGTGCAGCCCAGTCTACATGATATACAGCAAGCGGTTGACCGGCAGCACTTGCAGACTCGGCTGCAACACGCAACAGATCAATTGCCCTTCTTGCATCACCATGGTCTTCTGATGCAAGTCGTGCACAATGCTCCAATACGGAACCATCAATTTTTAATGCAAATGCCTTGTTGGCTCGCTCTTCAAGTATGGTCAAAACATTCCCCTGATGATACGGTGAGAAAAATATTTCTGATGTACCAATTCTTGACTTGACCCTGTCCTCGATTTCGTATTCAGCAAGTACGTCGTTTGAAATACCAATCACTGTAAACATGAATCCATTTTTGGAAAGATCATTTCCGAGCTCAATCAGTTTGTAAATGAAATCAGATGGCCTACCCCTTGGGTCGTTGAAAATGGTATCAAATTCATCTAGTACCATCACAAAGAGTCGTTTCGGATTTTTCTCCAGTCTTAGACTGATTGCAAAATTTATCCTATCAAACGCAGTATTTTTGGTGCTGTTTGAGCCTCGTACAATTTCCTGGCCCAGTTTTTCCAAGATCAAGTTTGTTGCAGCAAAGATTGTTCCAGCTTTTCGAAGGTTGACAAAGATGTGATCAAATTCGTCCAATTCTTTAATCACATGTTGCACAATCGTGGTCTTTCCAGAACCACTCCGACCGTATATGGATATGAAAGGAACCACGTGTCCTTGTCTATACCCCAACAGAAATCTGACCAATTTTTCCATTTGCTCTTCCCTGCCAAGAATTTTTGTTGGTAGCTGCAAAGAGTTGAGCGCCTGCTTGTTGGTAAAGATCAGGTTTTCTTGCTCAATCTTGGATACAATGTCTGAAAGGGTTTTGGAGGGGGGTTGACCTGGGGTAAAATTTGACACGATATTCTCCACTGGCGACGCGCACACCAAAAACGTGCGCGTCGAAAATTTTTTATCAATCAGCTCCAAAAAAAACATCATTTTCTTGTAAAAATTATAATATTATTGGTATAATTCCCAAAAAACTAGATGGTCAAATTTCACATGGTACCATTAACCCACATGATTTTTTTGTGACATTTATGGTCACATAATGGCACAAAACGTCTATTGTTGTTCAAGCGACTTGATATCAATTACAAACCTATACCTTACATCGCTTGCAAGTATTCTCTTGTAGGCCTCGTTCACTTTTTGAATTGGAATCAATTCAATCTCACTTGAAATACCATGTCTAGCACAAAAGTCTAGCATCTCTTGTGTCTCTTTTATCCCACCAATGAGAGAACCTGCAAGACTGCGACGGCCAGCAACTAGCGGAAACGCGCCTATTGTAGTCTGTTTCTCAGGAATGCCAACTACCACCATGGAACCATCAAGAGCCAAAAGCTCAAGATATGCATTCCAGTCAAGATCAGCTGATACCGTATTTATTATCAAGTCAAAATGCCCCTTTAATTTCTCAAACGTTTCAGGGTCTGATGTTGCATAAAAATTATCAGCACCTAGTTTTTTTGCATCTTCTTGTTTTCTCAACGACTGGCTCAAAACTGTAACTTCAGCGCCCAGTGCATGTGCAATTTTTACCCCCATGTGACCAATGCCACCAAGTCCTATCACTGCAACTTTTTTCCCAGGACCTGCCTTCCAGTGCATCAAAGGAGAATACAGTGTTATTCCAGCACACAAGAGTGGTGCTGCTCTATCAAGTGGCAAAGAATCTGGAATACGTAATACATAATTTTCATCAACTACAATTCTAGTTGAATATCCACCAAAAGTTACAGCACCATCTTTATCAGTTCCATTATACGTTGTAACCATTCCATCAGTACAATACTGTTCCAAATTTTTCTTGCAAGCATCACACTTGCGACATGAATTTACAAAACATCCAACACCAACCTTGTCACCTAGCTTGTATCTTGTCACCTTGGGTCCAATCTGAGATACGATTCCTGTTATCTCATGTCCTGGAACCATTGGAAATATCGAGCCACCCCACTCGTCGCCCACTTGGTGAATGTCAGTGTGACATATTCCACAATATTGTATATCCACAACAACATCATTGTCCCCAGGCTCGCGTCGCTCAAACGAGTATGGTCCAAGTGTTGCCTTGGCATTTTGTGCTGCATAACCATTAACTTTCATTATTTTTTCGCCGATTACTGGTATCGTTCCAATTCTATTTAATGATTGGTAGATACGTTACCGATTTGTCAGTTCCAACACCAGAGACTTTTCAACCCAGCCCAAAAAGATGCGAAAAGAATTGTATCAAGCCTTCAAAGATGGCATTGCTTGTTTGCGGGATTTCACGGTCTGATACAACATACACCACTCCAGGGTCATCATTTCCTGCATAGACCAAACCAGTAGACGGATTGACATCAATGCCAAATACGTGTGTTCCAGCAGGTATTGTCCCAGATACAGTATCAGTCTTGCCATCAATTACTGAAATAGTTCCACCGCCCGAGTCTGCAACGTAAATCTTGTCAAGATTCGAGTCGATTGCAATACCATCAGGGTTTGCACCCACTGCAATGTTATGCATTACAGTATTAGTGGCACCATCAATTGTAAAAACTTCAGATGTTTTAGAACTGGTTACATAGATGACATTTCCCACAGAATCCACTGCAACTCCAGTAGAATCAGCGCCAACTGGAATGGTCTTGATTACAGTATCGGTGGTACCATCAATGACTGATACAGTTCCTGCACCAGAGTTTGTGACATAGGCCATCCCACTAGCAGAATTTACAGCTACTGCAGTAGGACGTGCACCTACAGGAATGGTTCCAGTTACGGTATCAGTCTTGCCGTCAATTACTGATACAGTACCAGAATTTGTATTTGTGACATAGACAGTATCTGTTGCTTCGTTTATCCCAATACCATTTGGCTGGTTTCCAACTGGAATGGTTCCAGTTACAGTATCAGTGGTACCATCAATGACAGAGACTGTGGGTGAGCTAAACTTGGAAACATAAATCATGCCAGTCACCTTGTTTACCGCAACACCTGTGGGATTATCTCCCACAATGATATTTTTGATTACGGTGTTTGTCTTGCCATCAATTACAGAGACTGAATCGTTTCCCGAGTTTGTAACATAGATCTTGTTGCTAGTCGGATTTACTGATACAGCCCAAGGGTTTGCGCCAACCTTTACTGGAGAGACTTCAAATGAAAATGCTGGTAGGACAAATACAGATGCGATAAAAATTATTGCAACTAGTACTTTCTGCATTTATTTATTTTAAAAAAATACGATATAAAATGATTTGATATGTTGGAATTAATACACCAGACGCTCGGAAAAGTCATAGGCTACAAAATCTCTTCCAAATTTTTCTCCAAGTTCCCACTAGTATGATCATTTCAACTCCTTCATTTTTCAGTTCAAGAGTACAAGTCAGAACCTTTCCAGCGACAAAACTGCAAGTTTCAGGAATTGTTCTGCAAGAAACGAAATTAGCAATTAACGAGTCTAAAAAGGCAAGGCTGGATAGTGAGAAAAAATACATGAATCTAACGATTATTGTTAGAAACAATGCCTAAAACTCCAGTCACGGAGAAAAGGATTTAAAATCTAACAACCATAGTTAGATTATGCACTTGAAACTCTCTCCAAGTCCCCTCAGTCACAAGGAACAACTGCTATACTTGTATCTTGAAAGCATGGACAAGAACACTTTCAAGGTTTCCGAATTAAATCTCAAGAAAATCGGTCTTGCTGCAAGCTATCTGTATGTTCTAGTGAACAGGCTTGAGAAGAAAGGTTGGATAAAAGGGGTGGGCAAGGGAGTATACTTGCGCCTACCAGCATCAACTGCAATGGAGGGCAAAGTGTATCTTGAAGACCCAATGGAGGTCGCATTAAAGATGTTCAAAGGATACATCGCATTTCAAAGTGCTCTAAAGGTGCATGGATTAAGTGAGTACGAGCCATTTACTATCTACGTAGCTACAAAAGAAAAATCAGAAACAATTCCACTTTTGAAACATTATGAAATAAAGGCAGTTAAACTTGGAAGGCGATACACCGGCTTTGAAACAAGTGGAAAATATACAGTTTCTACCATTGCAAAAACATTTTTTGATTGCTTTCACAACCCGCAGTATTCTGGAGGATATCCGGAGATCTTAAAATCGCTCTACAGTGCAGAAAACATGGACTGGAAGGAGATGGAAAAACATCTAGAAAAATTCGGCTCTTCTAGTATGTGTCAAAAGATTGGATACATGTTATCACTTTTCAAAGAAACAGAATTTGAACAGCCTCATGATTTCATTGATTATCTAAAGTCTCGCATAAAGAACAAGACCAAACTTGATTTCAGTCAGAGCGGAGGTGAATACAACAAAGAGTGGATGATAGTAGACAATATAGGAAAAAAGAATCTTCTTTCATGGTGGTACAATGGTTAGTCTAAGAGAAGCAAGACAAGCATCTGCAAAAAATGGAATAGGATTACAATATGTCATGAAAGAGTCCAGAGTATTTGACATCTGGGAAAAGATATGCCCTGCTTTTTTATCCAATGAGATCAAAGACCATGCAGATATCATATGCAAGGGAGGAACACCTCTTAACAAAATATTCTTTGGAAAAGTGCAAAGGTTCTCAGAGGATATTGATATGTATATTTTCTTCAAGAAGAAGACTGGAAGAGAAGATAAGATTCGGTTTATCAAAGACAAGATAATTCCTCTCCTAAGCAGCTCATATGATATTCCAAAAGAGTCCAGAAGGAAGAACATAATCTTGTTCTTTTGTAAATTTCAAAACGAAATAGGAATGAAGGATAACATTCAGCTTGAGTTTAACATAAGTGAGTCAAGGACAGGATTAGATGTGACATCTAGAGCACAAAGTGAGATATTACCATTGAGTCTAAACGGCATACCTGTCTACTCCTTTGAAACACTCATAGCAAAGAAGATGAAGGCATTTTATGAAAGAAACGAAGGAAAGGATGTCTATGATCTGTATTACGGCTTGAAACTAAACAACAACATGGACAAAATTGTTTCAATACTAAAGGATGTTCTCAAATCAGCTAACATAGATTACAATGATTTTGTCAAGACCATATCAAAGAAGCTTGCAGATGAAAAAATGATGAAGCGTTTGCACGGATCTGCCAACCCATACATTCCCAAAAATTTGAGAATTGATTTCACAAAAGCATCATGGAACATATTGCAAAAAATTGGTCCTAATCTGTAACAACAAATTTGTCATGACAAATGATTTCTCTTGTTTTCTATCAATTATGTAATTATTTACATAACAATTGATAATCTTATTAGGATTAATTGGTAAAGACTACAATAGTTGAGTACAAGCAAAAGATCAAACTCAAATAAAATGTTAAAAAACGGCTTGCTGGAGAGCATATTTCATAATAGTACATCAAAGATTCTAGATTTTCTTGCAACTTTCAAGAATTGTGATTACTCTGTTTCAGATATTGCCAAGAACTCTAGAGTCTCTTTCAAGACTGCATTAAATGAAATAAAAAATCTAGAACAGCAAGGAGTTTTATCCAGAACAAGAATTGTGGGAAAAGCGATAATGTATAAATTGAATCTGGATTCAAAACAAGGATTTTACATTGACAAACTAGTATTTGAGATTGCTACAAAAAGAACTAAGGATCATCAAAGAAAGATAAAACTGCAAGAACTACAGCTCACTGATCGTTACCAAGTAGATCTTATCTAGACCAGTCCATCAAGATACCCTACGATAGAAATAGACAAGGACGAGAACGGCATAAGCCAGGTCAAGGCATTTGTAACTGATTTTACAGGCGCCATGGGATACTGTGAATTTCAGATACCGTTTTTCATTGAAGGCGTTCGCGCAGAGACTGCTCAAATGGTATTAGGTACAGAGCACCACGAGGAAGCAGAAAGAATAGAAAAAGAGACTACAATCCAAGTCCCACTCACAAAAACCCGACTGGAAGACAAAAAGACAGACCTTAATTTCATGCGAGAAGACATCCAGACATTATTTACAAGACAGTTTGATTTCAGGGAAGGTCAGGCAAGACTGGTATTGTTTGGAAGAGCAGACAAGGTAATTCGTCAGAATCAAACTTTGATAGTCTCTGATGACAAACATGCAACAAACCCAAGGCGCTATGACACCATGTCACAGCCATACATCAGTCAGCTGCTCCAGGTGCTCACATATCTTGATTCAAAATATTATCTGGGGGATGAATTTGGCGGATGGGCTACAATTCCACATGACAAGAAAATGTACCAGGTTAATATCGTTGATAGCAGAACAAAATCAATCTACAAGACATACAAGGATACCGTAACCCAAGCCCATACAGAATTGTTGTTTGATTACTTGTCCCAGTTTACCAAAAAGTGTCTCGAGTGGGACGAATTGGTACACCACAACAGCAAACCAAAATGCAAAGCATGTGGATTTTTTGATAACTGTACTAATGCGTTAAAGTGACAGTATCTGATTTTTCTTACGGTTCCCTGAATGTATCTTCATTTACAAGAGTGATTGTCCCCATACACGGATCATTGATTTTGGTAAAATCAGATTGAGAACTTATTGTTCGCATCGCAGCAAATGCACGAATGCGTGCATGAGGAAAAGCATCTGCCAATTTATTTGCCGCACCAAGAAGCGTAGATCCTCGTGTGACTACATCTATCAAAAGAATTTCACGCGGTTCATCCAATATTTTTTTAACTTTCATTGAATCATAATGTTCAAAAGCTTTGGGCCTATTTGCTGCCAAGCTTGTAGCAGATTTTGGTAATGGAGTAACACGACTAAGACATTCTACAACTTTGCTCCCAAGACCTTTTCTAACTAGTGCTGTAGCTATACGTTGAGGAACCCAAAGAGTTCCTGATTTATTCAATGAACTGTTCGGAGTAGGAACTAGAACTGGATTTGTTTTAAAATAATCTGCAAATGGCATTTTGTTGATGTTGTACTTTATCCGATCTGCGACATAATCGGACATTAAAATCTGATTTGATCTCAGTTTTACATATTCGTCATTTTTGAGTGTCCGCATAACCGTTCTAGAAAGACCTTGAGTGTTCGAATCCCCACGTGGAGAATATGCCAAAAGAGAACAAAACTCTATCGTAGAAAAGTGCATGACAATTTCTTATTAGAGTACATCTAGCATTTCAAGATGGGACGGTAAAACTTCGAACATATCAGCAGGGTCAGAAAGTTCCATTGCTCCATATTGTAACATCTTTTTTGGCCAGCTCAACTGAGTGTTATTTAAGACAGATTTCCAAATAAACAAAGGTCGTCCCAGTCTAAGTGCTTCCCAACCTTGATGTAACGAACCACTTGTATCCCCAGCTTCAACAATTATTGTAGCATCAGAGATTAGTGCCATAGTCCTATTACGGAGTACAAAATCTTTAGGGGTAGTTGTGTGACCTATTGGAAACTGTGAAATTGCAAGATGGTTGTTCATAATTTCTTGTTGAAGTTCAAAGTTTTTACTTGGATAGGTCTTGTTTAACGGAGTTCCAAGAACTGCAACAGTTTTACCACCTAGTGCAATAGATGATTGGTGTGCAGATGTATCGATTCCTTCTGCCAGTCCGCTAACAATCACAGTTTGCTTTTCCACCAAAGTTTTTGTAATTTTTTTAGCATTCTCGAGTCCTTCTGGTGATGCTTTTCTTGAACCAATTATTGACACCCTAGGCCTTGGCAAAGGAATGCGTATTGTTCCCTTGACATAAAGTATTTTCGGAGCAAATTTTATTTCAACATCATTTAGCGTACGACCTAGAAGCACATCCACAGGCATGGATGAATATTTCAATTCTTTGAACATCTCCATTACCATACTTTCAAAGTTTACCGATATAATACTTTCATGGTACTTTTCCATGACACGATCGTAATTGTTAGCAAACCTTTTCCATCCAAATCAATTTCTATTCAAGATTGTACCATATGCTATAGCATCAGCTTCTGTAAAATGCTGTATTGTGATATCGCCCCACTCATCTCCTGCAACTATGGTATATGCACCAACACTAAATGATTGATGCTGACCATTGTTATCGACAAACCCGTTTATCTCAAGATGCGCTTTCACATCTATTGGCCCAGTACAGGAAAACAAGGTATCGCATTCTTGTATAGCATTTGTGCTTTGAGGCTCAAACGTGTAGCCTTTGATGGTAGGTAAAAGAGGGCATGGAACATTCTGATAGATTACAAGTGCTTTTGCACCAGTCATGTTTTGAATATCATAGTTGCCTTGTAGAATTGATATTCCAATTGGAAGGTTTGAGCACATGCCCGATTTTAGATCATTGCGTGGCCAATTGTCTGATTTTGCCAGAGTCAATGAACCAGAACTCGTATTGTTGAGTAGAATGTCTATGCGTACTGGCTCTGCAGGATTTTCATATTGACTATCAATTAAAAGAGAAAGATGTAGCACAGGCGGAACTAGTTCATTATCACTAACTAGTAATCTTACTTTTCCATTGTATACTTGTAGTCCTGCTTGGACATTGCCATGATTTTGAAAATCAGTCTGGGTATAGTTGTCTATGCAGGGATATCCCGGAATACCTACTGCAAGTTTTTCATATGTCCCATCCGAGAATTTGACTTCAGAACCAAAGTTTGTATTTCCACACGAGCCAGGAGGCCCACCAGAAAATACACTTGGAAATAGTGTAAAGTTGAGATTGTGAAATGTAAAAGGTATTGCAGCCACCTCGTGATAGGTGGTAAGATTATCGCCCAGCGTTATGAAATAAAATGTACGATTTCCAATTGTTGTTGTTCCTGTATTGTTTATATCATTTGTTGGATTTATACTGACACCACCAGCATCATTTTGAGATATGATAGCCGTAGTATGCGTAAGACCCTCAACTCCCCATCCTCGTTTCAATAATTGTATTTTGGTTTGAGGTTGTACACAGGCATAGGTACCATCTTCTATCTTGAATATGGGTACGAAATCAGTATTGCATTGCACATTTCCCGGTTCTACACCTGTTCTGAATTGTTCTAGTGGTGATTGCAGAGTTGTAGAGTTTGCTCCAGGCATGTAGCAGCATGCAGATGTGGCGTTTGAGATCACATGTAAAACGCTTGGACACAAGTCACCTGCATAACATGTGTTAGATATAGAATTATCAGCAATTGTAAAATTCAATTCCTTGTAGTAGATGCCACTGGTCCCTACGATATTCCATGTTCCAGATGTGGCATTATTTGGTATCTTTAATTCTGAAATAAAATTTCCTGTCCTGTCACTAAATGTAGTTTTAGATACAATTGTTACACCTTGTGGATTGTCTAGGGTTATCTTGATTGGATCTACTGTGACTAGATTTCCATTGATTTCAAGATAATTGCCAGGAAAAAATGCGCCATTTACAGTCATTGAAAAAATATTTCCATCCCCGAGATCGTTTGATGGAGTAAATGCATATACACGAATTTCACCCCCTCCCAATGATACAATTCCTATAACAAGAATAATTGCAACCAGTCCCAAGTATAGAGTCTTCATGGTACAAGTACTGGATATGCATGGTTTAAAACATTGGTGTAGATTTTCTCTCATATTTTCCAAAGATTTTTGTTTGATAATTTGAAAAAATCACTAGTGGAAATAACTCGAGCAAACATTTCTGATCTAGAGATTATACTTGACCTACAGAGAACATCATATGTAAGCCAAGCAGAACTATACAATGACTTTACGATACCTCCAATGACGCAGACTCTGCAAGAGATGCATGATGATTTTTCGACCAAGAAATTTCTCAAGGCAGTAGAGAATGGCACCATAATAGGGTCAATCAGAGCGTTTGAAAAAGACGGTACCTGTCACATTGGAAGGCTAATGGTCCACCCAAGTTTCCAAAACAAAGGCATTGGAACTAGACTGATTGACGAAATAGAACATACGTTTGGCACCTGTAAAAGATTCGAACTTTTCACAGGAAGCAAAAGTGAGAAAAACATCCTACTTTATCAAAAACTTGGCTACAAAATTTTCAAGACCGTAAAAATAAATGAAAATGTGTCTCTTGTTTACTTGGAAAAGTTGTCCATCATGCCCTTTTTGTGAGCGTGTATCAAGTGAACTTCAAGGCCTTCATTTGAATAAAAAACTGTGCTACATTCCTTACATGTCGGCATGGTTCCATTTAGAACGGTTTTGATTTAATTCGTTTGATCGAAATAAAGCTAGCTGGAGATCAGAAAAGATTCCGCTCAAAGACTTTTCCTATCATGATACCCAACTATGATATTTCTGTTGTAAAAGAAATTACAGTTATCCTATTGATACTACATAATTCCCATAGACATTTTAATGCAGCAAGCATTATACCATGAAACAAATCTAACACAAATTATTTTTTAAAATATAGTCAGGGTTTGATGAAAACCATTTGGCGCACATATTCACAGATGGTTTTTACCCATGACTAGCATAACAAAGATTTCATCTCTTATAAAACTCGCGTATCTTTTCTAAGTGTCATATGGATCGTAAAGATATTTTCCTAAAAAATATTTTTTCACGCTTGCAAGAAATTAATTTTATTGTGCTGGTTTGAAATTTATTTTCATAAAATATTTTCAGAATTTACATTGGCAATATTTGCATACAGTAATTGCCATCCAATCTTTGTTTGAGATACCAAATTTATTTAATAAAGAATTGTGACACTTTGTTCATGAACTTTGTTAGCTAATGCTATTATAATCACTCAACTGACAACCTATTAAAAATGAGCCAAATATTTGGAAAAGGTACTGATAAGAGAATTTTGATCCTATCATTTGCTGCAGCTGCAGTTACGATAATTGCAGGAATTTTACACTTGAAGATGGCCCCTGGTGCCTTGTCACATAACTTGGGACAAGGAATTTTGTTTCTAGTAGGGGGTGCACTCCAAGTCTTTTGGGCAGTTCCAGTCATAAAACGATGGGGCAAAGTATGGCAAATAATTGGAATCATTGGAACAGCAGTATTTTTCATATTATGGCTCACAAGTATGCTCCATCTTTTACCTCAGACCAATGAAATGCCTGGCGGTGGACCACAGGGTGCTATGCACCAAGGCAATTTCACTCGTGGAAACATGCCACCAGGAGGAATGCATAAACAAATGGGAATTGGCCAGGCCATACTAGCGCAGCCAATCGAAGTCTGCCAACTCACATTCATTGGGCTGTACATCATACTGAGCATAGTAATTTCAAGGTCAAAAAAGACAGACAGTGCACCACAACCTGAATCAGAGACTGTAAATGATTCAAAGTAATAGTTTCAAAACGGTAAACCAATAATCATTAGGAGATACATCATTTTCTATCGTATTGATTCAGGTGCAATTATTTCAATAGTTGATGTACCATATTGAAATGGAATGTAGAGTGTTCTTTGTGTAATTGTAGTCATTGTTTGGCTAAACGGTATTCCTTGGCCATTTCCCAGAACAACAAATGCTGCATCTTGACCATTCATGTGTGGGTCAAGCAATGATCTTGGAATGTTGGCCACAAGTGTCCCGTTTCCCATTGTATTGACTGTCACTACAAGGGATTTATTTGACATGTCTTCTTTTGCATTCTCAATCTGTCCTCCAATTATTGTGTAATTAAATGACTGTCCGGTATTTTCTACGCTTATCTCTCGGGTTGCCCAGGGTCTTGACATGAAATCAGATACATCACTTTTCTTGATACATGCAGGAAAATTGTCAGAGCTTTTTAGGATTAATTGAAAATCAGTATCACACTCGACATTTTCTGATTCTATTCCTGATCGTAATTGTTGTAGCGGAGAATCTATTGTATTTGTGGCAGGTTGATCTGTGTATGAACCATTTGAGAAATCTGTTTTATTGTCATATATCATAAACAAGAATGATTTTGATGCGGTTTTCTGGATTTGTGTTTGATTAGAATCAGATTGATTCATGATATCATATGCAAATGATATGGTCGCATTTTCAATCCCGGCTTGTACTGCCTTGAAAAATACTGTGGGAGGCAAGTTTACTACTGGTTTTCCAGTAGTGATTATAGCATTAGGACTGGTTTGCGTAGTGTTCTTGCCAGGGTCTAGTCTTTCTTGCAGAATATAATCTGCACATGTGACATTCTCTTCCTGATAAATTATTGTGTGATTGTCAAAGTATATCGGAAACGGTTCTCCACATGGAGAAAGGCCTATAGATATTGAATTAGGAGAATTGTTGACAAGAGTTGCAGTTATTGCAAACTTGTCTCCAACTTTAACAGTTGAAGGTTGAATTTGTATATTGGAGACATCAATTGGACCCGTAGGACCTATTGTAATAGATGAAACTACATTGATTTCCACATTGGTATGAAAAACTCCACTTGTTGCTCTAGTCATCCAAATGCCCGGTATTGCACCTATTGGAATTTGAATGTCAGATGATGAAAAGTGTCCAGTCTTGTCTGTAACCGTTTGGACGGATTGTACTACAACTCCATGAGGATCTGATAATGATAATTGTATGGTATTATTGGATACATATGTGCCAAATATTGTAACATGTTCTTCTGGAAAGTAAGAACTTTTTTCAGTGTTAAACACAATATGACCCCCAAAAGGTCCGAGATTTGTTGCAAAACTAGACGGTATGTAGAAAGAAGATATCATGATCATTATGAATATCATTGTAAGCATCAAGACCTGCAAATTTTTCAATTCAAATTGCTAAACTTTTATCTCATTTAAGATTTGTGTGTAAATCATGCTTGGAAATTGTACGGTATCATGATGCTTCAAAACTCCATTGTGACATTGTTCTAGTTTTCAACACTCAAGACAATTACAATGTCTGCACAAGGCATAGATTCTAAACATGTAATTTTTAGAGGATCATTCAGATCACGTCTTGTGTTTCTGAGTTCCTCACTTTGGTAACTCCGTTCCTAATTCCGGAAGGAATCGCAATCTTTAATGACAAATCGCAGACTGCACAATTCATACGTTTAACACATATCTAAGAATTGACTACAGTTTTTACATATACTATGAAAAACATACTGTACAATCATAATTCCGGTACAGGTACCCTTTTGAAAAATTTACTGTAAACAAGTGCGATAGTGCTAGAACCAACAAATGTTGCAGTCAAGTATAGCCACAAATTATTCATGTAACCTGACACCAGGGCAGGTGCCAAAGACCTTGCAGGATTCATCGAAGCACCAGAGATAAATGACAAAAAGAAAATGTCCAGTCCTATCATTACACCTATCACCATTCCACCAAAACCTTTCAATCCCTTGGTATGAACAACTGTTAGAATCACTGCCATCAGTAGAGCAGTAGCCAAAACCTCAACTCCAATTATGAGTGGAATTGAATAATGATAGTCAGGCGCATTTGCACCAATATTTGCTTGTGTACCAATGACACATTTTACAAATATGCTCCCAAGTATTGCGCCAATTATCTCTGCCGCAATATACAGTGGAAGGAGATTCTTTGGTGTGTGTTTAGTAATAAGAAACCCGACTGTTACTGCAGGGTTAAAGTGAGACATGGATATCTTTCCAAATGCATAAACCATGCACGCTACTGCTACAGCAGGAGCTAGCGCTACAAACCACAAACCAAACGTTCCAACATATTTTGTATCTAAAACTGCAGAGCCTGTTGCAAATACAACTATGGTAAACGTCCCAATTAGTTCAGCAAAGAATCTCTTTTGGTTAGACGATAGCCTGTTTACTATAGAATTTTCCAATTTGCCCATCTCTCATTCTATGCCTTGATTTATCTTGTCTGCAATTCTCATGTATGAATCAATAAATTCTTGGGCATACATGTTGGCATGTTTTTCAGAACCTCTGTGCGTTCCAAGCTTGGAACGAATATGGTGATAATATTCATGTAGCATAATAAACGGGTTGTAGAAAATATCAGAGTTTAACGCATAGATCTTTTTTTCTTGTACCACATACACTGCATATACTGTTCTTCTTTTCTTCTTGATTGTACCTACTACAACTTTAGGGGTATCAACCTTGTACAATTCGCTTAGTCTTTCCAATGCAACCTCGGTTTTTTTGTCTAGGATTAATGCAACTATCTTTGCTTTTGTTAAATCATCAAGTTCAGGCATTTACTAGAGACATTACACGTGTGATATAAGACATGATCTTGACAAACGGATGTTTGAAATTATGGAAACAAATACGAATGTAAGAATTGTGAACATTGTAGTGTGGATAGTTTTCATTTTCTAAAATCTACTCCTGTGAAATACAATCATGGATGCAATACTGACTACAAGTATGATGGATGTCATAGGAAATTCAGGAACAGATGCTTCTTGTAACATATCTAAATCCGTTGCATTACTAAATGAATTTCCACCATCATTACTTTTAGAAAATAACGCATGATTTCCCTCTTCAAAGCCTGGTCTCAATCCTGCAAGGTATACCACATTGTTAGGACCCAAAGCCACAACAGGAGACAATTCAATTCCAGTGGAGTTTGTAACATCAAGATAGTCAAGTGTTTTTCCTCCATCAGTACTCTTGGCAAATATGATATGCCCAGCAGATGTCCATTTGAAGTTGGTCGTAGCCCATGTAAGATATACGGCATTTGGAGATTCCGGTGGAAGTTGTACGCTAATGCATTGATCCAAAGTAGGACACATCATATCATCAAATCCATATGGTTCTAATTGTAATATCTTGCCAAATGTACTGCCATTGTCCGTACTAGTAACAAGAAATGCCTTGATCGTATTGTCTGCATAATCGGATTCATCCCAGATTGTATAAACATGATCTCCTGATATGTACGAGTTTGCAGATCCTAGATTACATTGATAGTTTAGGTTACTAGGTATACAGTAAAAACTAGACCCACTAAGATTTTTCATCTCTCCAAATGTGTTTCCACCGTCAGAGCTTTTTGAAAAAAATACCCACTGTGAGGATATGGAAGGCAGGTATGTCTTCAATCCACTTGTCATGGTGCTAGTTGAATTTGGTTCAAAGATGACTCCTGTAATGTATACATCATTTCCTGATGCTGCAATTTTTGCCTGCGAGATGTTACCTTGGATGGTTGTGTTTGAAATCTCGTTCATGGTACCATTATCATCCATTGATCTTGTGTGGATTTGTGATTTGCATTGTCCAAGTATGCAGCTTTGTGGAACTAGTGATTGCCACATAAAATAGGTCTTGTTTTCTGATGTTACAGTCTCAAGACCATACCAACTTGTGTCAGGAGCATTGATTGCAATTGGACTGTCAAAGGTTTCTCCGTCATCCATACTTTTGCTCAAGAATATGGTGCCAAAATCAGTACTGCCAACTTCACGATACGTTGACCATATCGCATACACATTTTTTCCGGATGCAAATAGATTTTCAAGTTCAACTGATTCATTAGGGTGATTATCATGTGAAACCACCAGTACTGGGTTGCCGATAATGATTCCGTTATCTGAACTCTTTGTCAGAAATAACCTGGGAGTGAAAGGAATGCTATAGTTCCACCATGCGTAGTAAATATCATTCTTTGAATCCCTGACATTACTGGGAAAGAGCACGGTATTATTTTTCATCAAAATTATTTTTCCACTCAAAGTTGTTCCATCATCATTGCTTGTGACCTGATTGATCACTAGTTCAGGGTTCCAGTATTGCCACGTTATACTCATGTTGTTTCCAAAAGTTGTAATTTGCGGTTGTTGGGATCCAAAATACACTCTTCCCACTTGAGCATTTGCTAATTGTGGCACTAGAATTACAAACATTAGAAATAAAATCAAGATGTATAGAATTTTCATTTTGAATCAACAGTGAATTCTTTTTCAATATCATTTCCATAGAGCGAAATTTTTATTGTATAACTGCCGGTATTGTTTATCTCGATGGGTCCACCATATTCAGACTGGAGATCAAATTTTTCAGTTGCATATGGTAAAGGAATGAAAGGAATAGAAACGCACATGAGGTTTCTTTCTTTGCTTTTCAATACTACATTTTGATTTGAATCTAGTACTTGAATTCGTGGATAATCGCAATAATGCATTATACCTTGGAAATTAATGGTAGCATTGATCTGCTCGCCAATGCCATATGTTTCGTTCAAATCAGATATCGACAATCTTGTAAGGACCAATCCCCAATCTACAAGTTTTTGTACACTAGAATATTTTACACAGGCCGGAGAACCGTCTTCTGATCTTGCTACAAGTTCAAAGCCTTGTGCACATTTTATATCCTGAGTAAGGGTTCCTGATCTGAATTGTTCCAGTGGTGATAACAATGAATTATCTACAGGTATTTGACTGGGAAAAAAGTCATAATTAGCAACTGTATAATTTCTTGGATTTATCTTATTGTCATAAATTCCAAAAGTTTGTTTCACAGTAGCTGTATAATTTCCCATTTGAGCAGGTACAAAATTCCATGTTAATGTAGTTCCAGTACATGGTTTCAAATCAAGATATTTTGTATCATGAAAAACTGGAACAGGATTACCGTCTAGTGTGATATTTAGATCAACAGTGGTTTTGTTTAATGGTGAATCATTGAATACATCATGTGACAGAAGATTTGGCTGACCCACCATTGGAGATACAGGATTCCCTTGAGAATCTGTAAATCGAAAAGGTACTAATGCAGCAGCATCCCCAGATAATGGTCCAAAATCTGCATATGATGGACCAAAACTTGAACAGCTACCTAACATCTTGAATGAATAGGGTGAAATTACATATCCTGTAGAATTTTTGTCAAGATACAACTGGACTTTGTCATTGACGTTGAAGATTGGATTTGAATCGTTTTTAGGGGAAACGGCTGTAATTACAGAACCCTGTTGTGGTCTTGTGATGTAATTCTGTATTTTGACATCATATGATGTCAGGTTTTTTTGCGGTATTTCAGAAACAGATAGTATTTGGCCTGTTATGACAAGTTTTCCCTGATATTCAAGGTATAATTCTGTCAATGTTTTTGGCACAAGTTGTTCTCCATGTGCTACTCCTGTACCATATACAATAAATGAAAAAATGAAAATCATTGTAAAATGTAGAGTTTTCATTTTATTTTTTAAACCTCATAACACATATGGAAATTGTAACTGCCACGCCTCCAACAATACCACCAAGCCCAATCACAGATAGCCACGAATTATTGTCAACATCAGATGGTGACAGTGAACTTTTAGGAGGCCCTGTCAATCCAAGCTTGTCTTCAAGAGATTGTGACATGTTAGATTCACTTGAAGTATTTCTGTCAACCATATTGATGCAACAAAAAGATCCTCCGCCAAATCCTACTCCATTTTCATCATATGATATCACATCAACTCCATATCTCCCAGAGACGGTAGGCACAAAACTCCAGCTTGATGATGCAAATCCCTTGCATTCATCAATTAATACATGCCTTTTTTCTGTCAGGATAAGATCAGGTCGCGGAGTGTGAACTGTAAAGTTGACATCCACATATCTGGATTTTAAGTCCGGATTATTATGAATATAGGCAGTTATGTTGACAGGTATTCCTGTAAACATTTTTTCGTACGTATTATTTTCTTGTGTGACAATAAAATCACCGGGAGAAAAATTCAGTGCAAGTAATTGTTTTCCATCGCAGTTTGATTTTGTAAAAATTGAATGCAATGATATAAAATAACCATCATCTTTTTTTTGTAAAAAGAAGAGTACTCTATCTCCAACTTCATACACAGGATAATATATCAAACGATGAGTTTTGCTCCCTTCCCCCTGTGCAACTATTGGTTTGTTCATGTTTCCAGAATTAGCAGGTTTCAGATACTCTTGTGGTTGTATAACATATTCTGTTTTGGTACTGTTTTGAATTTCATGTGATGAGACTATATTTCCAACTACAATTATTGCACTTTCATTATACAGTTGTTCTATTGATTCAGGTTCGATTGGTGCATATGCATGATAATCATAACTTGTCTGAGTTATTGAAAAAAACAAGATCACAATCATTGCAATGGATAGAGTTTTCATTTTCTTGATTTTATCCTGTAGAATGTAATCAATGATGTAACACCTATCAATAAAATTGGAATTGCAAAGGGAAATTCTGGAGTTCTAGCGGTTGGAATTTTCTCAGAATTGAGCGATGATGAATCATTTGCCACGTATGGATTGACAGAAAAACCTGCGCTGTACGTTGGCCTAAATGTACCATCATCGTTTTTTACGTATATGTTTGCAAAATAACTTCCACTTTGTAGATTCAATTCCCATGTTGTTGATTGTGTCCAATCACATTTTGTAGAATTAAAGTTGATTACTTTGCTCAAAACAAGTCCATGATAATGGTCATTATTCTCTATTTCATATTTAATGAACGAGTTCTTCCCAGATAGTGTATCAGTAGGTGCACTGTACATAAACTGAATTGGCATGTTTGCAGCAAAATGGTTTGTATCTCCCCCACTTTTACCATAATCAACTTTGATGTCATTTTGTGTCATAGTGAGAATATTACCTGCAAAACGATCTTGTGTAAAAACATCTTTTGCATTACAAGAATTTGGAATTGTGAAAGAATTTTGCGAATACACGTTATCTCCATCAAGATGTTTTACATAAAATAACACATGATCTCCAACATTAAATCTAGGACCCGGAGGATCAGAGTGCCAAGTGGGATCAATAACGGGTTCCCTAATTGTCATATTGTTTGCACTCGAGGAATTTTTCAAAAATTCATCTATGTTTACCGTATATTGATCAAGATTTAATGTGTAATTGATTTTTTTGTAAGGTGGTCCTGTGATGTATTGTGTTCCTTCCATCGAGGAAAGAGTTTCGGTAATATTGCCTACCGTGTAAAATGACGTAACATTCAAAACTTTTACCGCTATTACATCTCCAGTAAATGCAGTATCACTATAATTTTGAATATGGCGATAATTGCTCCACCACAAAAACCATTCAGTGGTATTGCTTGGTACTATGGCATAGCCATGATCAGCAAGATATGAAGTTAATTTGGGAGACTGAATATCTGGAATTGTGTTGTTATCAAATATGTCAAGACTGGAATATGCCGGTAGGGTGATAGCAGTTGCAAGTATCACAATGAAATGTAGAGTTTTCATTTTCTTATTTCCCACAATCTGTAATTGTTAGAATTATGACCCCACCGCCCGCACAAAAATTTGGTGGTAGATCTACCCAATACGTACCTGGTTTAGCGTCTTTTGAAGCAGTAAAGGTTATGTTGATAAATGCAGAACTATTTTTTTGTATAATTTCAGATTGTTGATTCGATGATACATCCACGCCAGGATGGTCGTGCATTCCAGCATCATGCGTAAATTCAATGTCGTTTGTTATATTGACCTCATTTGAGGGTGGATTATTGTCAAAACTGTAAGTCTTGCCAATGGCAATCTGATATGTGATTGTACCATTATGTCCCGGTTCTAAAACAAAGTTTGATGTACTAGGATAAGCAGCATACCCATAGACGCCATAGAATCCAGTATAGTTGACGATATTTCCTGATGCTTGAAAATTCATTGCAGGACATAATGTATCCCCTCTGAATCCAGCTAGAGCATATTGATGAGGTATCTTTGATACACATGAAGGAATAATCTGTCCAATCTGAATTGTTTGATTTCTTGTACTTACAAGTAGTTTGATTTTATCGTTGTATATCGTAATGCCTGCCTGTGGCAATGTGTGATTGCCAAGTATCGTAGTAGAGTTTGTTGCCAAATGCGGTCCATATTCTGTTGGAATTGATATGCCTCCAGACATGCCTGAACCATCTGGATTTGTTTTTGTCCCACCATAGATTTCTTCAGTACCATCTTGGAATTTTACATCAAGATTGACAAAAGCTCCACCTGGTGTAGTAAGAGTTCCTTCAGGAAAAGAGAATGTAACATTGTGAAATTGTATAGGAATACCTTTTGGCAGTTGGTAAATGTCATAGCCCAAAGTTGTTTGATAAAAAGTCTGGTTGTTGATTGTGACAATGCCATCTTTGTCTATTCCATTGTAAAAATAATCATACAGAACAACTTGTAGGTGCAGATTAGAGTTGTCATAGTAATGAATAGGGTTTGTAACACTAGTATTGGTAGGAATTACCATATCGCTTCTATTTGGCAATACGATGATTTTTCCCATTTGCCATGGATGTGGCTGTCCATGGTATGAAAATGTTCCAGGTTTTGTAAATGTAAATTCGTATGATTGTCCTGGTTTTATTATGCCATCACTGCCAAATTTTTTCACATCTTGTTCAAAAGACATGTCTGCTGCAATCGAATTTGCAGATTCTGCTTGATTTGTCCAGCGTACTGTGTTGTTGATTCCAAGTACAACGGTTGTAACATCTGGACTGTATGTCTTGTTTGAAGATTGGTCTTCAGAGCCTGGAGGTATCAATACCGTAGTGTAATTCACTTGGGTTTCATTTGCAGATATTCCATAAAAAAATCCCCTTGATGCAAGTTTTGAAATGGTTCCAGCCTTGAGACACAAGGGCTCTAGGTCTGATTTTATTGCCATATACAATCCTGGTTTACAAGGTATTCGGTCTGAGGAGAAATGTTCTTGAAATAATTCAAATGGTCGTGTGTCAATCGGAAGAGGTCTTAGGTCTCCACACTGGGCTCCTTCTATGCATGGCGCATAGACGTGATTTGCTGATAAAAATGACAATCCTAACAAGAATACAATAATGATTGAATAATGTAGAGTTTTCATTTTCTTTTCCTAGTAAAAAATAACATGCCAATAGAAATTCCAAGGGCTATTGGAATTCCAACTTCTGCTAAATGGAATGAGGTTTTTATCTCTTCATCTTGTTGTTTTTCTAATTGTTGCTTTTCAGTCTGCATTCTAAGCAGATCTAATGCTTGCTGCAACGCACTCTGATGATCCGGATTGCTGACTTCAGAACCATATTGAGCGTATACGGTACCACCAGTGACAGATGTTAAAAGAATAACAAGTAATGAAAGATGTGTAATCTTCACGTGGTATGTACGGCATTTTCCTAGTTTAAAAAATTAGTGCATGTTTCTTCTAACATGGCAATCAAATACAAAGAATTCCAAATGTAAATGTCGATATTGCAATATGTAATCTGTCTTGATTTTTTATTATGGTTGCGAGGATTTATCAGATACAAATTCCATGGTTGCACCAGTAACACCAATAATTTGATACTGTAACAATGGAACTGGACAATTCAAAGCCGCTGTTGGAGATTGGAGATAAGAGCTTGTAACCTGAGATGACTCGAGGTTTACCACAATAGGTATGGTACCACATGGGTCTACAACTGACAGCCAGTATATCCCACTTGGCGTATTTTGAGATGTAATGGTATAGGTTACAATCATGGTTGAACCCAGATAAACAGAATGTGGAGTGACAGTCGCATTGATTGCATCTGTTGGATATTCAGGACTTGCTCCCTGGGCATAAAATCTGGGATTAATGGATATCGGTTGTGCAGGCCCTGGTCCATCAATGTGATTTGAGGTGAATTTTACAAATATTTGTGCGGTCGAGTTTGATTTCATGAGATACACCATTTCACGATCTAGAGACCCGCTAGTCCAACCACGTAATGTCAAAGGTATGATTGTATCTACATTTACACATGCAGGTGAACCATCCTCGGATTTGAAAATTAATGAAAGACCTTGTTTGCATGTAACCTCATTTGCTTTAGTTCCAGACTTGAATTGTTTCAACGGAGATTCATTTTTAATTCCAATAGATGTAGAAGGCACAAAAGATGTGGTAGTGGAATTATCGTATTTTGAAACATTTCCTTTTTCATCTACTGACCACCAAGAATCAAATGTAGGAGGATTGCTTGGGTCAACCAATCCATTAACATAGACTAGAGCTAAAACTGCAAAATGAATGTGGTATACACCTTTTTCTGTAAATACCGGCGCTGTTATGGGTAAAATATCATTTTCTGACATCCATCCTCCCAATATCGGATCACGTCCTCCATTTACAGTCCATTTTCCAGTGTTGTTGCCAGGAGAGAACTTTATTGTCATAGAACCAGTTTTAGTATAAAACAAGTCATTCATCAAGACCTTGCCATCTTTTGTTGCGTTGATGAAAAAACTAACATTTTTTATCAATGTATTATTTTTTGCGTCAAAGAATTCAAGATGAAGATCCTTTGTAGAATTTGACACTTGTCCAAATGCATCAGATAGATTCAGTGATATATTTGCAAGATCAGGATTGGGAGTATAAGCTCCCGTTAGAGAACCAGAATCTGATGATGCAGGAGAAATCTTAGATGACATGCCAATAGCAATAATGATCAGCATCATAATTGTGAAAAAATACAATGTTTTCATTTTGTATGTGTACTGGATTTGTATGACTTAAAAGTGGTGCAGATTTTCTATTTTTCTAAAACCGCACATCTTCGTTTGTATTTGGACTATTTTTGACTTTGAGTAGACGTAGAATTATCTCCATTGATAATCCAAATGCCACAACTGAAAGTGCCATCACAAGAGGCCAGAAAAAGTCAGCAGGCATGACATTGCCACCAAAAAATGGTGTTCCAGAGCCAGCATGCGGGTTTTGAGTTACCACGGACACCTTTGCTCTAGCAAGTTTTAGCATTTCTTCTAGTGATGCACCAGAGCCTATTCCACCATCTCCAGAATATGGCCCCCCAACTGCATTGTAAAATGGATTATAGCTTGTATAGCCTTCCCCGCCTGGAACTTGTTGCACTTTGGTCATATCAGAGATCTGGCCAGTTCCCTGCAAGAATATGGTTCCAAACCACGAACCTATTGCTACAATACCTATTGCTCCAAATCTGTAAAGTGATTTTATGGACCGTAACAGTGACTTGCTTGTCTTGGCTTTTTCTGAAAATCTAGATGGTAAAATAACAATTGCAAATTTTGTGGCAGAATAATATTTCATGTCATGTGCCTTTGTATTTTTTCCAATCTTTACTATCTCAACCAGTCCGACATCTTGCATTTTCTTTAGGTGATATCGCACTAGCTGAAGTGAGTATTCTGTCTTTATTGCAATTTCATTTGCGGTAAGTGTATCTTCAAATAATGATTTCAAAATAGTTCTGCTTACATCAGTTATCAAAATTTCTCCCAACGCTCGTAGCTTTTCGTCCTCTGTACCGTATATTCCAACTCGTTCAGCAATTGGTTGTCTAGTTTTTTCAGGATTCATTACAAAAGCAAGATAATATCCGCATTATACTATGTAAGACTTTTGATGAAATCCTGCTTTCATCAAACGCTAAATCTAAAATTATACCAATGTAAATCATGAAGAAAACTGCATATGCAATAGTGCTTGCTGTGCTCATGTCTGCAGTCATGCCACAGTTGGCATTTGCACAGTATGGAAACTATCAACAAACAGGTCCTATGACTCTAGAGCAAGAGTTGGAACTTGCAAAAAAGAAAGTTGAGATGGTAAAGGAACATCCCGGGGAAGGTTCAGGGACACCATATCTTGATGCAAACGGTGTACTGGGAGCATCTTTGATTTCAGGCGCAATATTTGGGGGAATCTTTGTAGCCTTTGTCATACGTGCAAAACAATTTGAAAATGCCCGCAAATCAAGTCTTGCTCGCTAAACCCTCTTTTTTTATTTTTTAATTTATACAAATTTGATTTTGAAGTATAATGTTTCAATTTTTCTGGCATGTTAGAGTTTTCATTTTATACACGTACTGGACAGACATGGTTTAAAAAACTGGTGTAGATTTCTTCTAGATTTAAAAATTCAAGAAAACCACTGGTTCAGCTTATTTACACAAGAATATCGTTTCAGAGTCTGGCTTTTTTGCAGCTAAAATATGACTGTTACAAATACAAGTTCCATTTTTAGTCTTGATAATATTCAGACTAGTGTTGAAATTCTAGTTTAATATTATATCTGAAAAATCTAAAAGTCTTTCTTTTCTTTACCAAGATCCTCGAATAATTGCTCGTATTTCTTCATAAAAGTCTCTACAAACTGATCTTCATCTTGGGTCATGTTGATTGCATGTTCCTTCGAATATATAAAATTAATTTGTCGATTATTTCTTGCTGTATTTGACTTCTCTCTTCTTGTATCTGAAATAGCATTAATCTTAATTCACGTTGTTCTTCTCTTGGAAATGTCATGCTAAATCCATTCCTGCGTAAAAATACTGTTGTAGATAATATTGCAGTTCTTTTGTTTCCACCACTAAATGCTTGAGTCCATGCAAGACCGCCTAAAAGATGAGCAGCTTTAGCGATGATTTTATCTGTGGTCTCATATTCGTTTCCCACTTTTTCAACCATGGTGAGTACCTCTCCAAGTCTAGTATCTGAGACATTGGTAAATTCGGATAACTCGGGGTGTCTGAGATTCCACTCATCAATAATTTTTTTGTTCAATTCTACAATGGTAGATTCTTCAACATACCTGATTTCCAAGTATTTTCTAATGTGATTTGATTTATAATAACTTTAGACGGATATTTAGTTCCAGTTTTTCACAAAATCAAGAAAACCACTGGTTCAGCTTATTTACACAAGAATATCGTTTCAGAGTCTGGCTTTGTGTCTAAAATAGAACTATTTCTAGAATTATAATTTTCACATACAATATCTTTATGGATATGGAATGTGTTTGACCCCAATTCCTCCGATACTTTTTATGTAAGAATCATATGTTATGACCCCGCAATGAAATGCTCGGTCAACCCACGGAAAATCACTAGTAGTAAAAGTTGAGTTGGCATCATATCCGACCGCAAGAGGTACCCCACCACATGTTAGAGAAAAACCATAAAATCCTGTCTTGTTTCCAGTCTTAATGAAATAAACTTTAGTGGTATTTTCATTTCCATGTAGTATGTTCCCATTGCTTGACCATGTGGTAACATCTGATGCATTTTTTGTCAGATTGTTTGCGTCAAAGATTCGCGCTCCAATATCTGTCGGGGTATTGTCAAGATTGTAATATTTCACACATATTTTCCCAAGGAAATTTGTAGGCATATACAATACTGGAATGCCTGAATCTGATCGTGGATACATGGTGTCACATTCTGGATAGTAATCATTTGTTTTCATTCCTGTTCCAAACGTTGTTGCCCAATCGTGGAATAGAACGAGATTCTTTCCAGTTTCTATTGTTACGCAATTTGGAGAACCATCTTCAGCTTTAATGATTAGGTCTAATCCACTTTTACATGTGATGTCATCTATCTTAATTCCCAACTTGAATTGTTTTAGTGGAGGCAATTCAGAAGGAAAGCCAACTATGGTACTTACTCCGTGAACATTTACCATTATCGGTATCTCAGAATGGTTATCATCGCTTGTTGCAAAAATATACCATGTACCACCCATCACATGTGGCGGTATGCCAAGACTTGTGAAAAAATAACCAGTGCTGTTACTCTTTACCTTGGTTGAATTTTCAACATTACCATGATTATCTGTTAAAGATATGTCTAGTGTGGAGTTTCGCAATGCATGTCCATTAATTGGAATTATCTCCCCATCTACAAAGTTAGATTTTGGTGTAAAAAGTAGGATGATTGGTCCTCCAGTGGGCTGGATCTGAGCAAATACTGAATTAGATTCTTCAATAATCACAAAGGAAATTACCATAATCATCACAAAGAAAAGATGTAGAGTTTTCACGTACATGTACGGGATTTTCATAGTTTAAAAAAGTGGTGTAGATTTGTTCTAGATTTAAAAATTCAAGAAAACCACTGGTCTAAATTCTGACTCTTTTTCTCAAATGCCTTTTTCAACCTATTCAAAGATGTATCAACACGGTCAAGTGAAAAACTCCTCTCCTTTGTGAGGTAATTTACAATTCCAGGATAATCCACCTCTCCAAACTTTATCTCTGAAACATCAGAAATTTTCGGATTTAGGAAAATGTCGCGTATTTGTTTATAGTCAATCTCTTCTAATTTTTCTTGTATCTGGGATACATTCTCAAGGGAGCCATGGTCTTTAATCATCTTTAATGCAGTCTTGGGGCCGATTCTCTCAAATCCATCAGGATTAAAGTCAGTGCCAATCAAGATGCCAATATCGACAAGTTGCTCTCGTGTTACACCAAGAGACGACAAAGTCTTGTCAAGTTGTATTACCTCAGGCTCTACCTCAATTGTAGTATTGCGGTTTGGCAGTTTTCGCTTGCCGCTGTTTGTAAAGTTTCTAACAAGTTTTTTTGCACCAAATAACAATGAATCAAAGTCCTGGCTTGCAGATGCATGAGCTTGTCCGGATACGGTTAACTGTGCAGCAGTTGCCTCACCCTCTGAGGGTGCCTGTATCCACGGTATGCCAAACAAGTCCAAGAATCTTTTTGATTCATCCACCATGTCATCTCGCAGTACAGACGTCTGCTGGGCATATTTTTTTGCATCAGCATAATTTCCCTCGCTTATTGCTTTCTCATATTTTATCGTGGCATCTTTTTTCACCTGCTTTCTTCGTTGTATCTCTGCAGACTTTAATGACGGTGACTTGCCATCAAAGACATAGACAGGTTTTATTCCAAGTGACAAAAAATTGATGTTTCTATAAAATAGACCGCTGATGTGACTAGTTATCTTTCCATTGTAATCAGTAAGTGGAAGTCCGTCAGGTCCTCGAATTATGGATAGAAACTGGTATATTGCATTGTATGCATCTATTGCAACAATTTTCGATGTAAAAGATTCAAGGTTTGTCCTGTCCCTTACACAAAGCTGTTTTAGATCTAGGCCCATCTCTTGATGTTTACTTGTTTTCTAGTATTCTTATTTCTTTTTTAGAGATCTTTCCCAGCCTTTTTCAATTATCTCTTCGTAGACGTTTGATAATTTTGGTATTACAGCCCCCTTTTCTGCCGCGATTTTTACCTTTTCCCTATAGTATAGTTCAATCTCCTTTGCAGTCTTGTCGTCAATTGTTATTGAGATTCTTGTTTTTGCCAACTGGTACCACTAGTCAAAATACAAATATCAATAATAAATTATCTATTATCAATTTTTTTCTGTTTGCGGTATGATGACAAATCCTTCTTTTGTTGGAACCATTCGTACAGGAGTATCTTCTGCAAGACCAATTTGAACAAGTAATGAGGATACTGTAAGATCGTCTGAGACAGGATACTTTTTGCCCTGATATTCTATTGAGAACGTCTTTTTGGTTACTGTCTCCATCTGTCTAGATAATAAATTATCTACTTTATATCCTTTATTATATACTTGATCTACTGATCAGTTTTTAGGAATTTCACACTCAAATTCTGACCCAATGCCAACCTATCTTTTTTGCAGTAAGATATGCCAAATATGCATAGCTGGTAGCATGTAACGCATCGTCTGGCAAACTTTCCGGGTGTGTAAACTTGACAAAACTTTTGCCGTTGGTATTTGATGTTTCACTTTCAATACAGGTGAAATGTTCTACCAACCACTTCACATTCAACGGATTTTTATTCGGAATGTGAATTCGTGGAATTCCATCAGGATGGTTGGGATGATCTTCAGGCCTCTTGATTAGATCAATTATTGTTTCAATTACCCAAGTTCTATCCACTAGTAATCTGTGTTCATCTCGTATTATTTGAAATGGCGTTTCAGCATCGTAATGATAGTGACACTTGAACACTCGCGAACCAAATATTTTAGACATTTTTTCTACTTGCCTAGAACCACCGCCTGCATCCATAACTGCTCGGTCAACTTGGTATTTTCGCATCAATTCGATCGCTCTATCTGCTTGGTTTTCTGTTGACGGATCGTCTATCTTTTCCAAATATAATAGTCTGAATCTAGGTACATCTTGGTTAACTAGTTGCCATATCCAAGCTACAGTAAATGCTTGAGTGCCTCCACCCCAGTCAAACCCTGCAAATACTGGGAGTGTGTGATCGACATTTTCTGGTGGTGTGAAATCCAAATTGCTATCAAATAACGTACTCAAATCTTTTTCTGTCAGCGGTTTTCTTGCTGAACCGTACCACCACCCCAAAACTTCTGTTGTAAATTTATGAGGTGGCCACTCGCTACGTTTACGTTCCATCTCTTCTCCTGGAATTGCTTTTGACATTTCTTGTGTGAGATGATAAGAGCTGTCGGTTGCACCAGGATTTTTTGCAACCCACTGGTTTTTTTCCTGATCCCACTCTTGTTGGTTTCCCAGGTGCCAACGTTTGAACCAGCCATCGCCAATAATGCTACCAGTTCCAATGTACAAACACTTGCCAAATTTTGATTTTACCAGTGCTTCTTCTAAAACCGGTACCGCCTCAATATTTGTGGATTGGATTTCATCTATTACGCCAAAGTCAGCTGGAATCGATCTGGCAGATTCAAAATCAGGCTTGGCTGAATACATGTACAAGTACGAGCCATTTTTGAACATCAGTAAGGAGACATTACCTTTCCCATATGTTAACTTCTGAAGAATGGGTGATTCGCCAATTGCACGACCACGAAGTCGCATTTTTGAAAACACCGACACGTGTTTTTGGGTATCTGTAATATAGATACCCACAGTATTGGGATTTTTTGACAGGTTAAAAAGTAACCAGTTTATGGCGTATTCCGTCATTTCCATCTGTCGTGATTTGACTATTATGATTCTCTTATTATCATCTGCATAGATCGGCTTTAGAAATTCCCTGCCTGCAAACGAGAATTGTTGACCTTGGATTTTCCTAACAGCTATTGTCCAGTCCACCAAGTTATCAGGAGTCTCAGGTAACGTAGTTTTTGGAGAATTTGTAACTAGTAGTCTAGTGACTTCGCGTTCCACATGTCTTTCAATTTTTTTAATTTGTGTTGCTAAATTGAACATGGTCCCTCATCTTTGTGTCAATTATTTGGTCTACCATACGAATTGCGCCAGGATAAATTTTCATTGCAAGTCGTTTCTCGTTCAAAGTTTGCAGAGTTTTGATAATTTGATTTTTAATAGAAAATAATTGTGGCAGAGTATCACTTGCATTTGCACGAGCTTGTTCAATGTCTGACTTTACTTCATCGAGTGTAGTGAGTTGTTCATCGATCAGAGCTTGAGTTAGATTTAGATATTCGATTTGAAATTGCGTTTCACCTTTCTTCAATTTCGATTCAAATTCTGCAATGGCATCAGCATCCCACGCAGCATATCGCGCTTTGACAGTATTACGATGAAAACCCGTGATGGCTGCAGCTTTTGCAATTGAATGTGTCTTAGAATAGTTCAATCGTAAAATATCATCAATTCGCATTTGCCGCAATTTGTTTGGTCGACCTCTAGGATTTCCCGAATTTATTGCTGCCATAAAAAAAATTGTAAATCCAGGTTTTTATGTATTTAAATCCGATTAGGCACGAAATCTACAAAATTAAAAATTTAAATTGCAAAACTGCAAATTAGATTTCATCAACTAACAAAAAATAGAATGTCTAGTTAATATATTTTAAAACAGGACTTCAAAAAACGCTTGCTAATAAATATTTAAAAAATTTCTCCAAAAAAACTGTACATTATTGTACATTTATTTTTCATAAAGAAAATCTGCAAATCCATAAAATTTCCAAAAGTTGCAGAACATTTTTCAAATAAAATTAATTCAAGTCATCACCAATCAGGAATTCCAAGTAACATGCCAACCACAAACCCCAAAATAGGCACAAACCAGACTTGTTCCAGGCACAAATCAGGCAGTATTTGCCATTAAAATGGCATTTCATGCCAAGATCAAAGAATTATCTACAATTCTAATGCTGGTGATGGTACACACCAGATGTTGTAACAATTTTTTTCCAAGGTCCATCTGGAACATCAGAATCATCAACAAACCTCCAGCTGACTAGATTCTTTCCATTCTGTAAACCAATGTAATCTTTCACGGCAGGGGATACATCAAGCCCAGCATTATTGTTCTGTTGATTCTCAGGCCTAGCACTTCCAAACACATATCCAGAATCGTCATACACAAATGGACCTGCATCTTCCCACTGGGCATATGCGGTCTTGTCGCCTTTGGAAATTTCTATCCACCTGTTTTTCACCATGGATTGGGAATCATTCCACGATTGTGTACCAGACCAATATACTGTACCATAGGAACTAGCTTTTCGTGTACCATTCTCAGAAAAATCATCATATGGTAATGCAAAGTAGAACGGATTTTCATTTGGAGTAAATCCAGACGGAAGATATTGATTACGGTTTCCAGGACTGTCCACTCCTCCATAATGCTTCATCCAAGCACCATCCCATGCACTGGATAGATTATCATTGTATTGGTCATCGGCATCAGCAGGCTCTCCCACCCAAAAATATGTTGCAGTGATACCTTGATGTAAAGGATACTTGGCATTAACACCACTGGATATGATTATTTTTTCATTTTTTAAATAATTTATCGAGTTTGTCATGTCAGCATCACTCATGTTTCCCTGCAGATATAGTTCAAAGTTTTTGTCAAGCCAGGATGGATAGTGTGTAGCATAGTTTGAGTTTGCAGGTATGTCATCCATTGTCACAGTCTTGTACCCATCGTTTCGAATGTCATCAATTAGCAAATCAAGCTCATGAATCTGAGTCTGGTTGATGTCATTATCATATACAAATCCAGGATGTTTGTTTGCAAAATCCTGTGGATGTAGTACAACAACTGCAAAGCCATACTTGACCAAACTGCGCAGAACTTCAGCATAGGTCTGGTTGTGATTTACACTCACCCAAGCAGTATTTTCCTTGTTTATATCTCCAATCTCGGCAGTTCCAGGAAATATGAAAAATGCAGCACCAGTCAAGCGATAAGGTGGCCTGTCTTGCGTCTCATTGGTACTAAGGTAAACCATCTTGTTGTCAAAAAGCGATATCAGCGTATCATTGTTTATTGCATTGTATGGTGCAATGAAAATATTAGGCAATATGCCTAGCGTGTCAGAAATTTTCTGATTGGTATTATGTATTAACGCAGATTGTTCATCTTGTGGAAAAGTGTTAAAGTGCTCATGATTCCACCCATGGTTTGCAACTACAACTTTGGGGTTTGCCTCTTTTAGTGCATTAGATACAGTACCTACAACCATTGAATCCTGACCAAAATAATTTCCAATTATACCAACAGTAAGATCTGTATCCTTGTGCTCAAACTCGTTAATCACTCCAACCTGTACGTTATCAAGCCAATAATCCTGAATGTCGTCCATGCGAAACGCAACACATTGACAGGCTTGAATACCATACGCTTGATGAGCAACTCCAAAAGTTATCAAGAGTACAAGAGCCAGAATTATCTTCAAGTGTACAAGAATTTTGCACAAGGCATTACTTATGTGGTATGATGGCATCATTAGCACAAAAACAATCCAAGGATGAAACATACTCCCATACAAAACACAAAAAGACCCATTAGGGCGATATCGCAACAACAAATGCGTGTCACAGAAAAAAAGATTTGATCCCGTACTGATTGTCATAAGCTCCGCAATCTTTGGACTGCTTGTCTTGATGGCATACATGGTATTTTCCCCAATTACAATGATTGCAGTAGGCTTGGGCTCTATTGTAGTAATCATCCAAATTATAACACTCCAGAGATCCGCATCTTCAAGAGTACCATCCAAGAAACATTTTCCATCAGCTTTTTTCATCTTTTTATTAGCATCACCAATTGCGCTTGGAATTACAGTAGGTTATGATACCTACTTTACACAGAATTCAATATCAAAGGCCATACTGCTTTGGGGCCTGACACTAATGTTTTGGAGTACACTCTTGTTTATTCCACTTGCACTATACAGCAAGCGCAAAGAAATGTCAATGGTAGATATCACAACATACCCAAAAATCACAGTCATAGTTCCTGCATATAATGAAGAAAAGGTAATTGATACTACGGTTCAGGCACTCTTGGAGACAAAGTATCCAGACAAGGAGATAATTCTTGTAGATGATGGCAGCAAGGACAAGACATTTGATATAATATCAAAGTACAAAAAACAAGCAAAGGTTTTGCAAAAAACAAATGGCGGAAAAGCTAGTGCAATAAACTTTGGTCTTGCCTATTCCACTGGAGAAATAATTGTAATCGTTGACGCTGATACTATAATTGGACGCGATTCCCTGGCACACTTGGCCATGGTATTTTCATCAGACAAGAACATTGCAGCAGTTGCAGGAAACGTCAAGGTAAGAAACAGAAAGAACTGGCTCACATGGTGTCAGGCAATCGAGTATGTATCCGGGATACAGATTGCAAGAAGAGCACTAGATGTCTTTGGTGCAATCTCCGTAGTCCCAGGAGCACTAGGGTCATTTAGAAAAAGTACACTAGAAGAGATTGGAAGTTATCACAAGGATACACTTGTAGAAGATTTCGATGTAACACTAAAGATATTGAAGACAAAGTCAGTCATTGCAGCAAGTGCAAATGCCACTGCATATACAGAGGCCCCAGAATCTCTGAAAAGTCTGTACAAGCAGAGAAAGCGATGGTATGGCGGAAACCTCCAAGTCTTTGCAAGACATTCTGATGCATTGACAAACCCACGGTTTGGAATATTGCAAAAATTTGTCTTTCCCTATATGCTATTTTCAAGCTGCATCATGCCATTTGTCAGTTTCATAACATTAGGCAGTGCAATATATGCAGGAATTTTTGGAGGCGGAGGATTGTTTGTGCTTGCAATGTTTAGCATATTTTCAGCACTCCAGTGTATGCAGGTAGCACTTGCAGTACGACTTGATAACGAGGATCCAAAACTTGTTGCGTATGGAATATTTTTGGTGCTAGGATTCAAGCAGATACTAGACATTTTGTTGATTTGTGCAATGTTTGAACATCTGACAAAAAAAGATGCCGTGTGGACTAGTGCAGATAGAGTCGGAATTTAGAAAACCAGTTCTGCCAATTCTCATTGCAATTAGGAATAATTCTCAAGACATCTACAGGATAGTTTTAAGTTCTTTACGTATTTGCGATATCCTCATAGAATCAATCCCATCTAGAATTTCCTCTATTTGAAGCACAAATTCATGAGTCTCAGAAATTAATTTTATAGTGTCAATTTTCATAACGGACGTGTAATATTGTGCTTCAACTCGATCTTTTTTGGCTTGTCTCAAATCTTGTAAAAACTTTGGAGTAACATCGTTTTCAAACACATGTATAAACAAAGCAATAGTACAATCATGTATTTCACATTTTATTCCTAGTCGTGATAACAGTGCATAAATGATGAAATATTTTGCATAATAGCTTGCAGATACCGCCCATTCATCGATACCTGCGTCAGCATTGATTTTCATAGATTTTAGAGCTTCTTGAGATTTTTTCACATATGCTTTTTGTAAAGTTGTGGATTCTTTAACTAGTTTGATACCGTTCTTCTGCTTTGCACACCATTGAAGATATTTTTTATCAGATACCATAATAATTCCACAAGATATCAGAGAATTCATCTGCTCCCTTAAGAATAATATGGTTTGAAATAATTTCTTTGATGAGTGGATCGTTATTTCTCAATCCCTCAAGAAATTGTTGTTTATTTGCAAATTTGAAATTTATTTCATGTCTTATCACACTAGTAGATCCAGTGATTGAATTAGTTTTGATCTTTGCATTAGTTATTACAAATATGTCTACATCACTCTCTTTTGTATGGTTTTCTTTAGCAAAACTACCAAATAGTATCATGATACCATCAGTTTTATTTCCAATTTCTTCAACCAGTTTTTTTATTACAAAATTTTTCTTGAGATAAATAACAGTGGTAAAAACCTCCGCCATGATCAAGTAATATTTTGTAGTCACATTATCCAGATTTAGATGATAATCTTTGTTACGACCTTTAATGATACTAGACAAGACATTAATTTTTTCTAGTTTTTGTAACTGTAATTGAATTGCTTTTACATCGATCTGGATTTCTCGTGATATTTCTCGTACATGTAATGATTTTTTATAATCATCAAGATACAGGCTTAATATTTTTAGTGTAGTTTGGTTAATGTTGTATTCTTCCAACATATGTTGTATTTATACAACAGACAACTTAAAGCTTCTCAACATTACGCCTTGATTATACCAGCACTTATCAAATACTGGACACTTTTGATAAAATCAGCATCAGATATCTGCCCAGTAGACCAATAGTTTGCATCACTTTTTACCCAACTTGGTATTGCCTGTGAGCTAGTAGAGTTTACCTGAGTTGCCGGGACTTTTATCATTCCATTTTGTATCAAATATTGTAACCCTTGTACAAAATCAGAATCTGCAACTTGTCCTTGTGACCAGAATTTTGCATTGTCTTTTACCCATGATGGAATTGATGCTGCATCAGATGTAGATGAATTGGTACCTAGTGACACAGGCTTGACAGGAGGCACCATACCAGTTCCGGGCATATGACCAGTTCTTGTACGATTAAATGAATTCATACCATTTGCAGTACCGCTTCGTGTATAGTTGCCCATGTGACCCTGACTGCCACGTGTACCATCCTGATGACCTGTAAAATTTCCATGTCCTGAAAACTGTTGTCCCATGTGACCCTGAGAACCCTGACCTGTATACCCTTGACCACCTTGGAATCCTCCAGAACTAGGATATGTTCCACTAGTCTGTGCACTTGCCGTTGCAGCTGATCCAACAGAGGCAAAGATTACAGCAATAGAGATCATAACAGATAATTTCTTGAATGCAAGAGATTTTGCAGATTTCATCATTCTCAATGTGTGAGAGCAATAATAAGCAATTGTGCCACAATGTTCACTAACAATGTTTACCAAATAAAAAAATCATCACCAAGCATAATGAAAATTAAATATCATTTACAAAACAACAAGTGTTGTAGAAATTTACTTTAATTCTGTCCTGTTGATGACATCATTTAATTGAATAGCTAGATCGTTTAAGATATTTTCAGTATTATTTGTAGACAATTTCGAATCAATCAATTCTGCTTTTTCAATCAACAAAATTATTTCCTTGAACTTTTTTTGTATCTCCAGGTTAATTTTATTGCTAGAGTCAATCATTAGTCTATTCAACATATATCATCAATTCCGACTCGCATCTTGGATGGAAGCATCCTGTTTTTGTTTTCTTGGAAACATTTCCTCATAGGGCTCGAGAATTATTTTGAAAAGATCCGCCCCCTTGCTCGTTATGGAATATCTTATCATCTTTTTACTCCCCCATGGAATTTCTGTCTTTTTTATGAAACCTTTTCTCTCAAGGCTATCAAAGAGTACCTTGTGTTTTGTGAGATTGAGCCCACAATAACCCAAGAGAGTAGACTGGTTTAGTTCCCCATGCTCTGATAACCTCAAGAGAATGTCTTTTTTCATATAGATTACATCGCGATATTCAGATGGTGAGGAGCCCAGCCTTGGCCTAGTCAGAGTCTTTGCCCTTTTGATTCTAGCATCAACTTGCAATGGTGGCCCCATTGTCTTTACCATCATGTCTTTTTACCCACTAGGACTAGAAATCCAGTCATTGTAGAGATATTGCATATTTTATTAATAAGAAAATTGATGCGAGTGACAAAAGATCCGAAAAAAAAGATCATTCATCATACCTGTTCTTGAAAAAAAACTTTTGATCATTTAGGAACTTGCACTACAAGCATTATATCACAAATCACGAGATTTTTACATACGGATGAATTGTTCCAGTAATCAAGTTACAGAAAATAAAATTTCATCCACTAAATTTCTGATCTTTTATCTGAAAATCACATTACCAAATTTCAAAACATTGGCGGTAACATGCATCGGGTTTTCACCATTTGATCGCGCTAATGAAAAAATGCAAAATCCTGTCCTTCAAGCACAATATTCACTAATAATGTTTCAAAATGTCTTTATCTCATGTTCGGAGAAATTCAATTGTATGGTCGGAGAGGATCTAAATGAGAACACCCAGAGGATATTACAATTCATACAAGAACATCCCGGCAGTCATCTAAGATGGATTCTAAAAGATCTCAACTTGTCAATGGGAACCACCCAGTATCATCTGGAATTATTAGAAAAAATGGGAAAAATAGTTTCGGAAAAAGATAGTTTTCAGAGATTCTATTTTCCAGTTGGCTCTTTTGGAAATATGGAAAAAAACATTATGAAAATTCTAAATCAAGATACTGCAAGGAACATACTTTTGCTAGTCATAGAAAAAAAGAATCCTACTCAAACAGATATTGTAAACAACATAAAAATTTCACCTGCTACTGCCAACTGGCACATCTCAAGACTGGTAGAATTTGAGATCATTCAGGAACAAAGAGACGGCAAATTCAAGAGATATTCCCTTAACGGTAATGCAAATAACATTGTAAACATTTTGAAAAACTATCATTCATCAGTATGGAATACATGGAGTAGCAGAATGGCCGAGTTATTCATAGCATCTTCATCCAAGGATACAGGACGACAATGACAGAATTCGTATTCAGTCACATCACAAGCATGGTATTCATCATCTCACAGCTACTAATTGTGATATCTGCAATAGTGCTGCTGGCCATAACCATCAGGGCCTACAAAATGACTCGTTACAGAAAAATGATTTATGTAATCATTGCATTTTCCTTGTTTGCCGTACAACATACTATTAATTTTGTAGACCAAGGCTTGGCAGACATCATGTCTGATGATATTGTATTTGCAATAGCAGGTGTGGTACAACTAGCCATCATGGCAATGTTCTTTTTGGCAATTGTTAAAAAATAAAATAAAAATTATTTTACTTGATACATTGTAATGCAATAGTCTAACTGAAGATCGTATCGAATAAAAATTAGAATATCATTTTCATTCTACAGTTTGTTTACTGCACCTTAATTGTAATATATCATAATGCCAATTACGATACATGCCAGATGAGTCATGCAGAAAATGTGGTGGAATGCTAAAAAGATGTTCTCTGTGTGCAGAATGCAGAAGAGCAACACAACAAATTTGCATGGAATGTGGTTCACCAACCATCTATAATTTACATACAGATTGTTTTGGCACCGTGGAATCTACACAAGAGACGGGACAATTTCTTGCATCTCTAGTAAATTTTGAGCACGTACTTGCATAAATTGTAACTAAAGAAATTAAGACGTATCATATCCATCAGTTATAAAAAACAAATCTAATTCAGAATTGAAAAGATCCCTAGTGCATCTCTAGAACTGAAATTGTAATCATACGATATGTGATAAATTTTCATTTTGAGAGTTGCCCCTCAAATATAATATACAAAGTTCACTAGTATAATATCATGAAGTGGCAGAATGAAAAAATGATCTCGTCTGATTCTCCTGCAAGAGAAAGGTCGGTTCATCATTCATCTGCCACCCACTCCCCCAATATTGAAGCCAAGCAGAAAGCACATCATGAGCACAAGTGGGACATATCTTCAAATCATTGGAGATGTAGTACATGTGGAAAAACATACGGGTAAAATAGCATTCAAAACCCAGATTTTGTGCCCATGAACCCCATTTTTGTATATATTAGAACCATGTACGTTACATAGTTTGTTGCATTTTTCCACATGGACTTTTAATAACAAGCAAATTCTAGCATGCATCAGGTAAGAGACATTTGGATATACCAAGACCGGTACAAGTAAGACTTGTCATACTTTTGTCAGCTCCATTATTATTATTTTTAATTCCGGTACCATCATTTGCAGATACAACTGGCTCCATAGCAGTGACACTGGTCTATACCAATGGAGACACTGCAGACTATTGGCCAGTTTCACTTACCATATACCAAGACTCTAGTCAGACTCCTTACAAAGTAATCGAGTCACTTACGGGAAATCCATTCAACATTGTATCACTTCCAATAGGTCACCAGTACAAAATAGCAGCATATGCAAACAGCATGTATTCTAGTGTGGCATACGTAGACTTGGAACAACCACAACAATCTGTTACAGTGAATTTGCCACTTCCAGGTGGAATGCGAATCAATACATTCTACAATGATGGTGTAACACCAATTACAAACGCCACAGTATACGTCAGAGCAGCTCAAGACAATAGAACGTGGGGTCACAGCATAACAAATGTAGATGGAAATTCATTGCGTTTTTGGATAGAGCCAACAACATCTACAGGTGACCACTATATTGTTGACATTCACATTGGAAATCATCTAGTCTATTCAGCTTCACCGATATATCTCAGGCCAGGAATTGCCCAAGAGATCAAGGTTACAACAAATTGGCCGCCAATAGTAAATTCGCTTGTAACAGTTAACGTAGTCAACACCCAATCACATCCAGTATCTACAACTGATGGAAAATTTTCAGTGAGTCTCTATGACAGTAATGGTAACATGGTATCAAATTCTCCTGTGACATCAAGGGGCATAGCAACTTTTTCAAATCTCAAAGTTGGAGATTATATTTTCAAGGTCACAAAGACAGGTGATAATGCAACATGGGCCAGTGCAAGCGTGACAGAAGATGGAACAAATACTATTTTTCAGGTAATGCAAAGCCAAAACACTACATCTACAACTGTTACGCCTACAAATCCGGTTAGTTCACCCACAGGAACGTCCATCTCCCCACCAATGCCAATTCCAAGCTGTAATTGTGTAGCATTTAGACTAGATAATGTGCAGGATTATTGGCTTGATGATGTACAAACCAAGATAATTGACAGTTTTGACAGCAAGGATGCAGGCATTACAGTTGGAATAGTTGGCAAGGCATTTGGAAATGATTCCAAGCTAGTAGATTATCTAAAATCAAAAATACCTGATGGTAACATCGATGTTGCAATAAACGGATGGAGTTTTGAGGACTTTACAATATTTACAAAAGATCAACAATCAAGCTTGCTTGAACAATCAAAAACAAAAATGTCCAATACACTTGGTGTGACACCAACTGTATTCATGCCGCCATATGAAAAAACTAACAATGATACACTTTATGCAATGTCATCAAACAACATCGGAACCATAAGCGGCAGTCCAGCACTCAAGATTCCACAAGACTTGGGTACAATACACAGTTATCCAGCAAATGTATTTGCAGGTGTGCTTGCTCAAGATACGAACCAAAGCATGCTAAATGACAAGATGTTATCAAGTATCAACGATGCAATCAAGACAAATGGTTATGCAGTTGTAATACTCAACTTCCAAGATTATGCTCAAGGTAATGCATCAGCCAAGACAAACGTTCCAGACATGGAAAAGATCCAAGACCTCCAGTTGTTAATTGATACAATACGAAACAACGGATACAGAATCACAACACTTGGTAACATGTCTGACATGTTCAAGCCCCAAGCCCCATGGGCAACAAGTGCATTCCAGTGGTCACAAGACAAGATATCAAGTACAGAATTTCTGGGTACGGTAAAATCAATGATTCCACCTAGCACTGCACCAAGCTACAACTTTACAACAATTCCAAGTTGGGTCAAGGGTACTGCCAAGCTCCAATCTCAAGGATTAATTTCAGAAAGCGAGTTTGAGAATGCCATACAATATCTAGTTCAAGTCCAGGCAATAAAGTAAAACTCAGGGGTCTTTTGGACCAAGCATCTCGCTGTCTTTAACATCATGATCCCATTTGCCTCGCACTCCCTTGTACATGATGAATCCCCCTATACCAAAAACAGTAACTGACAAGAGTGTATTCAGAAGATGGTCGTAGCTCTTGTCAGAGCACTTGACATGCATTGCAACACCAGAGGAATAATCATAGCAATCATCAAAGTTTTGCTGCTGGACTGCATATTGAGCATAGTCAGCATTTCCTAGACTTGCAACTATAAAACCTGCAAATATCACAACTGCGCCTATCATGACAAGCCGTATGTCACTCATGATACACGAACATTGTTCTGCACAATATTTAATGTTCTTAAATTATAATATCAAGTGATCAAAAGAAAATGGTTTTCGGCTTTGGTAAGAAAAAAACACAAGAACAACAGCCTGCCACACCAGTAGAGACTCTAAGAGAGATATCACTAGAAGAGATACCTGGCATATTACAGAAGATCGAGGCCCCACAAACGGCAGAAGCAGTAGAGATTGCAAAGACAACCAAAGAAGATGTGGAAACACATAGAAAAAAAATCCTTGATCTAATTTTACACTTGGAATCAGATGGACTAAAGCTAGATGATGTAGACAAGAATCTTAGTGTCATTGTAAAACGAGGCAAGAGTGCAATTGTATCAACAATAAAAAAAGAGACTGGTTCCACACTGACAAGTGCTACCAAGTATGATCAAGCAGTCTTGCTTAATTTGGAAATAAGTCAGATGCTAAAAAAAATGGGTGATGTTCTTGGCCAAAACTCTAGGATAATCCACATTTTTGCAAAAAAATATGCAGACAATCTCAAAGAAGAGATTGCAAAGGTTGCAAAAAGTAGGAACCAATTACAATCATCAATAAATACAATAGAGTATTTCAGAGCAGAAAGTAAAATCATAGCAGACCTTGGTCAAAAGATTACAGAACAGAGAATAGTAATAGCACAAAAAACTGAGAGATTGTTAGAAGTAGAGTCAGAAACCCAGTCTCTCAAGGATACCATCACAAGTCTTGAAAAACAGATTCATGAAATGAAGTCAAGTGAGAGCCATACAAAATTCCTTGAGATAAAAAACAAGATTGACTCCATGTCATCTGAAAAATCAGATGTAAAAAATGTCATTGATTTCCAGTTCTCAAAGATTTCACGACCACTTGGTAGGTATAGTTACATATCATCATTTGAAAAGCCAGTAAGAATGATGATGGATGAACTGCTTGCTAATCCATATGAGGTCATCTCCCCGCACAACAAGGATTCCATAATACACATACTAGAGGCAGTAGAAAAATCAGTAATTTCCGGTTCCATCTCTGTCAAGGACTCGGAAAAATCAGTCGAACAGGTCCAAGAGACAATAACCAAGCTTGATGAATTTATATCATTAAAGGAAGCATATTCAAAAAAAGTATCAGCGCTTGAAAAAGATCTTACAGTCTTTGACATCAAATCTCTAGAATCAAAAGAGCACGACTTGCACAAGGCAAGAACGGATGTTGCAAACATGGAACGAATAAAAAAGAAACTAGATGAGGAGGTAAAGGACGGCAATCACACTCTGACAAAAAATATTGCACATCTAGAATCAGGTGTTGCCAAACTGACAGGCTCCAAGATATCGCTAAAGTAGCAAATACCGTTGAAGATTAATTAGCGCGTGATACAGACAAGGTTCCAGTTGATCTTCTTCAAGAAAGAAAAACTCAAGCGAACTATAACCATAAAAAAAGACATCAGAGACAGCATCTTGTCATATTGTAAGATGAATCATCCAAACGAATGCATATTGATACTCAAGGGAAAATCAAGAAAAGGACAGGTACTTGTAGACGGACTAGTTATTCCACCATTTTTCCATACAGGTCCCACATTTGCAGGATTTCCACATTCTTTTCTTCCACTTGATACAAGTTACATAGGAACAGTGCATTCACACCCATCAGGAGTTGCAAGACCATCAGTTACAGATTTGCACAACTTTTTTGGCTTTGTATCAATTATCATACAATCACCGTATGAAGACGGTGACATTTTTGCCTACGATCGTGATGGCAACCTGCTTGAAACATCGATTAGTTCTGATTAATCCTGACAAAAATTTATAAGCTTTTTGATGTTACCACTAGCATTGATTAATTACAAAACCTATCTTGTATTCCTTTTTGGCTCTTTGGCGTTTAGCATCGGTATCCAGTTGCTTGCATCATACCTTAACTGGCCTCCATTCTCAGGAGTGGCAATTGCACTTGCAGTATTCATAATTTTCCCACTAGTTCTAAGAAACAGGTCCATCAAGCGCATGGGCGGAATGGGCTCAGATGCAGGTGTTGGCGGCGGAGGATTTTTTGGACAGAACCAGGGAGTCAGATACATCTGTCTTGCATGCAACAATAGATACAAGGGCGGAATGTGCCCAAGATGCGGCTCCAAGATGAAGCGAGCAGACTTTTAAAAGTAAAAAATGACCCTTGAAGAATTAAGGAGTAAAGCATTATTCCAAAATACAATTGATACGTGGATTATGACATGTGAGGAAAAAAATGCAGACTGGTACTTGCCTGAAAATTATAAAAAATTCATTGCGCATTTATTCCAGAGCGGACTGAAACTGCAAAAGTTTCCCTTGTGCATAAAAGAAACCGGCGGTATGTATCAGCGAGGAAAAGACAAGACCCAGTTTGCAGAGACACTTGCCCAGTCAACTGACCCAAATGCTGCAGCTTATACAATTCGATTATCAGATGACACCATCAAAATAATTCGCCAGTTTAACGCTGTCGAAGCTTAGGGTTTATGATGCCATCCATTGCGTGACCCATAAACACAAACGCAAGACCTGTCACTGCAATCATTATTCCAGGAGGTAAAATCCACCACCACATCCCACGAGCTGCTGCACTGTAAGAGCTTGCATCATGGAGTATCTGACCCCATGTTGGAAAAGTTGGATCTCCCAGTCCAAGAAAACTCAAACCAGCTTCTGTAGTAATAGCACCCGGTACAGAGATTGCAATGCTTGCAAATGCATAGGGCAACAGTTGTGGTAAGATATGCTTGAAGATTATCTTGTGATTTTTCTGCCCCATGAGTTGTGCAGCCTCGACATATTGGAGTGTTTTTATCTGCATAGCCATACTTCTTGATACCTTTGCTATTCCAACCCAGCCAAATATCACTAGGAATCCAACCATCAAGAATATACTATTTCCAATTGTTACTGCAAGAATGATCAGTAGAGGCAGTGCAGGCATGGCATATATGATGTCATTAAAGCGCATCAGTACCTCATCGGTTATCTTTCCCTTGTAGCCAGCATATACACCGTAAATCAAGCCAATCACTACAGATCCAATTGATACAGTTATTCCAATGAATAGTGCAAGTGGCGTTCCCCAAAGCAGTCCAATGGACAGGTCTCGTCGTAGCTCGTCAGTTCCCATGACCCCATATACTTGACCCCCAAGAATCAGGCGCGATTGTTCCAAGACTGGTTTTCCTGATACATCATACAGATTGACATGAAACACATACTGACCCTTTAGGATGGCATTCTCATCAAGTTGTGAAAAGATAATTTTTTCAGACGATATACCATCAAGTGGAAACAAGTACTTGGATTTTTTGTCTGAAATATTTTTTAGTATAACATTTTGTGTTGAAAATATCATGCTACTGTATGTAGTACCACTGCTTGCAAAGGGCAATGAAGTTGATACAAGTTGCAAAACCATCCCATCAGGTCTTGTCACAGATATTTGTAACAGTGGTGAACCGCTGTATTTGGCAGTATATTGATAGATAAAATCACTTGGGAAACCATCATACTGGTAATTTACTGCAAACGAATTGGTAACAACATTGACGGTGCCAAGTTGTTGTGATGATGTTACTGGTGATAAAATCAAGTGTTCAGGAATTTTTTCAGACTGGAAATAATTTATCCATGCAGGCTGGGCAGATTTTGGATACAGTAACCAACTTGCAGGATCGTTCCATGTTTTAAAACTGTCAAGTGGAATGGTAACAAATGCAACAACAGACATGGAAAAAAGAACAACAAGTATTGCAACTCCAGTCATTCCAATTTTGCTGTGTGAAAATTCTTTCCATATTGCACGTGGTGAAAAACTCATTGTCTTCGTACCCTTGGATCAAAGTATCCATACAAGACATCAGCTACAAATACACTGACAAGAAAGAATGCAGTTAAAACATAGGTTGCACCAATTATTACTGGCAAGTCAAGAACGCTTATTGCCTCAAAATACAATCTCCCCATGCCAGGCCAGTCAAAGACTGCTTCTGTAATTATTGCACCGCCAAGAGAACCAGATAGGCTTAGTGCAAGTATTGTAACAATTGGGGGGGCTGCATTTTTTAGCGCATGCGAATACAGTATACGTTTTTCATCAATTCCTGCAGCCCTTTTTGCTGTGATGAAATCTTCTTGGAGTACTCCGACCAAGAAATTTCTCACCAAATAAGCCCAAGAGCCAAACCCAATGATTACAAGTGTAATTAATGGAAGTGCCATGTGATACAAGAGCGAGCCCAAGTATCCAGGGTCTGATGCAGAAACATCAGGTGTTGCCCTTGCAGGAAATATCGGATACAAGAATGCAAAGACAAAGATCATCAAAACTCCAATCCACCAGACAGGAAAACTGCTAGATATTATTGCAAACCCAGATGTTATCTTGTCAATCTTTGAGTTGACCCTGCTTGCAGCAACTGCCCCAAGAAATATTCCAAGGACTGATACAATGGCAGTAGCAGTTGTAAAAAGAAGTATTGTTCTTGGAAGTTTTTCAAGTATAATGTCTTTAACATCAGATGAACCACTATCACTTGTAAGAAACTTGGCATGACCAAAGTCTAGTGTCAAAATTTTATACATGGACAATCCAATTCTTTGTGGCGAGTACCAGGGTTGGTCAAGTCCAAGTGCAGTTATTCGCATCTTTACTTGATTGTCAATATACGAATCAAGTTGTTCTGTTGTCTTGAAACTTGAAAGAAGACTCTTGTTGTTTGTAACTTGTTGTCGTATGTCTTGTGCAGTACTTTGCTTTGATATTGAATCCATGTTAGAGCCAACAAGAACAATAGTAAGAAGAAGTGTTGCCATCAATACACCAAACATTGTGATTGCTCGCTTGATCAAGAATTTTTTAAATCCCATCTATACTCGCTTCCTCTTTTTGAGGACATACCATGTTACCGCAATAACAATTCCTGTTAACATGATTCCAAAAAATACATAGCCATAGTTTTCCGCAAGTGGTGCAGAACTGGTTACAGTATTGTCTACTACAAGTGGAGTAGAACCATTTGTTACAAGAAAACTAGTGTGATACATGTCTGGCCTGTATGCCTCATCAGAGACCACAAATACCTGTAAATCATTTGAGCCAAGGTCAAGGGTTGTAGTCTTTTCAGGCACCAGGGCTATTGTTGCAGAGCCATTTGCAGAGGTAACATTGCCTGCATCAATCATCTTTCCTTGAGAACTGGTAAAGTAGTAGTAAATGGTCGCATTTGGTGTAACAGTCATAGGAATTTCAAGTGTTGAGCCAAGGGATACACTTGTTGGCACATGTATCCCAAGTATCTGTGGCATGCTCACCTGTTCAAACTTTTTCCAATAGCCTGCAGGAAATGGATAGGTAGGGTCATCAAATGCCTTGATTGTAATCTTTCTTGCATCAGGGGCATAACTGTCAAGATAGTATGGACCATTACTTATCACAGCATGACCATGTTTTGTAATCCATGACGATGATGCATTGTATCTAGCATCAAAATATTTTGAATCATTTACAAATGCAAGTGCAGGAGGAATGGAATGTTCACTTGCAAACTCGTCAAGGTTTGCCTTGATTAGTTTTGCATCATCTGGGACTATCAAGGACATCCAGTCAATGTTTTTGCTTACAGCATCCGATCGTGAAAATGCAAGTTTTCCATCAGTTACTGCTTTTTCCATGGAATACATCATCTCCCACGGCATTGCAGGCCACACTTGGGCAGAATCTGCAATCTCACCTGAATCAAAGTGCCAATAATTTTGGTACACTTCAATTGTATTGCCATTGATTACACGTACTCCGATGAGTGTCTTGGCAGCCTGGTTTGCCTTGGGAGAAAATTCAGAATCAAATGTCATGGTACCATTTGTCTGGTCTGCACCCCACTGGTACAAAAAGTAAATTCCATACAAGACATCATTCATGTCCATTGGTGTACCATCATGCCAATTTCCAAACTTGAGACGAAATGTAACCTCACTTGTTGCAGTGGCACCGGGCCCAACTTGGACCCATTTTTGTTTTGATGCATCCCATTTTATTGCATCAGATGGAACATTTACCTTGTCAAACGGCCCTTTGGCATCAACCTGCCAGTCAGACCGTACGGGTATTGTATATCCAGTGTAAGGATTTTTGAAACTTCCAGGATCAGAAATTGTTCCCCATATTTGCTGGCTTGCAGAATCGGCAAATCCTGAAATTGGATTCCATGCACCAGAATAGATATTTTTCACACCTATTGTCAGGGTATCAGAGTCAGATCTTGCATTAATTGGTGTAAACCTACTTGTAATTCCTGCACCAAAGTCATTGATTATACCATCAACTCTTTTGTTTGCAATAAACTGGTCAGTCTTGCATGCAAGAAATATTCTAACAGAATCATTTATCCCCCTGTCAACTGCCTGGTTTATCAAACTGGCTCGCTGTTGTGATGATGTAAAGTTTCCAAAAAATATTGCCTTTGATAACGCATCTTCTTGAAGGTCTTGGAAATTCCAGTATGACGGATTGTTAAATCCAGGCATGCTCGAGTACCACGGGGAATACATTTGCGCAGTGTTTACAGAATCATATCTTACAAAGCCGCCTATTGTCCACCCTTCGGTGTAGATATTCCATTTCAGATCAGACGGGTTTGAGCCATATACAGTTGTAAAGGCCTTGTTCAAATCGCCATAATCTTTTTTCACCGTAAACCCCATGCCCTGTAACTGTGATGCAAGAATTTCTCCAATTGATTTCCTTACAGGATCATCATTTCGAATGAAAATATCAATGCTTACAGGTTTTGAATCATAATACCACAGTCCACCAGTTTTTTTTGCTCCTGCTTGTTCCAGTGCAGATGTCATCAAAGAGTCTGCAAGTGCAGGATTGTGTTTGAAGTTAAACGATTGGAGATCTCCCAGTATGAGAAGATAGTCAGGGTCGTATGGCTTGTATGCTGATACCATTGGAACTCCATATCCATCAAGGATTTCATCTACAATGAGGTCTCGGTCTACCAAATAATTTAGTGCAAATCTTGCCTGCTGGAGTGAAAACGGATTAAATTGTGTATCAGATACTGCAGGATTTAACAAAAGACTATAGCTTGTACCAGAAGATTGGAACACTTGCAAGTGTTGTCTTGACTGGTCATCAAGTCTGTCAATTGGTATTGCAGAATAGTACATGTCAAGGTGTCCATCTTCAACTTCTTGCACCGCAGTATTGTCATCAGAATATTGGATAAACTGTACAGTGTCAAAGTTAGTTCCCTTGATTCCAAATGCAATCGAAGGTCCTAAAACAAAAAGTGCTAGTAGCAAGACTAGCATGAGCTTCATGTTATGTTTTTCAATGAACTGTATTTAACCGTGGCCCAATGTATCTATAATAAAAATTTTAAAAGATCTCAAAGAATGTGACAAGTATTTTATTTGAGAAACATAAAACTCACAGATGTTGAATGTTACAACGCTTGCAAAAGGAATTCCAGGAATTATTCCAGGAGGACTGTCTGTCAAAGATTTTAGCATGGCAACTCAGACAAGCGAAGACTTGGCAAGAGAGATACTAGATAACTTAATGCAAAACGGTATTGGAAGATTTGAAGACGGGCAGATACAGTTTGAAGATTCTGACAAGCTAAAGACTAGTGTAATTGCAATAAGCATGGGCGCACCAATTGATGAAGTATCACGTATGCTAGAGTGGCAGGATTTTGAGTCCCTTGCAGCAGAGGTTCTTGAAAAACGAGACTTTGAGACTACAAAAAATGTCATCATGAAAAACCCCCGCATCCAGATTGATGTAGTTGGGATAAAATCCGAAGTTGCAATACTCATTGACTGCAAGCACTGGAACAACATGACCCAGTCAGCACTACAAGAGGCAGTAAAAAAACAAGTCATCAGAACAAAACAGTTTGTCTCAAAGCACAAAGTTAGAGGAGCAATCCCTGCAATTGTTACATTGTACCAGCACAGTGTCCAGTTTATCGACAAAGTACCAATAATTCCAATCCACCAACTAGATTCATTTTGTGATGAATTTTATGGAAATCTAGACGAGATGCAGAGTTAATTGAAGAGTTTTCATTTTATAATTCTATAAATCACAACTGGAGAGATAATTCCCAATACAAGCATTATTTGTGCAAATGGAAATTCTGGAACTTTTTCTGGAAGTACAGTAATTAGAACAGGTTTTGACCAGAGAACTATTTTAGATGTACCAAAACTTGCAAATGATAATACAGTGTAATTTCCAGGAACATGTAGAATGATATTTTGATCATAGCCCTCCCCAGTAGGTGTGTTGGGCATCAATTGTATATTGCTCACAAATAATGGACATGCCCATGAATATTGTGGCCAAACTATCTTACCAAATTGATCCACAACCAATGTCACAAATAATGGCCCACAATAACTAATTGTCACATTGTGGTTTCCAGTAGATGTCAACTTTGGAACAACGGTAATGTTTTCCCCCATTGTGAATGTAGTTTTGTTTATTACATTAATGACTGTTAGATTTGCACCATTGTAATTAATTTGATATATTGGATTTTCACACTGTTTTGTTCCAATCTCTTCTCCTAATGTTGTTGAACCATCAGCAAGTTGTTGATTGCAAAAAGATTCTGTTGCCAATACCTTAGAGTGAGTCATTAGTACCAACAAGAAAACCAAAAACACGGTTCCAATTCCAATTGCAGATAGTGTTGTAAGATGCAGAGTTTTCATTTAGGCATACTGGACTGAGTATACAGAACCTCTAGAACATGGTATAAATGAAAAACCCGGTAGTTATCAAAAGAAACGCTTGGGTAATTCGCATCGCATTGTCAAGGGATTTAGAATAGAGTTCAAGTTGGTTTCCTCCCATTACCTTTACCTGTGTCTCGCTTTTTAGCAACTCGTATGATGCAGGTGTTGTAGCATGGTCTGCCTTTTTGGCTAGATTAGAAAACCAAGATATCACATCAGGTGCTTTTGACAAACTTCCAAACTCAAAGTATCCATGCTTGTTCTTGGCAGTTCGTGCCTTGTAATGTGTATCAGAGGTGCATATTTCAAGAAAATTGTATCCGTTCTTTGAAAAATAGTTTGCAATCTCTTCACGCAATCCATTTAGCATGTTATTTGCATCAGCCCACGCAAGAAAGAATTTCTCGTCTCCAATCTTAAAGCACATCATTGCAACCCTACCTGGTCCAAGATCGTCTGCCTTGAAATTAAGATTTTCAGAATTTGCATATCCAACTTCTAGTGGAAGTGTCTCTTTTGTGATTAATGTATCAAGCGTTGATTTTGCGGCAGTCAGGAGATCGTCTGCATCAAGTTTCTCAATCTCTTTTCCCATTGCATTGTGACTGTCAACAATTAGCACTTTATCATATCCACGGTTCATGCCGTATTGTTCCAGATCAGACTTGACTTGGTACGGAATGTCTTCCATTCCATGTGGAGATAGTGAAAGTATCAAGACGGCTGTTTTATCAAATAGCAATCCAGTTGTTCGTGCTTTGTTCACCTGAATAGTTACAGGTTTTGTACACATGGAACCTTCTCGAATTTTGGAGTTTTGATTAAGGCTAGTGATATACAAATCCACTTGAGATTTTGATGGCAAGTTTAGTGCGTGGTCAGAGATGCTATGCATTACCATTGCAGACGAGTCAAGATTCTTGTAAATCAAGTATGGAATATTGCTTCCTCCAATTGGATGAAACGGTCCTGGATGCAAGTCAGGAATCACCAGTCTGCAATTCTTGTCAGTTGTTTTGAATAAAATTTGAAATGTTGCTACCTTTGACGGTTCAGAACGTTTTTCCATTAAAGATTCCATTGGTACTGGATCATCGTTTGTCCATGCAGCAAGATATGCTTGCAAAAATGCATGTGTACTAGACAGTTTTCCACTTCCTGCAATTCTATCGCTTAGCAGAGTCCAAGCAGTTCCAAGTACACAAAAGATTATTCCATATTCAATTGCTTTTGGGTCAGATAGCATTGGTACCCACATGTTGGTTGGTACAAATGCAAGAAAGACTGCAAGCGGTTGAAGAAGGCAGATTATCCATGCAGTTGAAAGCCTAGTTCCAAGTACAGATGTAAATATTGCAATACGGAAACTTGCATGTAATAGCATTCCTTCTGTTATGTAAATTGGCAATAATGCAGGTTTTGAAAACACATAGGCTCCAAGAATTCCACAAAGAATTGTCACAAGCCACAACAAATTACCAAACGCAGACATGTGGATTGATTTTGAATATTCAGTCTTGAGCAGTTTCGGATCAATGAGCTGTGTTGCAACAAGTACTGCAACTGTAACAGGAAGTGCGATGAATAGATTATTTGTTGATTTAAAGTAATCAATGTAAGATACTGCAGCTATCACACATACAACTGCAATAGATATTGCAAGGGAAACATAGTGTGATGTTGGTGTAAATGTTGTTAGTGTGTATCGTTTGTGAATGCGGGATACATCGTTAGAACTTTCCGTCATGGCGAGAAGAAGAACTTGAGAATCCACGAAATCCCAATCAAAGATGCTGGTATTGCTACTACCACCTCTGGTTTCAACTTGTATCCCTTAGTCTCATCCTCGAAGAATCTTAGCAGTCCTGCGCTTGATGCGGGCAGTGGTGCAGATTTTTTGCTGCTCATACTAATCCTGTTTTAAGGATCTTTACATAAATACCTTTTTGTGCCTAGATAGCCCCGAGTTTTTCTTTGATCGCAATTATTGCATTCATGGTCTCCAAGATCTGTTTTTGTTTTTCAAGATCTTTTTCCATTGCAAGTTGTATAGTTAGATCTAACAATTTTTTATCCAAGTTGTCAATGGACGCATTACCAGATTTTTCCAATTTTACCGGGATGCGGTCAATTGTTTCCCCAGCTTGCTTGCCGCAACCAATACACAATGCACTACCGTCTTTCATCACTCGTACACCTTTGCAATATGGACAAGGATCACTTATCAGTGTGGCCCCGCTTAGCAAAAGTTCAACTGCTTTCTTGGTTAGATCTTTTGACACAAAGATAATGGATATAATCAAATAAAAAAACATGAGCTGATAAACAAGGCTTAATAGTAGGATCTCGACTTTTTATTGCGAATGGCGGTAATCTGCAACACTTGCGGACTTCCTAACGACTTATGCGCCTGTGGCGAACTAGAAAAAGATCAAACACAGATTGTTGTTAGAATTGAAGAAAGACGTTTTAAAAAGAAAGGAACAATGATTGAAGGCGTAAATCCAAAGATGAATGATTTAGGAAAAGTTGTAAAAGAATTAAAGGCTCGTTATGCTTGCGGTGGCACTGTAAAAGAAGGTTACATATTTCTCCAAGGAGATCACAGGGATACTATCAAGACAACGCTTGTTAAGCTTGGGTTTCCAGAAGCAAGCATCGAAGTCCATTGATATCAAGTCCAGAAAAACTAGATAGAATTATCAAGTCGCTACTCATCCCATATTCCGGATTATTATCCGTAGTATTTGGAGTAATGATATTGTCATTTCCAATTGGATTGTATGTCATGTACAATTCGGATGTTGGAAAAGAGCTCAACTATCAATATCCAATCAATGGATTGGACATGTTTTTGGGAGACATTGGTTACAAAGTTCCAATATCTTTTGAGATGGGAGACGCATTTGTGATAACATGGACAATATTTTTGATCCTCTTTACAATATCGTATTTTGGCCCAGAGAATTCGCTTCTTAAAACCCTCTCAAATATGATGTCAAGAGAGGTAAAAAGATTCCAAGGAAATGCCATGGTAAACATGATGGCATGGTTTTCAATCTTGATTTTATCTTCTGTCATAATTGATGCAATACAACAAAGCTTTGGAGTAACAATGGATGCCCCCGCTTCAAGCAATGATTTGGTACGGTTCTTTCAGCTTGGCATATCCCCACTAACAGAAGAGACAGGATTTCGAGTTCTTTTAATCGGTGTACCATTATTTTTCATGTATTCTCATATTGCATCGTGGAAGACGTTTGTCAAATCATTATGGAGACCGTCAAAATATCTCTCAATTTCAGATTACAGAAAATCAATGATACTCATCATAACAATCGGATTGCTTTTTGGTGTAGCACACATAATTTCAGGTACACCATGGAGTCCAGGAAAAGTAACACAAGCTGCAATGGCTGGAATAATAATTGGATGGGTTTATGTCAGATACGGTCTTGCACCAGCAATTTTAGTCCACTGGGCAACAAACTATTTCTTGTTTTCATATTTATTTTTCCTCTCTAATCTTAGTCAGAGTTCAGCAATAAATGATTCATCAAATCCATTTTCAAACACTTTGGAAGTGATACTTGTTACAACAGGAATATTTGCACTGGCAATCAAGATCCTAGAACGTATTGAATCAAAAAAGATTGTATCAAGCCAGAGTATCTAGCCTAAAACTTTTCGAAGCGAGTCTGCAATGGTTCCATCAGAGAATGACAGGATGAATTTCAAGTCAGACTGGTCATCAATGTCAAGCATCATCCTTCGAATCAGCACCAGCGAAGATTTTGCATTTCTCTTCTCTGCAGTGTTTAGATGTATCTTGTAGCTGTCTTCATCATAATGAGTCTCCATGACACCAGGAGGAGTTCGAAATAGAGCATTTGTTCCATCAAATTTTCTCGAAGGTACTACCAGGACACATCTGTCAGATGTTCTCATTTGGTATAGAGCACGAATATCATCAGATTGTATAAGAGGTATATCTTGAGGAAATACCATTGTTCCATCAAATCCCTCCTTTGTAAAATAATTGTCTGCAAGCAAGACTGCACTGTTTACTCCTTGTTCAGACTCGTCATAGATTCCAATCACACCAAATTTTCTTCCAATGTCAAGAGCGTGTTCATCTTTGCTGACAAGAACTGTTTTTTCAATGACATCAGACTTGGTTACAGAGTCCAAAACAGATTCAAGCATTAATTTACAAATCTGTTCAGTTTTTTCAGGTGATAATCCAAGACGAGTCTTGGCTCGAGAAAAAGTTTTTACCGGAATTATTGCGCCAATGCGCGAGTTAGACATGTACTTGTTTTAGAATAAATGACGCCAATGCTTCTTCGTCCTTTTTGTCTTTCATCTTTATCTTGGTTTCGTAAACTTTCATGTCCAAGTTTTCAATCTTTCTTGTAAGCAATCTATCAGATGAATCAATTACCATGTGTGATGCAACTTCAGAATACATTTTTGCAAGACCATAAACTGAGACTTCCATTCCAGCTGCTTCCATGTATTTTGTTGCAGGACCACTGATTGCAGTGTTTCCAATTAGCGGACTAACAACTACAACTTTTTTCTTGGACTTGGACAATTCCTTTCTTATTCCTTTGATGGACAAGATTGGACCAATGCTAGTCAAAGGATTACCAGGTGCAATTATCACTAGTTTAGAATCATGTATTGCGTTTACTGCGGCAGGATTTGCTCGTGCCTTGTCAGCTCCAATGTATTTTATTCCATCAACCTTGTCTTGTCCTTTGTGTTTTACCCAATATTCTTGGAGATGCAAGTCACCCTTGGTAGTTACAATTCTTGTCTCTACACTGTTATCAGTAACTGGAATAATTTTTGTATCAATAGCAAATTTCTGACACATCCATTCTGTAATATCAGACAGATTCTTTCCATTTTTGAGCATGTTTGTTCTCAAAAGATGGATTGCTGCATCCCTGTCACCAATGTTAAACCAAGTCTCTTCTCCAAGCATCTCCATCTGGCGTAAAAATCCATAAGTGTCTTTTTTTATTCCCCAACCCTTGTCAGTGTCCAAGACATCTGCCAGTCCATAAAGAATTGTATCAATATCAGGACAGATATACAATCCGTACAACCAATAATTGTCTCCAACATTTGATATTACAGAAATATCTCGAGTCTGAGTTGCTACACCACGTACTAGTTTTACAGAACCGGTTCCACCTGATAGAATTGTAATCATTTTCCCAATTGCCCCGTGAAATTAGTAACTGACACCAACTAAATATTACTCTTGCCACTGCATGACAGAAAAATTATCAAAACCCAAAATTAATGCTAAGATTTATTACTATCTTGAAGAAAATTCAGTTTCGTGACTAAGAGACTTCTTTTAGCATCAGCAGTTTTGAGTTTACTAGTAATAGGAACAGTTTCACCGATTTTTGCAACAGTAGATTTCAATGCATACTTGCCAATTTCTGGAACACCAATTACACCAGAATTCAAGTTTACAAAGAATGTTGAAATTGATTATTCAAACGGCGGAAAACTAAAAGATCTTCTAAACGGCAAGAATGAAACATACACCTTCTCTGGAACTGCAAGTAACAACCCAAGTATCAAATCACTCATGGAATCACTAAACACACTACTTGCAACACAGAGAAAGACAACAGCGACATTTTCAGATTTAAAAGTAGATTACCAGGTCCAAGTAAATGGTGATGCTCAAGGTGCCACCATTGATTATAGAGTTGTACTAACTCCAACACTCACAGGATACATGCTATACAAGAGCAATGGAGACACCCCAACAGTATTTGACATGTCATGGATGGGATTCAACATGACAGACCCAGCAGTCGTCTCAACTAGCAACCTAGGAAACTTGGACATTAATTCACCAATAGGAATAATCCAAAACGAGTTACCAGATGTTTACAACATATTGAAAGGAACCGCAGCACAAGGTCCTCTCAGCATAGGCTTGCTTGATGCAAGTCCTCTTGTAGGTTATCCAATTGAAAAGTGGAATACCCTTTTTGACCCAGCATACACACTCAGTGATGCAGCAGGTCTAGGATACAATGGAACAAAGGTGGCAGTAACATCATTTGCATATGGTCAGAGTGACCTTTACCAAGGATCAATGAAGATAGCTAATATCGACGTAGATTTTACATCAGGTTCTGACAAGTATCACTTGACAATAGTTGAAAGAGCAAGCTCTGGCACACTTGATGCAGACGGACATGCAAACGGATTAGAAGTTCAAGGAGACCCAGCAATTTCAACAACAGTTGGTGCATCTACAAACGGGGGTACTGCAACAGCTCAGGGTCTTTCAACTATGACAATTTATGCAATGGCAGGATTTGCAGGAATTATTGCAGTAGGAATTTTCTTATGGAGTAACAAGAAGATGAAAGATGCAGCAAAGCGCGGAGTAGACAACAGCCCACCACCCACATACCAATACGAAACAAGAAAGCACTGGGTAGATAAATTCGACGAAGAAAAGAAAGAATAGAAATCAAAGTCATTTTAAAAAAAGGTGCGTGCCAGCCGTAACCCTCCTTCTGTTTTCACGATATTTCGCTATGCGGCCTACCTAAACAAAGTGCAGCGCTTATTGTTTGATTTGGCCTTTCTCCGCGTGGGACAGATTTTTCATTCCAATACTGGAAACCTCAGGCTTTACCATCATAGTACGCCAGGTAGGATTTTTTTCTGTGCTGTTGCCAATCATCTCTGACTATCCGTCTCCGGATCACACTTGCTGCAAGGAGGGAGGAGTTTCCTCTGCCGTGGCAGTGATCGTTCACTGGCTCGCATGTAACGTAAAATCAATATTAGTTATTTTAGCATTGGGAAGAGCAAAAACTAGAATCAACTATTGTATCCATCCCACATTTGTCAAAGATTCGTGCCTATTTGCAAAAGATCTACAAGTAGAGATTTATTCTACCACCCAGTGCTCACGATTAGATAGCTTATGGAACACGATTCGCACGCAGGTCTTGTCCGAAGCCTCTCGTTGCTTGACATCACAATGATTGGAATTGCAGCCATGATTGGAGGTGCAATCTTCAACCTAGTAGGCCCTGCAATGCACGAAGGTGGACCAGCACTCATGATAGTATTTCTGGCAAGTGGAATAATCAGTTTCTTTACCGCCTTGACATATGCTGAGCTTGGTTCTGCATTCCCAGAGGCAGGCGGAGGCTATAGATGGGTAAAGGAGGGACTGCCAAGACCAAATGCGTTCATCAGTGGATGGATTGCATGGTTTGCCCACATGATTGCAGGAAGTTTGTATGCAGTATCAATTGGAGACTTTTTTGGGAGCATACTGACCAGTGCAGGAGTTGCGGCCCAGTATGGAGGAATTCCGCTAGAGAAGATTATTGCCATTTTATCCATCATACTTTTCACATATGTAAATTATCGAGGAGTCTCACTTACTGGAAAGATTGGAAATGGACTAACCATGATGCAGCTAGTCATAATCATCATCCTCATATCGTCTGGAGTTTATGCAATGAGTTTTGTAAACCACAACTGGGCAGTAAACTTTCAGCACTTTGTTCCAAACGGAATGACTGGATTTATTTTGGCAATGGGAATTACATTTATCGCATTTGAAGGGTATGAAATAATTGTCCAAGCAGGAGAAGAGGTAAAAAATCCAAAAAAGAATATTCCAAAAGCCATCTTTATCACACTTGGAGTAGTTACTATACTTTACATCGTTTTTACATTTGTATTTCTTGGAGGAATTGATTCATCAAAGGTTGGAAAGGAAGTATGGCAGTTCATCGGTGACAATCAGGATGTTGGAATCGCAAAGGCTGCAGGATACCTCATCCCATACGGAACAACAATTGTTTTTGTCGGAGGACTGGTATCAAGCATTGCAGCGCTTAGTGCAACTACATTTTCGTCAAGTAGAGTATCATTTGCAATGGGCAGACAATACAATTTACCATATATTTTCAGTTCCATTCACAAAAAATATCACACACCACACTTTGCGATAATTGCATCAGGTGTAATCATGATAATAATGGCATCATGGTTGCCACTAGAACAAATCGCACTTGTAGCAGGTGTCATGTTTTTGTTTTTGTTCACGCAGGTAAACTGGGCTGGAATTAACATCAGAAGATTATACGGTCACAAGCTTGACTATGGATTCAAGATTCCACTGTTTCCCCTCATGCCAATAATTGGAATAATCTGCAAGGCAGGACTAGCAATATTTTTGCTCATATACAATCCACTTAGTTGGGTGATTGCAATAATTTGGATACTGATTGGATTTTCAGTCTACAAGTTGCACATATCAAAAAAAGAGATAGAACACTATGCACCACTTGTTGCAAACATTGGCCCTTCAGAGAGAAAGAGTTACAGAATAATGGTTGTCTTTAACAAAAAGACAATTGAAAAGCTAGTCAAGATTGCATCTGCAATTGCAAAAGACAAGGATGGTGAAATATCGCTTTTGAATGTGGCAACAATCCCTCTCCAGATTCCACTCTCAATGGGCCACAAGTTTGCAGAACCCATCATGAAGTCATTTGACGACTTGAAAAATATGCCAGGCTTTTCAGACCATCGATATCTTGTCAGGTTATCACATGACAACACCGAGGCAATTTTGGCAACAACAGAAGAGCAGGGAATTAATCTTTTGATAATGGACTTTTTTGATCTCAAAAACAACAGAAAGCTTCTCTCGCTTGCAACATGTGACATACTTGGAGTAAGCATCAAAAAAGAGTTTGAAACTGAATTACCAAATATCGTAGTATCATATGACAAGGGCAGACATTCAGACCTTGGACTAGAGATTGCACATGCATTCTCAAACGTAATTGGAAGTAAGATACGAATCATACGCGGTGTGGTAGAATCCCCAGAGGAAGAAAGGGACATTTTGAGCAGGATAAATGAAAAAATGTTTGATCTTGATTTGAAAAAGGTACCTGTTGAAAGAGTATACCCAACAAGTTCAGAGATAACAAGAGATTTGCTTGAAAACCTCAACAAAGATCCAGAGATTGTAATTGTAGGTGCAGGAAATCAATCAGAGCAGGCATTTAGTCCAAGGACGATGGAGATTGTAGAAAAATCAACATACAGTGTCTTTGTTGTAAGGGATTCAAGATTTGCAAGCATCAAGGCAAGATACTTTTGGCAATTAATTGCTCCAAGATTGAAGGAAAACAGGGTAATCTACAAGATTTATCGCACCCTCTACAGATTCAGGCCAGCAAAAAAAGTCACTTCAGATGAAGATTACTTTTCATCAAATCTAAGGGACATCTAGACTTCAAGTCCATATTCTTGCGATATTGTCACAATATCGTCTGTTGTTTTTGCATCAAGATAATCTTGTAACAAATATTGATTCAAATCAAAAAATGTATGACCCCACTTGAACTTGCCAAGTACAGAGTCTGCCATGTCTTTGTAATCCATCACATACAGAGCACCGGCTATTGCTTCAGCTGTTGTGAGCTTGCCAACTTTGGAATAGTTGACAGGGTTTCCTGCTAAAAGTGGCGGAAGTTTTCTTGATAGTCCTACAAATTTTTTCAGAAACATGTTTTGCGCAAGCTCCCAAGAACAGTCAATTGCAGTTAGCGATTTTGTAAGATCCCTGTCAGTTTTCAAAACAAACTCTTTTGCAAATGGATTTAAAATCATGTCTTTCCCAGTCAGATGTTTGATACGTTTTGCAATTCCAAACTTTACAAGTTTGGCAGCAGTGCACTTGGACGGATCGTCCTGCTCAAACATCAGCACTTGGATTTGCATCAAAGATACAAAAATCTGTCAACAATAAATTGTTTGAGATTTGAAAAACTATTTTGTTGTATAAGTGACCTGGTAATAGAATTTGGTCACTTGATCTTTTTTGATTATTTGAACACCCCATTGTCCATCTGGAATTACGTCTCCAGTATGTGCAGGTACAATGCTAAATTGTGCTAGTCTTCCCCCAGTTCCTGAATATCCCACAAGATATCCCATTCCATCAACTGTTACAGTCTGATACACCCCACCTGCTTGGACAGTAGACCCCGATACTTTACAGCCAGAATCTTGGCCAATTATGCACGTTCCATCTTGTGCACTTATCTTGAGGCTCACAGAATTTACGTCGCTTGGATTCACCAGTAAAAGACCATCAAGTTCACGTGGATAGTATGTTGCATTTCCATTAGGTTTTGAAACAAGATTTATTGCAACAACAGACTGGGAAATTTGGTTTGCTTTTATAACAAATGTGGTAGCAGTCTTTGAGGGCTTTTGTATTGGCCCTATGGTAATTGGAGCAACTGTTGGTGGAGAAGTAGATATTGTAGAGTTGGTAATAGTGTGGTTTGTTCCAGTTGTAGGTGTTACCTGGGTTTCATTTATTATTGGTATGGTATTGACTGGTAGTTGGTTTACCACACTAAAGTATGCATTGTATGTCCCAAATGGAACCTGTGCAATTATTGTATAGTTTCCAAGGAGGGCATTGCTTGGAATTTTATAATTATAGTTAAAGGACCCGAATTGATCAAATGGCACAGTAACTGTAGGTATCACGTTTCCTGAATTTGATACAACTTGGCCTTCACTGATTGTTGTATCATTTGCAATACCAAATGAAAGATCCAAGTTGTTAAGTGAGATTATGCTGCTTGTCCTTCCAGTGACAAGTACAGTTTGTCCTGGAAGATACTTGTCAGAATCAGTAGTCATGTATACTTGCAATCCATTAGAAGTTGTCGATTCAAACGGGTCAGATACCGTAAATGACGAAATTATTGTATTTGTGAGATATTGAACATACAACTTGTACACTCCAGCATTCCAGACTCCAATGTGAAACGGTACAGTAGCATAGTATTGACCACCTTGGTTGACACTTGCAGTGCCGCGGTAAATTTCTTGGCCAGTGCTAGAATAAATTGAGATTTGAACTCCAGTGTTAGTACCTTCAGTTGCAGCATTTTGTGTTTGAACTACTTCTCCCCAAATCTTTGCCACATCTGTTGAGGTATAATTTGTCTTGTCAGTCATTACTACAAGTGGAGCGATATCTTGATTTGGTTGCGGATTCTTGGACACTTGGAAGTATAGGTCAGCGTTTGCATTAACCGATGTTATCCGTATGTGATAGATACCATAGACGTTAATTGTTGGATCAGATACTGGAGAAGCAGACCTGTCAGTAAGTATTTGCGCGCCTTGAGTTGCAGTACTTGCCACTGTCCAAGTCCATGAAAAATGACCATTTGTGATAGGTAGTGGTGCAGATATTTGCTCTCCGTCAGGCTTTGTAAGAGTCACTGTAAAAGATGAGGCAGTTGTTTGAGCAGAAATGTTTCCAGTCAACTGTACCAAGTCTCCAACGCCGTAGACTTTTTTGTCAGTGCTTACAGCAATTCCACTCTGTGAACCTGTTGCAAGTGGATCGTATACTGTAAATGTTGTAGTAGCAGTCAGACTCATGTAAGTTGCCTTGAGCATGTATGTTCCTGGCGCATATACTCCGGTTTGAATAGTTTGTTGTACTTGATAATTACCATTAGCACTAGGGAATACAGAATATGACAAGGCATTTGCCTGTGCAGTGGGTGATGTTTGGTTGCCTGTAAATGTAGAGATATTTGCATGCAAATTACCAGCAGAAGTTACTGGCATTCCTGTTGAATTCAATACTTGAATATTCACACCAAGTCCGGAATTTTGAGTAGAGATTTGGATTGGATGCAAGATTTGACCGAACACAGTTATCGAGTCCCCTATAGCATACACACTCTTGTCAGTACCAATTGTAAGTGGAGCAGATGATGTTGCAGTACCATTGTATGTAGACGGGTCTTGCACCACAACAAAGTCAGATTCTGCAGTACCTTGTGGAATTGAGACAATTACCCTATAACTTCCCAGGCTACCCGAGGTTCCAGAGAGCGGAAACTGGTATGAGAATGTATTATCAGACTTGAGGTTGACTTGAGTATTGAGGTTCACAGCATTAGAGATGCCAGAACCGCTAGTGGTTCCACTTGTAGCAGCGCCAGTTTGGATTATTTGCAGATTTGGATTTAATCCAACATTTTGCAATCCTTGAAGCAATGTGCTTCCAGATATTGTGACTGTTGCACCAGGGCCATACACTGACTTGTCAGTTGATACTATTATCTGGCTTGATTGTTTCTGAGCAGGAACGACTATGAAAGTTGTAGTAGCAGATACTCCGCTATAAGTTGCAGTCACGCGGTATATTCCATAAGTTGGATTCACTGCATTGACTAGCAATCCAGAGCTACCAGTACTGCTTTGATATGGATTTACAGAAGTTATTTTTCCAGTAGAATCTGGAAATAGATTTCCTTGAGATACCAAAACATTTGTTGGATCAAAGACTTTGTACTGGACAGGAGTGAGTGGAATTACGTTTGAAACCATTCCTTGCAATACAATAGGCTGCGAAGTGGTGTAATTGGAATGATCAGTCGATATAGTAAGTGTGGTAGGTGCGACTTGTGCTGGTGGAACAAATGCTACAGAGTTTAATGTAAAGGTAGTTGATGTTTGTACACCACCATATGATGCAGTAACAGTATACGTTCCTTGTGAGAATCCCAGCACTTGATCAGTCTTTACAGACTGGGAAAACTTGAGAGCAGTACTAGGATATAATGAAAATGTTTGCTTGAACCCTTGTGGACCAGACAAGACTACACTAACAGTTTGAGGAATAGAAGATACTGCAGAATTTGTAACAATTTGTGACACACTACCACCAATGTTTACAAAATCTCCAAAGGTATAGCTTGACTTGTCGGTTGACATGGTCATTGTTAGCTGACTTGTGGTACTAGTTGTCGATGGTGTTCCATTTGAAAATCCAGGAGTTCCAGTAGCAAACGCCCAGTCGCTTGCAGAGCCAGTATTGAGACCGTCATACATTCTCTGCCAAGTGTTTCCATCACCTTGTGAGTCTGAAAGTGGAGGTGTTTGATCAATTATAGTCCCAGCTGAACTTGTCAACTGGATTACAGCACCTACCTGTGGGAACCAAAGTGGTACATAATGATATACGATAAACTGCTTACTTGCAATCGCGGTACCTGCCGATATTGTATAGACTTGTTTTAGTCCAGTTGTTGCCCCTATAGTCCAGCCCCCAATATTTACAGAGGAACTTGTTGGATTGTACAGTTCAACCCATTGTGATGGAGACTTGGTATAATCAATAGCAGGGTTTGTCTCTATTTCATTTATTACAACATGATTAGCAATTGTAGGAGTTTGTCCAAATGCAGTGTAATTTGGACCAATAACAAGTAAGAGAACAATCCCAATGGCAAGGCTGAAGCTAGAGTATTTCATCTGTTATACCATTTCAAGTCAACTTTCGGAATTTTAGGTATAGATGGTACAAAAGTTGAGCTTGTTGTTAAAGCCGTATATGCATGAATTTGCATAAACGAAAGACTCGTCCAAGTATTATAAGGAATACTCAGAAATTATACCAAAATTAGGCTGTGATTTTCTTATGTAGAATCGCATTTTGGACATTTGTTATCCATTATCTTTTCCCCACAGGTTACACAGATACCTTGACCTATCTCTCTTTGAATCTGCCTTTTTCTCCGTCCAACAAATACCCTAATTGCAAAATATAACAAGATTGCAATTATTAGAGCATAAACAGGTGCAAGAACAGACATTGTACCAATCATCACAAACAAAACTCCTACAATCAAGAGAAGTTCTCGTTTTTCAAATTTCATTTTAATCTAGGACACGAGTGTTTCCATAAATAGATATTGCCAGAACTCAGAGTCACTGAATTAACAATCATTGAGTCATGTCTCTAACTCTTCTTCATCGCCTGGCTATCCTAGTCAATCAGAGTCAGATAATAACCAATTGGATTCTTTCAAATATGTAACACAGACAGGTTAAACAGTGAACAAGTCAGAAGTTATTGGATACATATCAGCATTGATTGCTTCAGTATTTTTTGGTGCAGTACCTACACTTGCAAAACCAGTCATATCAAACATCAATATCTTACTCTTGTCTTCAATAGCATATCTTATTGCAGCTCTTACATTTACTCCGATAGCAAAAAAAGCCAAGACTGTACTTGTAAGAAAAGACTACATCATACTTGTTAGCATTTCAGTTTGTGGAGCAGCTGCTGCGCCATATTTCTACTTTATGGGTTTACACCAGTCAAGTGCTGCAGACACATCGCTTTTATCAAATGTTGAGATAATGTTTACAGTACTTTTTGGATTGATATTTTTCAAAGAACGACTAAGGCCAATTGGCTTTGTTGCAGTAGCAATGGTAATACTAGGTGTTGTGATCATAACAACAGATTTTCGATTCTCAGGATCATTTTTACAGCTAAATGCAGGACATTTTTTCATACTAGGTTCAATGGCATTGTGGGCACTAGACAACAACCTGAGCAGAATAATATCAGTCAAGATGGATACTGCAAGACTTGTGCAATTAAAATCAGCCATAGGCGGCATCATTCTACTTGTAACAATACTTGTACTCGGTGTTCCACTGGACATCAATATATCACAAATACCATATGTCATACTTCTTAGTGCAATCGGATTTGGTGGTTCGCTTTACTTTTTCCTGCAGAGCCTAAAGAGAATTGGTACAATTAGGACTATTGTAATATTTTCCATGTCATCTGTCTTTGGTCTTGTCTTTGCATCAGTGTTTTTACACGAACAGATAAGCTCATACCAAACAATAGCAATCGCAATAATGCTTGGCGGAATTTACATGATAAATAAAAAAGAGAGTATCAGAGAGAAAATAGAAAATTCCAAGATCTAAAACAGTTTTCCAAGAAATACAATGAATCCATAATAGACAACAAAATTTACGAGTGTTATCAATATGCCAATTTTAAAAAACTCGATGAATGTAAATGCCTTGACACCTTTTGATTCGGCAGACTGGATTATGATTATACTGCTTGCAGCACCAAGTATTGTAAGATTTCCAGAAATTGTAGACGAAGCTGCAAGCATCATCCATTGTGATACATATGCACCTGTAAAGCCATTAGCAGCCATAACGTGGTTGTACAACGTAACAAAAGGAACATTACTCAATACTTGACCAAGTGTTATGCTGTATGCAGAAATGATAGCGCTGCTCTGCATCAGGTCTTGTGGGTTTGGAATTGGAAGATGTTTCATAAATATTGAAATCGCCCCAGAAGACCACAATGCGCTAGTAACCACAAACATGGCTACAAAAAATACCAGCACTGTATAGTTTACACTTTTTAGAATATCAAATCTCTTGCCACTTGCAGTATAGAGAACAGCTGCTCCAATTAATGCAACTATACTAATATTGATATCAAACACATGTAGAAAACGTAATATTTCAGATACAAAAAATCCTACAATTGTTGCAACTAGAACAGCAAGTGACATCTTGGCAAGTCTAGGATTTTCAATTTTCGCACTCAGTGTCATTGTATTGTCTTTATAATTATGAGACATTTGCAACAAATCCTTTTTGAAATAAATTTTCAGTATATACCAGGTAAGAAACAAGTTTACAACAGTTGGAACTGCCAGAAATTTCAAGAAACTTGTAAACGGCAATGGAATCCCACTCTGGAGTGCAATCAAAAGATTTTGTGGGTTACCAACCGGTGTCATGGTACTTCCCACTGTAATTCCAAAGGCAAGTGCAAGAAGAAATACCATAGGTCTTGCACCGACATGTTTTGAAATGTAAATTACTAATGGAATTCCCATCAAGGCAATAGTATCATTTACAAGAAATGCTGAAAGCAATCCCATTCCAACAACAATTACCATCAACAATAAATCGGGAGTTTTTGCTTTGGACATCATCTTTATGGCTACAAGTTTTAACAGACCAGATTTGTCAAGTGCTGAAACAATACTAAACATTGCAAAGAGAAACACGATAACATCAATTGAGACAGATTGTACAGCAGATTGTATGTCAATGATTTGAAATAAAATCATAAGTACAGCGCCAGCAGACATGGCAACCCAGACAGGTATCTTGAATCGTAGTCTGCCTACAATTAATACATAAACAATTGCAAAAATTGCAAGCGCAATATACTCCTTCATTGGCAAGTCAAGAATGTGCTTGGGTTTATTTCTTGTTAATCACAATACAATTCATTTTTTACACTTGAAACAATCTCTTGTGTGATCATCTACCATCCCTATTGCTTGCATGAATGCATAGCATATTGTAGTCCCCACAAAATTAAAGCCATGTTTCTTCAAATCTGTACTGATCTTGTCTGAAAGATCAGTAGATGTAGGAACATCAGAATATCTTTTTGGACGATTAACAATTGGCTTGTAATTTACAAAACTCCAAATGTATTTGTCAAACGAACCAAATTCCTTTTGGATCTCTAGAAATCTCTTGGCGTTGTTAATTGTAGAGTGGACTTTTAGTTTATTTCTAATGATGCCTTTATCTTGTAAGAGCCTTACGACATCTTTTCCAGTATATTTTGAAACCTTTCTTGGATCAAAATTATCAAATGCCTTGCGGTACGTTTCTTGTCTTTTAAGAATTGTAGACCAAGATAGTCCGGCTTGTGCACCTTCAAGTATTAACATTTCAAACAACTCTTTGTCTACATGAAGCGGAACACCCCACTTGTTATCATGGTATGAGGTCATTAGATCTCCTGTTGCCCACTTGCAGCGCGATATCGTATCAATACTATTATTCCCCATGAGAAATATTTTGTCAAAGTTGTATTAGAGTTTATGACTAGTATGACATCATTTTTAGCACATGTAGAAATACAGGTCCATATCATACAATGCATGGTAGGACCGCAAGATGGTGGATTTGGATTTGATGGTGCTCCAAAATATTCATCACTAGAAGGCAAGAGTGCAATATGCATCCAGTGTCAAGCAGGACAACACAGCAAGTGTCTTGCAAAAATTAATCAGAGTACACTTTGCGATTGTGAATTGTGTCTGGTTTAATCAAACCTAGTTATCTTAACTACAAATGAAAGTGGGATCGGCCGGATTTGAACCGACGACCTCAGGTACCCAAAACCCGAATCATACCAAGCTAGACCACGATCCCGATGTGATTTGCACAAAAATGTCCCAATTTAATCTTCTCGCACTGTGATGATTTTAAATAATAAACCAAATTAAGGCATAATCATTGCAATTACAAGATTATATCAATGCAGGAAAGATAGCATCAGAGGTAAGAGAGAATGCCAGGAGAAAAAATCATGTCGGCTCTACCTTGGAAGAAATATGCAATTCTGTTGAAAAAGAAATAGCAAGCAAAGGTGCCAAGTGTGCATTTCCAGTAAATGTCAGTCTAAACGAGATTGCAGCGCACTATACCGCAGAGCCAAATGACAAGATAATAGTCAAGGATACAGATCTTTTAAAAATTGACTTAGGTGTCCAGATAAACGGCTACATTGCAGATACCGCAGTCACAGTCTGCTATGATCCAAAATATGATTTTCTAGTCCAGGCAGCAGAATCTGCACTACGAGATGCCATGTCAATGATACGAGTTGGTGCAAAATCAAGCGATGTTGGAAAAACAATAGAGAACACTGCAAAGCAGATGGGTGGAATACCCATTGCAAATCTAAGCGGTCATTCTCTTGAGCAATATACAATTCATGCCGGAAAATCAGTCCCAAATATCTGGTCCATTGGGTCTTTCTCATTCCAGTCAACAGAGGCCTATGCATGCGAGCCATTTGTCACGACTCCTGAGGGATCAGGCTTTGTGCGAGAGGGCAAGATCAGAAACATCTTCTCCCTTGTCACAAGAAAGAGAACAAAGGATGAAGAAGCAAACAAGATGATTGATTTCATATGGCAAAAATTTAACATGCTTCCATTTGCACTAAGATGGTTCATCCCAGAATATGATGAAAAGACTGCAAGAGATCTTTTAGACAGGCTAATCAAGAACAAAGTTGTCAAAGCATACCCAATACTTGTAGAATCAAAAGGAGAAAGAGTTGCACAGGCAGAGCACACGTTTATCCCACAAGAAAACGGCATTCTCATAACTACAATTGCGCAATAGATTGTAAAACAAACCCTATTGAAGTATAATCTTTTTTCTCCACCACATGGTAAATACAATCATTCCACTGCCTGCAATTGCAAGTCCTGCATAGACCAATGTATTACCAATATTTTGTTCCAAAGTATTCGGGCAGTGACATCCAGTTAGAGCGCCCTCTGTATGAGAACTACCACAGTAACACATCCCAGATTCATGCAGTCCATATCCAAGTATGGTTACAAGCAAACCCAACACAATGAACGAGGCACCAAGTGTTTTCATGTTTTGGCATGTACGGTACCACACCATTACTTAAAAGATTTACCTCTAGAATGTTTTCATTTTGCGATATATAGAAAAACAAGAGATTTTTTACTTTACAACTTCGCCAAAGATCTTGTCTATTACCATTTGTCCAGTTCCACAGAAAGGACACTTGTCTGTCACCTTGAAGATATAATCTCCTTGCTTGAATTTTCGCTTTGATGTTTTGCTACAGCTGTTACATTGTTCTACGGTATACGGGTCTAGCACCTCTTCTTTTTTCTTGAATAGTCTCATTGTGATACACCTAGCGTGTTTCCAACTCCAATTACCAAGGCAGACTGACCTTGCTTGGCATTTTCCCGTACGATATCGTAAACCTGTGACAATACCTTCTCAGATGAATCAGCAATCTCTTTTTTCATCAGTGTGATTGCCTCTTTGATTGACTGTTTTACAACTATCGCATGGATTGGAATGTTATGCTTTGTTGCAATCTCCTCTATCTCGAATCTTTCAGTGCCCACGCCTCCAATTGCAGCTCCAAATCCCTGTGCTACAGAACCAGTATCTTCACCTTCTAGCTTCAAGGCAGCATCAACCATCACTATAATGTCAGGCTTGTTTTCCGAAATGATTTTTTCTAGGGCATCAGCCGGCCTTCCAACGGTTGCAGCAGGACCTTCTGCCTTTAAAAGATACAATTTTCTTCCTTCAAAATCTTTTTCGCTTTGAACAGTTTCAAGTGCAACAGATTTTTTTTCTGTTCCAAGCATCATTTTACCAATAACCATTGGACCAATTCCGTCTCCAATTGGCTGTCCCTGTTTGAATGCAGACACTGCAACCTTGAGCGCTTCGGCTTCTTCCATGATAAAAGGCATCATCATTTGCAAGGGAAGTATCAATGGAAAGTTGTTTTGTTTTTTTGCAGTAAGGAAAAAGTGTCGTACCATCTTGTACAACATGTGCAGTGTTGTCACTGCTTCTAAAATATTGATTATCTGACTTGCCTCCAGATGGCTTAGATTTGGAAACAGTGTTTTGACCTGTGCTCGAGTCGAGTCTTCTCTTGTCCTCATGATGTGTTTTATTTTTGGCACAATACCGTTTGGGTCCATGTCAACTGGCATTATGGTGAAGTACTCAAAATATCTATCAAGTAACGCAGTAGGATCTGCAGAAGACTTTACATTATTTTTCACATAAGCAATCAATTCTTTTCGTGTATCATCGCGGTATAGCTTTAGTTTTTCAAGTCCCTTGTTGATTTCAGACGAGGTTACATGAAGCTGGATTCTCTGTCCATATAGCATGAAGACAAATATTGGTAAAATCCAAACCATCCACATTAAGGGATTAGAATTATCAGTAGAGCTGAAAAGTTTGTCCAAGTTTGTACCCAAAAAATCCATTAGTGAAAAGGCCCTGTTTTACCAAATTAAATCTTTCAGAGTTTGCGACAAACTCAACAATTCAAATAAATGAAAAAGTCATCCGTCCTTTGGGTGGACATGGCAACTTTTTCCTAGCAATAACATGCCAACGCATCTATTACTTTCCCTCTTTGCCATTGTTCTCCACTTCTGAGAATCCATGTGTTGTCACATGTTTCGTGCAGAAATGTTAAACATTGCATGAGCAGAAGACCAAGTCCTTACCTGATTTCCTGTTGCAAGTCAACACTTTGTTGGGTCGGATGACTGTCATATAATACGTCATCGTGGAATAAAAATTTGATCAATATAGATCCGGTATATCCAAGTGAAAAATGGTACAATATATCATTTTAGATAAAATTCTATGAATCAAAATATGGCTTGCAAAAAAATCATTTTTTAAGCATTTAGGATGTAAGATACCAACAATGAAACCAAGTGATGTTGGAAAAAGACTAGCAACGATAACAAAGTGTCTAGTATTAGATGATGAATACGTACGCAATTTTTATTCAGTTGATGCAAGTTCGTATACAGTAAAACCCCTAGTTGTTGCATTTCCTCGCAGCGAATCAGATGTAATAAAAATTATAAAATTTGCAAAAAGATACCACATTCCAGTAACTCCACGAGGGGCAGGCACAGGACTTGTTGGCAGTGCACTTGGACGAGGAATAATCTTAGACATGAGAAACTTTGACAAGATAAAACTTGGAACATCTCATGTTGAGGTTGGAAGCGGTGTCTTCAAAGGACGCCTTGATAAAATATTAAAAAAGCAAGGCAGAATTATTGGCCCTGATCCATCAATTGGTCCATTTTGTACCATTGGTGGAATGATTGGTACCAATGCAAGTGGCATCCACTCGCTAAAGTATGGAAGTATCATCGATAACATCATCCAAGTTCGAATGATAGATTCATCAGGCAATGTAATAAAATTTCCAGGAAGATACAATGGCATCATCAAAAAGATTCAATCAAGAAATAATATGTTTCCCAAGGTATCAAAGAATTCATGTGGTTACAGAATTGACAAGGTTCTTTCAGAAAAAGATTTACACAAATTGATTGCAGGCTCTGAAGGAACACTTGGAAT
>CAZWSG010000002.1:0-126080 GCA_964636595.1 uncultured Nitrosopumilaceae archaeon
AAAAGCATTCTCAGTAGTGGCTGAACAAATGAATGATCTTTCTGGTAAAATTGGTGTTGTAAGTAAGAAAATGAGAAATGAAAGTCGTGGCTCTATTGACGAATTGGGAAATCTGATAAAAACTCAAGCAACAATTGTACGTGGCACAAGACTTTCTGATCTTGCACTGACTAACATTGATCTAATAGATAGAAATTTGTATGAACGGTCATGTGATGTATGTTGGTGGGCTACAGATGATGGAATTGTTAATGCGTTATACAAAAAAACAACAGAAAATTATGATCTTGTATCAAAACGACTTGGTATCATATTAAATTCGTATACAGTATATTTTGATCTGGTGTTATGTGATCTTGATGGAAATGTGGTGGCAAATGGTAGGCCAGAGCATTATAGATCTGTTGGCATGAATGTAAAAAACACTGGATGGTTTACAAATGCCATGAAAACTAATAGCGGAAAAGAATTTGGTTTTCAAACTGTTAGTAAATGTTCTCTGGTAAATAATGAATTGAGTCTTGTATTTTCTTGTACGGTGCGAGAACACGGTGAACAAAATGGTCCGGTAATTGGTGTTCTTGGTATAATATTTCGATGGGAAGCATTGGCACAAAAAATTGTAAAAGACGCACATGTTACCGATGATGAAAAAAATATGACTAGGATTTGTATTGTTGATGAAAATGGTCTTCTTCTTGCAGATTCAAGGGATCTAATACTTGAGGACCAGATAGAATTTCTGGGTAAAAATGAGCTTTTCAAAGAGAAAAAAGGGTTTACCATATCTGACTATGCCAATGAGAGGTGCTGTATTGCACATGCTTTCTCCTCTGGCTATGAAACGTATGCTTCTGGATGGCACTCGGTAATTATTCAAAAATTACAAACCTAGTATTTTGGCATGATTTGAGCCTTGAAATGGTATGTTGGACACCGATCAATTGTATTAGATGCCAAAATGGTCTAAAATAAAGCCAAAACATGCGTAATTGTTTTAATTCCTCAAATCGGACTTGATGTTTATGAACAATGTCCCAAATGGTGAATCGTCTGATGGTGTTTGGACTATTGCAAGAATGCAAGACTTGGAACCATTGAGCAAAGAAGATGGATATCGATGGGGAATATCACACATTGGATATGTCAAGCGAGAATTGTTAAAATTAGAAGAGCGTGCACTGGCTAGACATGATGCAGAATTGTTGCATGACATAGTTTCATCAAAACTTCGTGCTATTGAGGTTGAAGAAGAACTTAGAAAAAAACTTGCAGATTCAAACAGACAAACTGAAAATTCTAATTCTGAATTATAATAACACTGAATACTTTTTTTATCACCATACAGGAAAATTTCCATGTATGATCAATTCAAACACACGTGAACATATTACGGTTCTGTAAGGATATTCAAACATTAGAATGAACTTTAATTCTATATTTAAAAAAAGTCTTAAAACAAAAATTATTGCAATGGTCAATGCAGCTTCTGCTGTATCTATAGCGACTGTTTCTGTTGCAAGCTATTCTACCGCAGGTCATGTTGCAGGTAGTGATGATACTTTACGATATATTGTAACAGGCGTTGTGATGCAAGGAGTAGTTGGAATATCTGCATATTTCATGGCCCGTTCTATTGCACAACCTATACTCAAAATGACCTCTATTGCAGAAAAAATAAGTCAAGGTGATCTTACGGTGAATCTGTCTACATCAAAATCAAATGATGAGCTTGGAAAATTAACTAATACATTCAATGATATGGTTGTTAGCTTGCGTCATTTGGTATCTCAAGTACGAAATGGATCATCTCTTGTTGCTTCAAATTCTGAACAAGTAGTTTCTTCCACGGAACAAATGAATTCGTCTGTACAACAAATATCTTCTACAATAGAACAGATATCCAAAGGTTCTCAAATTCAGGCTCAAGAACTTGAGGCCACAAGCAAAGTAGTAGTCAAGCTTACAACTGATATGAAAAAATTAGCATCAAAAGCAGGAACAACAGCTGATCTTACAAAAGAGGTAGGATTGATATCTGCAACCGGTTCAAAATCAGCCGCAGAAGCCGACTTTAGAATGTCAAAAATAATCAGTGTTACAAACGAGTCTGCAAAAAAAATAAAAGAATTGGCAGAACGAAGTGGAGAAATCACGGCAGTCGTTGACGTGATAAGAAAAATTGCAGACCAGACTAATTTACTTGCACTAAATGCTGCAATAGAGGCTGCACGAGCAGGTGAGGCTGGAAGAGGATTTGCAGTAGTAGCTGATGAAGTCAAAAGACTTGCAGAAGGTTCTGCTAAATCATCTGAAGAGATAGATGGCTTGATAAAACAGATACAAGAGGATGCCAGGGCTACTGTACTGAGCATAGAGGGAGGTACCAAGGAAGTATCTGAAGGCAGACTTGTCATCGACAAGGCATTAAAGGCACTTAATGAGATTGCTTCCAAAGTAACTGAAGTATCAGTAAATGTATTGGATGTAGCAAATATCTCTCAGATTCAAGTTGGTGAAATAGAGCAATTGTCAAAGGCTGCTTCTGAAATTGCAGCAGTCTCTGAACAAAATGCTTCTGCAACTGAGGAAGCGTCTGCTGCTACTGAACAGCAAACTGCTGGAACACAAGAGATTGCAGCATCAGTGCAAAAAATGGCAGTCATGGCAGATGATTTAACAAAGATTACTGCAGTATTCAAACTTCCCGAAGATCAAAATTCTAAAACAAGAAACACAGGTGCAATCAAAGAAGAGGTATTTGTATGATGAGTGAAACCATAGTTGAAGGAACTCTGCAAATAGTGGTATTCAGTTTACTTGACTCCAAGTTACATAAAAAAGAAGAGTATGGGGTGTTGATAGAACAAGTTCGAGAGATACGACCATTGGAATCTATCACCAAGGTACCTAATGCAAAGAGCTATGTCAGAGGTGTTATGAATTTGAGAGGAATGATTGTCCCAGTAATAGATGTAAAAGAAAAACTTGGTTTTTCAAGTGACGGAACCACAAGTCCAAAAGCGCGTATTCTTGTAGCTGATGTTGGAGGAAAACTTACTGGTCTTTTAATCGATGAAGTTGATCAAGTCATGAGAATTACATCCAAAGAAGTTGATACTAGTCTTACAGGTGGTCTTGAATCGCTTGGATATGTCAAGGGCGTAGCCAAAATTTCAAATAGACTGGTTGTGATCTTGGACATGGAAAAACTCTTGGAAGATACTTTCTCTGTACTGGAGACATAACATGTCTACAACTAGTACAGTCAAAGTATTGATTGTAGATGATGCATCATTTATGAGAGTTGTACTAAAAGACATATTGGTATCCCACGGATTGGTATCTCAAATATACGAGGCAGGCGATGGCATTGCAGCAGTTGAGGCCTACAAACAATTCAGGCCTGACATTGTTACAATGGATGTAAACATGCCCAAGGCAGATGGAATCCAGGCTCTCAAAACAATCATCCAATTTAATCCAAAAGCCAAGGTGATAATGGTTACATCAGTTGAGCAAAAACATATCGTACAAGATGCAATAAGATCAGGTGCAAGAGACTATGTGATAAAACCATTTGATAGATCTAATGTAGCCATGGTGATGAGTAAGGTTATCAGGTCGAAATAGCGATGATGGCTACATCTGAGAAAAATCAGATAAACGTCATGATAGTAAATGACTCTTCTTATATGATATCCCTTCTAAGTGATTTGCTATCCTCTGAACATCATATCAAAGTAATAGAAACTGCACGTGATGGACTTGATGCATTAAGAAAACTACGGAATCTCTCACCTGATATCATTCTTTTAGATATGGAAATGCCAAACATGGATGGATTGTCTTTTATTGAAAACGTAAACCTTTGGCCAGAAAAAAATCTACGAATCATTGTTGTCAGTAATTATAATCCCTCTAATGCAAAATTAATTTTAGATTCATTAGAACTTGGTGCAGTTGATTTTATTTCAATACCGCATGGTGAACCAAACATAGTTGATAAACTCAAAGGCATATTGTTGTCAAAAATAGAGATTGCATCTCGCTCTAACAGGGATGTTTTGACTCCTAGGGCAATTTCAAAACTAAAACCATCTAAAAACAAAAATGTCGTGACTGAAGGTGTGGCTTCAACAGTTGTTGTAATAGGTGCATCTACTGGCGCACCTCGTATAATATCACACATACTCAAAGATATTCCAAGTGACATTCATGCCGGGTTTTTGATTGTACAGCACATGAATAAAGAATTCATCTCAACTTTTGCACAAAGACTTGGGGCTGTCTCCAAATTAAAAGTAAAAGAGGCTACAGAAGGCGATAAAATAATGGAAGGAACTGCATTACTTGCTCCAGGCGATGTTCATATGATGGTGTCCCCATCTAAACAAATCAGTCTAGATCATGGCCCAAAACGATTTGGTGTAAGACCTGCAGTAAATATGACAATGGTCTCTGCATCTGAAGTGTTTGGTGCAAATACTGTGGGTGTGCTGTTGTCTGGCATGGGACAAGATGGCGCATTCGGTATGAAAATGATAAAAAAACGAAGTGGTTTTACACTGGCTCAAAATGAATCATCTTCTATAGTATTTGGCATGGCAAAAGCCGCTAATGATTTGCATGCCGTTGATAAAATGGTTGATGCGGATGATTTGGCACACGAAATTATCAAGGTGATAAAACAAAATGTCTGAGAATAGTAAATATCGAGAGATGTTTGTGCAAGAAGCACTAGAACACGTTGAGAGTTTAAATCAACATCTCTTAAAATTTGAAGAAGAACCTAATGTCAAAGAACATGTGGACGTATTGTTCAGGTCTGCTCATACCATCAAAGGAATGGCTGCTACTATGGGCTATGATCAGATTCGTGAAATCTGTATAACGATAGAAGAAATTTTTGATAAATTCAGAAAAGGCGAGGAAACAATAACACCGGAACTTGGTAATGTAATATTTTATGGAATTGATATATTGAAACAATTGATACATGATGAAACAAAAAAAATTGATCTGGAAGAGTTTCTACATTGTGTAAAGAACCCTTCAGAATTCAAACAAAATGCTGATGAATCTGATACTACGTTGGCATTACAAGTAAAATCCCCTACAGTTAGAGTACGGATGCAAGATCTTGACGCCCTTGTGAATTTGGTGGGAGAGATGATGATATCAAAAATGAGATTGGAGCAAATAATACACATGCATGATTCTGATGATGGTAGAGAGATCCTAATGACTCTTGGAAGACTGATAACTGATATCCAATATCAAACAATGAAGATAAGACTAGTTCCAATTGATCAAGTCTTCAATAGATTTTCACGTATGATACGAGATGTATCAACTTCACTTGGTAAAGAAGTAAAACTTGAGGTAGAAGATTCTGGCATTGAACTTGATCGTACTGTATTGGATGCAATTACTGATCCCCTTTTGCACATGCTCAGAAATGCTGTAGACCATGGCCTTGAAACCCCGTCTGAAAGAAGAGAAAAAGGAAAACCAGAAACTGGTACCATAAGACTTGGTGCAAATAGGCTGGGAGATAGAGTGGAAATTCAAGTAGAAGATGATGGAAATGGGATTGATCTTGAGGCTATAAAATCCAAAGCATTAGAAAAACGAATTGTAACATCAGAAGAGCTTGTACACATGTCTGATGAGGAAATTGTTGGGCTGGTTGGAACTCCTGGGCTTTCTACTGCAAAGGCAGTCACTGATATTTCTGGCAGAGGCGTTGGAATGGATGTAGTCATGACGCAGGTGAAAAATGTGGGAGGACAAGTAAAGATTGTGACAAAAAAAGGACAAGGTACTAGAATTGTATTGACGATACCGATGAGTCTGGCCATAATTGGAGGCCTTCTAGTTAACATATCTGATCAAAAATACATACTGCCGCTTTCAAGCATATCCACTACAATTACTGTGAATAAAAATGAAATAAAAAATGTTCATGGACATGAAATGATAACACTACGAGACAAGGTTGTTCCAATAATTCATGTTTCTGAAATACTAGGACTTGATTCTGCAGTAGATGAAAAAAATCAACAAGTAAACATTGTAGTAGTAGACAAGGATGGAAAGTCTTATGGTTTGATTGTAGATTCACTTGAACGAGAACAAGAAGTTGTGATAAAACGTCTTACTGGATTGTCAAACTCTGCAAATGCTTTTTCAGATGCTACTATTTTACCTGATGGCAAAGTTGCATTAATCCTTGAACCGTCCTTGTTAGTGTAGGAATATAAAAATGACAAGCAATATTTTAAATAAAATTGAATTGAGTGTTCTTGAAGGTGTTCTTGATTCCTATATTACACAAAAAACATCTGTAGCATTAGCAACACTTCTTGGAGAGTCTATTACTCATGTAGTAAAACAAACACATGTAGAAATTTCCAAAATAGGTGACATGGATAAAGTTGTCAAGGAAATAGTTGCATGTTCTGTATTTTTACATGGAGGTGGTGATATTCGGTTAGGAATTCTATATACAATTCCTGAGCAAAGTGCAAAAGTGATTGCGGCAAAGCTAATGTGTATTGATAAAATAGACTCACTTGATGATCTGTCAAAATCTGCAATATCCGAAGTAGGAAATATCATGTCTGGTTCTTTTTTTAATGCATTGGCTGACCACACTGGATTAAAAGTTGAACTCTCTACTCCTGATTTTGCAATGACATCACTTGCTGCATTGTTGGAGCCTCATGCATCAGAGTTTGTATGTCCTACAAGTGATATGGTAACAGAAGTTGAATTTACTGGTAAGGATAGTGGTTTGTTATTACATATGCTGATAATTCAGGATTATGATAATGCCAAAAAGTTACTGAATCCTAAAAGGTGATGTCGGCGTAACTAAGCTTGACAATTATTCTACATTGGGATTAAATGCTGACTATAATACGATTTATGAAAATGAGGGTGGAAGAAATTGAGTCTGAATGGTTTAACCCTGAATGCTGAAGTGATGAATGAATTTAACAAGATTTCTGCAGGTTATGGTCTAGATCTTGCCAGATACAAACCCGCATTTATAAAAAGAAGACTTGACAGGCGGATGAGGATGTTGAACATATCTGAATATTCTCAATATGCACATGTTCTAAAAAATGATCGTAAAGAATTTGAAGAAATATTTTTATCGCTATCGATAAATGTAACAAATTTTTTTAGAGACTCTGCAGTATTTGATAGATTTCAATTATCCATACTTCCACAAATATTGTCTAATCTGGGTGAAAATAAAAAAATAAGAATATGGAGTGCAGGTTGTGCTTCTGGTGAAGAACCATATTCCATTGCAATTATGTTCAATCAAATACTTGGAAAAATAATGAATCTTGATGTAAAAGTTATTGGAAATGATGTTAACAAGACTGCAATCCAGTTTGCAGAACGTGGTAGATATTCTAGGAAAAGTGTTGAGAGTTTACCACCTGATGTTATAAAAAATAATTTTCAAAAAATATCTAATAATGGACAGGATGTGGAATATGAGGTTGTCCAATCTGTCAAGGATATGGTGACTTTCAAAGTAGGTGATATTTTATCTGACCCTATGCAATCATTTGATGTTATTTTTTGTAGAAATGTATTGATATACTATGAAAAAGAAGCGCAAGAATTAATCTTGACAAAGTTTTACAAGGGTTTGAAAGATTCTGGTTATTTGGTATTGGGAATGGATGAGACTATGTTTGGGAGGCGATGCCAGAAATTATTTAACCCGTTGATGGTAAGAGAGCGAATTTATCAAAAAATGTTACAAGTTGGAAATTAAAAGTGCTGGATAATTCTAGTTTCACACATTTTATTTCTGTGTGATCGAATTGAACAAGCGTATCAATATTACACATATTCGCAAAAAATAAGATTAATGTCATTTAGGTGTTTACATAAAACAATACGTGTTATGATTGAACATGCATCGTTTCTAAAGTCTACAAATTCTGTAAAAATATGCCATATGGAGACATAACATGTCTACAACTAGTACAGTCAAAGTATTGATTGTAGATGATGCATCATTTATGAGAGTTGTACTAAAAGACATATTGGTATCCCACGGATTGGTATCTCAAATATACGAGGCAGGCGATGGCATTGCAGCAGTTGAGGCCTACAAACAATTCAGGCCTGACATTGTTACAATGGATGTAAACATGCCCAAGGCAGATGGAATCCAGGCTCTCAAAACAATCATCCAATTTAATCCAAAAGCCAAGGTGATAATGGTTACATCAGTTGAGCAAAAACATATCGTACAAGATGCAATAAGATCAGGTGCAAGAGACTATGTGATAAAACCATTTGATAGATCTAATGTAGCCATGGTGATGAGCAAGGTTATCAGGTCGAAATAGTGATGATGGTCATGGTTTTTCACGTATGCTATGTATTGTTTTCTTGTCTGATGACTGGTGCATTGTAGAAATTGAACACTAGCTACACTGACCTACAAAAATTAAACTCGGTTCTTGATTCTTTCATTGTTCAAAAAACAATTCCTGCACTGACAATTATGTTGGGAGAGCCAATAATGTATCTTCTAAAAAAAACACAAGAGATCCCAATTGTGAATTTAGATGTCATACTCTCAAATCTTGAAGAGCTGAATGTCATGTCTGCAGTATATGTCAAGTGTGATGGAGATCTCCATATGGGAGCATTGTTGTATCTGCCGGAAAATAAATCAAAAATATTGGCATCACAACTGCTTGGAAGATCAATTCATAATGAATCGGAAGGACTTACCATGTCATCAATATCTGAAATTGGAAATATACTTGCTGCATCTATAACTAATGCAATATCTCAAGATACTGGTTACAAAATATGCTCATCAGTGCCTGGATATGCTGTTGAATTCTTTAGAACATTATTAGAAGCAGTAGTCTCTGATTTTGGAAATGAATTTGATACATTGGTTGTCTCACATGTGGAGTTTCATGGTGTAACGTCTGATATTACAATTCACATGCTTTTGCTTCAAAACCCTTCTGAAATAAAAAAATTCATGATGTGAGGTTGATTTTTCTAATGAAACGTGTAATTGAGATAAAAATGGGAGGTTTGGAAATAATCACTGACAAAGAATGTGAACTGAAAACTTTTGTTGGCTCATGTGTTGCAATATGTCTTTTTGATCTTACATCTCATGTTGCAAGCATGGCACATGTGATGTTGCCTCAAAAATCTGATGGTTTACAATCTCTTGCACAAAAAGACATTGGGAAATATGCTGATGAGGCACTCTCATACATGATAAATGGCATGATACAAAAAGGTGCAGATCCTAAGAAAATAAAAGCAAAGATGGCAGGGGGGGCAGCCATATTTGAGCATGAATCTGAAACTAGCTTGTTTAATGTGGGACATCGAAATATTGTATATTTGAAAAAGATTTTAAAAGAAAATGGTATACCGCTTGTTTCTGAAGATACCGGTGAGAATTTTGGTCGATGGGTCAGATTTAATTTGCAATCTGGAGCACTGACAGTAGCATCAAATCTCAAAAAATTTGAAAAAACTATCTAATTTTCTAGTATTTGTAAAGTATTCATTTCAAAATCTCTAGTACTGGAAAGATGCGATCATTGTTAATTCTATTGGTTTTCGTGATTGTTTGTCGATAAACAACAAATCATTTCATAGATAGACAAATATCAAACCTTGCCAAATTTATTTTGGGAATGATAGGCAATGAGGGGCAAGCTGCCTGACATTAAAGAAAAATTAATTGTGTTTGGAGTGGTTACTGGCATCTTTCTACCTATAAGGATGGTTTTTTATGCATATTTTTCATCTCATTGGATTGGAAGTCTAGGTCTTGTTTCTTCACTCATGTTTGTATTGATATTTCTAGCACACAAACAAAAACTTGGACGTTTTGGTAACTTGTTTTTAAGACAGATGACAAAGACAATAAAAGGAAAATCAGGTAAAATTGCCATTGTACTTTCTCTTGTTTTAATTACATATTTTACAAGTACTCTTGTGTGGATTGAAAGGGGAAATACAATATACTCTGATGAAAAACATTTGGTATCTGATATGATATTTTCAAATTATGATGTAAGTAAAATGAGTCCAAGTGATATTCACGCAATTACATCTGTCCAACAAGGAAATACTTTTTTTAATATATCTAATCTCAGCTATGCGGATCAAATAATCTCAATGACTTATGCAATAATGAATGACATGATGGGTGGCTGGTTGGTCAACTTGGATGTAATACTTCTTGTAGAACAGTTAGAATTTCTTGGATTTGTAATTTTGTATCGAAAAATTTACAATTCACCAAAAATATTATCGATTAATTGATTTTCATTATTGATGGGATTTTTTACAATTCTGATTTGTAGCAAATATTATGCGTGTAACATGTTTGGGTGCTTTTGAAACGCTGACTGTGGTCATATCGTAAATTATCTAGTTTTATTCTAATTATGCGATCAACTTACTGGAATTAACTAATGTCATCTATTTCATCCTGAACTGCGCCTTGAAACAATTGGTTGTTATTGTATGGATGTGTTTGTTTGAAATAAACAACCATAAGGGTTAATGTATCTGATACTTGATTAAAAATTGGATTGTCTCAATCTCCACCAGAGCCACAAAAGACGCTATTAGAAGATCTGAGTACCTTGACAGGGAAAGCCTTCAAAGAGCTTGATGCAACAAGGCATGAACTTCAGGAAAAGGAGCAGCGTTTAACGAATATTGCAAACGAATCAATGGAAAAGATCAAAGAATTATCTACAATTAATCATGATTTACAAGATAAAGTAGGATTTTTACTTGATATCAGTGCATCTTTAAATAAGAAAAATGATGAATTGATTAGGTCTAATCTAGAACTTGAAAAGCAGAAATTTCACTATGATCAAATGACTAGAGATTTAAAATCTAAACTAGATACGGTACTTTCAAAAGAAAAAGAACTATCAATGCAACGAGATTTTCTTGCAAAACAAGTGGATGAAAAGACTCAGGATTTGATAAAAGCTGAAAAATTTACAGTCATTGGAGAGTTGGCTGCAAGACTTGCACATGATTTACGAAATCCGTTATCTGTTGTCAAAAATACTATGGATATAATGAGAGCAAAGCCAAACATGCGTATTGAAGAAAAATTACCGCATTTTGGAAGATTTGATAGAGCAATTCAGCGAATGACTCATCAAATAGATGATGTCTTGAACTTTGTAAAAAGATCAGACCTCTTGTTACAGCAAACGTCTTTACTTTCAATGATTGATGGAGCAATTGGTAATACGTTGTTGCCGCCAGAAGTCTTAATATTAAAACCATATAATGATGTGGCAATAAACTGCGATTCAAGAAAACTTGAAGCTGTATTTTCTAATTTGATAAATAATGCGGTACAGGCCATGGATGACAAGGGCGAAATAAAGATACGCGTAATGGATTTGGGTTATAATATCCAGATTGAATTTGAAGATACTGGACCTGGAATTCCATCTGAAATCCAATCAAAGATATTTGATCCATTGTTTACCACCAAACAAACAGGTACAGGTCTTGGATTATCAATATGCAAAAACATAGTAGAACAACATGGGGGTACGCTAACAGTAAAATCACCTCCAACTATTTTTACAGTGCGATTACCAAAAAACATAGCACCAAAATATCAAGTAAATAATAATTACACTATCTAAGTAGGCAAAAAATAATCATGTGTGGAATTTAACACGATTTTTTTCCACGCATTATGTGAATTATCTTTCCATCATCAAGTGTGTATCGTACTGCAATTATTCTCTCCAGTGGTATTTCATAACCTGGTTCACCTAACTTTTCATTTGATCCAAGGCTCATCTCTTTTGTAAATAGAGTACTTGATTCTGGCGCAGGCTTGAATTGTTCAAAAAGCATCTTGGATATTGCAGTTCTGATAAATTCTTGGTCTGTACAACCCTCTTTTTTACATGCCTTGTTGATGCCTTGAATCATGGCATGAGGAAGATCGAGTGTTATGTTATCAGTCAATTATGGATAAATACTGATTTTCTATAGATAAAACGCTCTGCAATTTTTTTCATTAATTGTGTCCAAAATGGAAGAAATTAGGTCTTTTAACGCATGTTTTTTAGTGCATGAGTACTTTCGATCTTGTTGACCAAAAACTCTAGGGAAAATGGTTTTTGAATTATTTCTACATCGTCTTTTAGAAATACTGCCGCATCATCTAAAATACCGTTTCCAAAGGCTGAGACAAACAGTATCTTTTGGTGTGGTCGTAATTCCAAAATCTCTTTTGCTACACGTACTCCATTCTTCTTTGGCATGACAAAATCAAGCAAAACGACATTGAATGGATCTGCATCAGATTTACTTTCGCCAATTTTCTTCTTGTATGCCTCAACACATGCTTCTCCATCTTTTGCTATGGTGATATTATGTTGATGTTTTTCAAAGACTTTTTTATATTGCAATCCTGCAAATTCGTTGTCATCTGCTGCCAAAATATGTAATCCCATTTTGTTGTCTTGTTTGATTTGATTGATTTGTTTGATTAAGATTAGTGTGTTCACTCTGAACATACTTAATTCATTATTTTCTCATGCAATTCGATGGCATTTAGATGTCGCATGATTGGAATTGTAAACTTGAATGTAGCTCCTGCATCTTTATTGTTGTATGCAAAAATATGTCCTCCATGAGCATTTATTATTTCTCTACTGAGATACAATCCTAGTCCATTACCCTTCCAAGATTCTGACTTGGGACTTTTTGTTATGAATTTGTTGAACAATTTTGGAAAGACTTCAGAGTGTATCCCTGGACCATTGTCTTTTATGGTAACTTCAACCAAATTTTTCTGTAGATTATGTTGTACGGTAATCTGTATGATGCCGCTTTCAGTAAACTTTAACGCATTGTTTAGCAAATTACGAACCACCTGTCCAATTCTGACTCTATCTGCTTCTACGCTTATTCCTTTCTCAAGATTTGTTTCAATTTTTACTGTATCTAGATTTAGTGCATGTGATGAAATTATCTCAGATACCATGTCGCTGAGGTTAAACTTTTCATATGACAAGTATAATGATCCATTCTCTATTCTGCTAATGTCTAAAATTCTATTAGCTACTTCTTCCAACTGGCGTGCTTGTTTTGATATGCCCGCAAGCGCCTCATCTTTTCCAATATCTCCATTTTGTGCAAGCTCAACAAAGCCGTATATTGGATGAAGTGGACTCTTTAACTCATGTGATGCTATGTTTATGAAATCATCTTTTAAAATATTCATTTTTTCTAGTTCCCTGTTTGCTTTTTGCAATGATCTGGTTTTTCTAATTACCTCTCGTACCAAATCTCTGTTTATCAAATTAAGGAAATATCCCAAGGCCAAAGACATGATTCCTGCCGAAGTTATGATTATCATTTGCCAAGTGAATGCTTTTTGCTTGTCCTCTTCAACTCCTGCATTAAGACTGTCTGTTAATTTCTGAATCTCGTCATTTAGCAGGATTATCTTTAAATTAATTTGATTTTGTTGGGTCTGCAAACCTGTTACTGAAGCACCCAAGTCATTTGTATTGCTTTTATATGTCTCAAAAATCTGATCTGCCTTCTCTACGTATTGAAAATGAATGGACTCTATTTCGTTGAGGCTTGTACTAAGTGTTGAAAGATTCTCTGTAGTTTGATAGTCTAATCCATCATTTAGAAATGCATTTGTAAGATCCTTGATTTTTTTGATTTCATCACTGGATTCTTGATTATATGACTCGAACTGATTTTTGGAAATCTCATAGTTTACTTTACTAGATGTTTTTTGATATGATATCATGTCATCAATACTATGTTGCTCCATTTGCTGTATTGCATAAATTCGTGTTACTCCTTGGCTTATTGGTATGTTCAAATCTGATAATATCTTCATCTGATTTGTAATTGTATATGTTGTAAATGCATTAAGGGCTAGTGCAAGACCTAGCATCATTATTATCATTGCTACAGATATTCCTATTCTCAAACTAGTGCTTGTCTTATGATCCTGCAAAGTTACCAATCTCCTAGAACTAGGTATTCTGTCACAACTGAACTATTGTTTGTTTGATACTTGCAAATCAATTTGTATGTCCTCATGTATGTCACATCTACATCCAGTCAACGTTTTCATCTTAGCCTGTTCTGCTTGGACCAACTGGTACCGATGTTCCTTCGTATCCGTCCCAATCCTTGAATCCTTGTTTAGCTTTTTCTCGCCATAGATAAATTGGCCATCCTTCAATTTGTGTGATTAGTGCCTGTAGTGTAAATGGTTTATTCATAACTTCAACTGTCTCACTTAGCTGTCTGAGTTTTTTTATTAGACTATTACCATACCCTGTAATGAAAATTATTCTTTGTTTGTGATTTATTTTTTGTATCTCTTTTGCAACATCGATCCCGTCCATTCCAGGCATGTTTTGGTCTAGGATTATCACATCAAAATATGGTTTTTCTCCATCATCTACGCCTTGTTTTACATAATCATTGTACGTTTGTAGGCATTCAATACCATCTCTAGTAGTTATTACCAAATGTCCCCTTTCTTCTAATGCCATTTTGTACGAGTCTGCCAAATCCTTGTAATCTTCTGCAACCAGTATTCTCAACGACCAGTCTTTCAATAGTTTTAACAAACGTCAAACTGATTTAGTATCTTGTATGTTCAGAGTAAACGAATTGATAATATCCAATATTCTTTAATTTAACCTGCTCTGCTTGGACCAACTGGTACTGATGTTCCGGTGTGCCCGTCCCATTCTTTGAATCCTTTTTTTAACATTTCACGTAATTTTGAAACTGGCCATCCTTCAACTTCTGCAAGTAATGCTTCAACTGTAAATGGTTTATTCATAACTGATGCATTGCTTGTTAATTGTTTGAGTTTTTGTATTACCTCAATTCCGTACCCTGTTATGAAAAGTATTCTTTGTTTTGAATTTATTTTTTGTATCTCTTTTGCAGTCTCAATTCCGTCCATTCCAGGCATATTTTGATCAAGTATGACTACATCAAAATATTGTTTTATCTGACCGTCTAACTGTTTTGTATATTGTTTGTATGCTCTTTGACATTCGATGCCGTTTCCAGTTATGGTAACTTCGTGACCTCTTCCCTCTAATGCCATTTTGTACGAGTCTGCCAAATCCTTGTAATCTTCTGCTATCAATATTCTTAGAGTCACATGATTTTATCTGATTCTCATTATTTAGAAATGTGTGTGTTTGAATTAGACAACTTGGTATTTGCATTATGTCAAATCAAATTTTTATATGTTATGCTTTTAGGTATTTTTCAAACTCTATTTCGTTTTGTAAAAATGTCACATATCTAGAATCTAGAGAAATCATGTGTTTGATCAATGGTATCAGTTCTTTTTCATTTCCTTGTTTTAACGTACTAAACGATTTGTAATATAATGCACTAGTATTATTTGGATTTAATTTTAAAACTAGATCATAGTACTTTATGGCTTCATCATGTCTTTCCAATGATGCCAAAATTCTTCCTGCTTGCAAGACTACTTCTCGATATTGTGAATTTTGATTTATTATGGATTGATAACATGTTAGAGCTTCCTCCAAATCTGAAATTGATTCTGATGCAATTCCTTTGCTATATAGTGCAGGCATGTATCTTGGATGGGAATCTAGTATGTTGTTAAAACACGTAATTGCTTCTCTAAACTGGCCTGTTTCAAATAGTGTCATACCTTTACTATATGATCCTAATTTTTCAAATAATGATTTTCTGTGAGATGATGCAGATACATGGTCTGGTTTGATACTCAATACTGATTCGTAATACTTCAATGCCTCTTCAAACATTGACAATTCCTCCAATGCAATTCCTTTGTTGTATAATGTGGATAGGTGCATTGGATTTATCTCCAGAACCTTGTTCAAGTATGTAATTGCCTCTTTGAATTGATTCATCTCAAGTAGCAATACACTCTTGTCAAATAATGCCAAAACATGTCTGGGATTTATCATGACCAATCTGTCTAATGCTGTTATTGCCTGATCATACCTTCCAGTTCTTGCATCAAGTACACTCTTGTTGTATAATGCAGATACATGGTCTGGTTTGATACTCAATACTGATTCGTAATACTTCAATGCCTCTTCAAACATTGACAATTCCTCCAATGCAATTCCTTTGTTGTATAATGTGGACAAGTGTCTGGGATTTACATCAAGTACCTTGTCAAAACATGCAATTGCTTTTTCATACTGCTCTATCTTGAGATGCAACACTCCCTTGTTGTATTGAGCCAAAACATGTCTGGGATTTATCATGACCAATCTGTCTAATGCTGTTATTGCCTGATCATACCTTCCAGTTCTTGCATCAAGTACACTCTTGTTGTATAATGCAGATACATGGTCTGGTTTGATACTCAATACTGATTCGTAATACTTCAATGCCTCTTCAAACATTGACAATTCCTCCAATGCAATTCCTTTGTTGTATAATGTGGATAGGTGCATTGGATTTATCTCCAGAACCTTGTTCAAGTATGTAATTGCCTCTTTGAATTGATTCATCTCAAGTAGCAATACACTCTTGTCAAATAATGCCAAAACATGTCTAGGATTTACTTCCATTATTCTATCTAACAATTTGGATGAGCAGATGGTGTGACATATTTTATCACATAATATTTTCTTATCATGTAATACAGATACATGGTCTGGTTTTATCTTCAATACTGCTTCATAATACTCTAACGCTTCGGAATATTGTGGCAATGTTTCAAGTGCGATTCCTTTGTGATGTAATGCTTCAACATGTCTGGGATTTACATCAAGTACCTTGTCAAAACATGCAATTGCTTTTTCATACTGCTCTATCTTGAGATGCAACACTCCCTTGTTGTATTGAGCCAAAACATGTCTGGGATTTATCATGACCAATCTGTCTAATGCTGTTATTGCCTGATCATACCTTCCAGTTCTTGCATCAAGTACACTCTTGTTGTATAATGCAGATACATGGTCTGGTTTGATACTCAATACTGATTCGTAATACTTCAATGCCTCTTCAAACATTGACAATTCCTCCAATGCAATTCCTTTGTTGTATAATGTGGACAAGTGTCTGGGATTTACATCAAGTACCTTGTCAAAACATGCAATTGCTTTTTCATACTGCTCTATCTTGAGATGCAACACTCCCTTGTTGTATTGAGCCAAAACATGTCTGGGATTTATTCTGGCTATCTTGTCCAATAATCTAGGTAAACAATTTGTGTAACAGATCTTGTCACACAATATTTTTTCATGGTATAACACAGATACATGGTCTGGTTTTATCCTTAATACTGCTTCATAGCACTCTAGTGCCTCGGGGTATTGTAATAACGATTCAAGTGCGATTCCTTTGTGATGTAATGCTTCAACATGTTTGGAATTTACATCAAGTACCTTGTCAAAACATACAATTGCCCCTTTGAAATTATTCTTTTCAAACAATATGATTGCCTTGTCGTAGTATGCTGTCAAGTTTTTTGGATCCAACATAATTAGTCTATCTAATGATGTTATTGCTTCATTTTGTTTTCTAAATCTTGCATCAAGTACACTCTTGTTGTATAACGCAGATACATGATCTGGTTTTATCTTCAGTGCTGCTTCATAGCATTCTAGTGCTTTTTCTGGCTGCTCGACAAGTTCATGCAATTTTCCTTTGCTATATTGAATCTTGTAATTGCTTGGAATGGCTAGTAGTATAAGATCTACTAGTTCTAATGCTTTAGAGTATTCTTTTGAATTATAATGGAAATTTACAAGACTAAAAAGTACTTTGTCAAATCCACGTTGTTTTTTTATTTCTTTGAGTGATAATTTTTTTATGATTTGTTCATAGAGTGCAATTATGGGTAAACATTTTTCAATCATAGTCAATGTTTGTAACTGGACTAAATCAAAGTCTGCAAATAATCCTGCAGAAAATAATTCTTTCTCAAGTATATTGGTTATGACATTTAACTGAATCTGTGTTTTTTCATCATCGTGGCTCATGTGATCATCTACAATGAATGATTGTAAAATTTATCATCCATCCAGAAACTATGCATACATAGTTTAAAAAGACGTGATTGTTTGGATGCGATGAGCTTTCTATTCTATTAATTCTGAAAATCTATTCTTTGATTTGACAGCTTGATAGTGGTATTGCCATACTGTCAAAAAGCTTACTCAACTCACCTGACTTGACAATGCATATCACATGCAAGAGGGTACTGTTAAAGTCAGTCTGGTTAAGATCTGTAAAATTATTTTCATTAATACTGTTCAGAGATTTGGTTAAGTTTGCCAATTCTTCAGGAGAAAATGCTAGGCTGGCATTAAAATTCTCCATTGTCTTGTTATCCAAAAATCCTTGTAATTTGGCAGGATCTAGATCAAGTGTGGCATTGTCTCCTAAAATCTTGGATAACTGTTCTGGACTCATGTTCAGACTAGTATTATTGCCCATCATCTCTGACAACTCTTCTGAAGTCATGTTCATTTCAGAATCTTGCAGCGTAGTACTGTTAAGATATTTTGATAACGCAGAGTCATTTCCTAGTATCTTAGATAACTGTTCTGGACTCATGTTCAGACTAGTATTATTATCCATCATCTCTGATAGCTGTTTTGGGGTCATGTTCAGATTAGTATTGTTTCCAATCAGGTTGGCAAGTTGTTTTGGTGTAATCTTGATTGGACTGGTCATATTTGCATAGCTTGGCAATTGACTAGTGTCATTTAGCTGGGAGTTTTGGTCAATATTTATCGCAGGAACATCAATTACTTCAAGATTATTTGAAAATAGACTTGAAACATAGAGTTTGTTTGCTATGGGGTTTATTGCAAGGTATTGAGCTGCAATGCCTGAATTGAATTTATTTATGACTGTATTTGTATTTCCATCAATCTCGAAAATTTCTCCTGTCTGTTCATTTGTCTGGAAGATCTTGTTTGTCAATGGATTTGTTACTATTCCCCATGATCCTGCATTGGTTGGTATGTCTGTTATTATGTTATCATCAGTTCCATTTATCACTGAAACTACACCTGCTCCCCAATGACTTACGTATATCATGTTGGTGACAGGATTGGCAGCAATTCCCCAGGGACCACCATTGGTATGTATTGTATCGATTATTCTATTACTAGAACCATCAATGACTGAAACTGAATTTGAGAGACTGTTTGCTACATAGATACGGTTGGTTGTTGGATTTGAAACAATTCCCCATGGGCCACTTTGTACGTGAATATTTGTAACTAGACTGTTTGTCTTACCGTCTATTACTGAAACTGAATTTGAAAGCAAGTTTGTAACATAAACTTGATTGGTGGATGGATTGACTGTAACGCCCCACGGATTATTTTCTACTGGTACTGTTGCAACTACCTTGTCAGTGTTTCCGTTTATGACGACGACATGTCCCCCCAACCTATCTGTTACGTATATGGTATTTGTAGTGGGATTTACATCAACTCGTGCTGTGCCTGTATCTGGAAGTATTGATCCTTGACTGAGTGAAATATGGTCTGCAACCTTGTTTGTAAAGCCATCAATTGCGTCTAGAACGCCTGTGACTGAACCTGTAACGTATATCTTGTTTGTAGTGGGGTTTACTCCTATTCCTCTACTTCCCCAACCAATGTCTATGCTAGTTATTGCATATGATAGATGAGCTGAAAGACTACCTGCTATGATAATACATGCAATTAATGCATACTTTTGTGTGTCCAATCCTGTTATTTTATTCTCTTTCTTGCTCATATAACAAGCTGCAATATCGTTTACAAAAAAGGTTCCAATTTGGTCCTTTTTCTTGGAAAAAGCAAGAACTGAGAACTTGGCGTTTCTGTGGGGATGATAGGCCCGCCCTCAGTCTTACATGTATTTTCTCAGGGTTTTAGATTAGTCTATGTCTGTTTAAAACAAACGAGCTACGGTAAATTAGATATATGTAAGACGTTTTTGTTATGTCTATGCATGTTTTGATAGCTGAAGATGAAAAGGATCTCTTGGATCAATACAAGGACATGTTGGAAGATAATGGTCACAAGGTAACTGTTTCAAAGAATGGGGATGAATGTGTTAAAATTTACCGTATAGAGTCTGAAAATAATAAAAAATCTGATGATAATTACTCTCCGTTTGATGCAGTTATCTTGGATTATCAAATGCCATTAAAAAATGGGCTTGAAACAGCAAAAGAGATCTTGGAAATGAACTCACATCAGAGGATAATATTTGCCTCGGGTTTTGTTCAAGAAACTTTTTTTGAATCTATCAAAAGTCTAAAACAAATAACTGAGATAATGAAAAAACCATTTCATTTACAAGCCTTGATAGATACACTGGAAGACAAGGAGATTTATCAAAAACTAGAAAAACTAAATGTGGATATCTCTGCAATTAAAGAACTCAATCCATCACATGCTCAGATTAAAGCATATTTTGATGTGTTGTGTCAGCTGCAAAAGGGACGAACATTCTAAGTTGTTCTAAGATGTCAAAATCTATGTGACGGATAATTTTTTTTATGTATTGTCACAAAAGTTGTCTGATGGTTTTACTCCATTGTATAACTTTTGTAGTGCATTAATATCACACTCTGATATGTATGGGTGATCTGTAGTAATTGATTCATGCATGAGGTCTGCGGTATTATTAGTAAGTGGTAAACCTAATGCATGTCCGAATTCATGTCTTACTATTGATCCTATCTGAGCATCTGTTAACTTGTCTGCATCATATATTGTGATGAATGCCTTCAATATTTGGTTGCCATTTACTATTGTTCTTGTGGTTCCATAATATCCGTCACGATCCTTGATCTTGGAAAGTGTTATCACTATTTGACCTTCTCCGTTAGAAGACTGGATGACGTTAAATTTTTCTGGAATGTTGTGCTTTGTGACCTGTGTAGTTTCTAGTGCGCCTTGCCATCCTGTGAAATATTTGCTAGTTCCAGAATCTGAATGATATAGTTGGGAACTATCACCAGTGATTGTCCCTGTTGATGTTATGGCATTTTCTATTGACTGGATTTTTTGATCTGTTACTTTTGCATTGTTTTCTATAGTCACAACCAATGGTGTTTGATTACTGATGTCCCAATACATAAAGTCATCAATAGTACTTCCTTGAAGATTTTCTGTCACATATCGAGTTTTTATGGTTGAACCTATGTCTGCTGATGGAATTGCATAGTTTGCTGCCACAAAAAATAACAAGATCACTACTACTGGTAGTATCAACAACTCTATCTTGAGTATGGTTTTTGCACTTAGCTTTTGAATTCTTTTTTTGACTAGGATGATTTCATGTGATATGGTATTTTGTTTTTGAAGCAAATCGCTGATCTCTTGTTCGGGTTCAAGACTCAGATCGTCTTTTTTTGTCTTTAATCCGTCTTGTAGCTCTAATAATTGGATATACTCTGTGGTTTTGCTAAGTTCATTTGTTAGATGTTCAAGATGACTACGTAGTTGTTTTATCGAGTCTTCCTTTGCTTGCATTCTTTGGGTCATACCTTCAATCTCCTATGCTAGTGTAGTAATCAAGTCCCATGGCGTCAACACGTTATTTTGTGTCATGATGAATGCATTTTTCATTCCTAACATTATCTTACACATTTCAGGTACTGTAATATTGTCAGATATTATACGACCAGTTTTCAAATTCAATGTATTTGCCTTGTATTCTAGAAAATCATCTATGTCATCAAGATAATTTAATTCCGATATTTTTTCAAATATTGTTTGTGGGGTGACAAATAATGGTGTCTTCTCCAAGATTACGATATCTGTGTTATTTCTTAACATTTCACCTATGATGAAACCTATGTTGTCTTCTTTTTGAAATGTAATCACTTTTTTTGAAGGCATGTCTGCAATCTTGATTCTTGTGTCACATAGTATTCCAACCTCTAATAATCTTCTTGCAGATATTGTTGAAAACTCTCCATCTGTTGTTTGGACCAAGGCAAAATCTCTTCTAGTGTCATTCATTTTTTTCAGTAAATCATATACTCGCATTTTTGCTGACACCATCTCTAAACTTTTGTTCATTATGCTGTTCACTGCTTGTTCTGCAAAGAAATCATGAGTTGGATTTGAATACATGCCTTGCAAAACTTCTCTACTTCCAATCATTCCAACTGGCATATCGTTCTCTATTGCTACCAAATTGTTGGTATGTGTTGCAAGAAAGCGTATTAGCATAGACGTTGCCACCCAAACTTTTTCCTTGCTTTCAATTGTGGCCATTGATGAATATACAAGCAAGTGTGGTAAAATCTCCTCAATGGTACAGTGATTGAGATCCTTTCCCAAGGTAGAAGGGGAAAAAAGTATAGATTCTCTTTTATTATGATTTTTTATTTTATCGTATACTATGTCTCGCAAGTCTGCCAGGAGTTTATTCTTCATTTAAAATTCTCCTGAGGTAAAGTATTTGTTTATACAAATATCTAACTTCATAAATATTAATTAAAACTTTGAAATGATATTTTCTAGTATGTTCGCATTGAACAGACTTGTGTTTGATTTAATTATGGGAACACATTGTTTTTCAAAATTTAAACATCGGTATATTTTATCAGTTCTATTTTGATTGCATGTTTATGCGAGACGGTGTTTTCTTAAATGATAGCAGACTTTTTCTCTTGATTAAAACGCCGCTTATTGCAATAGTGCCAAGAACCATTATTGGTAATGTATCAATTCCCCCTACCTTGAATGTTTTCAAATCTGCCTGAACTTTTCCAAGTGTTGACGGTTTTCCAGTAGTTGAATTGGACTCTGAAATATTTTCATCTGTTCCGTTGACATTTATCATCTTACTTGCATGAGCTGGAATGTATCCTAAACCGGTTGCGTTGGCATTTAGATTTATGGTACTACTGTTGGAATTTACCAATAAAACAATATTTGCTGTACCATTTTGGTTTGTTATAGAATCACTATTTTGAATAATAGCTCCCCCAACTTTCCAATGTATTTTCATATTCTTTAATGGACTACCATGGTCTAATGCAGTTACATTTGCGATTAATGATTCTCCAGGCAAGACGGAGTTAGGTGCCATTATGCTTAATGTGGGGGAAAACTTGTCAGCAGTAATTTTGTACGTGGCAAGTGGCATATCATCTGCGAATATGGATACTTGTGATGTTCCAGTGGAATTGGGAGTTATGTCTAATGGTACATAATATTGTCCTTTTGCAATTGTAATGTTTTCTGGAAGTGTCAAAACATCTTTGTTACTTGAAATTAATTTTAACATGATGTCTTTTTGAGCAAATACTGGCTTTGCGCTAGAATCTAAAATCTGTGCCACTATGGTATTATTCATATTCATAAGAATTGGATTTTGATAATCTAAAACTACTTGAGAGGGCAAGTTGCTAAATGCTTGTAGCGCAATTGCCGTTTGATTATTGTTTGAGAGTACATTGATCGTCGAAGTGCCAGTTTTTAAAGAAGTGGCATTTGCTAGAATAACCATGTCTCCTCTGTGAATTATGACTGGTTGGACTGAGACGTAATCATTAGGTATTACATCCAAAGCAGAATCGTTTGCAAAGTCAACCGGAATGCCTGTAGAATCTGTTTGATATACTGCAATTGGAAAGTTTGTGTTGCTTAATATCTTTGGTACCAAAGACAATGCATTTAGTGAATTGCTGGCTGGCAATGAAATTATTGGATTGACAGTCTGATCATTGTATGTTACAACATGTAGTGATATCGAAATAGGAAGGGTTGTACCCACTTTAGCAAATACAGGGGCAGCACCTGATCCTTTGTTTAATATCACATCATCAACTGCAAGTGATTTTGCATCAGATGAATCAATTTCTATTTGCATGTCATGGCTTGCAATTATTGGATTTCCACTCTTGTCTTCCAAATGTAATACTCCGATCAGCTCATCTTTTCCTGTTGCCAGTATTGGTAAAATATCAAGTCGAGCTGATTTGTCATCATAAAATTTAGCAGTAAATGTGGTTATCTTACTTGGTCCTGAGTTGACATATCCGTTTGGTGTTGATGATAAAACATTGTAAGTTCCATTTGTTCCTGCACTTACTGCAATGTCTGTGTATCCCCAATAGGATCCTTTCTTTATTATTATTGGTGCGTTTGATTCAACATTTTGTATCACTGGGCTTGTATTTGTTAAAATTGCATTTGGATCATTGATGCTTACTGGAATTACAATGTCTTCACTTGCTGGTGTAGGAATTCCATTTGCATCTGTCAATTGTGCAATGGCATATGATGTGGAAGACTGGTAGTTGTTGATCTTTTTGGGATATGCATACAAATGTATTTCTGGAGATCCTGTTTGATTAACAGTAACCTTTGCACTTGAAGGTTGAAGTGAATCTGCGGATGCAAATATTTGTGTAACTCCAACCTGGGTTGCTTCAAATTTTTCTATTCCATAATATTCTCCTGCTTTTATCAAAAGATGTGTGTCTGCTAACATTGCAATTCTGCTATCGGCTGCATCTAAATTGACCAGGACATCATTTTTTGCAGTAGCAGGTGAGCCATTGTTGTTTATCAGTTCGGCTGTAAAATATCCTGTATTGGGACCATTCATTGAAAGAATTGGAGGTGTTGATTGTACTAATAATTTGACTGGGTAATTTTGATTTCCGTAAACGGTTATTGGAACTTCTTGTGATACAAAACCTGGTGCACCAATCTCAATTTTTGCATTACCTTGCCCTATTGTTTTTAATTTGATATTTGTAATGAAACCATCACTGCTTTCTACACCAATTATCTGTATGACCGAAGAATCTGTCGAAGAAAATACCATGTTGTCAATTTTTTGTGGGTAGACATGGGCACTATGCAAAGCATAGACTTGCAATATGCCATCAGAGCTTTCTATTAATTTTTGGGGCAACACTCTAACTCCAAAAGTGTAATCACTATCAGCATATGATTTCATTATTCCAATACTGGAAATTATTATTAAAATTACAAGTATGGTCCTCAATACTGATGAAAATACTTTAAAACATGATATAAGATGGTGTGTGATTAATCTGAACGAAATTTGAATTTTTAAAACTGGTGAATTTGGAAAACTTATGCAGATTGATATACAACTTCAATGGGTTTTGATTTTTTCCATAAATGTTCACATAGGCTAAATATGTTGTTTACAATTTCTGTAGAGTTTGTGTGAACTATGGAATCTGCATCATCATTTAGATCCATGGTACCTTTCATTGAGCCTGACATTACAATCTGTTTGTCTTTTTCAGCAACCATTCTTCCCTTGGATGGTAGTTTTCCTACTCTTGTTTCTGTAGCTCCGAGTTTTTGTACCAAACTGACTGCTTGTTTGTTTTCAACTTCTGTGATTATTCTAACCTCACCACCCTTTTTGATACAATCTTTTATCTTTTCAGGAATTGCGGTGTGATACATCCTCATGATGTCTTCTACTGTGCTAACTACGTATACCACATCGCTTGCTTCGTTTACTAGTTTTCCAATTCTTGCATAAATGTTTGATCTACCTTGTATGATTGAAAATGATGACATGGAATTGTCTGGAGTTGGACGTTTTAATTCTTCAAGACTTGCAACAACCTGTTTTGATAGTTTTTCCATGGTTGTAATTTCATCTTGTTTTTTCTGAATGATTCCTTTGAATGCTTCTTCTGGATTTACTGATTTACAAATTGTAGGATTTGATAATGTAGTTGTAATCAATCCTAGATTTCGTAATTTTGTAAGCGCTCTGTATGCCTTGCCTCTATCAACATCTAATTTTGCAGAAAGGCTTCCAACTGTGACCTCTCCTGTTCGAAGTAAGCCTAGATAGATTTTGGCATCATCACCTTCTAGACCAAAATACTTCAATGTTGCAAATAGATCTTCTTCAGTATTCAAGACAAAACACTCCTGAAATTAGAAGATTTATGATCGAAATAATGTGTAAAAATATGACATGATGTGATAGTTTTGTCTGTTTTGAGCACTGAAATGTTCTCAGTTTGACCTGAATTGAGTTCTAAACTGAGGGGCATTGTAGATCGGGTTTTATTGTTATTTGTATATAAGTAGATTGATCTTCTGCCATCGCCTTTTTGTCTAATGCTGTTGACAATTGTTTTATTTTCTGTGGTTAGTGAGAGGGAATTCATCATAGTGATGTAGAATCATACAGTGATATGAGCAATTGTTTGTATAAAACAAACAAACGCAAATAGGAGTACCAGACATCTTTTTGAGAATCTATCACATCTTCAGATTCATGATTATACTATATATTGAAAATTGTTCTTACAGAGAATCATTTTATCATGAATGCAAATTCTAGTTTGATCATCTGAGGAAATTAAGTTTGTTTATGACATATTCTGCATGTGTAGAACACGTGTTTGATTTGGTAGACTGATGGTATGGTTACATGTAAAATTGATGATAGTGTTATCAAATCGTCAAAGAGATTTTAACTATGATTCTAATTTATAAAATGATTCGATATGTCACAAAATAATACTAAATAGTATTTTTGTTTATTTTTTATTCTATCTGTCAAATGATTGATTTTTTCAAGCGTAATTATTGTCAAGAAATGATTCCAAATAATTAGGTATATCAGTAAATAAATTTGAGAAATCTTGATTTATTGACTAGTGTGAATTTCTCATCGTTAACAATGTCTGTTGATGTGACTAGTATTCGAATTGTATTGGCATTATTGATGCTAGGGATTGCGTCCTATACTGATATCAAAAAGAGAGAGATAGATGATAGAATATGGATGATCTTTGGTGGTCTAGCTGCACTTCTTTTGTTTTTTACACCTAATGTGCTTGATTCTCTTACTACCATTGGAATTTCATTAATAATTGCGCCTGTTGTACTATTTGTTTGGCGTATTGGTTTTTTTGGTGGTGCAGATGCTTTTGCATTAATTGTTCTTGCTGCACTTGCTCCAGAATCAACATTTTCAATTTCCCAAGTTCACCCCTTTACTACACTGATTAATGCTGTGCTACTTTCCATAATTCCTGTTCTAGCAAATGTAACACGTAATATCTTCTCCGTATTGCGACACGAGGATATTTTCAGGGGTTTTGGGACTGAAACTAGGAAAAGCAAGATAATTGCCATGTTTATAGGATATCGATCAAAAAATCCGAAATTTAGTTTTTCTATTGAAAGAAGAGATGGAAATTTGCGCAAGTTGGACTTTACACTAAAGAATGCCGATACTGAAGAATTTTGTTCGTCTTCTGATACTTGGGTTACACCTGGAATTCCATACATGATCTATATTTTTGGTGGATTTGTTATCCAACTTGTGTATGGAGACGTTCTCTTTAATATCATCAAAATGTTTCACTGATGTCTTGAGAGATCTGGCAGGGTTTTTTGATCTAAGGTTTATTAGTTGTAAAAAAAACGCCTAGGTATGAAACTAAAGATTGCAATTGTAATGTCTGTAATATCCATAGTGATGCTTTGTATTTATGGTGCAGACGTAATTGTGGCTAATGGCAATAAAATGGGGTTTCTTCCCATGGATGTATCTGTCAGAGGGTCAATTTTTGGAATAATTCCATCTGTAATGCTTATAGCTTCATTTTTCATGACTAGAAAAGAACCGTCCAAAAAACTAGGTGTGTTGATAATAATCGGCGGTGCTCTAATACTTGCAGGCACTGGAATAATACTTGCAATGCAAGGTGGTCAATCACAAGATGCTCGTGGCATACGTGAAATGGGCGCTGTTTTAGGCATAGGTATCATAATTGCCATCTTGGGCGCAATTAAAATACGAAAATCATAGATTTACCAGTTGATTTTCTGAACTCTGTCTACATTCAAAGAAATACTCAAAGACAAGGTTATGCCATTAATTAGTATGGTGAATTGTTCCAAATGTGGTCAGGATGTAAGTAAGGTATATGACTGCGAGCATACTGCTGATATGGATTATTGCGTAGAGTGTTATACTGAATTACACTATTATCTTACTGAGAAAAAACATCTTGACAATACTTGAACTTGTCAGAATGTCGAGTATGAAATTTTCCAAATCTTTTAATTCAAATTGAAAAATTCCTTATCTATGAAAGCAATACTACTCTCTGGAGGATTTGGTAAACGACTCAAACCCTTGACAGATTATCTACCAAAACCTTTGATACCAGTTTGCAATTATCCAATTATTGAATGGCAAATACGTTATTTTAAAAAATTCGGTATTAAAGACATCATAGTATGTGCTGGTTACAAGGCAGATCAAGTGATAAAACATTTAGAAAACAAAAATCTTGGAGTAAATCTGGAATATTCTATTGAAACAACTCCTTTGGGTACTGCAGGTGCAATAAGAAAAGCAAGTAAGCATATTGATAATGATGATTTTTTTGTTACAAATGGTGATATTTTGACAAATATGGATTTACGAAAATTGAAAATTCATTCCAACTCTGTTGCAGTGATACCACTTCGCACATCATTTGGAATAGTTCATCTGAATGAAACAAAAGTAGAACGATTTGAAGAAAAGCCTGAGATGTCTAGTTATTGGATGAATGCTGGCATCTATTATCTAAACAAAGATATTCTGAAACATCTGCCAAAAAATGGTAATCTGGAAAATACTACATTTCCACTTTTTGCAAAATCTGGAAAATTACACGCTGTAAAATATAATAATGTTTTTTGGAAATCCATTGACTCTTACAAGGACATGGAAGAATGTGAGGCTTTTATTCAAACCAATAAATATGAAAAATTCATTTTTTCCAAGTGAATATGATGAGACTTGGGTTTAGTCTAGGCTCTCTCTTGTCAGTTGAAGAGATTCTTGACTGTACAAAAGTGTTGAATAATTATTCTGCTGATTCTATCTGGATCCCTGAAACATGGGGAATGGATTGCTGTTCCATTTTATCACAGGTAGCAAGTATTACAAACAAGCCCAAGTTAGGTTCATCTATCATCAACATCTATTCTCGTAGTCCTGCATTGACAGCCATGTCTGCTGTGACACTTGATGTTATATCACGTGGGAGATTCATGTTAGGGCTTGGCACTAGTAGCAAACTGATTGTTGAAGATTGGCATGGCGCGGAATTTACAAAATCACTACAAAGAATGCGAGAGTATGTGGACATTGTTCGTCTTGTCATGTCTGGGAAAAAAGTATCATATGATGGTAAATTTTTTCATTTGAAAAACTTTGGTCTTTTAATCAAACCTAAAAGAACTGGAATTCCAATTTATCTTGCAGCAATAAACCACAAGATGGTGGAACTGACTTGGGAAATTGCCGATGGTGTGATTTTTTACCTGCGACCCTTACATGAATTAAAAACAACAATTGAAAAGATGCAATCTAAAAGAAAAATTGATGTTGCGTGTCAATTAATAACATGCATTTCAAATGATCCAGAAAAAGCAATTATTCGCGCCAAGCAAACAATTGCATTTTATGTTTCAGTTGGAGCAATTTACAGACAATTTCTAGCATCAAATGGATTCAAAAAGGAGACTGATGCAATATTTGAAGAGTATCAGAAAAAAGGTCTAAGTGGTAATCATGTATTTGTGACTGATGATATGGTTAATTCTTTAGCAATATGTGGAACGCCTGAAGATATACGACAAAAGACAGCACAATTTATTGAATCTGGCGTGAATTTACCAATACTTCAATTCAATCCTGTTGAAAGCGTAAAAGAATCATTTGAACTTCTTGTCAAAACTCTTGCAAGTGATATGAAATGAAAAAAGTAGCAATTGTTGCTGCAGGTATTACAAAGTTTAACAAGAGTGAAAAGCCTTTGGAATCACTAATGATGTCATCCATTAGATCAATTTTTGAAAATACAAAGAATTTAGAACAAGATGATGTTGATGTTGTACTTGCATCTACAAATGCAAATCGTAATTATCTTGCAAATATAATATCTGAACTATCTGGAATAAAGCCCAAAATATCACATTCTGTTGAAAGTCTGTGTAATTCAGGTACAAACTCTCTGGTTTCAGCATATGCTTATGTTTCCTCTGGGCTTGCAGATGTTGCACTTGTTACAGGGGCTGACAAGGCAGACAATCCGGGCCTTGTTCTGAATTGGGACATGTCACGTGGTGAATATCAGCATCCAATTTTTTGGTCATCCATGTTTACAAGTGCGCATATGAGAAAATATGGTACTACTCTTGAAGATTTAGCATATGTGTCTGTTAAAAATCACAAAAATGCATTAGACAATCCATATGCATATTTTGAAAAATCGTTTTCATTTGATGATGTAATGAACTCTAAAAATCTCACTGGAAATTTGCGATTACTTGATTGTTCTATACCATGTGATGGTGCAGCATCTGTACTAGTGTGTTCTGAAGATAGAGCAAAACAGTTCACTGACAATCCTGTCTGGATTTCTGGAATTGGTCAGAAGACTATTTCTGCAAGTTTTACAAAGAACGATGACTTGGCATCTATGGAATCAACAAAGAGTGCAGTTGATGATGCTTATCGTATGTCAAACAAAACTGCTGGCGATATTGATGTAGTTGAACTTCATGATGCATTTAGTATATGTGAAATCATTGAACTAGAAGACATGGGATTGTGTCAGAAGGGGCAAGGATCAAAATTTGTCAGAGAATTATATGATACAAATAACAACAAGGTAAACCCGCGAGGTGGTTTGATTGGGGCAGGTCATCCGTTGGGTGCAACCGGAATTGCCCAGGTTGTGGAGGTATATCAACAACTAAGCGGCAAGGCTGGGAAAAGGCAAGTATGTGATGCAAAAACAGGTCTTGTTCATAACATGTCTGCAGGTTCTACATCATCCACTGTATTGGTGTTAGAATCATGACCAGATTTGAAGATGAATTGCAAAATAACAACTTTATGTGCAGCTATTGTACAAAGTGTCAACATTTTGTATGGCCTACAAGTGAGTTTTGTAACAAATGTCTTGGAGATGTAATGTGGAAACCCGTATCAAAGAACGCAAAAGTTGTTGAAGTGTCTAGCAAGGATGAAAAGTATTTTTGTATTGCAGAGTTTGAAGGAAATATTCGTGTGTTTGGAACTCTGCTAGACAACTTGCCTCCAAAACATGATCAAAATTTAATTCTTGAAAAATGTGGTTATGACAAGAGTCCAAAGTTTATTTTCAAGACTGTATGAAATTAAAGATTATTTATTCGAATTTTAGATTTGATTTTTCTAGCTCTAAAATTGGAATATAAAGTGACATGCCATCAGTTCCAATTTTTTCGACAAAACTATAATCTCCAGTAAGTCGTTTTAATTCGATGAATTTCTTTGTGGGTGGACCATTTGCTACCAGGTAATGGATTACGTTTCCTCCAATTGTGCCGGTTTGTATAAAAATAATGTTCCGTCCATTATGATTCAAGTGGTAAATCAACGGTACAGCACCCAGAACTGATTGGGATGAATATAGGATAACTTTGAGTAGATCGCCATACTCTTTGTATTTCAAGTATGTTATCTGGTTATCACTTGACGACATGGTTTTGTTATTGTAATCATGGCATATTAATGCTAAGGCACAAATTCCGATTATTGTTGTAAAATGATTTTCTGTAGAGGATGTGTTAACAAAAAGTATGTGCCAAGGTGTTAGTATAATTACCACCTAGTCTATATCGTTAAATTTATTTCATAAAATTGAAAACAAATGACATCTGTAGAGCCACCTGAATTTCACAATCGCAAAACTATGTTCCGTAAAAAAAACACTCAAACAACTAATCAACGTGTAGCAAGAACTAGAAGACAGCGAGGCTACAACTGGGAAGATACTCTGGTCAAGAGATTTAATGCCATTGATGGCTGGAAGGCCTTTAGGTTGGGGTCTCCTAGTGTGGGATTGCCGGATATACTTGCAGTAAGTACTAGGGAGAATGTGATATATACAATTGAGGCAAAATCTGGCACAAATACAACTCTAAGAGTACCATTTGATCAAATTCAGCGTTGTCTGAAGTGGATCCACACCTTTGAGCTATATCAGACAAGAAAAATGATTGTTGCATTCAAATTTTCATCAAAGAAAAGGATTGGTACTGGAAAATACGAACATCGTGAGCTTCGAGAGTTTTTTAAAATTTGGGATGAAAAATATCCTATAACTGATTTTATTTGTACGTATGATGGCGATACTTATGCTATGCATGAAGGGAAGAGGCAACCATTAAAGTTAGAATCATGTGTAATGCCTTTTATTAAAAAACCAAAGGCACTTAGATCGAATACTTCTTTAATGTGATATTGTAAACACAAGATAATGAGTTTTGAGGATTTTGTCGATGAACGTAGTTTGGTTAGCCGAGATGCGCTTGGCACAAAGGAAATAAAACTCAAGTTGCTCGAAGTCGAAGACGATACTTCAGACCACATCTGGAGATTCGGTGTTAGGGTAAAGGTAAAAAAAATTCTAATCACTATAAAACACATCAACACACAGCAGATAGAGGAAGGAGAATGTGATTTACATGATATTGAAAAAGAAATGAAGGAAAAACGACACTATAGTTCCACAAACAGGTGGGTTCCAACAACTGATATTAAAAATGGGTATATTGTAAATTCTAGACATGCATCATTGTTAGCTGATGCTGTAGCACTGGACTATATCACAATCTAAGTTAATCTTGCAATAACATCTTGGTGTTTTTGTTTCCAAGTTGTATTTGGTACTGCTTTTTTGACATGTCCATTAAATAATACCAAATTTATTCTCTGGACTTTATTTGCATTTTTTAAAACAAGTCTTTTCATTATGGGTTCAGAGTCTACTTGGATATCAAGTCCTGTCTTGTTTAAGAATCTGATGAGGTGATCACGTTGATTCTCACCTGCTTGAGGTGTAATGAAAGGTATAGTCTCAAATCTGGTATTTTGCAATTTGGTGACCATGATTTTGTTTTTAGACCACACTAGAACTCCAGCACATTTTAACACAAATTTTCCTTGTGCAAGATTTGTAAAAAAGTCTAATGTTTCTTTACTCACTTTAACCTCTTTTCTATCTTGTTCTACTGTGGAATCCAACTTGAAGTATCGCCCCTTGTGATATATCAGAGGACTTTTTGTTTCATCATGTTCAATGTGAACAACTTTTCCTATTATCATGACATGATCACCGATTTTTTCTTTTTTGACTAGCTTGCATTCTGCATTTACTGTACAACCCACAATCATTGGGGTTTTGATTTTCTGTGGAGCACTGGTTTCAAAAATGTTTTTAATTTTCAACTTGTCAATTTCTGATCCTGAATATCCTCCGGCCACATTTACATGAGTTGTTTGATCTTTTGATGCTACATTTACTCCAAATTCTTTTGTTTTTTCTATGTTCTTGATGGTCTGAGATCCACTGTGAATAAAGATGGCAATTAAAACTGGGCTGTATGAAATTTGCATGACCCATTCTGCTGCCATGACATTTGGACCTTTTGTGCCTCTTGATGTGATCATGCTTACGCCTGTGGAAAAATATCGTTCTGCCTTACTTGGAACTTTTCTGGTCAACATTGTGTTCACTGTTTACTAGTAATTGTTCTTTTTTACAGAAAACTTTATGAAAGCATAATGGCGAGTCCATGCATGATAAGTCAGGAAATCACAATAAATGGTAAAAAATACCGTTTAACACTGACAGATCAGGTACTTTCTGATGTACGAAGGCTCAAAGCATTGTACAATGCGGCATATGAGGATCCAGAGAGTTTTGATGAAGTAAGCTCTGCCATATCCAATACAATTACTCAGATAGCTGCTGCTGTAGAGCCTGAAGTCTCTGATAGTGATTTGGATGGTTTGATTCAAGCAGTCATGAAGGCAGTGGATGAAAAAAGCAAAGAAACAGAGGAGGCAAAAACAAAACACTTGGAAGACAAGGCCAAGTCTGCAAAAAAATCTGCTGAAAAACCTAAAAAATCAAAAAAATAGTCAGTATAACTATACAAGAACCCTCATATTGGTTAAATGTAATAAATCCTCAGAAGAAATATGCAAACACATTGTGAATGTGGTATTTGTGGACACGTATCTGAAACAGAATGCATTGCAAAAGAGTGTAAATGTTGCATTAACTTCCACATGCGCTCTGGCCCGAAAAAATAGTTTAGTTTTTTCATCGTCTCAGAGGTTTTTGTCTAAAATGCAAATTCTCTAGATTTAAATACAAACCAACTAAATTTTGCATAATGCAGTCGCAAGCATATCTAAAATGTATAGATCCGTCATGCGGTTTACAATATCCTGTTACAGATACTAGAATTGAATGTGAAAAGGGTCACTTGCTTGACGTAAAATATAGTTCTGTTCCACCTGTCTCGTTAAAAGAAGTTTTTTACAAACGCCGAAATCACTCTAACAATATTTTCAATGAAAGTGGGGTGTGGCGTTTTCGTGAGCTTTTGAATTTTTGTCAGATTGATACTGAAGATATTGATCAATGTTCAAAATATTTAGTTTCATTAGATGGTGCAGAGGGTAGGCTTTCAAAACCGTATCACATGTCTCGTGTATCTCAATATGTCGGACTACAAAATCTCTGGCTTCAACCTGAGGGATACAATCCTAGTGGTTCTTTCAAAGACAATGGTATGACAACCGCTGTAACACATGCAAAACTTGTTAAAATTAAAAAAATAATATGTGCATCAACTGGAAACACTTCTGCATCTGCTGCAATGTATGCTGCAAATGAAAATATGGATTGTGATGTATACATACCTGCAGGAGAAGTTGCACCTGGAAAGCTTAGTCAAGCATTTCAGTTCGGCGCTCAGGTTGTAGAAATTAAAGGAAATTTTGATGATGCATTGTCTGCTTCACTAAAACAGGCAGGACAAGCAGGCGGGTATACGGTCAACTCTGTAAATCCATTTAGAATCGAGGGACAAAAAACAATTGTCTTTAGAGCCTTGGAATTTTTAGATTGGAATCCTCCAGACTGGATAGTTTATCCTGGAGGTGCATTGGGAAACACATCAAGTTGTGGCAAAGCACTTCAAGAGTTGTATGAATGGGGATGGATAAAGAAAATACCTCGTCTTGCAGTTGTCAACTCTGAAGGCGCAAATACTCTATACAATTTATACAATGGCAAATTTGAAAATACGGAATTGCGATGGAATGGTGGAAAAGCAGATACTGGTTTGATCAAAAGATATTATGAATACATGGACGAAAATAAAATTAGGCCCAAGACCAAGGCTACTGCAATTCAAATTGCAAAGCCTGCTAATATTCTCAAGGGATTACGTGCGCTTGATTTTACAAAAGGAGTTGTGACCCAAGTATCTGATGCAGAAATGCTTGATGGTATGGCACTTGTAGGTCTAAATGGATTTGATTGTGAAATGGCTTCAGGCGCTGTTCCTGCAGGTGTGAGAAAATTAATCAGTGAAGGCGTTATCAAAAAGGATGAAACCGTAGTCGGAATATTGACTGGACGACAAAAAGACTCTAGCATTCCTGTGGATTATCACAAAAATCCGCAAAACAAGTTTGCGATTCCGCCGAGAACCTAGTTGCTATTTGGAATCTTTTCTATCTTTATTCTGGTTGCTTGATTATTTACAACCTCTTCTACAGTCATCTTGACTGATTCTATTACTAGTCTATCACCTGTTCTTGGAATATCCTTTAGTCTGTCATGCAATAAACCACTCAGAGTAGAATAATCGTCTCCTTGTGGAATATTTGATTTGAGTATTTCATTTACGGTATCAATCTCTACGTCTCCACTTGCAAGCATGGTATTTTTGTCCAACATCTTAAAGTTGAGTTCTTCCAGATCAGTCTCATCCATTATTTCACCTACTATTTCCTCTAACAGATCTTCAAGTGTAACACAGCCTTCTACACCTCCAAACTCATCAACCACAATTGCCATGTGAGTTTGTCTACCTTGCATCTCTCGAAGAAGTTTACTAATTCGTTGTTCTTGTGATACAAAAATTGGTTTTCTGGAAAGTGATTCTAATGTAATTATTTTTTCATCTCTTTCCAAATTTTTTAGTAAATCTCTCACATGCAAAATGCCGATGATTTGGTCTGTAGTATCTTTGTATAATGGAATTCTTGAATAACCGCTTTTGCTGATTAGGGGCATTGCATCAAATAAAATCATCTTTGCTGGAAGCATGAACATTTTTGTTCTAGGAGTCATGACTGCACGTATTACTATGTCATCAAACTTGAGGGCTCCGTGTACAAGTTCATGTTCGTGTTTTTTTAATGCCTTGTCTTCCAACCCTTGTTCAAGTACGTTGTAAATTTCCTGTTCTGTAATCGGCGGTGGATGGTAAGGACTTTTTAATATCCATAGTATAACATGGGTGATTTTTTCAAACAATATCACAAACGGATAGAAAATGTAACTAAAAGTGAGTGTAATACCGCTTATCCATAGTGATACCTTGACCGGATTTGCATTACAGTATGATTTTGGAGCGTTTTCACCGAAGATCAAAAGTATGAAAGTCATTATTCCAATTGATAATGCAAGACCTCCATTTCCAAACAAACCTAATGCAATCTCTGTAGCAAGTGCAGAAGATCCTACATTTGCCAATACAGTTCCAAGATTTATTGTTGCAAGCATTCTGTTTGGATTGGCTTTTAATTTGGCAAGTGATGCAGACCCTCTAACTTTTTCTTTTAATAATTGATTTACTTTGGCCTTGTTTGTTGCAATTAGTGCTACTTCAGCCCCGCTAAAAATAGCTGACAAGGCTACCAACAATCCAAGTAATATTATTTTTAAAATCATTTCACTATCCATGGCTAATTACCTCCATGCAAATATCTCGTACATTGTATTGATCTTAAATTCTGTATTTTAATCGATAAATGCATTGATTGAATTTCAAACAATTGGTATGTGTATCATTTTCTGGTTGTCTCTTTTATAAGTTCACATTGGTTACGAGTGTTTTTGGCAACACATAATCATATACTATGTTCTTATTCTCACTTCTTTGCAAAATGTTCTTGCAAAAGTTTTTTCTTTTCTTCCATGTGGAACAACTCTTCAGTGTGCTTGAAAGCATCCTCTCTCTTTCGCTTGAATAGCATTGCTTGCATTAAAAGATGATTTTCAGGTACTACTATTCCAGTCTGATCATCAGAGTATGTCAGTTTGACAGTATCATCTTGAACCTCCATTACATCTGCATGAATGTGAATCATGTTTGTATCTTTGAAATTAAATTTTATTGATTCGGCATAATCTCTGATATCTTTAGTTCCTTTTGCATCATATAATGTTGCAACACCATATTCATTTTTGTATATTTCTAGAATTTCTTGTGAATTTGGTGCAGGACCATCAAAACGAATGTCCATTAGGTGTACATGCATCTGTCTTGTTGGAACCTTGAAAGCACGAATGAAAAGTGGCGTATCTGTACCCATGTAACTTTTGACATCATCATTATGATGTGGCTTTCTGGTCCATTCAATAGAGTCTTTTACTGCGGTCTTTGAATCCTCAAGGTCTGCCCATCTTCTCAATAGTGTTGCATCAAATCGCTTGATCTTTTTTCCATATTTTTCCTTGAGAGGTTGAAGTATTCTTCCCATGCCTGTAACATTACAACTTCCTTGCATAACATATTTTGTATCAAATGCTTTTTCATAGTTTACACGGGAATTGAAGATCAATTCTGCAACTGATTCGGTCCCACCAATTTTTTCACCACCTTGGAAAATTGCATTAACATTTTTTGGTTCATACAATGTTTTTTTATTTTCATATCCCATGCCGCCAGGTGCTGCATCTATCACTAGATCACTTTCAGAAATTATGTCCTCGATTGTTCCAGATATTTTATAGTTTTTAAAATTACCAGTTTTTTCTTTTGGCACATAAACATGAAGTCCTCGTGATATTGCATCTGCCACCTTGTCATCAGGAGAATATTTGCCAACTCCTACGACTTCAATGTCCTTATCACCAGATATGAACTGGGTTATTCTACTACCGATGGAGCCATACCCATTAACAAAAACCTTTTTCATATATTTTCTAATGTGAAATCCCATTTATTTGGCTTGCCCCTTTGACAAGAACTAAATAATCTGTAAGATTAGTTAAATTCTTGAAGATTCATCTCCCGTCAATAGGGATTGGGATCGGAGTGATTGCGGTCATCATAGTCGTGATTTCATTATTTGGACAAGGGTTTTCTAACCACATGATTCCTAACAATGCACAGAGCAGTTCTGACAACACTGCGTTACAAAATGATACGTCGTCTCAAAAAGTAGCAATGAGTTTACTTACAGAAAATACTTCTCCAGTGCTTGGCTCAAACAATGCACCAATCACGATGATTGAATTTGGAGACTATCAGTGCTTTTACTGTAACCAGTTCTATCACACTACCGAGCCTGATATTGTTAAGAATTACATCGATACTGGAAAAGTACGCATGGTTTTCAAAGATTTTGTCATAATTGGTCAAGATTCGGTTAATGCTGCTCATGCTGCACATTGTGCACAAGAACAAGGTAAATTTTGGGAATATCATGATGCATTATACAACAATTGGGCTGGAGAAAATACCGGGTGGGCTTCATCTAGCAATCTGTTAAAGTTTGCAAATAGCGTGGGACTAAATGCCACTCAATTTGACCAGTGTATGTCCGAATCGCGATATATCTCAACGGTTCAGGGTAGCCTGTCAAACGCCAAGGACCTAGGATTGACTGGAACGCCTGACTTTTTCATCATATCTCCAGACAAGACCGTATCAAAAATTGTTGGAGCCCAGCCCTTTGATGTCTTTGATGAATTATTCAAATCTAAGCTAAAATCATGAGAGATTTCATACATATTACAATAATGTGACAAAAATTATCAATCTTTGAGATCAAAAACGATTCTCAAAATCCTTATATCTGTAATTGAAAAGCTGAAGCTATTGGCCGCAGGGATAGATGACATTGCCATCTACATTCCAAAATTGTTTGTAGACGCAAGAGACTTTGCAAAAGCCCGTGGTATGGATCCTGATAAACTACAACGGGGCCTAGGAGTATCAAAAATGGCTATCGTAGATACTAATCAAGATCCTGCATGTATGGCTGCAAATGCATGTCTGAGAATAATGGAGAGAAACAAAATCTCGCCAAAAGATGTTGGAAGATTGTATGTTGCAACAGAATCGTCTCTTGACGAATCAAAAGCAATGAACTCCTATGTTATTGGTATGTTAGAACAGGTGTATGGCAATGATTCTTTTGGACACTGTGGTGGAATTGAATGCAAGTTTGCATGTGTAAGTGGTTCTTATGCTTTGTATGATAATGCCAATTGGATAAGGGCAGGAGAAGCAGAGGGTAAATCTGCCATAGTTGTAGTCTCAGACATTGCAAAATACGACCTTGGCTCAAGTGGTGAATATACCCAGGGTGCAGGTGCTGTTGCAATGCTTCTAAGCGATAATCCTAGATTGATGACTTTTGATCCAAAGGTTACATCTACTTCAATTAAAAATGAATATGATTTCTACAGGCCATTTGGAAAAGAGACACCAATTGTGAATGGGCAATACTCAAACTTGCTCTACATGATACAGGTAAAGAAGGCACTCATGGCATACAAAGAAAAAGCGCTTTCAACTGGAATAATAAAACTCAAAGAAGGTGAATCAATTCTTGATTATATTGATTTTGTAAACATGCATCTCCCGTATAGCAACATGGGCAAGAAAGCTTTGACATATTTACTACGACACGAGTGGAGAAGTTTACCACGTTGGAAGGGAATTGTAGAAAAAATGGGAATGACAGAACCTGTTCCAAAGGATCCACGTGGAACTATAGAGTCCATACTTGCAGATGAAGAATTTATGCAAAAAGACCACGAGTTTACAAAGCGATTTACAATGACTGATGAATTCCAAGAAGCATATGACTCCAAGCTTGCAAGCTCACTTATTGCATCAAGCATGGTGGGAAATCTTTACACTGCTTCACTTTACATGGGCTTTAGAAGTTGCATAGAATTTGAATTCCAAAAAGGCATTGATCTTGAGGGTAAAAGATTCGGATTTGGCTCATACGGTAGTGGGAGCAGTGCGATGGTCTTCAGCGGGGTCATCATGGATACCTACAAGGAAATTGCCAAGAACATGAACTTGGAAGCCGAAATAGGGGATAGACGAAAGGTATCACTTGAAGAATATGAACAGATTCATGAAAGCAAGCTCAGTCCAACTCAAAACATCTTGAATGGTAAAAAAGAGTTTGTGCTAGTAGGTGTAGGAAGTAGTCCTGAATTACGTGGTCAACGCAAGTATGTGTTCAATGAGTAGGTAATACAAATCGATCTTGACGATCAAAGTAAATCAGCAAAAAGGATATAAAATCAAAAAGACTAATAATATTCATGAAAGACCGTTCAATGCCAGTTTGTTTTACAGCTGAACAATATGCAAAAATTGAACAGATTGCAAAACAAAAGGGAATGTTAAACGCAGGCCAGCTTCTCGAAGAAGCACTACAACAATAAACCCTGAGAACTAGGTTCTCAATTCCTTTCCTTTATGATAACTATTTAATGGATTTAGTAATATGAAAATCATGAATCTATTTTCTCGAAAGCCCATAATCTGTGCAATTTGCAAAAAAGAGTCTGCTCATAAGAGTAAACCAAAGAGCGAATGGAAGATCGAGGGTCCACTCTGTGCTGATTGTTATGTTTCTCAGATGAAAAAGTTCTACGAACAGAGTCTAAGGCAAAAATGTGTCACATGTGGAATAGAAAAAGATGTTCCGGATCTATGGGAACCACGATATCAGTGGGACATGGAAGGGTTATTGTGTAAATCTTGTTTTGATAAAAAGGATCTACTCTACAAGAGTCAAAAGTCAAATTGTCATGTTTGTGGGAAAAAACTTGGTATGATAAGATACACTCCAAAGAAAAAATGGGTACTTGAGGGACAATTATGTAGAGAATGCTGGGACTCTCACAAAGCAAAGTTGGGATAGATGAATATTTTTAAAAAATTCAAGTGTGAAATGTGTGATGCAAAATTTAGACAGCAAGAATACCTGATGTTGCACCAGCAGTTACATCACGGTGACAAACGTTATGATTGTAAAGAATGTAACAAGTTTTTTTCAAGCATGGAAGAAATGCGAACTCATATGCAACGTGTGCATAGTTATACTGGAACTAGGGATATCTAAAATGCTTTGATTGTTTTTACTACTGGTGGTCTTACCTTAGTAAATACTCTAAAACCACAAATGCATTTTATTTCTGGTAATCTTGTAAGCTCTGATTGAGATACTTGTGTTCCACAACGCATGCAAGAATAAAATACGCTAAAACTTGTTGGTTTTTCCTCTGCTTGTATTTCTGGAGTTGGTTCAGACATTTTTATCACTATTTCAAAGTAAGTTCGATATATACATCGTTTGGAATTTTAATTCTCATGAGCTGTCTTATTGCTCTATCATCTGCACCAAGATCAATTACTCGTCTATGGATTCTCATTTCCCATTTCTCATAGGTATTAGTGCCCTGACCACATGGTGACTTTCGTGTAACTACATTGAGTGTTTTTACTGGTAATGGTGTTGGACCTTTTACTTTGACACCTGTTTTTTCACCGATGCCCTTGATTTCAGTACAGACCCCGTCTAGTCTTAAAAGACTGGTACTTGTTAATTTAATTCGGGCTGTCTGAGTCATTCAGGTCCCTATTTGGTGTATTTCTCAGTAATCTCTTTGACGATGCCTGCTGCAATTGTTGCGCCCATGTCTCTGAGAGCAAATCTGCCCATTTCTGGGAATTCACCAAATGTCTCGATGCATAATGGTCTCACTGGCTTGATTCTGACGATTGCAGAATCTCCTGCCTTTAAGAACTTTGGATTTTCTTCTTCAATTGCACCGGACTGTGGGTTGATTTTTGCTTCAAATGCTACTATGGTTGCTGCAACTTGTGCAGTGTGTGCATGCATTACTGGTGTGTATCCAGGTGCAATTGCTGTTGGATGGTGAATAACTATGATTTGTGCTCTGAATTCTCTTGCCACGTTTGGTGGTGAGTCAGATGCTCCAATTACATCTCCTCTGTGGATATCTTTCTTTTCAATACCTCTCAAGTTGAATCCAATGTTGTCACCTGGTTCTGCAGATGGCATTTCAGTGTGGTGTGTTTCAATTGATTTGATTTCACCTACGGCTCCTGATGGCATTACAACTATCTTTTGGCCTGGTTTTGCCACACCTGTTTCGACACGTCCTACTGGGACTGTACCGACACCTGTGATGGTATATACGTCTTGTATTGGGATTCTAAGTGGTTTTCCGGTTGGTTTGTCAGGCATTGTGAAATCATCGAATGCTTCGAATAGTGTTTTACCTGTCCACCATGGCATGTTTGCAGATTTCTTTACTAGGTTATCTCCCTTCCAACCTGATACTGGAATAATTGCTACTTTATCGAGTTTGTAACCTACTGATTTCAATAATTTCTCTGCCTTTTCTTTTGCTACTTTGTATGCTGCTTCTGAGAAATTGCTGTCATCCATCTTGTTAATTGCTACTACTAGTTGTCCTACACCTAAGGTTCTAAGTAAGAAAGCGTGTTCTCTTGCTTGTCCACCTGGTGCGGTTGCGGTATCTGTTTCACCTTCTTTGGCCGACAAGACTAGAACTGCACAGTCTGCTTCTGAAGCACCTGTGATCATGTTTTTGATAAAGTCTCTGTGACCTGGTGCATCTATTAATGTGAAGAAGTACTTTGGAGATTCGAACTTTTGAAATGCTAAATCGATTGTAATACCTCTTTCTCTTTCATCTTTAATATTGTCCATGACCCATGCATATTTGAAAGTGTCACCTTTTCCGGTCTTCTCGGATTCGGCTGCATGTGATGCGATTGTTCTTTCATCTACTAGTCCGAGTTCCATTAAAAAGTGACCCATGGTTGTAGATTTTCCGTTATCGATGTGTCCTACGACAATCATGTTCAAGTGAGGTTTTCTTGATGCTGCAGTGCTCATGTTGGATGTTACTTGAGAAGGGCTTTATTAGCATTTTCATTTTTTGAATTTTTTTCAGTTAAAAATTGAATTAATTTCTGACTCGATCATTTAGATCAAATTTTTTCACATGGTATAAATCGAACTATTCCGTCACAAAGTACAATGAAAATTACAGTAACAGTGATCAAAGCTGATGTTGGCGGAATCGGCGGACATACAAGACCAAGTGATGGTCTACTAAACGCCGTAAGAAATCTTGTAAAGCCACAAGTAAGAAAAGACGGTAAAGGACTCTTGATTGATTCCTACATCGGATATTGTGGAGATGATATACACATTGTTATGACTCACACTAAAGGTGTTAACAATTCTCAAGTTCATGGACTTGCATGGCGCGCATTTGAAGCTGCAACCAGAGTTGCAAAAAGTGAAGGACTATACGGTGCAGGTCAAGACTTGCTAAAGGATTCATTTTCTGGAAATGTAAAGGGTATGGGACCTGGCGTTGCAGAAATGACATTTGATGAAAGACCAAATGAAGCATTTACAGTTTACGCAGCAGACAAGACTGAACCTGGCGCATTCAATTATCCATTCTACAGAATGTTTGTTGATGCACTATCAAATACTGGTTTGATTGTAAACCAAAATTTGGCAAAAGGTGTCAGAATTGCAGTAATGGATGTAGAAAAGGGCAAAATTGCAACATTAGAAATGTGGCAAGACAAACCAACTTTGGAAGCAGCTTTAATGTATCCGGGACGATACGTGATATCTACTGTATCAACCAAAGATAACCAACCAATATTGGCAGCATCAACTGATAGATTGCACAACATTGCAGGAACATATGTTGGAAAAGATGATCCTATCTGCATAGTCAGAACTCAAAAAGACTTTCCGGCAACAGAAGAAGCAGGTGCAGCATTTAACAATCCTCATCTTGTTGCAGGAAATACTAGGGGAAGTCATCACATGCCCTTAATGCCAGTGAAAATTAATTCTCCTGCAAGCATCAACTATGCAATTCCGATAGTATCAGCACTTGTGTTTTCAATGCACAATGGAGTATTAACTGGTCCAATAGACGGATTTGGAACTGAAGATTGGGATTATGTTAGAAATGTAGCAATGAGACGAGCCGTTGCAATTAGAAGTCAAGGATTTGTTCATCCTGCAACTTTAGTTCCAGACGAATTGGAATATGGTGTAGGTTACAAGGCAAGAATGAGTGTATTGTGGAGTAAAATGAGACCAATTCCAGGATCAAATCAAAATGTAAAACCCGGACAAAAACAGAATCCAGGAAATAAACAACACGGTAACAGACCACAACAACAAAAGCAAGGACAACATCCTCAGCAAGGTCAGAGACCACAACAGGGACAAAGACCTCCGCAAAAACAACAACATCAAGGTAATAGACCACAACAAGGTCAACCAAGACCTCAAGGTCAGAGACCTCCACAAAATGGACAAAGACCACAGGGACAACATCCACAACAAAAGCAACAACAAGGACAAAGACCCGGTCAGAAACCACAACACGGTAACAGACCACAACAACAAAAGCAAGGACAACATCCTCAGCAAGGTCAGAGACCACAACAGGGACAAAGACCTCCGCAAAAACAACAACATCAAGGTAATAGACCACAACAAGGTCAACCAAGACCTCACGGTCAGAGACTTCCACAAAATGGACAAAGACCACAGGGACAACATCCACAACAAAAGCAACAACCAAAACTACAAACAGCACCATCTTCTACTGCTCAAAAAACTGTAAAACCATCTACTGAAGTCAAAGTAAAGAAACCACGTGCACCACGAAAGAAGAAAACAGAAACTACAACAAAACCAGCAGAAGGCACAGTTTCAACAACCGCGACACCAAAGACAGAGACTAGTACCTCATCTTAGGCATCTTTTCTCTATTTCTCTTTTCATTTTTATAAAATACAATTTTTATTATCTGTTTTTTATCAAACCACATTGACAAAGAAAATACAAATTTTGATCATAGGTAATAATCAGAGCGGCACAACTCCAGAACTTGAAAAAATTGCATATGAAACAGGAGGCGAGGTAGCAAAGTCAGGCGCTGTTCTAATAACTGGTGGATTAGACGGGGTAATGAAAGCTGCATCTCATGGTGCAAAAGACGCAGGAGGTCTGACAGTAGGAATAATCCCTCAAGATGATCCTTCATTTGCAAATGAATACTGTGATATTGTAATACCAAGCGGCATGGGTCTTGCAAGAGATTTTCTAAATGCACTTTCTGCAGATGGTGTCATCATAATAGGAGGGGGTTCTGGTACATTATCTGAGACTTGTGCTGCATACATGTACAAAAAACCAATTGTTGCAATTAAAAACAGCGGAGGAGTTGCAGAAAAATATGCAGACCAATATCTAGATTATAGAAAAAGTGTGTTGATAATAGGTGTCTCATCGCCAAAAGAAGCTGTCAATACAATTTTAGAGAAAATTAATTCTACTTGAGCGATACCAAATATTGATCTGGTTCATAAAACTTGTTTTCCTTAGCTAGCTTTTGTAATTCTTGTACGATATTTGAAATTTTAAATTCTTTTGCAGTATCAAATAATGGTTTTTTTAGCCCCATTCCAAGTGACAATGCTTTTTCAATTTCAATAACATCGCTTGCCTGGTTTGTAACAAGCCATGCTGCATTGTTCAATATATTCCCCAACAGCTGAATGGGATTAAATTTTTTCGCCAATTCATCTGTCAAAGTTATTCTTTCGTATTGTTCTCCAGAATATTTGTAAAACCCTTCGCCGCTTTTTTGTCCTAATTTCTTTTCATTGTATAATTTTTCAATCAATGGATGTGGATTAATTACTTTTTTGTCACGCGAATACATTTCTAATGTCGCCTTGTGAATTACATCCATGCCAGTAAAGTCTGCAAGTTCAAATATTCCCATCGGGAAATGTAATGTGAATTTCACTGCAGAATCAATTTCTTCTTTTGTTGCACCAGTTCTATCCATTGCATATGCAGCTTCATGTACTAGTGGAATAAATAATCTGTTTACAATAAATCCCGGAACATCTTTTTTACATAGAACCGGTTCTTTTGAAACCGACTTTACAAAATTAATTGTCATGTCCACTAGATCCTTTGATGTCTTTTGACCTGGAATGACCTCTACGAGCTTCATTAATTGGGGTGGATTGAAAAAATGGATTCCAATGAATCTTTCTGGTCTAGACGTAGTACTTGCAATTTCTGTTATAGGCAAAGTGCTGGTGTTTGATGCAAAGACTGTTTTTTGTTGTGCAACTTTGTCAACTTCAGCATAGACTTTTTTCTTTAAATCCATTATTTCTGGAACTACCTCAATCATCAGATCACAGTCTTTTAGAGCCTCGGCCAAATCTACTATTGGTACTATTCTCGCAAAAATTTCTTTTCCCTGATCTTCTGTAATTTTTTGTTTTGAAACTAGTTTGTCAAGTGACCATTTTATTTTTTCCATTGCTTTATCCAAAAATTGTTTTTCAATATCTCTAAGAACTACATTATATCCGGCCATTGCAGAAACTTGAGCAATTCCATGCCCCATTATTCCAGATCCTAGAACCGTGATGTTTTTTATTGTCATGTTTACTGGTTTGAATTACATCTATTTGTAAGTTTTTAGGAATTCAAATTTTTGTCAATACGCTACTAGTTTTGTTTTTATGACATGACCTCATATGGAATTACATGTTCAGGGAATTTCCAGAACTCAAACCGCCGCATGGAAAATTTCGTATCATAGGTATAGAAATGTTTGAGAATCCAGGTAAAGGCCATTGGGTAGTAGAAGACATGGATACTGCAGAAGATGCAATAAAAAAGGCAATCATGATGACCAAGAATGCATCAAAAGACGCACCTGATTCAAAGAATGCTACAATTTTCTGTGTATATGATGAAAACGGAAATTATCTCGGTGGCGACATCCATTCAAAACATTAAGATCCATATTGTACTCATTAGGATACTTTTCGCTAAAATCTAACCAGCGGTTGGTTATAGACTATCTATGATTTCCTTGATATGTGTGGGAATTTCCGGCAGTTCGCCAATGTGGCTAACATTATTTTGCAATATGTCTGGGCCAATTCTTCTCACTCTTTGTGTTCCAATCAGTGTAGCTATACCTCGGTCAATATCCTTTTGAGGTAATACTGCCTTTAGTTTTTCGAGTAGAATATTTTCATCCTCATACTTTGAAATAGCATGTTGAAGAAGTACCAATTTGTCTTCACTTGTAAGTTCTCCCATGAAATATGATGTGTTTTACCTTGATAAAAAATCTTTTTAAAAACTAGTTCTTTGATTTTTTTATTATTTCATCCCACAACACCTTTGGCACGGGCATTGCAGAAAGACGAGAATTTCTTACAAGATCCCAATCCTTGAATTTTACATCGTTTTTTATTTCATCCAAAGTAACAGGCCTCTTGAGCTTGTTTGATATCCTGACATCAAATACTATGAATCGTTTGTCAGACTCTTTTGGATTTGGATAAGGATTTGTGATTATGTCTACTATTCCAACTGCCTGTCTTTCATCACCAGTGTGGTAAAATATTGCCTTATCACCCTTTTTCATACTGCGCATATGTTTTAGAGCCAAGTTATTGTGAACCCCATCCCAAACTGTTTTTTTCTCTTTTTCTAGCTTGTCAAAACCATATACTGATGGTTCCTGTTTTAAGAGCCAATAATTCATGAATTTGTTACATACTTCTAATTTTATAGATTTTTCCATGCAAAATAAATGTGAAAATTATCAAGTTATCTTATCGGAGATTTCAGATGTGTCTCATAGTAAATCTCTCATGGATTCACCATGTCTTACATATCCAAAAGAAATCCAGTCATCATCTATGATGAGTGATTCACAATGTATTTGTTCTAATTTTTTCTTCCCAACCACATTCCTGTTTATCCACCATTTTTTGCCTAGAAAATACATCAACTGTTTTATCATGTACCTGGCTTGCAGTTCTAGAATAAAACCAATTCGATACAATGATCCGTGAGTACTTTTTCTTAATATGCCTTATTTAGATTCAGTAACCACGATTTACAAAATTTATGAAAATAATATAGTACAATAATTGATTTAGGTATCCTCTTAAACCCCGGGCTGGATTTGAAATAGTAGATTTTGGATTTAGAAAAATTCACAGAAGATGTCTATACAGTTGCTGAGAAACTAACTCGTGATCAGACTCCTGAAATAAAATCCAAGACAAATTTTGTAAGAGAACGGCTAATTGAGTTGTATAAAAAAAACCTAGTTAAGATAAACCACTCGGTATTGGAGATAATATGTGCCGCAAATCTGATATCCTATGGGTATACGGTAGATATTGAAAAACAACTCTCAAACATTTTGGTCTGTGATGTGTTTGCAACAAAAGGGGATGGTACCCTAATTCTTGAAATAGAAACAGGGTTTACGCCACCAGACCATGCACTTGATACAATTGATTATTACATTGCAAGAATATCAAGCAAGATTGCAAGATATAGTAAGCATTGTTCCAAGTTTGCATTAGCTACTCCTGTTGTTGGAATTTTACCAATTCCAAAATTATTCTTAAAACCTCCGAAGGATAGAAAACCCGAAGAAGTGCAAAAAATAAAGTCACTGGTAGATAGATTTTACAAAAATCCCCCAATTGAAACAGAAGACATTCTAAATGCCCACCTACATTCCATATACCTAATAAATATAGACAAAGGCTTTGCAAAACAGCTAGATCCATATACATATCTGGAATTAACTGAAAAGCTACAAAACGCAAGTGAACTTGATCTATAAGAGAAAATTTCAATAAACGGTCTTACACGTTAATATCATTGTTCAAAAGCGACAAATGTCCAATTTGTAGACAGAAATTTACAGAACATTCAGAATTGCAAGAACAAATTTGTCGGGTCATAATGCTAAAAGAGTTTTCAGGAAATTGTCCTGGCTTTGATATTGAAAATTGGGCAAAAAAATACTAATGTTATAGATAGTCTTTTCTTGAAACAAGTTTGTTAACTTGATGTACTATGCTACGAAAAAATGAATTCTTGTCATCGCCTTCAACTACTAGTGTACCATTTTTGTAATAATACACTGCAACGGCACCATTCAAAGATATGATTTCAAATGAATCATACATTGATTCATGAAATGATGGATATTGTGACATTAGATGATCTCCTTGTAATCCTTTTTTTTACACGAATGTAGGTATCTGGAGGAACTAGATTGTATCTAACCAATGCAGCTCACACAGAGTTGCTAGTTTTTACTTGGGACTTGCGTCGCTCACTAGTGCAAAAGTTCATCTGTTCTAAAGTGTGTTCTTTTACAGGTTTTCCACACATGGCACAAGTTGGAGTAATTGCAATGGGTTTTCGTTCAAACTTCATAAAATTCCTCTTCCCGTTCACTTGATTCTAGCACAATTAAATTATTTTTATTTGTGGATTGATCAAGCTGAATAATTGATCTCAGTATCAGTGCAGAAATGCCTATGTGTGATGTAAGAAATGCAGTAGCCTCTTCTATGGAGTTTTCACCACGATACCCTTCATCATATGTCATTTCTATTATCCCCTTATCTGTCTCAACAAGTGCAGTGATCAAAGAATAGGGTCCAAGTTTCGTATCCTTTCCTTGAATGTATAGATTCAATGTGACATTTTGTACGACATGGCCTCTCTCCAAAAATTTTCCCCCAGACATTAATACAATTGTCTTGTCAGGCGCTCTTCCAATTCTTTCTGAATCTGCAACTTCAATTACTTTTATCATGTATTGATTACAGTATCATTCTAGATAATCTTTGTTAGTGAGAATATTGTAAAAATCAAAAGTTTACCGTCAGATTATTTTTCTTCATCATCTATTGTGCCACCTTGACCATAAATTGCCGGTATTGATACAGTACTAGTAATGTGTGGGACATTTCTTACTTTTCCTATTGCTAAATCAACCCTTGTTACATCCGGTGCTTGAATCTTGACAAAAATATCATACTTGCCCATAATTCCATTTACTTCAACAATGTGTGGTAATTCTTTTATTTTTTCAATAACTTCTTTTTCATTTCCCGGTACACATGTTGCAAGAATGTAGGTAATCATATTTCATCATGATTATTCTAGATGTTAAATATCTTTTGAAAAAAACCAAAATAAATTAGTGTTTATCATAACTTTCCAAGAAATCACCTGTAGAACAATTTTCTAGTACAATTCATTGATCATGCCTAAATATCAGAAAATCAATACTCGGTTCAATGAGTAGAATAATACCTGCAATTGCACTAGCTAGTATTCTAGCACTGTCTGTTATGGCGTTTAATGGACCTGCCGGAATTGATCATGTTGCATATGCATTTTCGGACAGAGATGACAAGCCAAAACAATTCAAGAATGACCATTATGAGTTCCATGAGAAGAGAAACATTTGTCCAAGCCAAAGCTTTTTGATAGAACCAAATTCCAGAGGTGCCAAACAAATTTTGGATATCTCATACATTGCACAAAATGATGAAGACTCTGGAATTGGAAGTTATTGGGCACTTGATCATTTCAATGAACATCTAAAGGTGTGGAAGCTTGTAGACGGTTCGTTTTATGCAATCAAAAAATTTGATGGCATATTTGCAGCACCACAAGGCGCAATGGATCCTGGTACGGGAACACATACACAAAACGAGTCCTCATTCGGAGACATAACGGGAGGGTATGTAGCAATACTTAATGGAACATTTGCACCAGGAATCCATCCAACTAGCGGAAACATTGGAACATTCAACTATGGTGGAACAACAAGTGATGTACTTCTTGGAACATATAGTACTCAAACAGGCGCTCCAAACCCATACGACTGGACAACGGCATATTTTAGCACCCAAAGTGGTTTTACTGAAACACATTGGGGATGGACATATACTCTAGACCCAGAATTCCAGTCCAGTGCTTCAGTCAACCAATGGTGTAACTATGACGATGTAGACGGCGGAAATTCTGGCAACATCAGATCATAATCCCAAATCTTTTTCTTTATTTTTCATTACGTCAACTGGACAATCTCTAAACCAATTTGTTACAATATTTACACATAGTATGGTATCTCAGAATGATTAAAACTCTAGATATGAAACTAAGGAATACCACAGATGATTTGATAAGAATGTCAGAGAATGTCCGAGATGAAATAACCCGCGATGTCTTGAGCACATTTGGCATTGACCTGTCAAACCAAGAACTCGTACACCATGACAAGACAAAACCGGTTTGGACCCAACAGATTCGTGATAACAAAACCTTGAGACAAGAATTGGATTCATTTCTCAAGATAGTCTATAACAATGTAGAACATGTACCTGAAATGATAAAATTTGAAAAAGAGCATCCGAATACAATTGAAGAGAACAATTCTCATGATTCGTTATCATATGATCTAGAATTTCTCTGGATATGTGAATCTCATGTGAAAAAATTTGAGAAAGAAAACTATCTATCACAAAATGAGATATCAAAATACCATACTAGAATTCAAGAGTTAAAAGACAAGATACGAAACATCACGGTAGATAATCTACAAAAATAATGTATTTACAAGTGAATTTTAGAAGCCCTTGATAAAACAACTACTGCTGTTAGAGATACAAATATTGCAAGACCTGCTAATTGACCAAATTCTGGAATTACAGTTGTTCCAACAAATTCAATTTCTTTAGAATTGGCAGGAATTGTGCAATCAAGTATGCGCATAGTATCAGTTTCACTTTGAGCACACAGGATCTGAACTCCATCAATTTTTACCAAAATGTTTCCTCCAGGTGCATCGATTATGGCTTTTGGAATCTGATATTCTTGATTTATAGAATTTCCAGGCATCTGTGATGTATCCATGGAAATTTGTATCGTATTATTGGTAGATGATACAACAACATTATTGTATTTTATCAAGTTTGTACCATTTGTTCTTATTTTTATTTCATTATCCAGTACCGGAATTGTACTCAATGCTCCAGAGTCTAGCACAAACTGTAACTGGTATGAAGAAGTACCATATTTGATATTGATGTCATATGTTCCCCCTACAGAATTATCATTTAATACAAAATCATGAACAAACAAATTATTTAACAAATTTACTTGTCCTACATCATAGACATTTCCCATTGGACTTCGAACAATAATGGTCACAGGAATACCATTTACAACTGGCCCGACAGATCCACTGATTATTACCTTGTCCCCTAGTTGATATGAATTCTTGTTGGTGGATGCAGTAATCCCAGAATTATCAGCATAAATTGGCACTATGATTGAAGGCATCATGAGAAGAGGAATTAGAAAAAGAATATTCTTTGAGACAGTCATCAAAAGTCTGTGAGATTTCTATGATATTTAACTGTGGTTTTATTCAGTATCAAAAATTAAACGGCAATGTGTAAACCTAGAAAAATGAGTCTAGACCTTTTTTTGCTGTAGTTGTTTCTTGCTGTTCCAAAAACTTGTTCATTTTTTCACCCATCCCTTTTGCAGCTGTAACCTTTCGTTTTCCTATCCAGTAATATGTCTCGTCAGTCGTATCTTTAGCAATCAAGACAACTAGTTTTCCATAATCTTTTCTTCCAGTACGACCTTTTCTTTGGACATAACGAATTGAGCTTGGAACATTATCGAAAAATACTACTAGATTTACTTCAGAAATATCAAGACCTTCTTCACCTACGCGAGTTGCAATTAACACCTTGTATTGTCCATCACGGAATTTTTGTATTGTCTCAATCTGTTTTTTTTGTTTAAGACCCGTCTCGCCAGCTTTTCCAATTAAAAATCCAGCTGGTATTCCCATTTCATTTAATTTCTGATGTATGACGTCAACTGAATCTCTATAGCTTGTAAAAACAAGTGCCTTTCCCGGGATGTCATGTAGTACATCTTTTAGTTTTTCTATTTTTGAATGCTCGATTCCTTTTTCTTGTGCTTGTTTTGCAAGCCTTACTGCTTTTCCAAAGTTCATATCATTTTCAAATAAATCTTTGATGCCAACTCCTTTTTTTTCCTGAGTCCTCTCGCAGAATCTAAGAAAAGATGTAACACCATGAGATTCAAACACGTTTAATGCATGAATAAGACGTATTGCAGTAAAAAGTGGCTTGGCAGCTCGTCTATTTTGTCTTAAAACAAATTCCCTCACACGTAAAAGTTCAGACATTGACCTATTTCCAGAAAGATTTAATCCAAGTTTTTTAAGTTCAAGATATCTAGAATCCAGAGTAGCTTTGATCAAGGTCTGTATTTCTTTCATCTCCGGTCCAAGTTCAACAGTAATCCATTGTGTATCTGTTTGCTGAACATATGGACTTACATCAGGACTCTCTTCTGTTCTTTGTGCAATGCTTGCAATCTTTAGTATTTTCACCATCTCTTCTGCTTTTTGTTTCTCACTTGGCAAAGTAGCAGTCATGCCAATTATTCTGACATTCATATTTGCAAAACGTTCTGCAATTCCAGAATATGCATAATCTCCAACAGTTCTATGAGCTTCGTCAAATACCACAAGTGAAAACTGGTCAGGAGATACAATCTGTCTATCAAGATCGTTTTTTACAATTTCAGGAGTTGCACAAATTATGCTGTTTATCCACAATTTCTTTCGTTTTGCAAGTAAATCTTCTCCTGTAACAAGAGCGATATCATCAATTAGTAAATTATTTTTTAGAAACTCATAATGTTGATGAGCCAAGACTCGAGTTGGAGCCAAGAACAAGACACCCCCTTTTCCTCTTGACAAAAATTCTGCAATCACATGTAATGCAACAGTAGTTTTACCAAGTCCAGTTGGAAGCACAATTAAACAATTTTCCGCGATTGCTTGTCTTGCCAAGTTGTTTTGATAATCCCTGTGCTCTATGCTTGACTTTTTGATATACCGGTGTTCTACAAAATCACTGCTCAATTAATTCATAATTGCTACTATCCGGGTAAAAAGCTTGTTTGGAACAAAGAGTTGAGCTTTACTTTCTTTCATTTTCACTTTAAAAATTTGTAATCTTATATTGGAGCATTATACAGTTTCCATGTGAGTAAATCATTTGACCGCCCTACATGGGATGAGTATTTCATGCTTCAAGCAGAATTAGCAAAATTACGATCAAATTGTATTACAAGACAAGTCGGTGCAGTCATAGTACGAGAAAATAGACAGATTGCCACAGGCTATAACGGAACACCCCCGGGAGTAAAAAATTGCTTTGAGGGAGGTTGTAAAAGATGTCAACTTCGAATGGAAGGCAAGGTTGCATCAGGGGAGAGCCTTGACAGATGCTTGTGCAATCACGCAGAAGCAAATGCCATAATGCATTGTGCAATACTTGGGGTAGGTTCAGGTACCAAAAACTCTACTCTGTATACTACATTTGTTACATGTTTGGAATGCAGCAAGATGGCAATTACAATTGGAATTAAAAAAATAGTATGTCTTGGGAGTTATCCTGAAACAGATTATGGATTATTACAAGATGCAGGATTAGAGGTAGTGGTTTTAGACAAGAACAGGATAAATCATTGGATAAAGATTCTTCTTGAAGAACCAAATGCCAACCTGACGCCAAAGTGATGATATCATGTCAAATGCAATAGAAGAAGTAACGACCACTATGCCACCAGCATTACTGGTCTCAGCAGCATATGATGGTCTGAAAAAATGTGCTTTGCTCAAGTTTTATGAACCAAAATCTCAAACACTAAAAATTTGGTTTGATAATACTGGACACAAACCATATTGTTATTCAAAACTAGATCCAGAAGAATTAAAATTTTTGTCAAGTAGAACTGATGTTCTAAAACTAGAAAGTATCAAACGAGAAGATTTACTAAAAGACAAAATGATTAATGTTACAAAAATTACAGTAACAGATCCACTTGCGATTGGTGGCACCCAGACTGACAAGAGCATAAGAAACACTATGGAGACATGGGAGTCTGACATAAAATATTATGAAAATTATCTTTATGATAATTCGTTAATTGTTGGCAGATATTATACAATAGACGAGAACAAACTCAAAGAATACTCATATCAGATACCTGATGAGGTACAGCTTGCACTAAAGGGACTGTTATTTGACAAGATAACAAATACTGGAATAATAGACGTACAAGGATTTCAAAATCACATAAGTGAATGGGCAAACCTTCTCAATCAACCAGTACCCAACATACGAAGAATTACCTTTGATATCGAAGTAGAATCTGAGACAGGAAGAATTCCAGACCCCAAAGTTGCAGACAAAAAAATTACAGCGATTGGATTTTGTGCAAGTGATGATTACAAGGCAGTATTTGTCCTAAAACGTACGGGCCTACAAATGGGAACAGATGATCTTCCAAAGGATGTCAAGATAAGTTTCTACGATGAGGACAAGGAAGCAGACATGCTAAGAGATGCGTTCAAGGTTTTGGAAAATTATCCGTTTGTCATAACATTCAACGGAGATGAGTTCGATATGCCTTTCATGTATAACAGAGCAGAACGACTAGGTGTTCCTCTAAAAGAAATTCCATTAATAATGATGCGTGATTCTGCCACTCTGAAAAGAGGTGTGCACATTGATTTGTACAGGACATTTTCTAATCGCTCATTTCAAATCTATGCATTTTCCCACAAGTATACTGATTTTTCACTAAATACAATCTGTGAAGGACTAATCGATGAATCCAAGACAGAATACGAGGGAGAATTGGAAGATCTATCACTTTACGAGTTGGCAAATTATTGTTTTAATGATTCAAGAATCACACAAAAGCTTACAAGTTTTAACAATGATTTGTTGATGAATCTTCTTGTTGTCATAACAAGAATTGGTCGCATGCCAATTGATGATATATCAAGAATGGGGGTATCACAATGGATTAGAAGTCTATTCTATTATGAGCATAGAAAACACAACTATTTGATACCACGAAGAGAGGAACTTGATCAAAAGTCTGGAACTGCATCAACAGAGGCAGTCATAAAAGACAAAAAATATCGAGGAGGCTTAGTAGTCGAACCTACAGAAGGAATTCATTTCAATGTATCTGTAATGGACTTTGCAAGTCTGTATCCCAGCATAATCAAGGTGAGAAATTTATCATATGAGACAGTGAGATGCACCCACGATGAATGTAAAACAAACACAATACCAGGCACAACACATTGGGTTTGTGCCAAGAAAAATGGTTTAACAGCTACCCTGATTGGTTCATTGAGGGATTTGCGTGTAAATTATTACAAGAGTCTATCAAAAAATCCAAATCTTTCTGCTGATCAAAAACAACTGTACACAGTAGTAAGTCAAGCACTCAAGGTTATTTTGAATGCAAGCTATGGTGTCATGGGCGCAGAAATATTTCCATTATATTGTTTACCTGTTGCTGAGGCGACTACAGCAGTAGGAAGATTTACAATTTTAGAAACAATTGAAAAATGTAAATCCTTTGGAATAGATGTATTATATGGTGATACTGATTCTTTATTTTTAAAAGCGCCATCTCAAGATCAAGTACACAAGGTAGTTGATTGGGCAAAAAGCGAATTTGGTGTAGATTTAGATTTAGACAAAGAATATCGTTATGTTGTATTTAGTAAGAGAAAGAAAAATTATCTTGGAGTGCAAAAAGATGGTAAGGTTGATGTCAAGGGCCTCACTGGAAAAAAATCACATACACCGCCATTTATCAGAAATCTGTTTTACGAAATACTTGGAATACTATCCCAGGTACAAAATGAACAAGAATTCTCCCAATCTAAAACAAAGATTGGTGATATGATATCAGGATATGCAAAAAAATTAAAAGCAAGACAGATTCCGCTTGTGGAACTTGCATTCAACGTAATGATTAGCAAAGCTCCTGCAGAATATGTAAAAACTATACCTCAACACATCCGGGCTGCTAAACAATTAGAACAGACAAGAGAGATAAAAAAAGGAGATATCATTTCATATGTCAAGATAATCAATAAACCAGGGGTAAAACCGACTGAAATGGCAAGACCTGATGAAGTTGACACTCCAAAATACATGGAATTCATGGAAAGTACATTTGATCAGATATTGTCTTCAATGGACCTGGACTTTGCAAGCCTGATTGGAGAGCCAAAACAGACTGGGTTAGACCAATTTTTCTGGAAGTAGATTGATGATAACAATTGATCGATTTTAGCCCTTGAAAAGTCATTAAAATCAAGTATAAACCCTAAAAATGCTCAAATGTTTACACCTGTGTGTCAAGTCTATCAGTACTAAAATTTATAAAGAAAGTTATAGAAATTACATATATGCGAAAAGATTCATGTAGAAACTGTGGTATAACAATGGAAGAATTCCAACGTTGTATGGTATGTAGTGAAGTAAACCAGTTTGTCTGTGCCACATGTAGAAAGTCAAGCGATGAGCAGGTTCACCCAGAATGTAGTCTGATCGCAAAAAACGTTGTCTGCAACTAGACATTTTTCAAATATTTAGAACTTGAACGATTTTACTTGCTAAAGACTACATTTTCAATTCCAGACAAAAAAGAGTGTTTTTAGAGTAAACAATAGATCATCATACAATCTCCAAAAATCTCAATTTTTTATTTGTCAAAAAGATCAAGATTTGAAATATTATTATATCACTACAAAATGATGAGCCTTACACAAATGAGCTTTCTCGACTTGTACATGAATAGAAATCCACTGATAACAAGCCCGAGTGAGGAAGGTGATGTATCTGCAATAGTTTATGGAATTCCTTTTGATTCTACTCATTCATTTAGACCTGGAACAAGATTTGGTCCAGATGCAGTACGACAAGCCTTTAACAATATAGAAATATTTTCAACAAGATTTAATGTAGATTTGGAAAGTGTCAATATCGAAGATCTTGGAAATACATACCATACAGTAGTTGCAACCGAAGTACTTGATATGATTGGAAAGATTACCACAGAACTTGCAGCAAGAAACAAGCAGATGATAATTCTCGGAGGCGAACATTTGATTACTTATGGTACATACATGTCATTTCCAAAAGAAACTGGCTATATTGTATTTGATGCACATTATGATCTAAGAGATGAATACGCAGACATTAAACTAAGTCATGCAGCATATCTTCGAAGAATAATAGAAAAACGCGGAGCAGAAAATATTGTGCACGTTGGCGCAAGATCATTTGTAAAAGAAGAACTTGCATTCAAGACTGAACACAAAGTAAATGTTGTAACAGATAAGGACATCAGGGAGGGCAAAGGACCAAAAATGGTCAAAGATTTCATGTCTACTTTTGATAAAATCTATGTCAGCATTGATTTGGATGTACTAGACCCAGCATTTGCACCCGGAGTTGGCAATCCGGAGGCCATGGGAATCACATCACGTGAATTATTTGACATGATATATGCATTAGAAGGTAATACGATAAGATGCATGGATATTGTAGAATTATGTCCTCCGTATGATAATGGTGCAACAGCATCAGTTGCTGCAAAACTAATGTCCGAAGTCATTGCAATGAATCTATCCCGCAAGTGACTTAAGGCAGAAACAAGATTACTACCTAGTGGACAAAAATATTTCAGATCTTGTCAAAAAAGGCACCCAGTTTAGTGCAGAAGGAGATTTTGAAAAGGCACTAAGTTATTTTGATCAGGCAATAATACTACAACCCAATAATCCTGATTTGCTCAACAAAAAAGGGGTTGCCCTGCGAGGTCTAGGAAGATACGATGAAGCCATTGAATGTTTTAACAAATCACTACAACTTGACCCACGAGATTTAGACGCGTCTTGATGCTATACCATTATCTGAGGTCTTTTTGCCACACTTCTGCCCATGTTTATTCGCATGAAAGGTTTTCCCTTGGTTTCTTCTTTGATGCTTGCGATAAAGTCTTCAACTGAAAGATTGTGCGGATCTTTTGACTTTCTATCTCTGATAGACAGAGTAGTAGAGTTGACTTCTTTTTCGCCAATTACTATGATGTATCGTATCCATTCAGTCTCTGCATCCCTGATACTTTTACCAACACTTTCATTTCTATCATCAATATCTACGCGTATGTTACTTTCTGTGAGTTTGTCAGCAAGTTTTTCACAATAATCCAAAAACTCTGGTTTTACAGGGATTAACCGTACTTGAGTAGGAGCAAGCCATAGTGGGAACATGGGTTTTCTTCCCTCTCGTTGATCCGTTGCTGCTTTTTCCAATAATGTGTATATCACTCTCTCAATTGCGCCACTAGGAGAATTGTGCAAAATTATTGGGTTCAGAGGCTTGTTTGTATCATCCATGAAATCAATATTGTATCGTTTTCCATTTTCTACATCAATTTGATCAGTAGATAATGCAGACGCTTTTCCAAGATTATCCACATAGTTAAATTCCCATTTTAGTACAAAATAGAAAAATCTCTCTTTCCACATTTCAACAAGTACTGGTTTTCCAAGTTTGGATACTGTTTCTTCAATCAAAGATTTGTTTTCATTGTAAAACTCTTCAGTAAATCTAATTGCCATTTCATAATCTTCATTTTCGATACCAAGTCCCTTGATTACATCACGTGACAATTCAAATCTTTTTCTAAACTCTTCTTTTGCTTGGTCCATGTCCACACACATTGCATGGCAATCAGGCATGGTAAAAGCACGTAACCTTCGAAGACCAACAAGTTCTCCAGACTGTTCTCTTCTGAAACTATACCTTGTAAGCTCGTACAATCTTAACGGCATATTCTTGTATGATAATTGAAAGTCTTTTGCCATCAAGAATTGACCAAAACACGCTGCAAATCTCAAGAAGAGATGCTTTCCTTCAGAATCAATGCTGTATTGCCGTGCTGGAAATCTATGAAAATAACTTTCCATACTAGGATGATGTGAATCATACATGATTGGAGTCTCAACTTCAAATCCGCCATATTCCATTACCTTGTCTGTCACATACCTTTCAATTAGCGATTTCATGAGCCTGCCATTTGGATAAAACCTCATGTTGCCAGCATCTGATGCTGGCTCGTAATCGGCAATGGCTAATTTTTTCATCAACTTTACATGAGGCGGTGGTTCATCAACTGCTCTTTTCTTAGCAGCTTCATACTTTGCCAACACTTCAAGATTTTTATGTTTTGCAAAATTGAATTTGTCAATGTCATGTAGTTTTCCATCAGGAGTGAGTATGTGCCAATATGATTGGATTTTAGATTCTGCTTTGAGTGCGTTTGATGATGAATCCTTTTCTTTTTCTTCTCCTGCTGTTATCGATTTAGAATTTTCAGCCAACGGATGTCCTTTAACTTTGAGATTGTATGATTTTGTCCAGCCAAATGGTGCTCGATGTACCTCAAGACCTTGAGTATTTTTCTCCATGTCTTGTAGTAAAAGTAATGCGGTGGTGGGCGATGCAAGCTTTGAGCTCAAGTGAGCATATGGATATAACAATAATTTAGAACAGCCTATTTTTTTCATCGATTCTGAAATTTCAGTTATTGCTCTTTTTGCGACATCGGCGTTATCAGACTCTTCCACTGCAACAAATGCAACTACAATCTCTTCGAGGCGTTTTGATTCAGGAGTAATTTCTTCAGCAGACTTTATTTCCTTTTTTACCGGAGTATACTCTACATAATCACAATGTAACTGTAATATTCGCATGTTTTATTTTTGCCTTGGTTGTTGAATTAAACTTTATGCCAAAATTAACATGTAGTGACAAAAGATATTCAAAAGACTTTATGTTAGAATATAATACTGAAAAATCATCGACGTTTCATTTTCTCAAGCTTGGTAGTTATTCGAACTATTTTTTCAATTACTTCATCATTACTACCCTTTCCAGCCAAAAACTTGACTAGCCAATCTATTTCCTCATTGTTAAGTAGATTTTCCATGGATTATACCACTTGATCTGTGGTATCCATAAGTATTTTCATGGATTCTAGACTGATTTTATTATAACGTCATCACGGTTGTAAAGTATTTTTTCATGAGTTATGGTAACAGTAGAATTTTGTTTAAACTTCATCTCTTTTTTGTTTCCTACTGAATCTTTGAAGATTATACTTGGCTCATTTGCCAAATCAACCTTGTATTGTGTTCCTAGTTTGAGTTTCTTTAATTCCTGACAACCCTGCATATTGATAAGCAAAGAGCATGCAACTGAGTTTGATTCAGAAGTAGACATTGTTAATTTTGTAATTTGCAATTATAAAAATGGTTGTGTTATATCCAATATGTATTAATTTGTATTTTATAACATTTGTACGAAATTCAAGTATGTCATAAAATCAATTAAAGTTATTTTTCTTGAAAGTCTTTTTTCTTTTCATCGTATGAGTATAAAGAATCATCACGTACGTAGGTACCTGCATCTCTAAACTTGCTTGACATATTGTCTTTTTTGCCATACCAACGTCTAAAAACTATCGCCGCAGGACCGCCTATCAAACTAAGAAATAATGGATAAATCCAACTATCCATTATGCATACTGCACCATTAGAACCTCAGAAAATCATCCAATAAAAATCCGTCTTAGATTATATGGTTTTGAAAAATACCATGAAAAAATAAAAATTGCTTGATACGATTTTGTCATTTTTATAAACACATTCAGAAAACTGGAAAAATTTTAGATTACAATTGGAATGACATTGTCTAAGAACTAAGATAACGGCCATAGCCTATGATGCCATTTTTGTTTACGTCCCATGTTGCAGGAAGTATCCACAGGTTTCCACTGTCATCAGCTTCAAGACTCAATGTTGCAAGTACATTTGAAGGTGGAGATTGAAGCGAGGCGGGTCCTGCAACTGCCTTTCCATTAATTGGATTATACATGCTACCATGACAAGGACATTGTCCAAGGTCATTACCACCAGCTTGATTGGAAGACTTGTATTGCCATAAACACCACAAATGTAAACAGACCATACTGTATACGCGAAATGCTGAGACATCATTTACATTTCCACCCAAATCTGCTGGTAATCGAATTAATTGCCATTTTTTAAATGGTTCTGAATCCAAAGTGGCATCCCCGGTTGAAGGATATGTTATTGTTTGAGAGGAGTTTATTGGAAATACATTTACGTTTGCAAAAGTTCCATCAGGCAAAATAACTTGAGCTTTGTTAAGAGCAGTATTATCAGGATCAGGCATAAATTTTCCCCATTGTACAAATGGAAGAAACGTAAGTGTCAGGCTACCAGCGGCAAGAAGTTTTAAGAAATCTCGTCTTGTCATGCCAGTAGTAGGGATTGAAATGTCTTCGTCTTGTGTAGTCATCTCAGTATACTGGAATTAAACTGGAATAGTCATTTTTGTAATAGAGTTTCAGAATTGATTCATCGTCATCTTTTCTTAACAAGTATAACAGTTTACCATCTCTACTTTTTTTAATCTCAATTATTGTGTATATAGTTCTAGAATTTTTTCCATCCTCCATGATTCGTACTTGTTCTTGACACTTGAATTTGGTCATTATTCTAAAATTATTTGCATGAAATAAAACACTTGATTAACAATATCAGTGAACGATGTTACTTGATCCGATCTATTTGTCAGTTAAACATAGCCCACGATGTCTCATGATATTTTTGAATTTATCTTGAATTCAAGGATCAAGTACAATTCGTTACAATAAAGAATCAATTGAAATCAAATTAGACATGTTATCCTTAAAGCACATATTAGTTGATTCCATTTGTACTCGATTTTTTAATGAATTAGAATACGTATTTGTTCTCATACAAAAAAGTGGAAATGTGACTAATACTGACAAGTATAAATAAATTTTAAATTTCATGATGAAACATCATATTCTCTTTTGGTATCGATCATCATTCATTTCTTCCACCACGGAACTAACATAATTAACAAAAGTCCGTCTTACTTATTTTAGTTCAATATAATTAACAATAGTCAATGTCAGATACGCGCCATCGATACAGAATTTCAAAAATTAAGAGTGGTAAAAATGAAAGTTAGTGAAAACCATGTTCAGGAGATTTCTGACATGACAACAAAGACAGATGTTAATCGACTAGAAATAAAGATAGAAGACATACAACTAGACATCAAAGAGAAAATTCAAGACATACTAAAAGAAGAAAGACTGGTCGTATTAGGAGAATTTTCTGCGCGGATTAACCATGACCTGAGAAATCCGCTTGCCATAATCAAGAATGCTGCATCAATTATCAAGAAAAAAGATCTTACTCCTGAACAAAAATCAAATCAATGCGATGTTATTGATAGAGCAATTTTTAGAATAACTCATCAGATAGAGGATGTATTGGATTTTGTAGAATTACAGAATTTGGAAATTAGGTCTTGTTCCATATCTAAAATTATAGAAAATGCATGGTCAGAGATTAGATTTGCAAAAAATGAAACCGAATTACATGTCAAATGTAACAAGAAGGTAAGAGTACAAGGAGATCAAGAGCAGCTAAAAATAGCATTCAAGAACATTTTGTTAAATTCTGTTCAAGTTATGAATCATCAGGGAAGGATAGATGTAACAATATCAGAGATTACAAATTTTGTTCGAATCGAGGTAAAAGATAACGGTCCAGGTATTTCTGAGGATGTTATATCAAAGATATTTGATCCCCTGTTTACCACTAAACAAACAGGGTCTGGATTGGGACTTGTAAGCTGTAAGAATATCATAGAAGGTCACAAAGGAAGAATAAGCGTAGATAGAAAAATTAACAAAGGTACTAAATTCATAGTTGAACTTCCAAAGAATCCATACGAAGTTTTTGAGTGATCTTAATCTTTAAACAAGACCTACAAATTTGCCAGTAGACAGCATTTGCATCATATTACAAATTTTTATTAAATATTATTTTGTGATGTGATATCTATAGAATAATAATATCAAGAAAATTCCACGTTATTTCTTGTGTCTTGTAGTAAATAGATTATTTTTTCTTATCTTCCACTTGTTTCTTTCAAGGGTTATATTTTTGATTTCTAATTCAAGTTTCTTTTTTTCACCCTGTGTTAAATCAATATTTTTTAATAGTTCATTTTTTTCATTAAGTTTCTTTGTGCATCGTTCAATCTGTGCATCCAGTCCCTCAAAACTCATTGTTACTTTTCAATCAGACTAGTAATTTAGCAATTTCTACAAACTTTAAAAGTGATAGATCAGGCCGGACATGCTACTGTAGAGCTAATTTTTGCGTTCCGCCATACCCAATTCCATTATGAGATTCAAGATACCCTTGAATTCTATAGAGGTACTGCTTTTTCCCAGATCTTTTTGGCAGTAGTACTGGCATAAATCCAGATTATAGAACCATCACTATCCAGTAAAACTTTGTTAGATGCTTCTAGATATTTTAAAATTACATTTAGAACAGGTGGTCTCATAGTAACATCCAGTTTTTTTGTCAACTGTGCTTTTGAATCAAACTCTTTGTATTCTGAAAGAAGTTGTTCTACTTTTAGAATATTCTTAAGCGTCGGATTGTACTTGGATATGTTTTGAATGAAATCATTTCCAGAGATGACTGTTCCAGAATCTAGAATGCGGTCTTCTGTAAATGCTGATTTTGGATTCATTATACGTTAATTACACACTAGTTGCATATATACATATATGTACATACAGAAATGTACGTATGCAAATGTACTAGTAACCAAAGCGTTTGTTATACTTTTCATGATCGAATAACTCCATAAAATAGGCCTTTTTCTCACCATGAATTGCAGTAATTCCATAGATTAAGCGCCAATAACCTGGTAGATTTACTTTGTAGACTGCATTCACATCATGTTTTTTGAGATAATATTTTGGAATGTTATTCTGTTTCAGATGCATTCCCACTATTGCATCAGATTTCAAACTATGAATTGTCTCTTGTATTGCCTTATACAGAGGTCCATCTTTTGGAAGCGACTTGTAAATCGGCATAAAATCATCAGGATCTCCACCTGTTTCCAAGAATGTCACAAGGAAGTGATTGTACGAGAATTAAAACTTAGTTTGTTTTATCATATTCTTCCACTATACAGTTCACTTTTGCGTTCCGTTGTGCCTGATTTCCTATTGAAATGCGTAATTTTTATTTCATCTTTAACCAAATCTAGGTCCAGAAAATGCAGTACCATTGTACAAATCATTTCCTATAGTTACTACGACTCCACTATGCCACCAGAAACTTACAAAATATGATTTACCTATTTGAGATGTAGGGCTTGATATGATTTCAAATGTTGTTTTTACTACATGATCATTGATGTCTTCTGTACTTGCCAGTTTTGCCTGCATATCTCCTGAATCTCCCAATGGTGAGACATCAGTACGTATCTTGGTTTTATCCACTTCAAATATGTCTGGAACGATGAAGAAATTAGATGACAAACCATCTGATATGGTAGTGTTAGATATGGAAGTATTTGATCTTGCCATGTTGATGTATATCATAGCGTCTTTTGCTGTTATTATGCAATTACTGCCAGGATATGGATTAAAATCATAAGTGAATGTAATATAACCTTCAGAGTTTGGTTTTATTGAAAACTGTATGACTTGACCAACCAGACTAGACATGTTTTCTTCAGGATAGGTTATTCCGTTTGCAGGCAGGTCATCTTTGACAAATCCTTTGGTACCAACTACGGAGGACACTGTTTCGGGGATGGTACAGTCTTTTGTGTCAAACGGCTTTTTGTCAGGCGTATTTACTATTGTATTGCCTACTTTTTCATCCCATGACCACCAGCCTTGTCTTACCATTCTTGCCATGCTGGATGGATGTATACATGCAGGAGATCCATTCTCAGATTTTATCACCAGTGTAAATTCGTCATGGCATAAAACATCTTTTGCTTGCATTCCTTGCTTGAGTTGGTTTAACGGTGTTGGAAGTGGCCTAATGTCACCGCATGACGATTCATCATTGGCACACGGAGCATAGACTGAGTTTATTCCAACGAGAAACCATGATGTCAAGAAAATTATTATCACAAGATGTAGAGTTTTCATTTTCCTATTTCACTGGCGATCCTATTTTATATTCCGCAGTACCTTCTGAAATTCCCAAAATTTTTCTATCAAGAAGCTGAGCTGGACAATGCATGATCCCAGTCTGGACTGGTATATCAAATGGACTAATAGTCAAGCTATTCACATCAACAGCAAGAGGAATTACTCCACAAAACTGTGCAAGTGTTATCCAATACACTCCCTTGACTCCCTCCTTTGCTGTAACCTTGTACACAACTATGGTGTCAGAACCCTCGGTCAGAGGAATTGAAGATGGATGTGCGTTTATTGTTACATCTGATGTAGTAAGTGGGGCATAGTCACCTCCCTTGACAACATAAACGCTAGAGTAACTTGGCACTGTTCCCGTGTTAGGTTCATGTGATGTATACTCAACAAAGATTCTGGCAGTTGAATTAGACTTCATGAAAAATACCAATTGGTGGGGTAATGGTCCTAGAATATCTGGACCGACCTTGAAGTCTGGACCATTAGAATCTAAATTTGAGAGTGTATTTTTTCCATCATTCTCATTTGTATTAGGTATGACATCAAACCTTGCGCTTGCTGTTTTATTGCCAAGCGATGTGATCATCGTATATGTTCCTGTTTCATTTATGACAGGAGAGTGCCCGTTGTAATCCTGTACATGGTAAGTAAAGTTACCATATGAGGGAATTGATGGTCCTCCTCCAAGTACAACATCATTATTATTTTCAACACATCTTGGACAGTTGAACCAGATTTGAGTATCGTTTGCATCAAAAATCTTTATGTCTGGCTCCCATGCTCCACTCCAATATCCTGCATAATTTATTGTGGCGTCAATTGGATGACTAACCGTATAGTTTTGCTGTAATCCGTTTATACCAAGACTGCTGATGAAAGGATTCATCGGTGCTGTTTCCAGAGCCCAACCATTAAGAATTAGATGGGTTGCAGTTATTGGATTTGTACAAGCCGGAGCAAAGTTTTCTTTTCTAACAATCAATGTAAAACCCGTATGACAGTGTACATCTTGAGCTGGCATACCATTCTTGAATTGCCATAATGGGCTTTGTGAGTAAAGATATTGAGTCAATGTAGAATTAAGGTTGAAATTAGTAATTGCATAGACCTGACCGTATTGAGCCAGCGCTGTATAGTTTCCTGAAGCATCAAATGACCAAAAGTCAACTGTTGAGAGTGTCCAAGTATAATTTCCATTTGTTAAAACAGGAACGTTCTTGTCAAATTGGAATTGGCGTATTGGATCAAAAATCTTGATTATCAGTGGCGTATCTTTGGTTTGATTAAAAATATGACCCGTAATCACTATGTTATCTCCAGTAGAATAGTTTTCAAGATTTGTGTGGACTGTAATTGGCGGGAAAGCATAGTGAGGCGGCGGAATTATAGGTGGACAATTACCAAGACATCCATACACGTTTTCACTGACAGAAAAACTAATTCCTATCAACGAGATTGCAATTATGGAATAATGTAGAGATTTCATCAAGAACTCCTCACTATTTCTGACTTGCCAAGATCAATCCAAATTGTTGGAATTGATGAATTAGCAATACCCATTATCAGAGTACTTGGCGCTTTCACCTTGATATTGACAAAACCCCCATCTTTCCACGGCAGATTATCTGGTAACGGTATTTCTTGATAGTTTGGATGTATAATATCTACTACTGGCAATGTGATGAGCAATCCATCTTTCTTTGTGCATGAGTTTCCGCCACATATGTTGTATCCGGTAATGAATGTCTTTGAGTTAGAGTTGATCTTAAGATAATAATCTGAATGAATACAGTTTTCCACCACCGTACATCCTAGAAAAGGACGATGAATTACTAGTGCATTTATTCCAAAATCATTTTCTGTAGTGACAAGAGTAGGATCATAACTTGCAAAATACGATATTGTGGAAACTAAAACTATACTTGCAATTACAATTATTGAAAGATGCAGAGTTTTCATCGCTATGGTACGATCGTAGAATTGTCAAGGTCAACTAATGAAACCGTTTTGTTGTCAGTAGTTGGTGACACATATAGTTGAATTTCCACGGTATCATTATATTTCCATGGTAGAGTTACTGGTAAACCTATCATCTGATAATCAGGATGTAGACCAGTGTTGAGTGGTAGCAGTGAAGATAGATCATTGTTTGTTGCACAAGAGTTATCATCACAAATGTTGTAGCCCATCAAATATGCAGTAGAGTTTGAGTTTATTTTGAGATAGAATTTGTTGGGTGGACAACTATGTACAGTTGTATTGTTGAATAGGGGTACAAGATTAAGACATACATCTGGAGGATGATAAATTATCAAGGCAGTTATTCCAAATGGATCACTGTTTTTTACATCATGAGGATTCCTGCAAGCATCATTCATACCAAGACATACATTTGCAAAATCTACTTGTTCCTGCAACGAGTTTGGTTTGTCAGCCCATCCTCTTTCAACCAATTTGGAAACATCATCTGGTTTGACACACGCAGGAGAACGACTCTTTGCCTTTATGACTAGCTGAAAATCAGGCGCGCATGTGATATCCTTGAGTGCAATTCCGGATTTGAATTGTTTTAATGGTGATACATTATCACGTGTCATTACGTTTGGCTTGACGGAAAACTCCGAGTCAGACAAATGGGATATGGTACCATTCTCTTGTATACGTATATCCATCCCGTACTCACCCTCTTGTGGAGTAAATTCCCATTTTGCAGATGCTACCCATTGGCAGGGTGTGGATTCGACATGAATTTCCTTGTTAAAAACAATCTGGGCGCCTGCACCGACACTTTTTGTTATATACACCAAGACATCAAAATTTTTTCCAGCAAGTGTTCCAACATCTCGATTCCAAACAAATTGAATTGGTACGTTTGCAGTAAAATTATTGTCAATTTTAGTGCCATTTTGGAGTGTGAAAAACTCATTTCCCATCTCAAATCTTTCTTGTGTTAAAACATCTTTTCCAGCACAATATTCTGGTATTACAAATGATTCTGGAGAATACGTATTATTACCATCCATGTCTTGCACGTAAAACAATACATGATCCCCTACATTGAATTTGTCAAATCCGCTAAGATAACCAGTTCCGGCAGGAATTGTTGGTTGCCTGACTGTTATCATGCTTGAATTCTGGGGGTTTTTCAAAAATTCTTCTACATTTACATGATATTGGTCAAGATGTATGGTGTAATTTTGTACAAAATTTTTGTCAGTGCCATTTTCTTCTGTAGTATATGAAAATTCTTTTTCAAGTTGTAATGTATTCACAGATGTGATATTTCCTACAAATATTGTGTCGCTGTTATTCAAGAGTTCCTGAGGTGACTGGGGGACCCATATTCCATAAACAGTATTTTCAGGCAAAAGAAACGATAAAACTGCAACTCCAATTATTACACCAAGAAGAATTTTCATCTAGACGTACTGGACAGGCATGGTTTAAAAAACTGGTGTAGAAATCTTCTAAACTAAAAAGGATGGATCGGGCGGGACATGCTCTATACAGTTCATTTTTGCGTTCCGTCGAGGTTCAGGTCCACAGTGATTGTACCACTAGGACGGGATGTATTTTGGACCCAGTTTGTTAGTAAAATGAAGGTTCGAAGTCAGTGAAAATAGTTGGAGTGATTCATTGCCTAAAGATTCACATTTCCGAATATTCGTTTATGAGATCGGCTTAGCCCAACCACGTTCAATTAGCATACTAGAGGTATCTGATTTTACACAGGCAGGAGAACCGTCTTCTGCTTTGAACATTAATTGATATTCTCGCTTACACACAACATTTTTTGCATCTGTTCCAGATTTATATTGCTTCAATGGTGATGAGTCGACGTTAAGATATAAAACAGGTCCGTCAGTGTTTTTGGAAGATACCGTAACACTCCAAGTATCTGCATAATATGGAGGTATAATAAAACTAGAAACAAAAGTTTTATTTTGCATTACTGGGACATTCTTTGATTCTACAATCACGCTATGGTCTTTTTCTAATTCTATTGTTACATTTGTATCATTTGTGTAAAGATATCCGCGTACAGTTGCATTATCACCTGGGAAATAAACATCCTTGTCCATGGAAGCGGTTATCGGTTCTACTCCAGTTATGTAGGTCCCAGGCATCCTTTCTATGTTTTGAGTTCTTCCAGTGAACCACATGTCTACAAGAGATACAGGACAATTTTCTGATGCATTTAAAAAGACAAATTTGTCTAATGTCTCTTCTTTGATCTGCGAGCTGTCCAATCCCATTACTAGTGGAATCATGTGGCAATAAGATTTAGAATGTTTTTCTTGATAGGTTTTCAAGGGATTTTCTCCTACAACATAAGGAGAAAGATCAGACAAATGTTCTATAGGTAATGCATAGATGCCTTTCAGATTATTCTTTGCCGTGACAGTGTAATCGATTATCGTATTATTGGAATCAAGTGTAATAGAAGTTCGATTTGGAATTACTGATAGGTCATCCAGTTTAAGCGGATCACGATTTGTCAGGTTTGCATCATAGATGTCCATTGGTCCAAGTTTTAGAGTCTGATTATAATAATAGGTACTAAATTTAACGTATATGTGTCCAACAGTATTGGATTTCATAGATAACACTGGAACTGGTAATGGATGTATTGCGTAAGCATTAGGACCGAAGATGAATGTCACGCCTAAGGCAATAAGTGAAATGTATAGGAATTTCATTTTTGAAATATGGTTATAAATAATAATGTTAAATGTTACGCACCATTCTTCTGGTTTTGAAAAAGAGTAGACCAAGCCAGAATTGAATGGTACATTTCCATTTTAGGATCCACTATGTCTAATTTCCTATTGAAAGATACAGAGTTTTCATTTTCTAACTATGGGTATGGAATGTATTTGACTCCCATTCCACTAAGACCTGAGATATGAAACGTGTATGTTTGCATTGGACAGTAAAACGTTTGTCCAAGCCATGGAAAATCGTTTGTAACTATTCTTGATTGGTTGTCATACCCGACTGCAAGTGGAGTTCCATAACAAAATAGTGTCAAGCCGTAAAATCCCACTTTGCCTGTCTTTAGTGTATACACTATGGTACTATTTCCTTGAGGTATGTTATCTTGAGATGATAATACTTGGATGTCCTTTGTATCTTCTGACAAATGTTGAGATTCAAAAATTCTTACATCCACAGATCTTGGAGAATTTGGATTAGAGTAATTTATGCATAATTTTCCTGTCGCATTTGCAGGCATGTATAACACTGCAATACCGGTATTTGATTGTGGATAAGCAGTATCACAGGGTATGGATGATGCAGATGAATCTTGAATGATATACGTACGTTGTCCATCTGAAGATATGCCAGATTCTGAAGACGCCCAACCGTTTTTGATAAGCATTGTTGCAGTACTAAATTTTACACAAGCTGGATATCCATCTTCGGCTTTGATTACAAGTTCAAGACTTTGTGTACATTGAACATCGCTTGCATGAATTCCAGATCTAAATTGTTCTAGTGGAGAAGCTATGCCATTACTGTTTTTTATTACATCATTTGAGGATAAGGATTGTACCAGAATCTTGAGCGTTGTATGTGAAGTATTGTGATCTGCCGTTATTTTCCATGTTCCAGAAATCGCATTTATTGGAATCCTGAGAGCAGATGTAGAATATTGCCCAATGTTATTTGAAATTGTTTGTATTGATGTTACAACATTATCATTAGGATCAATCAAAGACAGTTGAACGACATCATCAGGACCCACAGTACCAGTAATCGTGATGAAATCCCCTTGAACATACGTGTTTTTTGCTACATTAAGCGTTATGATGGGACCTGTAGTGACAAGTCCTACCGCAAAACTAGTTGTTACCTGGGACATCAGAGATGTTGCAATAGCAGAATATACACCAGGTTTGTATGACGATATGTCAAGAGCATAACTTGCATTGCCATACGAAGAGAGACTGAGGTCATGTTCAGACATTATGTTTGAGGATGCGTCATCTACTTCAAGATGAACAGCTATGTGTGGTGTTCCATCCATTGTTATGTGAGGTTTGTCTGTGATTGTATAATTTAGCATGTCTGATTTAATTTGAATCAATGTCTGGGTAGGATAACCATTACAGTTTATCCCTGGTCCTTCTATGCATGGAGCATAAGCTGGAGTTACAGACAGCAATGCTGCCAATGCAATTATGACTACAATTCCGGCAATGATGCTTTTCATATTTTACATGTACTGGACTAACATGGTTTAAAAAACTGGTGTAGAAATCTTCTAGTTTTAAAAAGGATGGATCGGGCCGGATTTGAACCAGCGACCCCCGCAGTGTGAGTGCGATATCCTAACCAGGCTAGACTACCGATCCAGATTTATTTTTCAGAGTAGGATTATTTAGTTCTTGAATTATTGTTTGTGTGCACACTACATCTTGTTACCACATGTTGTACAAAATTTAGCCATCACGGGTACAGTTTTACCACATGACGTACACTTTTTTTCGTTTCCCAACAGTTGGCCCAAGACCTCATTTCGACTTGGAAGATTTTTTGCAGAAATAAAAGAGGCTACAGAGTTTTGAGGTCCAGATGCAGACTGGCTTGCGGTATTTCCTGCCAGTCCAGATGATGATGAACGAGAAGATGAAACATTAGCCATCCTGTTTAGTGCTTTTTTTATCTCAAACATGGCCTTTAGTCCTAGAAAATCAAGTGCCGAGTACTTGAGAACAGCATCAGTCATTCCATAGTAATAATCCCTCTCAGACAGTTTTCCTTGTTTATAGAGTTCATGCATTTCTGTGAATGCTTGAATGTAAGGGTCATACCCCCTGAAAATATACTGGAGTTTGTCAAACATCAAGGCAAGTGTATCTACATCATCTCCCCCAAATTCCATTAGAATACTTGGCTTAGGACCACTACTTATTTTTTGATTTGTCTAGTGAGTATGTTGCTTAAAGCAGGAACCACAAAATTCTTGGTTGCATTTTGGACAAGATATCAATTCCCCAGGCCTATAGCCAACAAAACATTTCGAGCATGCAAATGGATTCATGATAAATCAATGATTACCATATACTTAATCTTTAATCGAAACCTCGCTTGAACTCTAACTTGTCCCATGGAAATACTACGTACTCTTGACCCCGAGTTTTTTTAGCATAGATTAACTGCTTTGGATATTTTGTCCCCTTTCTTGCAACTAGTGTTGCATATACAAAATTTTTAGGATCTTTTACAAGTGGAAATATTTTTTTAAAAGTATCACCTGAATCGTAAATGTCATCTACAAATAATGTTCTTTTTGGAATTTTCTTTTTATCTATCCGAATTTTTTTTATATTAAAATGATCTGCAATCAATCGTGCAGGTACCAGTCCGCCTCTTGATACTGTTGCAATCCTATCAAATTCAAATCCAGTTTTGTTAATTTTATCACAAAGAATCATCACATGTGATTCGATCTCTTTCCATGTTAGATTTGAATTTCCTTTCCAAGTTTTCTTTGCCATATAATGATCTTTTTTTGTTTCCTATTAATCATTTTGAAAACTAGATATGTGAAACTTAGACATGGTTAAATAATTTAGCCTTAGCTAACTCTTATATTCAGACTAGATTAATTTAGAACCAATACAATGATCTCTCCGAAAGCAAAACTTGCTCATCTTAAAAGTTCACTGAGAAAATTTATTGCATATTCTGGTCCTGCACTGATTGTAAGCATAGCCTACATGGATCCTGGAAATTATGGAACAGACCTACAAGGTGGAGCAGGATTTGGCTATTCACTGCTATGGGTAGTATGGCTTTCAAGTGGCATGGCTATGCTAGTACAATACCTAGCCGGAAAATTAGGGATAGCAACAGAAAGAGGCATGGCAGACATTTTAAGGGAAAAACTAGGCAGAAAATTGTTCATCATCCCGTATTGGTTAAGCTCTGAAGTTGCATCAGCTGCAACAGACCTTGCCGAATATCTTGGAACAGTCATTGCATTGAATCTGTTGTTTGGAGTGCCAATGTTGTATGCTTCAATTTTTGGAGCAGCAGATGTCATCATCATACTAGCACTAACATCTAGAAGATTTCGTGTTTTGGAACAATTGTTTTTGCTTTGTGTTTCAATCATAAGTTTTGGATACATCTATGAATTACTTGTTGCTCCGCCAACCATTCATGGAATATTTTTTGGGACATTTTCACCTCATTTTGTAAACTCTAGTGCATTGTTTGTTGCAGTGGGAATTATTGGCGCAACCGTCATGCCACATGTTGTATTTTTACACTCTTTTCTTACAAAAGAAAAAGCAAGCGGCAAGTCACTTGAGGAAAGAAAAAAGATACGAAAACTACATCTTGCAGAAACTGTATTTTTGCTCACAATAGCTGCTTTGGTAAATGCCGCAATTTTACTAATGGCTGCAGTCGCATTCAATCCTGCCAACTCTCAGATTCAATCAATTGCTGAAGCATACAAGACACTGGTTCCCTTGTTTGGTGCTGCTGCCGGATTAATTTTCTTGGTCACTTTATTGTCATCAGGCATAGCATCATCCGCAGCAGGAACATTATCAGGTCAGATAATAATGGAAGGGTTTTTGGGGAAAAAAATCAACGTATTATTACGTAGAATAGTTACAAGATTTGTAAATGTAATTCCAACAACTATTGCTATACTGATGGGTTTTGATCCCTTACACATACTTGTGTACAGTCAATTTCTTCTTAGTTTGTTGATACCAATTGCAGTAATACCTGTTGTCATACTTACAATGAACAAAAAGTTGATGGGTGAATTTGTAAATAGAAAGATAACAACAATTATTGCTTGTATTTTTGTTGGAGTGATTTTGACATTTAATATTCTTTCACTAGTCAATCCATCATCATAAAGTAAATACAAAATTCATCAGGTAACTACCTTAAACTGGACATTCTTTTTCTTCAAGAATCGTATCAGTTGTTGAGCATGCTCCTGATCTTGCGTCTCAAGACTCAGTGTAACTCCCGCAGTCCCTGCAGGTATGCTTGAGCTTAGCCTGTCATGAATCACATCTACAATATTGACGCTCAAAGATGATATCTGGTCAACTACTTCCTTGAGAGCACCTGGTTTGTCAGTCAAGAGGATAAAGATCTTGACCATCCTGCCCATTTCTGTTAGGCCTTTTGCCACAATCTGGCCAAGTAGATACATGTCTACATTTCCGCCAGATAAAATTGTGGCCACCTTTTTCCCTTTGGCAGGTTTTTTATCAAGCAAGTATGCTACACCAACAGCACCAGCCGGTTCCACTACGGTCTTTGATCTTTCCATCAGTAGAAACATTGCTTTGACTATGGCAGAATCATCGACAAGAACAATATCGTCAATTAATTCATTTATTATTTTAAATGTAGAATGACCCGGTGTTTTTACAGATATACCATCCGCTATTGTTCTATTACCTGCAACAGATTGTAGCTTGCCAATATCAAATGATTTTTTCATAGCAGGAAAACCAGATGACTGGACGCCAATTACTTTAACTTTGGGTTTTTTTGTCTTGACTGCAGTCAGTATTCCAGCCGCTAGTCCTCCACCACCTATTGGAACATAAATCTCGTCGACATCAGGAAGATCCTCCATTATTTCAAGTCCTATTACACCTTGTGCAGCTATTACTGTTTCATCATCAAAAGCATGTACAATGGTTGCACCAGTTTTTCGTGCAATGTCTGCAGCTTTTGCAGAAGATTCATCATAGATTGTTCCTTCCAAAATTACATTTGCTCCATATGATCTGGTAGCAGAAACCTTGGCAGGCGATGCAGTAACTGGCATTACAATTGTGCAAGGAATTTTTTCAAGTGAGGATGCATAAGCTACACCTTGTGCATGATTTCCCGCAGATGCTGCAATCACTCCTTTTTTCTTTTCTTCTTTTGAAAGACTTGCAATCTTTGCATATGCTCCTCTAAACTTGAACGAGCCAGTTTTTTGCAGACACTCGGATTTTAGATATACTTTGGATCCAGTCATTGCACTAAATGATTGGGAATTTTCAAGTGGTGTTCTACGAATTACATTACGTTGCAATTTCTGGGATTTTATTATATCTTCAAAAGTTACATTCAACAGAATTTCCAGCCTCATCTTGGTATATTTGGTTTATTGAACCATATACACCAAAAAACAGGCCTTTATTTTGCATAACTTTTGTGCATTTTATGTAAAAACCATACAATCACACCATAAATTAACAAAATTTTTAGGGATCAAAAAGGGCTAAATAATATTCTGAGATCAGGACAGATCTAAGTCAAGGTGGTCATAAAGGCCACATAGTGTAACTCCCCAAACTTTGCACCGTGACGTGCACTTTTGGCCCCTTGACTAATTATTAGATTTTTGAAAACACTGTGATATAAACAATTTTTTAGTTTTTCAGAACTTCTATGATACTATCAAGTAATCCAAGTAGATTTGTCTTTGTCTGCTCGGAAATCCTTGTGAGATTTATGTTTCCTTGTCTAGTATCGTTCTTGACATATTCTAAATTAAAATTACACAGACATCCTTCCTCTGCTGCGATCATTTTGTTTTCATCAATTAGCACAGGAGTGGTATGATATACCTCTATGAGCATGTTATCTAGTTCATGAAATAATCTATCTCTATTTGCTACAAGTTTTGTGTGCTCTGTATGTGATACTTCGATTGTTTTTACAATATCTTGAGTAATATCTTCACGATTAAACAATACTTCAAATAATTTTTGTTCATCCATTCCTTGGAACCCTTCTGCCCGTAGCTTTTCTTCTATTATCTTGTCATTTTCAGGTCCTACTCGAACTTGGAGTTTTGCAATCATGTCTGAAATGTCAGATAGTTCTTTTTGAATTTCAATAACACGGTGATCTAATCTGTAAAACAGTAAGGCATGGTATTGTAGAGACATGTGTGAAGAAAGAAGATAATTCCCTTCCCGTATCTCAAACTTTATGAAACTTCTTCTCAGGTCTTTTTCATTGGTTGCAGATACTCCCTGATTATCCCAGGCGGATGCTTTTTTTAACAAATTTTCAAAAAACTTTCTTACAAGCGCAGGATCAAAGGATTCTTGGTCGGTCACAGTGCCATCCCCTAGCATAACCTTCAAGGGAACTTTATTTGTCAGAGCCGTAATGTGTTCCAAGAACAAAGATCGTATGGCTTCAGCCTTGGCACTCATGGCCGTTATGAAAACATCAGGATTACTGACTGGTATCTGCATTAGAATACATTTCAAATCTTCCACATAAAATCGGTATGCACTTTAAATACTCTTTAAAACCATTTTTTATTAGAGGAGAACAAGTGAAAAAGTCATCTTTTAAGAAGATAATCTGCTGGAACTGTAATGTGGAAGTTATACAATACTTTGATATAAAATACAAGGGAGAAAGAGGAGTATGCCCTGTATGTGGTGTCAATTTTCCATTAGAGTGAGTAAAAAATGAGTGACGAACCAAAAAAGATCCAGGATGAAAATACTACAACCAAAAGTATCATAGACATGATGCTCGGAGGAGGCAAGACAGGTACACTTGATAGTGAAAGTTTGATAAAAGAAACTCAGAAAAGAGTATGGAGCTCACTCAAAAAGGGATACGAATATGATTATTCAATAGATGAATCAGATACGTTTCTTCGAAAACATGTGGCACAAAAACTGCACATGCTTGTAATGTTTGTAGACTTGGTTGGCTCTACTGACATGGCATTGCAACTTCCACCAGAAAAACTGGGGATAATAATTAGTTCCTTTTCTCAAGAAATGAGATCTGTCATACGTCATCATAGTGGATATGTCCTAAAATATGTAGGAGATGCAGTAATAGGATATTTTATTGCAGAAGAAAGTCCGCTTGTAGTATCAGACAGTGCAGTAAACTGTGCAAGAACTATGATAGATGTCATAGAGCGGGGAATAAATCCAATACTTAGTGAATATGATTATCCAGAGTTACGCGTAAAAATTGGCATGGACTTTGGAGAAAATGTGGTTGTAAGATATGGTGCAGACCAGATTAGATCGCATGTAGATATTCTTGGTCCCGCAGTAAGCATTGCAGCAAAGATTACCGCACTTTCAAAACCAAACCAGATCTTGATTGGAGAAGACGTCTACGATAAACTTCATCCATCACTCAAAAGTCTTTTTGAGAGAATTGAATGGTCAGATAACAGATGGTCGTATCAAGACAAGAAGACTGGAAAGACTTACAGAGTTTACGCAATGCATGCCTAGACTGTAAATTTGTCAGGACACTCTACATGTTCATAGTGATGATCTGTAAACTTTTGATCAACAATATACATTACAATTTTGTATAAATCCATAGAACCTATATTTTTTTTACATTTTATACAGTGCATTGATATTGTTTTTGACATTAAACTAGTGTCGATCAGGCCATTCTATAAGGATCAGAGATCGATAGAATTTGATAAAAAATGACTCGTACTTGACACCTTGCTATATCTAATGCGTAGTTTTGTGAGTAAACATGAAATAGAGGAGAGCAAGAATTCCATTCATGTGGCCATATGATGTCAGAAAAATGATGGAGACTTTTGGTCATCCAATAGACATGATGAATTCCCCATTTGCATTTCCAAGACTGCCACCACGTGCAAATCTACCACAAGGAATTGCCAGTGCTGGAATGGTAAAGGACCGCATAATCAAAGATGCAGACATGATGACAAGTAAAATCTCGGCTCACCATACAATGTTTCAAAGATATGCAGCAGGCTTGTTCAACATGACACCAAGTGGATTCATGCCAGGACATCCAATGCATGCAACGATGCAAGCAGCAGATACATTGGCAGAAGAAAATGAAAAACTACGAAAAGAGAACTTGGCTTTAAGATCAGGTCTTGACAAAGAAAAGAAAAAGTAACTTCCAACTTTTATAAAGCATAAACTTTCTAACATATCATGCAAAAAACACCCAATCAAAAATGGGCAGAACAGATAGCACAATACAGAAAGAAATGTCAAGACATAATGGAATTATCAAAATCAATTAGATATGTAGGATTGGTAAATGAATATGGAAGAACTCTAACAGGAATATTCAGACCTGGACTAGATGTCTTGTTATCAAATGAATTGGCTAGAAATGAGTTTTTCTTGGTCTCCACAATGTTTGCAATGCGAAACAAGGCAAACTCGGCAATTGGAAACATGGACAGCGTCATACTCAGACATGCCAAGGTGACAATTATAATATTTCAAAGAAAAGAAGGCATTTACTACATATCAGTAAACAAGCTAGTAACACCAGATGCAATAAACAAAATTATAACAAAAATTAAAAAAATTATTTAGAGTGGAGCAAATCCATGGAAACCACGGGCTTGTTTTGCACCATCATCAAATGAAGGCTCAAACAATGACACCATATACTTGTCAGGATCAAGTACGATGCAATTTTTGCCTGCCTTGTGAGAGACAATGTCTCTATAGACTGTAACATTTTTTGATTGAAGTTCTTTTACCGCAGACTCGATATCTCCTACTACCAATCCTATAACAATTCCATTATCGATTGATGTTCCAGTGTTAATTGGTTTTGTTGCTGGATGCAATATGACAGTGGCACCTTCTTTTGCCAATTCCACCCAATTTTCTCTGCTGTTTTTGACTGGCAATCCAATCACTTCATTATAGAATTTCAGAGATTTGTTCAGGTCCGAGACTGCAAGAATTACACTTCCAAGGTGTCTAATATTCATGTACACAATAAGCGCTCGTAGCGTTAAAAGATTATGGTAAACTAGACTACTTGGACCATCGTTTCAGTACGTTCTACGCCTTTTATGTTTTGGATTTCTGTTGTGACATCTTTTATTGATGACAATTCCTTGACTTCGATTAGTGCAATTGCATCAAATTGGCCACTTACTGCAAATGAATCATAGACTGATTTTACCAATCGGAGTCGTGCAGCTATGAGTTTTTTCGGAGATTTTACTAGTACTACGGCTTTGACCAACCCATGTCCACCTCCACTTCAATTAGAGTCTCTGTTGAAACAATTTCTTTTATCTTTTTAAAATCAATTACAACATTGTTGATTTCATCCATTGTACCCTGGAGAACAACTGCAATGTCTGCCCTTCCTGTCACGACCATGATTTCACGTAGTATTTTTCTTGCTTTTTTCAAAGAAGTTATGACAAGATCAACTTTGCCGGGTTTTACAGTTATCAAACAGAGAGATCTCATTATACCTGTATTGACATAATCATGGATAAGTCTTTTCGATCAAAGAGAAATCCTAGGAAAAATCTAATCGTCGCTTGCTTCTTGTGAACGTGCTTCTTCCAAGTATGCTTTTCTTGCCTCTAGTTCTGCTTCCTTGTCAAGACCAGTATCATCTTCGACAACAATGATGCCATCATCTTCTTGAACTAGATCCTCTTTTAGCTTGGTCTTTTCTTTTGGTTTTGCCTTTGGAACTTCCTTTTTTGTTACTTCTTTTTTGGATGATTCCTTTTTCGGGGCCTCTTTCTTGGCTGGCTTTTTAGTTTCTTTTTTCTTGTCCTTTGTCATAAGACGATTATCCAACAAGTAACATCGTCCTTTTAAACTTGTCTCATTATAGCAATTCCAAATAATCTCATCATAATACAAAGAGAAAAGGCCGAATTTCGCATGTTTTGGAATAACAATGTTACTTGAGATTCTTTATTTTTTCAATTATGGCATGATGATCAGAGGTTGGCTCTGTAGATAAAATCAATATGCCATCTTTTTGGAATATGGTCAATAATTTCACCTTGCCTTTTGATTCAACAATCCAGTCCGTACTTCCAAGTTTATCTGTAAACATCTTGTCCATCATTGCCTTGACAGAGACTTGATGATGTGCTAATGCTGCAAGATCTTTGTCAAGCAGAGGTACAACTCCATCCTTTCTTGCAGTAGATACCAGTTCTTCATCAACAATCTTGCCTGCAAATCTAATCTGTATGTCAAGTGCCAATATTTTTTTGCAATAATTGACCGTATCTACAGATGCACTCATTTTGTATACAAATTATCTTTTAAAATAACCCTATTTAAGACATGTTTTGAATTTCAATTCGTACAATTAATTTTATTAAACATGATACCAAGATTGAAATTAAAATGAATCGTATTCAAAAATACCTGGTTTCAGTTCTTGTATCAGTATGTATAGTGGGTGTATTTGGCATACCCCTAGGAGATCCAAAGTTTTTCGTTCAGGCCATTGCGTTAGAATTATCATTTATCGCACTAGCAATAATCTCATTTAAAAATTTCAGATATGCATACATTCCAAATTTCATTATTGCGTGTCTAGTAATAGTTGGAAATACTGCATCGCCAAAACATTTGGAAATAATGTCCACACTACATCCATTTTACAATGGGATTGTACTAATTGTTGGAGGATACATCTTGCAAGGATTGCTGCTTGTTACAAATACAATGACATTCAAACAATATAAAAAAACCAAATAGAATAATCTTTGATAAAAAAGAACTGACATCTAGAGAAATTCGGAATTTTTAGGCACAAAATATCAGAACTAGAAGGTGCCGCCGGCAAGACTTGAACATGCGACAGCTCGGTCTTCAGCCGAGTGCTCTCCCGGGCTGAGCTACGGCGGCACATTTCATTAACCAATTCTGGGGGAATTAAAGTGTGTCTCTTACTTTTTCCAAGCAACATCAGAAATTTTTTTTCTTTTGTTTATTGTTCGCGCTATAACAAAAAGAAGATCAGATAATCTATTCATGTAGATTAAACAAGCATTGTTAACATCTTCAGATTCTGACAAGTGTACCATGTTTGTTTCTGCTCTTCTGCAGATTGCTCGTGCTAGATGCACATGTGAAGCAATCAAATCGCCACCTGGTAAAATAAAGTATGTTATGGGAGACAATTTTTCTTCAAGACGGTCTATCTCTTTTTCAAGATGTGATACCATTTCAGATGTAACCCTGTTTGATTTATTTTCTGGATTTGGATTTGCAAGGTCTGCACCAACTACAAAAAGATCATTTTGTATTTTAGTTAGTAAATTACGAATATCTTTTCCAAGTCTTGATGACAAGATTATACCAATTGAAGCATTTAGTTCATCTACCATGCCATAAGATGCAATTCGCGGGTTTGATTTTTTTACGCGCTTGTTGCCAATCAGACCAGTAGTTCCATCATCTCCTGTTTTAGTGTAAATTTTCACAGATGTATGATGATACCTAGTTGCCATTTTAATCTTGTTTGGATAATATACTAATTAAAAAATTAGACATACTCAAAGATTAAAACCGATGAATTTTATACAAATCTCAAATGCTGTTTGATTTTTTCTATCTGGCATCAGAACTCAAAAAAGTCCAACGCAGTGGATGGAAAAACAAGGTCGGCATAGAACACCCCGAATCTGTGGCAGACCATTCCTATGGAACTGCAATCATGTCCATGGTCTTCTCAGACATGCAAAATCTTGACACTGGAAAGATTCTCAAAATGGCGCTTCTTCATGATTTAGCAGAGTCAATAATCGGGGATTTTATGCCAGATGAAATCACAAAGGAGAATAAAAAAACGGTTGAAAATGAATCCATGAAAGAAATTCTTGCAAAACTACCAGAAAACATTGCGTTGCAATACAATAACATATGGAACGAATACATGCAGGCAAGTACAAAAGAATCAATCCTATTGCATGAAATTGACAAGTTTGAGATGGCCATTCAAGCTGTAAAATATTCTTCAGAGGGTTTTTCAAATGAAAAACTTGGTGAGTTTATTGATTCTGCAAAAAAAGAGATCAAGTCAAAAGAACTGGTAGACATATTGGATACACTATCGTATAAATAACAAGAATCAGTTTTTCAATCATGCAATATTTTGTAGCACTCAAGATGGGAGAAAAGCGAGTAAAAGAGGCCCGTGAATACCTCAATACATTGTGCAATGATCAAGCCATGCCAGCATTAGCATTGCGCGATAACAAAACCAATGTGTGGGAACCGGTGGGTCAAGAAAATCTTTATGCCATTTTAAACGATGTTGGAGGATATGTTCTAACAGATTCAACAGGATACATGATAGTAATCTGTGATAAAAACGGAATTTCAAAAGCTCTTGTTAGAAGTGTAGATACAGAACGAAAAGAAGCCATTGTTGCAAGATTAAAAGAAGACAAAATTGAGGAATATCAAGGAGACGTAATACTTCCAGTCTAACCATATCATGATATTACAAGACCAATTAGCATCAAGATTAAATTAGTACAAGGCATTCATTTTAGGAAATGACAAAAAAGTTTTCTCATGACATTGAGGTCAGGGGACATCTTATTGATTCCATGATATTGACAAAGATCTTCGATGTCATCATGGACCTAAAGGGTGAATTTCAAGTTCAAGAGTTCGAGGTTGGCAAGCACAAAAAAGATGAGAGTCATGCCAAACTTTCAATCCAGGGCCAATCTCAAGAACATTTAGATAAAATTCTAGAGGCGATATACCGCGAAGGCGCAACCTCAAAAATCCAGCAAGAAATTGCACTAAAACAAGCACAAAAAGACATGGTTATGCCAGATGATTTTTACAGTACAACTAACAATCATACCGAAATTTTCCACAAAGGAAAATGGATTCGAGTAGAAAATATGATGATGGACAAATGCATTGTTGTAAAAGAGAATAGAGCATTCTGCACTCCAATCAGGGACATTAAAAAAGGTGACAAAATAATTGTGGGCGAAAAAGGAATACGTGTTACCCCTCCAGAAAGACCAAGAGAAGGAGTCAACCTATTTCAATTTATGAGCAGCGGAAGTTCAAGTGAGAGACCAACACAACACATTGCAAGAAAAGTTGCAGAAGACATTTACAAGATAAAAAAACAAGGTGGAAAAATTGTTCTGGTAGGAGGACCTGCAATTGTACATACAGGAGCATCAGATTCAATTTCATCATTGATAAAACTGGGATTCATCAATGCAGTTCTTGCAGGAAATGCACTTGCAGTTCACGACATTGAATATTCTACCCTAGGTACATCACTTGGAATGAATGTTCAGGATGGTACACTTGCAGTAAGAGGTCATAGAAATCACATGCAGGCAATAAATGCAGTCTTCAAAGCAGGCTCGATTCGCAAGATGGTAGAAAACAAAGTATTGAAAAAAGGCATAATGTATGAATGCATAAAAAATAAGGTGCCTTTTGTTCTCGCAGGATCACTCAGAGACGATGGACCATTACCAGATGTGATAACAGATATGACAGTAGCACAGCGTAAATACAAAGAGATTGTCAAAGATGCAAAACTTGTCATTATGGTTTCAACAATGCTCCACTCCATTGCCACAGGAAACATGTTACCAGCTGATGTCAAAGTGATTGTAGTAGACATTAGTCAACCAACAGTAACAAAACTCATGGACCGAGGAACATGGCAAGCACTAGGCATAGTTACAGATGTAGGAGCCTTTTTGCCCCTAGTTACGCAAGAAATTCAAAAGATATCAAAGAAATCCAATTGATGAAATTCATACTCATTATTCATATAGTATAATCTCTAATACTATACATGCGTCTAAAGGACAAGATAGCAATTGTCACTGGTGCTTCAAGCGATATCGGATTAGAGATATCAAAGAAATTTGTAGAAGAAGGAGCCAAAGTAGTTCTACTTGGAAGACAAATTGACAAACTAGAACAAGTTAAAAAATCAATCAAGGACTATTCCTCAAATACAGTTACAATTGCATGTGACCTTACAAATGAATCTCAAGTAATTCAAACCATAAATCAGATAATGGGCCATTATGGAAGAATTGACATTCTAGTAAACAATGCAGGAACAATCACTGATCCAATACACTTTCATGAGATGCAAGAAAAAGATTTGAACACGTTAGTTGATATCAACATGTTTGGCACATTTAGAATAACAAAATCCGTCATAATCAAAATGCTTGAAAACAAAAACGGTGGAAGTATAATCAACATAGGTTCAATCTCAGCCGAGAGGGCAATACCTAAAGTTCACCTAACAGCATACTGTACAACAAAAGCCGCGATAAACATGTTTACCAAGGGGTTGGCAGTAGAATATGCTAGAAAAAATATTCGCTGCAACTGTATCAATCCTGGAATAGTTAATGCTGGAATGATAAAGTCATATCTTGATTATCCAGAAGCAAGAAAAGTATTGGAAGACAGACAGCCAATAAACAGAATAGGGCAACCAGCAGATGTTGCAAATGCTGCAATATACTTGGCATCAGATGAATCAAAATGGATCTCAGGTACAATCCTTAACGTAGATGGTGGAAAATCTGCATCAGAAGGATAAGTAGAATATTTTTCCAGAGATATAGTATAGAGAATTTATTCTATTCTCTTGTAAATTGCTTTAAAATCTTCAGCAATTCTATATGCAATATTTTCCAAATGTGTAACTTCGGTCATGTTAGATTTACCAAGACCAATTTGTCTCATCATGGTATTACATTTGTGTACTTGCATGTGATCTGCATCAAGATCTTTACTTGACCAGGCCTTGAAACAATCGCTAAAGTCTAGGCAAAAATTCAAGATTATAGATTCCCAGTCGCTGTTAGATGTGGGGTATCCTATACCACTAGCCAATTCACGAAATTCATTGCTCTTGTCAGTGAACAACATTTTTAGCGATTTTTTCGCTTTTACAGCATCATAATTATCAAGTGCATTTGACCCTTGCATGGTAACCCTCGAATAATATTCTATTTTAAGTTCACCCCTATAGAAACCTAAAAAACACGGATAAAATCACCACCCTGCCAGTTTTTTGTCAGACCTAGAGAAGATGGTTGAAAAAATCAAGCATGGATCATATCCAAAAGAATCAAATCTTAAATATCAAACAGTAAAGATAGTCATAGTAACAATGAATTCAAAAATATCTCTTGCAGCCATTGCACTTTTAACAATTTCATTCATGGCAGCAACTGCACAAGCTCCAATCACGGTTACAACTGATAAAACATCCTATTCAGATGGTGATACAATGATCATATCAGGTACCGTAGCAGACCAGCTCAACATACCAGTATCAATAGTGATTAGAGATAGTTCGCAAACTCCAGTATACATTGCACAAGCAAGCCCCGGTGCAAGCAACACATATTCAGCTACAGTAGTTGCTGGCGGCAGCCTCTGGAAAAATACTGGCGCATATGAAATCGATGTAACATATGGCGGAGATGACAAAACTGCCAAGACAACATTTACCTTTACACCAAGTCAATCGTCACCTGTTTCAAATACAACATCACAAAATAACACAACAATTCCAGCAGTTCCAGAATTCGGTTCATTGTCTGTCATAATATTTGCACTAGCCATAATATCCACATTAACACTATCTGCAAAGATAAGACCCAGTTTTAAAATCTAGATTTCTTTTCAGACATACTCAGATCCATCTCAGAATAAATCAAAAAATAACAATTCTCAAGTTTTAAATTATGACCTAGCGTATAAGACGCCAACATGCAACGCGATTTACAATTAACTGTAAGAATGGCAATTAGCTTTTTTGCTCTAACCATAATCTATCTAGCATTTTTGAGTTTTATTGCCATATATTTTGGATTAGGCATTCTTCCAATTGCAGTTATTGCAGGATTGATGATCGGTGCACAGTGGTATTTTTCCGACAGAATAGTAATGTGGAGTACCGGAACCAAGATTGTATCAAAAGAAGAATACCCAACACTACACCAGATAATAGAAAATTTGGCTCAGAAAGCAAATCTTCCAAAACCCCGAGTAGGAGTCATGACAACTGATGTTCCAAATGCATTTGCAACTGGAAAAAATCCCAAGGGATCAATAGTAGTTGTCAGTACTGGAATATTACGAATTCTAGACAAAGAAGAACTTGAAGGAGTCTTGTCACATGAAATCACCCACATTAGAAACAGAGACGTAACAATTATCACACTTGCAAGTTTGTTTTCAACTATTGCATGGTATTTGATGCAATCTTCCATGTTTAGTACAATGTGGGGAGGTTACGGATATGGTGGAAGACAACAACAGGGCGGAAATACATTTCTCATTCTCATCGTTGCAGGAATAGTTTGGTTCCTGAGTTTTTTGATAATCCGAGCAATATCCCGATACAGAGAATTTGCAGCAGACAGAGGCGGAGCATATCTCACAGGCAAACCAATGAATCTATCTCGTGCATTAATGAAGATAAGTGGAGAAGTAAAGACTGCACCCGTTCCACAACTTAAAAAGATGGAGGGAATGAATGCATTTTTCATAATACCTGCAATATCTGGTGAAACTATTGCACGATTCTTTTCCACACATCCTCCAGTTACAGAACGCGTAAAACGCTTGATGCGAATTGAACAAGATCTTCGTAATCAAGACAAGCTTGGAATCTAGATAATCCCATCCAAGACTGTTCTGCTAATTCTTAATTTGTTTTATGAGTTCCCAATGTACAAAAAATACAGAGAGCATAATATCTACTGGAAACATCATGTGTACAACCACATTTACAGTCACATTTTCTAAGTTTCAACATGTTCTCACCTACCTGTACTGGTAGACCTAATATTTGTTAGAGGGTAACACATGACCAACACCAGCACAAGACAATCAAATACAGATACAACAGGAAGATACTAGACCTAGAAAGAAAAAATTCTAAATTGCTTTTTCATTTTCCGCACCAGTTGCAATATCAATGGCACGTGAAAGTTTGTACATGAAAATCTTGCCAATCGTAGTATTGGCACGAATAATACTTACCACTTCACCCTCGTCTTTTTCTTCTACTATTACAGTTACAATATACTTGTCTGAGAATTCTGGAATAAATGTCTCTGTACCTTTTGCAGCATGTAATACAGGTCCAGCTGTTTTACCCCTTCCACGAACTTTCATTATTGTGATTCCACCTACCTGTATTTTTTTTAATGCGTCACTAATAGCTCGAATATCATTTTGCGGAACAATTGCATCTATGCGTATCATGTAAATCATAACAGAGTTTGTACTAGATAATATTTTTGCTAAAAAAAGACTCAGATGACTTGTTCATCTTTTTTAGGAGTTTGAATGTCATATGCCTCAGAAATTGAGGTGACAAATATTTTGCCAAATTTAGAAGCACTTCTAATGGCTGCAATTACCTCATTTTTCTTTTCATCTGGAACTATGACATCTAAAATGAATCTCTCTCCAAATTCAGGAGTAAAAACCTCAGTTCCCTTGGATGCATGAATCTCCTTTGCAATCGTTTTTCCTCTACCCCATCCTTTGTATGCGGTGATTCCACCAACTGATAATTTTTTTAGTGCGTCACTAATTGATTTTATTTCATTCTCTGGGAGTACTACTTCAATCTTTAGCAAGATGTAAGGAAATGAAATAACATATTAAAAAATCTTATGGATTGCTTTTTGATCCGTTACAATTGTAGGAAAAACAAATTTTTTTATACTTCATCTTTTCTAAGAAAGAAATCTTGCCAATTGATACAGGTGATACAGCCTGGATGCTCATAGCTTCCAGTCTTGTACTGTTAATGATCCCAGCTTTAGGATTATTTGAAGCAGGACTATTACGACGAAAAAACACTGTCTCAATTTTCATGCAGATCTTTTTCGGATTAGCAATTCTCAGTGTAATGTGGTTCACATTTGGATTTAGCTTATCATTTGGACCAGATACAGGAATGGGCCTCACTGGAAATATGGATTGGACATTTCTCAATAATGTACCATATGATTCTGGTCTGCATTATGCCCCTACCATTCCAGGAGTTTTATTTGCAAAATTCCAGATGATGTTTGCAGTAATTACACCGTTGTTGTTAACTGGTGCAATTGCAGAGAGGATGAAGTTTAGCGCATATGTTATTTTCATAGTAGCATGGAGTGGACTCATCTATTACCCCCTAGTCCATTGGATTTGGGGAGGAGGATGGCTCGGTCAGATGGGAGTGGTGGATTTTGCAGGAGGTATTGTGATACATACAAGTGCGGGAATGGGTGCACTGGCAGCTGCTCTAGTGCTTGGAAGAAGACTCAACTATGGCCCATCCATCATGATTCCACATAGCATTCCAATTGCAGTTTTAGGCTCATCATTGTTATGGCTAGGGTGGTTCGGATTTAATGCAGGTAGCGCACTAGCATCAGGAAGTTTAGCAGGTAATACAATCATCAATACTCATATCGCATCATCAATTTCTGCATTAATTTGGGTAGGACTATCATGGATGCGAACAGGTAAACCAAGTGTAATTGCGGCAATCAACGGAGCAATTGCAGGACTTGCAGGAATTACACCAGCTTCTGGTTACATTAGTGTAGAGCATGCATTCGTTTTGGGAATGGCAATTGGAATAGGATCATATCTTGCAGTCTTGTTCTTCAAGGAACATCTCAAGATAGATGATGCATTAGATGTCAGCTCAGTCCACGGTGTTGCAGGAATAATTGGTTCACTTGGAATTGGAATCTTTGCAAGTACCTTGGTAAATCCAAATGGTCCAAATGGACTCTTGTTTGGACATCCCCAACAATTACTCATTCAAGCAATGGGTGTAGGAGTAGCAGGAGCAATGGGATTCTTTGGGACATTTATCATAATGAAGGTAATAGACAAACTAATTGGAGTCAGAGTATCTGCCAAAGTCGAAGAAGCAGGTCTTGATATTGAAGAACATGCAGAGCGCGCATATTCTGATGAAGATGAGTTTGGCAAAATGTAGACTGGCTCAGCATTAAAAAAATACGTATTCTAAAAATTTATTTTTTAACTGGCGAGTTTTTTTCGTAAAATCTCAAGTGTTGTAGTAGGATCTGCTTTTCCTTTTGTTTTTCTCATAACTTTGCCAACTAGATAGTTGATGGTGTCTGGATTTTGCTTTGCTTCTGCTACTGCCTTTTCCTCTTCAGCAAATACTTCATCAATCACTTTTTCAATAGAGCCTGCATCACTAACATGGCCCAAATCAAGACTAGATACAACATCAGCAAGCGATTTTCCAGATTTTACCATCTCATGTAATGCAGATTTTCCGGAATTTCTCGTTAGTTTGTTTTCCATAATAGCGTCTGCCAAGTCAGAGATGTGTTTTGATGTAATTTTTAGTTCAAGTTTCTTTTCTCGAGTGTCTGCAATGGCCATCAAATCAGTTGTAATGATATTTGACACTTCTTTTGCATTTTTTTCGTTATGAGACTTGTCAAACAAATCAGAATAAAACCTGTCAGATGATAGAACTAGTGCTACTTGTGCAGGCATGCCATATTTGTTGATGTATCGCTCCTTTCTTGCAACAATACTTTCGGGCATCTGTGTTTTGATTTGTTCAATGGAATTATTTCCAATCAAAACAATTGGTATATCAGCCTCTGGCAAGTACCTGTAATCTTGTTCATCTTCTTTTGATCTAGATGAGACTGTAATTCTTCTTGCCTCATCCCAGTGTCTTGTTTCTGCAAGAACTGTAATTCCTCTTTCAACAAGACTTTGTTGTCGAGTAATTTCAAAATGAAGTGCTTTTTCAACATCCCTAAAGGAACCGACGTTTTTTATTTCGACTCGATTTCCATCACCTTCTGAAATGTTGCCATCCACCCTCATTGCGCCCTCAAGATATGGATCAGCTACTCCTATGTTTTCAACCAAATCTGCAAGAACATTCAAGAACACACGAACTTGTTTGGGAGTCTCAAAGTCTGGCTCTGTCACTATTTCGACAAGCGGTGTACCTGCCCTGTTGTAATCAACTAGTGTAATCATTGTTTTCTCTGAAGTACCTTCATAGACTAGCCTACCAGGATCTTCTTCTAGCTGTATTCGTCTTATTCTAATTGTTTTTCCTTCAATCTCAATTTTTCCATCAGAGCCAATGCTAGTAGGACCATATGCGTTATACTGGGTAATTTGGAAGTTTTTTGGCAAGTCAGGATAAAAGTAATTTTTTCTAAAGAATCCTATTTTTTCTGGAATTGCACATCCTAATGCAAGTGATATCATTGCAGCTTTTTCTACTGCTTTTTTGTTCAACAGTGGAAGAGAGCCTGGAATGCCAGTACAAACAGGACAGATGTTAGAGTTTGGCGTAGTGTTTCTATACTCTGCCTTGCATGAACAAAACAGCTTGCTTGCAAGTTTTGTAAGTTGACAGTGAATCTCTAGTCCTATTTTTGTCATAGTGCAATCTCCGGGAGATTTGTAGTGCCTTGTAATGCATGAGCCGCTTGTAGTAATTCTTTTTCTTTAAATGAATTTGCAAATAATTGGATACCAATCGGTAATCCAGAACTTGACATTGCAAACGGGACTGAAATGGCTGGAATTCCAGACAGGTTTGCAGTCACAGTATTGATATCAGTAAGATAGAGTTTCAACGGGTCATCTATTTTTTCTCCAACTTTGAATGGCAATATCGGCATGGTAGGAGATATTAGATAATCCACTTGTTTGAATGCCTCATCAAGTTGAGCCTTTATCATGGCTCTGACTTTTTGAGCCTTGAGATAATATTTACCATAATATCCTGCAGACAAGACAAATGCTCCAAGCAACATTCTTCGTATAACTTCAGGTCCAAAGTTACTTCGTGCTTTAGAGATAAATGCCTTGAATTCATACCCTTCAGTACCAAAATCAAAACCATATCTCAAATTATCATATCTTGAAAGATTACTACTTGCTTCTGCAGCAGCAATTGTATAATATGCAGCAACTGAATGCTCTACTGCATCAAGAGATATTGGAACACATTGTGCTCCAAGATCTTGTAATTTGGATACCGCAGTATTTGTTGCAGATGCAACTTCCTTGTCTACCCCATCACCAGTCATTTGAGAAATTATCCCAATTTTTTTCCCAGAGATTCCAGATTTTAAATCCTTGACATAATCAACACTTGGGTTTTTTGCAGTGGTATTATCATGTGCATCATGACCAGATATGATATTGAGTAAAAATGCCACATCCTCAACTGTCTTTGCGATAGGACCAATTTGCTCTATACTATTTGCATAAGAGACTAGTCCATACCTGCTTATCAGACCATATGTCGGTTTCAGACCAACCACAGAACAAAAACTTGCAGGACTTCGAACTGAGCCTCCAGTATCAGAACCTAAAGAAGCAAGACACTCAAGTGCAGCTACTGATGCACCACTACCCCCAGATGAACCACCTGGTACATAGTCTACATTCCATGGATTTCTAGTGGGACCAAAACTACTAAATTCAGTTGTAGAGCCCATTGCAAATTCATCAAGATTTACTTTGCCAATTATTATGGCATCTTCTGATTTTAATCTAGAAGTAACAGTTGCATCATATGGCGCAACAAAGTTTTCAAGCATCTTGGAAGCACATGTTGTTTTCAACCCCCTAGTGCAAATGTTATCTTTAATTGATATTGGCATTCCAAAGCAGATTCCTGTTTTTTCTCTAGATTTTATTTTTTTGTCAATTGCTTTTGCTTGGTCAAGTGCATTTTGTGAGTCAACAGTAATGAAAGCATGTATTTTCCCATCTACTTTGTGAATTCTCTCCAAGGTTTTTGCTACAAATTCCTCTACAGATAGAGTGCCTTCCTTTACCTGAGACACAAATTCAGTGGCTGAAATTCCTAAATTCATTTAAACCATTTTTGGTGCACGAATGAAGTTATTTTGATCTTTTTTGAGATGCTCAATCAGAGAATCAGTATAGGGTTCATGAATATCATCTCGTAGATCGTCTTTAGCAATTTGAATTCCTAGTGTATCATCTGAATGAAATTCTACATGGTCAAGCCTATCAAAATAATTTAAAATCTGTTCTACCTGTTTGATATATTTTTCCGGCTCGTTTAGATCAACTTTTACCAAATCTGCCAGATGTTCAATCTCTTTTTTTTCTACCATGTTACTTCATCTACGGTGTAAGTCTATCTACATCACGCGGATAAAAGGTAGCATCTCTAATGTTTTCAGTGCCTGTTAGTGCCATCATTAGTCTTTCAAGACCTATACCACACCCTGCATGAGGCGGAACTCCATAATCAAAGACTCGCAAATGATAATCAAATGCATCAAGCTTGAACCCCTTGTTCTTCATCCTATCTTCTAGTTCCATTCTTTTTTCAATTCTAGTACTGCCAGAAGACAATTCAAGATCTCCAAACATCAAGTCAAATGATTCAGAAATTTTTTGGTCATCATTTTTGGCTTTAACGTAAAACGGTTTTGGAGCAAGTGGCCAGTCCTTGATAAAGTAAAATCCGCTAAGATTTATTTTCTTTAATTGTGACGGGTACAAATCATCACCCCACTTTGTTGTAGCACCGGCTTTTTGCATCTTGTCTACCAGTTCAGTATAGGTATACTGGGGAATTGTATCAGGAATGTCTGGAATTTTGTAATCCGTAGTTTTTATAGAATCACAATAGTCTTTTACGGTCTTGATTGATTTTTTAATTATATTTTCCACATGGGACATGACATCATTATAATCTGAGAATGCCTCTTCGAGGTCTATTGAAATTGCTTCAGAGAGATGCCTATTGGTCCTAGATGCTTCTGCTCTAAATATTGGAGCAATTTCAAAGATTTTCTCAAACCCTAATGTGAGTTGTTCCTTGTAAAGCTGAGGACTCTGTGCAAGAAAAGCCTCCTTGTTATAGTAAAATATTGGAAACAGTGCAGCTCCTCCCTCTGTTGCAGTTGCAATCATCTTTGGTGTGTTTACTTCAAGAAACTCTTTTTCGTACAGATAATCTCGAATTGATTTTAAAACTAGACCCCGCATCCTAAAGACATGTTGTAAAATATTTCGTCGAAGGTCGATTGCTCTTAATTCTAATCTTGTATCTATGTTTGGAACAGTTTTTGTTTGCCATTGAAAGGGTGCAATTTTTTCAACAACTGAAAATACTCGCAATTCATTTGGTGATATCTCTACACCTTTTGGAGCCTTGGCAGATGGTTTTACAATGCCTTTGACCGCAATGGTTGATTGTTCCTTTAGTTTTACCAAACTCTCCTTGATATCATCTGGACATACTCCTGCTTTTGCAGTAATTTGCATCTGTCCTTCTTTATCATTTAGTAAAATGAATACCAAATTTCCATGGTCTCTTACACTTGAAATCCAGCCCATTACGACAACTTCTTTTCCATCCATGGAGGGATCAAGTTGGTTAGAATATAGAGTCCTGCGCCAATTACCAAGTTCTGTACCTATCATGGTTTCATCAATCGCGTTTTTTTATCATAGATTACTAATATGATTTGCATTTGAGAGTTGTAAAACATTATTGAATTTTTCTGCCTTTTTGTTCATATTAAATTTATTCATAATAAAAGGACGAATTGTTCCATCCTTCCATTTGTGTTAGATTACAATCATCAGATATTGAATATATCATCCATCAATAAAGCGATATATCACAACATGAGACAAAGTGTGAATTGAATCATTTGACTATTGGCATCATTTCATTATTGATGGTAACATCTGGAACTTGGACTGGTCAAGCATTTGGGCAAACCACATCTGTTGTGAATATTCAGGCGGGATCAGGATCTAGTGTAAATTCAACATGTGTTAATACACATGACTGTTTTTCTCCAAATCCCTTAGAGATTCCAGTGGGAACTACAGTAACTTGGAAGAATTCGGATCTTACAACTCATACCGTAACTAGTGTAAACAGCATATGTAATGGACCACATGTGACAATTCAAGTAGCTACTGACACACGTCAAGTAGATCCCACCGTGATGATTCGCACCTCACTTACTCAAACAACATATGCAAAACTCGCACAAGACCAACCATATGCAGAAGAAAATGTTAATGCAGATGTCAGACGACTGGTGTATGAAGCATATGTATCACCAGTAGTAAAATCATTTGAGATTGTAGTATCAGAAGGAATTGGTCACAACACATTCTCTGTACAAAAAACAGTACAAGCAGAAGGATGCAGTGTTGGATCTGTATTTGACAGTGGAACCATCCAGCCTGGAAAAACATTTGAATTTAGATTTTCGAATTCTGGAACTTACAACTATTTCTGTACTATACACCCTTGGATGATTGGACAAGTCATAGTAGGAGGTACCATACCAACACAGTATTCTAACGCTACACAATATCCAGTCATTGACATGTCACAGAAGACTGTACCATCAGCCATTCCAGAATTTGGCCCAATAGTAACAATTGTTTTTTTGGTTTCAATGATTGCAACAATATTTGTTGTAAAAACAATAAACAGAGATGGTTTTAATCTCAGCTAGTAGCAGTAATTCTCAAACTGTTTCTGTTATAATATCAAAAGCAAGCCTCAACTGTAAATTACATAAGAGTCATATTTTCAGAAGAATATAACAAAAAGATATCAGATATGACTGACCTGTATAGAATGCTACCAGAGGAGATTGATGATCTTGTCATCAAGATGGGTCAACCACGATACAGAGCAGACCAATTACTTCAAGCACTCTACCGTGAATCTCCAAAAAAAATGTCAGATTTACATCAAATTCCATCTGCCATGAGAGATGTACTTGTTAAAAATGGATATACAATAGGTTCTGAAGACGAAGTTCATCGAGTTGTCAGCGAAGATGGTCATACTACAAAGCTACTTCTCAAATTTGATGAAAAAACACTCATTGAAACTGTTCTAATGCAATACGGACCAACACCAGACAAGAATCATCCAAGGTCCACAGTTTGTGTTTCAACTCAAGTAGGTTGTCCAATGGGTTGCGTATTTTGTGCCACAGGTCAGATGGGTTTTGAAAAAAATCTCAAAGCTGAAGAAATAATTTCACAGGTACTACACTTTGCACACATTCTTCGACAAAGAGGAGAACATGTTACTAATCTAGTATTCATGGGAATGGGAGAACCACTTGCAAATTATGATGAGACCATTAGAGCCATTAGATTGCTTACACATCCTCGTGCCTTTGGACTAGGACAACGAAGTATTACAATTTCTACAGTCGGTGTCATACCAGGAATAGATCGTCTTGCAGATGAAAATATTCAAGTCAAACTTGCAATTTCGCTTCATGCCCCAAATGATGAATTGCGTAAAAAACTTGTTCCTACTGCAGGGTCCCATTCAGTTGGAGATTTGATTACAGCTGCAAAACGTTATTTCAAAAAAACAGGACGACGTGTTACTTTTGAATATGCGTTAATTGATGGTATCAATGATTCTACCAAAGTAGCATCAGAGCTTGCATACATTTTGAAAGGCAATGGCGCACATGTAAATCTCATTCCAATGAATCCCACTGCCGGAGGATTCAAGCGTCCTGAGAGAAAAAGAGTGCTTGCGTTTCAGCAAATACTTCGTAATGGAGATGTAAACTGCACAGTACGTGTAGAAAAAGGTGCAGAAATATCAGCAGCTTGTGGTCAATTACGAACAGACATGATAGAGAAAATTCGCTAGCAAATACCCTAGGAAAATAATCTGCAAACGTCTAAATAAAAAAGAATGGAAACTATTCACATGACACTTTCAAATCGTGAAAAAACAGCAATAATCACGTCTCATCTGGTCTCACTTTATTCACAAATGATTGAAGAGGGAAAGATTCCGCAAAGTCAATCAGTCATAGACTTTTTAATGAAAAACATCCCTCAAGAATACAAGTCAGATCTTTCAATAGATTTGATCGACGATGTGTTTACTTTTATCTCAAGTAGACCCATGGAACTTTCATAAACCCCAAAAATACAGGAGACATGGTATGAATTCAATTGCTACCCTTGGCTCTCATTGTGCCCTTCAGGTTCTCAAAGGAGCAAAGGATGAAGGTTTTAAGACAATACTAGTTTGTGAAAAAAAACGGGAAAAACTCTACAAAAGATTTCAATTCATAGACGAATTCATACTAGTAGATTCTTTCAAGGAGATAATGGATCAGAAATGCTCCAAGATACTCCAAGAAAATAATTCTGTGATAATACCACATGGCACACTAATTGCACAGATGAGTTCATCTGAAATAGAATCAATCAAGACACCAGTTTTTGGAAACAAATGGATTCTCAGATGGGAATCAGACAGAAACATGAAAGAAAAACTCATGGTAGAATCAAACTTGAAGATTCCAAGATCATTGCAAGGTCCAAAAGATATCAATGGATTAACAATTGCAAAAAGACACGGTGCAGCTGGTGGCAAGGGATATTTTCTTGCAACAAATGAAGAAGAGTACATAAAAAAACGAGACAAGCTTGTCAGAGAAGGAATAATCAAAGGAGACCAAGATTTGTACTTGCAAGAATATGCGCTAGGAGTTTCTGCGTATCTACAATATTTTTACTCTGAACTAAAAGAAGAATTGGAATTTTTTGGAGTTGATAGAAGATATGAATCAGACATTGATGGTTTAGGAAGAATTCCAGCAAAAGAGCAAATTGATGTTGATTTGATTCCTTCATTTAATGTGGTAGGTAATAGCCCTCTAGTATTACGCGAATCATTACTTGAAGACGTTTATGCAATGGGAGAAAGATTTGTAGAAGCAGCAAAGAGACTTGTCGCTCCAGGTATGGCAGGGCCATTCTGTCTTGAAGGTGTGTATGATGCAGATGGCAAATTTACCGCGTTTGAATTCTCTGCAAGAATAGTAGCAGGAACAAATCTCTATGTGGATGGTTCTCCATATTCATCATTAATTTATGATGAACCAATGAGCATGGGAAGAAGAATAGCTCGTGAGATCAAAAACGCTGCAAACAAGAATGAACTATCAAAGATAGTTACGTGATGATACCGTAACAAAATAAAATTTGTTTGATTTATGCGCCACCAAGTGTCACAATGAGATCAGTTATGAAACCTGCACATAGACCGACAAAAATTCCAACCATTAGAACATTGTTTGTAGTTTGTTTTCGTCCGGAATTGTACATTAACATTGATACATAGATGAGAGCACCACCAGCCATTGATAAAAATAAAATGTATGCCACATCAGATATCCACAAACTTCCAAGCATGGTTCCAACAAAAGTAGGGCCTCCACCAATCAAGCCTACCTTGGCCAAGAATTTTGCATTAGGTTTTTTCAATATCCCTGTGAGTGGACCTGCAATACCAAACCCTTCAGTAGTATTGTGCGCTCCAAATCCAATTATTAGAATAATTGCAAGACCAATCTCCCCTGCAACATAAGACTGACCAATTGCCAAACCTTCACTAAAATTATGTGCACCAATTCCAACTGCAATCATCATTGCAAGCTTGTATGCATTTGCCTCATGGAATAATTTGCGAAGATGATCATCTCCTTCCTTGATATTATCAAGGGACAAAATTTGTGGAAAACTTTTTGTCATAAATTTTGTCTCGTAAAACACCAGTCCCAAGAGACCTATTGCGATACCTCCAAACAGTGCGGCAAGATCAATTACGGCGGTTTCAATCGAACCTTTTCCAGCAGATGCGTTAGTTGCAGCTGTTGATGCAGTGTCCCACCCGTGACTGAATACATCAATTATTAGAAATACCAATATTCCAAGTGCAAATGCGTTAAGAAATCCTTTTCTTTTATGACTAAGATTTTGTAATGCTGCAACAGGAAGACCAAGAAATATTGTAAAACCAGCTATTGCTCCAAGTAACAAAAGCTGCCAATAATCAATCATTGATTCAGTTGAGATTAACCAACTTTATTTAAATTACAAACTTGTTCTAAGTTCTTAGAATAACTCGCGTCGTTTAAATAGTTAGGCTTGCCTAATTCAAAAAATATTGAAAAAGAAAGTACCACTATCTCAACTCAAAAAATATGATGTAAATCAAAAAATTCTTGAAGCATTAGCTGATGCTCAATCAAGATCAATATTGTTTTCAATCATCAAAGAAGGGATGACTGCCTTGGAATTGTCAGAAAAATATAGAATTCCACTCAGCTCAGTTTACAAAAAGATTTCAGATTTAGAAGAATTGACACTTGTCAAGGTAGACAAGTGGATATTGTCAGAGAGTGGAAAAAAATTCAAGGTATACAAGAGTAGAATAAGCAGAGCCGAGATAAGCATCAGAAAACCAGAGCCAACCATAACATTGAGTCCTAACTAGAATACTGGTCAAATAGTTAATATTCAAAGAAAAACCATTGAAAAAAAGTGAAAAGATACTATTTTGCTGTCATTCCCATCATAATTACAATAGCTGCAGTATACTACATGGCATCACCCCATGAAAACAAGGCATCCACAGAATTAACCCCACAAATGATCATGGAAAATGGCTCGCCAGTTTTGGGCGATCCTAATGCAAATGTGACCATAGTAGAATTTGGAGATTATCAATGTACATACTGCCACCTGTTTCATGAAAACACTAAAGCTGCATTATTACAACAATATGTTGATACAGGTAAGGTCAACTTTGTATTTCGAGATTTTCCTCTAAACGGACCTGATTCAGTTTTAGCAGCAGAGGCAGCATATTGCGCAGGTGACCAAAATGAATACTGGCAATATCATGATGAACTATACAAAAATTGGGCAGGAGAAAAGACAGGATGGGTCAATCAAAAATCACTTGATACATTTGCAACAACAGTTGGTCTAGATTTAGGCAAGTTTGATAAATGCATGTCAAGTAATACATATGAACAAAAAGTGTTAGACAATCAAAAATTTGGTGAAAACATTGGCATAGACGGTACGCCATCATTTATCATATTTAGCGGTAAACAAATTACAAAGCTAGTAGGTGCACAACCACTATCAGAATTCCAACAAGTCATAAACAAATTCCAAAATAGCTAAAGGTAGTTGAACAATGGTCAAGCCCAAGATAGAAAAACAAGATTCTGTAAAGTTATACAAACTACGAAAGATGTTAGAAGAGTTATCTGATCATTCGGGACGAGGAACCGAACTAATTACACTCTATGTCCCTCCGAAAAAAGCACTACATGAAGTCATAAACACACTCCGTGAAGAACAAGGAACTGCAGATAATATCAAATCTGATCTTACAAGAACCCATGTAGTAGATGCACTATCCAGAGTAATTCAAAGACTGAAACTATACAAGATGTCTCCCGATAAGGGCCTAGTCATGTTTTGTGGTGCACTTCCACCACCAGGAGGAGGGCCAATCGGAAGTGAAGTGATAAAGTTGTTTGAGATAGAACCTCCAAAGGAATTACAGACATTTCTTTACAGATGTGATGATCATTTTCATGTAGACATTCTCAAAGACATGCTAAAAGACGACAACATGATTGGCTTTTTGGCAATTGATGCAAAAGATGCAGGATGGGGATTATTACGTGGCGATAAACTAGATGTATTATCAGAGACATCATCAGGAGTAGCAGGAAAACACAGACAAGGAGGTCAGTCTGCAAGAAGATTTGAAAGATTACGAGAGATGGAGCTCAATGAATACTATAACAGAGTTGCACATACAACACGAGAATACTTCATAGACATTTATCCAGTAAAAGGTCTCATTGTCTCAGGTCCAGGACCTACAAAAGAGAACTTTATCAAAGAAAATTATCTCGAATATAGATTACAAAATAACATTCTTGCAACACTTGACTGTTCATATGCAGGCTCAGAAGGCGTCCGCGAAGCATTTGTCAAAGCTCATGATGTTCTCACAGATTACAGAATGGTAGAAGAAAAGAAACTTGTAGACAAGCTGTTCAACGATATACATTTCTCAAGAGGACTTGCAACTTATGGACTGAATGAAATTATTGATTTGTTAAAAAGAAATGTTGTATCCATAATATTAATCACAGATGATACCAATTTGAGAAAAATAGACATCACATGTAGAAGATGTCAGAATGTACAAAGCGAGATACTTGACCGCATCAAAGTAATTCCTCGATTACAAGAACTGCTCAGTCAACCATGTCCTAGCTGTAAAAGCATGGACTTGGAATCAACTGAACGAGACATTGTAGATTACCTGGATTTGGTCTCAGGTCAGACAGGTGCAAAAGTTGAGGTCATCACAGGTGCAACTGAATATGGTGCAATGCTTTCAAGCATAGGTAAAGTTGGGGCATTTTTGAGATACAATCCAAACCAGTGATTTAGCAAAACATAACTCTAAATAATTTTAAACTTAATTTTATACCATGGAACATGTTAAACCAGAAGAATTTGATTCAAAGGTACTTGGAAACAAGAAGACAGTTGTTCTTTTCTATGCAACATGGTGTCCTTACTGTACAAATTTCAAACCAACATTCGAGTCTGCAAAAATTGAGACTGCAAACAAGGTAGGCTCAATTATTGATGAAGATGAGAATCCACTATGGGATAGATTCAACATTCAAGCAGTACCCACAATGATTGTATTTCAAGATGGAAAAATAATTTCTAGAAGAGATGCTAGAAAGAATGTAGGTTTGACAAAATCAGACATGGATTCCATTGTTACAGAACTAGCTTGATTTCATATTATCCCTAATCTTTTTTGCCAACGCACCAAGATCAGTGTCATTTGAAATCATTCTTTTTGTCCACAGATTACCCACTTGACCATATCGTGGAATTATATGCACATGTACATGTGGAATTATTTGATTTGCAGATCTGCCATTATTTTGACCAATGTTAAATCCATCTGCTCCAGTTGTTGCAATTATTGCACGTGCTACTAACGGCACTTTGGAAAATAACTTGGCAACTGCATCATCTGTCATGTCTGTAATTTTTTCATAATGTTTCTTTGGCATCACTAGTGAATGGCCTTTTTGTATAGGATACTTGTCCATGATTGCAATATGCAAATCATCTTCGAATATCACATAGGCATCTTCTTTTTGAGATACAACCTTACAAAAAAGACAGTCCATGTCTTTTTCTGATACATATTTTATTTATACTCACCTTCAAGATTACCTCTAGTCATCTCAGATACTGTTATTTAGGGTAAAATTTTGACTTGGATTGTCAAATGGGAAAAAAAGATAGAGAAGAGCGAGTGCAGGAACGAGAGACTTTTTATCAAAAACGACAAAAGACCCAATTTAAGAACAAGGCAATAGCCATTGGCATATTAGCAGGAATTGTGGCAGTCCTTGGAATTTCAAGTTACAATTTTTACGTATTATCATCAACTGTAACACCAAGTGGAGAACCACCAGGTGCAGGCCCTCTTGGAAAAATTCACATCCACGCAGGAATTTTGACAATGATTTACGGTCAACAATTTGATTATTCATCTACAGCATATCAGATCAAAAGTCCATACATCAGTTTCCAAAAAGGAAATGGAGAGACAATACACGCAATGGCGACCAATGTAACTATGGGATTCCTATTTGATTCTCTACACATTGGATTAGATGACAAGTGTTTCACATTCCCTGACAAGCGAGCATTTTGTACAAATGACAATTACACTCTAAAGTTCTATGTCAATCATCACCAAGTTCCAGACATGAGAAACTATGTCTTCAAGGATCAAGACAGACTCTTGATATCATACGGTAATGAGAATGACACTCAAATCAACGCACAACTAGCAAGACTAGACGGATTCCAGTTAATTACTTAGGGTTCTAAAAGTTCGTCTCGTAATTCCTTGAATTCATTCACAGTAATCTCTCCTTTTGCAAGTCTATTTTTGAGAATCACCATTGCGTGATCAGCCTCATTTTCATTGGATGGTGCCTCAGGCGGTATGACAGTTTCTTTTTTTACCTTGACAGCATCTCTTGGTTGATTTTGTTTCTTTCTAAGATACAATATGTAAACAACAATGCCAACCCCTGCAAGAGAAATTATTGGATATATTACAAGACTAGTGTTAAAGTTACTAGTGTTATTTTGTGTGGAATTACTTGCAGACGGATTTGTAGATTGTTGTGTTCCCTGACTTGATGATGCGTCATTTACATTCATTGTTTCATTTAGACGAATGGTTTGAGAACTACTAGAACTCGATGAAGTTGGACTGCCACTAGAACTTGACGGAGCAGGATTTCCACCATTAAGCAGTTGCTGTAATCGTTGTGCATCAGCTAATCTTTGTTGAAGTAATTCAGCAAGAGAAGGTGTAGACGATGAGTTTGTAGGATTCGTAGCACTTTGTGTTGTAGTTTGGCCAGGAGTTGGCAAGGTAGAAGCAGTTGTAACATTAGAAGGAGGACTTGATCCAGCTTGGTTTACAGCATATACTCGATACATGTATGGAGTGTTTGGAGTAAGGCCAACATCTGCAAACGTTGTAGAAGTAATTGTGGTAACTGTAGTAGACCAAGTAGTACCACCATCAGTAGAACGTCCAATTTGATATCCAAGGGATGATGCGCCCCCAGTGTTTACAGGAGCAAGCCAACCAAGATCTATTTCTGTTGATGAAACAGCTGTAGCAGTTAAAGAAGTAGGAGAGGACGGTAAAACAGGAGAACCATCTGGTGAAAATACAAAATTTACAGTAACTCCATTTGCTTTGTTTGCAACAAAAGCAGTTGCATTGTATGTTCCCTTGAGTTTGAATTCTTGTTGTATACTAGAATCAGTACTACCAGTATCAATAACTATCTGGAACTGATCATTACTGTCTGCAATTCCAGACCGTACAAGATAGTTATTTTGAGGATCAAAAATCAATATCGTTATAGTTCTGGAATCGGTAGGAAGAACAGTACCAGAAAATGTGATTTGGCTACTCCCTTTGTAAAATGAGGCATCGGTTTTCAGCGAAGTCACTTCAGCATAAGCAGGAATAGTGGTAACAGATACTACAATTACAGACAATAGTGCTAAGAGATACAATCCACACTTGCTCATATCAGAAATTTAGTATTCTAATTATTAAAAACTCAGTAGAATTCACACTTGTCGACTTTTCAGTTCAATTTATTCATAAAATATAGGACATTACTACCTACAAATGATCGTTTTTTCTCGCGATGTAACAGATTGACAAATCCATAGGGTAAATTCATGTATGAAATTATCTAGTATGTATAAAATAGGGAACAAAACATAATGACAATCATGGAAATATCGAGTAGAAACGTAGTAGAAGGTCCTTCAAGGGCGCCCCACAGAGCCATGTACAAGGCAATGGGTTTAGACGATAATGATTTAGGAAAACCATTTGTTGGAGTATCTCACAGTGGAAATGAGGCAACCCCCTGCAACATACATCTTGGAAGGTTAGCAACTCATGCCAAAGCAGGAGTTGAATCAGCTGGTGGTACACCCAGAGAATTTTCTACTATCGCAGTAAGTGACGGCATAGCAATGGGACATGAAGGTATGAAATCATCACTTGTTAGTAGAGAAATTATTGCAGATTCAATCGAACTAATGGTTAGAGCACATCAGTATGATGGACTGGTAGGAATTGCAGGTTGTGACAAGAGTCTTCCAGGTACAATGATGGGAATGGCTCGTCTTAACTTACCATCAGTCTTTGTATACGGTGGTACAATCATGCCAGGAATTTTTGAGGGAAAGCAAGTTACAGTTCAAGATGTTTATGAAGCAGTCGGAGCATATGATGCAGGAAATCTGACACTTGAGGCTCTAAAGAATTTAGAAAATGTAGCTTGTCCAAATTCAGGATCTTGTGGAGGAATGTATACAGCAAACACAATGGCTTCAATCAGTGAAGCAATTGGAATAGCACTTCCAGGAAATGCATCCCCACCAGCAGAAGACCCAAGAAGAGAAAAAATGGTATACGAAAGTGGCAAGGCAGTGATGAACTTACTTGAGATAGGAGTCAGGCCAAAAGATATTTTGACATATGAAGCATTTGAGAATGCAATCGTTGTAGCTAATGCCACAGGTGGGTCAACAAACGCAGTATTGCACTTGCTTGCACTAGCTCGTGAAATCGGAGTAAAACTTACACTAGATGACTTTGAAAGAATTAGAAGAAAGACACCACACATTGCAGACATGAGACCAGGAGGAACGTATGTCATGCTAGATCTTGACAAGATAGGTGGAATTCCATTATTAATGAAAAGTTTACAAAAGAAAAATCTCATCCATGAGAATGCCATGACTGTGACAGGCAAAACAGTCAAACAGAATCTTGATTCAATGCAGATACCATTTGATGCAAATCAAAAAGTGTTAAAATCAATCGAGTCTCCAATTCATGAGGTTGGAACTCTTACAATACTTCGTGGCTCACTTGCTCCAGATGGTGCTGTAGTAAAAGTTGCAGGTGTGCATACAAAAGAATTCAAAGGTAAAGCCAAAGTGTTTGACAGGGAAGAAGATGCATTTGATGCAATATCCAAACGACAAATAAAAGAACAAGACATTGTCATAATAAGATATGAAGGTCCAAAGGGTGGACCAGGAATGCGAGAGATGTTAGGAGTCACTGCAGCACTTGTTGGACAGAACTTGGGTGAAAAAGTTGCACTTGTAACAGATGGGAGATTCTCAGGTGCAACAAGAGGATTCATGATAGGCCACGTAGCCCCAGAAGCCGCAGTAGGTGGAAATATCGCACTTGTAAAAGAGGGTGATGAAATCATCATCAATCTTGAAAAAAATAGTATCGACTTGATGATATCAGAAAATGAGCTGACGCAAAGAAGAAAAGAATGGAAACCAAGAAAGCCAAACTATGAAACAGGAGCTCTTGCAAAATTTGCATCACTAGTATCTTCTGCAGCAGATGGTGCAATAACAAGACCAATCTGGTAAAATATTGATTTTAAAAAATCACTCTTGTGGAATATGATATTGGCAGAAGAGTCTCAAGTTCAAGCCTATTCTCTTTGCAGTGATAGACATTCCATCATCCAGTCCCTTTTGACACACAGTACAGACGGCTTCAGCGGCAGTTGTGTGCACTATGGGCTTTTTCTTTGCAAAATACAGATCCTGGAATAATAGTGATTTACTTCTGCCAAAGTCTGGAATTAGGATCTGAGACATGGTTAGATATACACAAAGATCGCATATAAAGGTACCGTACCATACCGTAATATGCCAAATCTCATGCGTGGCTTAATTTTAAATAGAGATGGTAGGTTAGTGTGTTCATGGGTGGCCACATTTGGGCATTCAAGCCTTAAGATAATACCTCTAGACTATACTGGCTCTCAATTTGATCTATACAACAAAATATCACGAGAATTTGAGCATTCTTTCTTCTTTGAATCACTTACAGGTCCAGAAGAATTAGCAGAGACATCACTGATTGGTTTTGACCCATCAATAATCATCAAGGGATATTTTGACAAAGTTGTGCTCCATTACAAAAGTGGAGGCTCGATGACCATCCAGACAAATGACCCCTTGACTGAGATCAAGAAACTGGTATACAGAGTACCTGATCAGAAATACAGGTACGTAGGCGGCGCAGTTGGAATTATCAACTATGATGCAATCAGATTGTGGGAAAATATTCCAAACTCTCACAAGGATTCAGACGAGCCCCTGATGGAGTTTGGAATCTATACTGATGGGATTCTTTACGACAACAAAGAAAAAAAATCATTTTATTTTTATTACGATAAAAATAGAATCGACCAAATATCATATTCTAATGTAGATTGTGGCAAGTTTTCTGTTTCAGAAATTTCAGAAAATCTAAACCAAGACAAGTTTGCCGAGATGATAAAACAGGCAAAAAAATACATTCATGATGGAGATATTTTCCAAGTAGTACTCTCAAGAAAATTTAATTTTGACGCCGATGGTGATTATCTCAAAGTATACAAAGTTCTGCGCCAGATAAATCCGTCGCCATATCTATGTCACATGAAGCTAGGAAAGAGAACCATAATAGGTTCCAGTCCAGAAATGTTGTTACGTATTACCGGAAGTCAAGTTGAAACATTTCCAATTGCAGGTACAAGACCAATTACAAATGATGAGAAAAAAAATGAAGATTTAAAAAATGAATTGTTGCAAGATGAAAAAGAACTTGCAGAACATACCATGCTAGTTGACCTTGGCAGAAATGATATTGGCAGAGTATGCAAATACGGTTCAGTACATGTCAAAGAACTGATGGCTGTAAAAAAATTCAGTCACGTACAACACATCGTAACTCATGTGGTTGGAACCTTGGATAAAAAATATGACATGTATGATGCCATGAAAGCAGTTTTTCCAGCAGGAACAGTATCAGGGGCACCAAAGATACGAGCAATGGAAATAATTGACGAGTTGGAACCTGATAGAAGAGGACCTTATGCAGGAGCAATAGGTTATTTCTCATTCAACGGTTGCTGTGATTTTGCAATTGGGATACGAAGCATATTCATGAATGGTTCAAAGGGTTTTGTCCAAACAGGAGCAGGCATAGTTACCGATTCAATACCACAAAATGAATGGATGGAGACAGAACACAAGGCAAACGCAATGATAACAGCCCTAAAGGAGGCAACAAGATGAAATTTCTTATAATTGACAATTATGATTCATTTGTGTATAACATTGCCCAATTACTTGGCGAACTAAATGTTGAATCAGATGTAATCAGAAATGACAAGATAACAATTGATGATATCAACAAAGGAAATTATGACGCAATAATAATTTCTCCAGGACCTGGAACACCAGAAGATGAGAAATATTTTGGAATATGCACCAAGGTAATCAAGGAATTGGGACCTACAAAACCAATACTTGGCGTATGTCTTGGACATCAAGGAATCATACACGCGTTTGGTGGAAAAGTTGTCAATGCTGGAAATGTTAGACATGGAAAGACAAGCCCAGTAGAGCATACCACGTCTCCACTCTTTGACGGAGTACAAAATCCATTTCGAGCAACACGATATCATTCACTTGTAGGTGACAAGACAATAATCCCAGATGATCTTCAGATAACAGCAGTTGCACAAGATGACAAGGAGATAATGGCAATTAGCCACAAAAAATATCTAATTGAAGGAGTCCAGTTCCACCCAGAATCAATAATGACTAGTGAAGGCAAAAATATTCTAAGCAACTTTATCAAATTGGTGCAAAAATGATCACAGAATCCATTACAAAAATGTCAAACAAAAACCTCAGTCATGATGAAATGTCCCAAGTCATGGATGAGATATTGACTGGAAAAGTTTCTGTTAATGAGACTACAAGTTTTCTTGAAGCACTGACAAAAAAAGGAGAGACAGACCAAGAACTTGATGCAATGCTTGAGAAGATGCAGCAAAATGCAATACACATACACCCAAAGACAAATCAGGACATCATAGATGTGTGTGGAACAGGCGGAGACAAGATGCACACATTTAACATTTCAACTACAGCATCATTTGTCATTGCAGCATCTGGAGTGGTAGTTGCAAAACATGGAAACAGGTCAGTCTCTAGTACCAGTGGAAGTGCAGATATTTTCGAATATTTTGGATATGACCTCAACATGGAACCAAGACAAGTTCAAGAAATAATTGAAAAGTTTGGAATTGGGTTCATGTTTGCCCCCAAGTTTCATCCTGCCATGAAAAATGTTGCAGAAGCAAGAAAACATCTAGGTAAGAGAACTGCATTTAATTTGCTTGGTCCATTGTGTAATCCGGTCCAAGTAAAACACCAGCTTGTGGGAGTGTATTCAAAGGAGTATCTTGGTCGTGTCATATCGCTTTTAGAGTCAAGAGGGGCCACAGACGTGATAACTGTAATATCTGAAGACGGTCTTGATGAATTGTCTACAACATCCAAAAATTACATTTATCAATTAACCAAGGGTGAAATCACAAGCTCTGTACTTGATCCGTCAGAACTTGGTTTGAGCAAGGCAAAACTTGTTGATTTTCAAATTTCAACAAAAGATGAGGCAATCAATGCCTTTGTTTCAGTTCTTAATGGAACTGCCAAGAAGACAATGATTGAGATAACTGCACTCAATGCAGCAGCAGGATTGATTGTTGGAGGGTTTTCAGAGAAATTTGATGAGGCATTAGAGATTTCACTCCAATCAATTAAAAATGGCAAAGCATACAATCTCTTCAAAGACTTTGTAAAACATTGTGGAGATGTAACAAAGTTGGAGGCTTTTGAGAAAAAATGAAAGACATGCTAGAAAAACTTGCCAAGAATTCACAAAAGGCAATAAAAGATGGAACATACGAAATAGATTACAAAACTCCCAAGTCAAAACAAAACCTAGTCAATCAAATAAAAAATAACAAACATGCTTCATTGATTACCGAGGTAAAATTTTCATCGCCATCACTCGGAGACATAAGAGATGTATCAGATCCTGTAATCATTGCAAACCAGATGGTTGAAGGCGGCGCAGTTGGATTATCAGTTCTAACACAGCCATACTTGTTTAATGGCTCACCAGACTATTTTACAAAGATTAGAAAAAAGATCAAGGTTCCACTATTGATGAAAGATATCGTAGTAGATAAAATACAAATTGATGCTGCTGAAAAACTAGGTGCAGATGTAGTTCTTTTGATCCAGGCAATATTTGATAAAAAATTTGCAAAAGACATTGACGAATTTGTGTCATATGCACACAAGAAGAATCTGCTAGTATTACTTGAATCTCACACAAAAAAAGAATTTACAGATTCTACAAAAACACAGGCAGACATACTTGGGATAAACAACCGTAATCTAGATACTCTTGAGATTGACTTGGATACAACCAAATCCATACTAAAAGACAGAGATGAGAAACGAATCATAATATCAGAAAGTGGTGTGGAAGATTCAAAAGATATCAAATTTCTTGACAAATGTGGTGCAGATGCTTTCTTGGTGGGCAGTAGCATAATGAAGAGTAAAGATATCAAGGGACTAGTGTCAGAGTTGGTGTCAGCAATATGAAACTCAAATATCCCAAGAATGGCAAATTCGGAGAGTTTGGTGGAAGATACATTCCTGAAACCCTAGTTCCCGCAGTAGAGGAATTAGAGCAAGCATACCTCAAATACAAAGATGATTTAGAATTCAAGAAAGAATTACAATATTACCTAACCCAATACGCTGGAAGACCCACACCACTGTACCTGGCCAAGAATTTAACAAAATTTGCAGGCGGTGCAAAGATCTACCTAAAAAGAGAGGATCTACTACACGGAGGAGCTCATAAAATCAACAATACTCTAGGTCAAGGCCTTCTTGCAAAGAGAATGAAAAAAAAGAGAATCATTGCAGAGACAGGAGCTGGACAGCATGGAGTTGCAACTGCCATGGCATGCTCTGTACTTGGAATGAGTGGCGAAGTATACATGGGCTACAAGGACACCCAGAGACAAAAACTAAATGTGTTTAGAATGAACTTGCTTGGCTCCAAAGTACACCCAGTAAAAGAAGGAACCCAGACTTTGAAAGATGCAATTAATGAAGCAATACGAGATTGGATTACAAATGTAAAATCTACATACTATCTTTTAGGATCTGCAGTAGGCCCGCATCCATACCCAGTAATGGTAAGAGACTTTCAATCAGTCATTGGAGATGAAATTCTTGTCCAGATGAAAAAACTTGAAAAGAAATCTCCAGACTCTGTAGTAGCATGTGTAGGCGGAGGGTCCAATGCAATTGGAACATTTTATCCGTTAATTGATGAAGATACCAAAATGTTTGGTGTCGAAGCAGGTGGAGAGGGAATCAAGAGTGGTCACCACTCTGCAACTCTAGTTGGAGGATCAAAAGGAGTTCTCCATGGCATGCTAACATATCTTTTACAAGATGCAGAGGGACAAATTAGTGAAACTCATAGTGTATCTGCAGGATTAGACTATCCAGGAGTTGGCCCGGAACATTCGTATCTAAAAGATGCAAAGAGAGTCAAGTATGATGCAGTAAATGACAAGGATGCAATAGATGCATTTCTCTTGCTCTCAAAGCATGAGGGAATCATACCCGCGTTAGAATCAGCTCATGCGATTGCATATGCAATAAAAATTGCAAGAAACATGCCAAAGAGCGAAAGCATTGTTGTAACATTGTCAGGTAGAGGAGACAAGGATGTTGAAGAAGTTGGGAGATATTTGAGTAAAAATGTCAAGAATAAAAATTAAGTTCCAAGACCTCAGGTCAAAGAAGCAAAAAGCCTTGATATCATATGTCATGGCAGGATTTCCAAGTGAGAAAGATACCATTTCAGCAGTAAGAGGACTAGTAAAAGGGGGTGCAGATATCATAGAACTCGGAATGCCATTTTCAGACCCATTGGCAGACGGACCTGTAATCCAACATGCTGGATTTCAGGCATTACAAAAGGGCATGAATCTTGACAAGTTTCTTTTGTTAGTAAAGAAAATTCGCAAGGAGACAGGCCTTCCACTAGTTTTAATGACGTATACAAACATCTTGTATAAACACGGATATGACAAGTTCATATCTACAGTAAAAAATGCTGGAATTGACGGATTGATACTTCCGGACATGTCAATCAATGAATCAAAAGAGTTCTTGAAAGCAGCCAAGAAAAACAAGATGGATGTCATATTTCTAATCTCTCCAAATACCGCACCAGACAGAATTAAAAAAATTGCAGATTCATCATCAGGTTTTCTGTATCTAGTATCAGTATTTGGGACCACTGGAGGACAGCAACAATTTCAAAGCTATACTACACATGCAATTAAAAATACCAAAAAAATACTTGGTGGAAAAATCCCATTGGGAGTTGGATTTGGAGTAAGCAACCCAGATCAAGCAAGATTCATAATAAAATCAGGAGCTGATGCAATAATTGTGGGAAGCGCATTTCTGAGGTTGATGGAGAACACATCTGCAGAAAAGATCGAATCCAAGATTGGGCAGTTTACGTCCAGTCTAAAAAAAGCCACAATCACAGAATAAGAAATAAAAGGATCTCAAATACACCATGGATATGCAGACAGAATCTACAAAATACATTTTTGTGACAGGCGGAGTTATGTCGGGTCTTGGAAAAGGCGTTGTTTCATCATCAATTTCAAAGTTGCTTCAGCTTTCTAATCAAAAAGTCTCATGTGTAAAATTCGATCCATATCTGAACTATGATGCAGGTACAATGAACCCTATTGCACATGGCGAGGTCTATGTTACTGAAGATGGAGGAGAATGCGACATGGATATTGGAAACTATGAAAGGTTTCTCAACCAAAACATGCTAAAGACTCACAACATCACTACTGCTCAAATTTACTCTAGTGTGATAGATGCAGAAAGACGAGGAGAATACCTGGGGGCTTGTGTTCAGATAATTCCCCATGTTACAGATGCAATCAAGGAGAGAATAAGAGAGATAGTAAAAAGTGAGAATCTTGACATGCTTGTAATAGAGTGTGGAGGAACAGTAGGAGACATTGAGAGTCTTCCATTTCTTGAAGCCTTGAGACAGATGAGACTTGAAGAAGGGCCAGAAAATGTAATTTTTGTTCATGTTACACTTGCTCCATCTCTTGAAGTAGTAGGCGAGCAAAAGACAAAACCAACGCAACACAGTGTCCAGGAACTACGAAGAATTGGTATCCAGCCAGACTTGCTAGCAGTCAGGTGTACCAGACCACTTGAGACATCTGCAAGAAAAAAGATTTCATTATTTTCAAACGTCACAGAGCGAGACGTATTTTCATGTCATGATGCAGAATCAATTCTTTTGGTTCCACAGATGTTGTACGACCAAGGCATAATCGATGTCATATTCAAAAAGTTTGGCAAAGTCGGTCTTGTAAATACATCGGCAAACTGGGACAGATGGAATGCAATAATAGATTCATTTCAAAATGTAAAAGAACCAGTACGAATTGCAATGATTGGAAAATATGTAAAACTTGCAGATAGTTATGTAAGTGTAAACCATGCGCTAAAACATGCTGGTGCTAAAATCGGAAAAGATGTGATAATAGACTGGATTGATTCTGAAGAATTAAACGGTGATTTGAATAAACTTGCAGCATATAATGGAATAATTGTCCCAGGAGGATTTGGTGATAGAGGTGCCGAAGGCATAATTGGTACTGCAAACTATGCAAGAGAGAAAAATATCCCATACCTTGGAATCTGTTTTGGTTTTCAGCTTGCGGCAGTAGCATTTGGAAGACATGTTTGTGGACTGACAAATGCTAACTCTACAGAAATTGCTCCAAATACTGATAGTCCTGTAATTGATCTCTTACCAGAACAAAAATCAGTTGAAAACTTGGGTGGCTCGCTGCGTTTAGGATCACATGAGATTACAGTAGAAGAAAACACTATGGCATTCAAACTTTACAAATCTACAAAGATTCACAAAAGACACAGACATAGATTTGAGTTCAATCAAAAATACTTGGAAATGTTTTCTTCAAAGGGTATGAAGTTTTCAGGATATAGCGATAACAAAAAACGCATGGAAGTATTAGAGATTCCAAATCATAAATTCTATCTTGGAGTCCAATACCATCCAGAATTTAGCAGTAGACCTGGATATCCTGAAGAGTCCTTCGAGGCATTCATCAGAGCATCATCAAACGCCTAGAATCTATTTTGGAATTTCGTATATTCTCTGTCTAGTATCACGAAGTGAGACCCTTCTTTTGACATAACCTTTTTCAAGTAAATGACTTAGTGCTAGTCTTACAGTTCTGTCAGGAAGTAGTGTCTTTTCTGCTAGCTCCTTTTGAGTAAGAGAGCCTTCATACTCTAAAGTTTTGAGCAACAATTTTGAGCTTGGAGGCATGTTCAAAAGTTCGTCTGCAAGTTTTACTTTTTTAGCCAAAGCAGAAACTGTTGCAGAATCTTTTTTCATACGAATTACACTTGCAGGTAATGGGAATTTTGTACAGACTACGGTCTTGTCAACTTTGAATCTGTCCTTTCCATCAATTACAACTTCACATCGAAGACTGGAAGAAATATCATCAATTTCAATAAAAGCACCCTCTGGAACTATTAGCGGACGTCTTGTGATATCAAGTGAGTTTACTGATACAATACAAAAAACCTTTGAGTTTTGATATATTGCAGGACCACCTGCAGACATGGAATATGCAGAAGAGCCAATTGGTGTTGATATGATAAGACCATCACTGCTATCATGCCACAATTCTTCACCATTTACGCGCATGACATGTTCAACCAGTGTCGCACTCTTTGAAGAAAAAATTGCAACATCGTTTAGTGCAGGATAGATTTGTTTTCCGTCAATTTTTACACCGACTCGTGGCAAAGCCTCAATTGAAAAATCACCTTTTTTCAATCTGTTGAGATATGTTGGAAATTGTTTGAGATCAGTCTGGGCTAAAAATCCACTAGACTCGTATTCGTTTATTCCAAGAACTGGAATTGTTGAATCTACAACATGATGAAAATATTTTCTAACTCCGCGGTCTCCGCCAGTTACTATGACATAATCAATATCTTTGCTGAGAGGTTTTTTCCCGACATTTATGGATTCTATGCCATGACTGTCAAGTGAGAGTTTTATGGATTTTACAGTCTGCTCTTGGTCTTGACTATAGATTGCAACTTTCACAGATTTTATTCACCCTCACACAATAAAAGCTTAGACACTTGAAAACTGCATCAGGTTGTAAAGATAGGCCGCGTTTCTTTCAGTATCGCCGCCAGCAGGAACCTTATCAAGACCAGTAGTACGAGCCTCAAGCGCTGCTTGTGCTGCTCCCACTGCAAAACAGATTGCCCAGATAGGATCATTTTCTTTCAAATAAGAGCAAGTAAAGGCAGCACAGAAAATATCTCCAACACCAGTAGTGTCAGCAATTGTCATATTTGGAATTTTCAAGTGATACATTCTGTCTTTTACAAGCATTGTAATGTTTTGTTTATTTGTATAAAGTACATGCTTGACACCTTTTTTTTGCAACGCAATCATTGCTTCTTTTTCTTTTAGACCTGTAAGATAAAATGCTTCATCAGGATCTGCCTTGATTGCAGTTATGTGAGATAGGTCAAGTAGAGTTTTTTCAAAAAAGACCTTGTTGTCACTTGCTATTCGACGCAGATATCCTTGAGGATCAAGTAACGTAAAATCAAAGTTTTCTTTAATGTTATCTAACGTATCTTCTGACACTTCATCAAATACAGGACTTACAATTGCACCATCTGCATCAGACTTTATTGATTCAATTGAGTCGCATTTTGCTTTAAGATAAAGATCGCGCTCTGTTCCAAATACATTTAACAAAAATCTAGTAGTCGGTGTTGCAGACATGGAATTTTGTGAAAGAAAAATTCCTTTTTTTTCAAGTTCAGATTTGAATGTAAAATCAACACCAACTTTGGTATGAATATCAATTTCAAACTTCATATTTTTTGCAGTCAATCCACAATAACATGCAGGACCTCCAGCAGTTTCAACCACTGTACCATTTTGAGATATTTCATCTATTGTACAGTGTGAAAATATTGCAACCTTCATTTGATTTGATGCTGATATCTTTCCATTTAGTCCTTTTTCTGGCTTGCTAGGCAGGATTGACAGGTGGGATTACCCTTCACTAGAACAATCTCAACATTGGAGCTGAGACAAACATTACAAAGGCCACGCATGTTCCAGTCTAAAATTATACGAAATTTAAATTTTAACAAATCAAACCGCGATATCTCATAAACATCATTCCATTCAAATTTTTGAAAGACATGAAAGGACAAGAATTTGTCCAGCCAGAGTAGAAATTTGACAAAAACAGGACCGTCAAATATCGTTATAAAGAGGCTCCATACAGGTAAAACATGCCACTAAAGCGTGCTAGTCGTGGAAGAAAGAAGGGAGGAAAGGGTTCCTCAGATCGTATCCAGTGTACAAACTGTGGTGCTACTGTTCCACGAGACAAGGCAAAGAAAGTAACATCAAGACTAAATCTTGTAGAGCACACATTGGCAAAAGAATTAAGAGCTCAAGGTGCATACATTGCGGCACCAACAGTACTCAAGTGGTACTGCATTTCATGCGCAATACACTTTGGAATTCTAAAAATCAGATCAGCTGATTCAAGACGTCAAACTGGCAGACTGCGATAATCTAGTCTTTTATTCCACGAGCTGTCGTTATTATTCTCTGAACAAATGTTATTCCAGCAATTATTGCAACAATTACCACGGCATAATTTAGAAAACCAATCATTCCAATTATTGCAATTACAAGTAATCTTTCTGCGCGCTCACCTATACCAATACCTTGGAGTTGCACTCCAAGAGATTCAGCTCTTGCTCTTGTATAACTAACAAGTAAAGAGAGACCTATTGCCAACAGTACAAGATAGCCTTGTTGATATCCACCAATTAAAATTCCGATAAATATTGCAACTTCGGCAATCTTATCAAATACAGAATCAAGAAATGCACCCTTTTTGGATGTCTTTCCAGTAATACGAGCTACTTGACCATCTACAATGTCAAAGAACCCAGAAACAAGCAGTAAGACTCCACCCAAAATAAAAGAATAATCAAGATGAATTGCATAAACTAACGCGGATGTAAATGCAAAACATAATCCTACTGCAGTCCAGAAATTTGCAGACAGACCTGTTGCGGCAAAAACTTTACCAATGTTTTGTAGAGCAGGTTTTAGACCTTCTCTAAAGTTGTTAAGCATCCGATATCAGCCACATATCTAACAATAATTTATACCATGTATCCAAGAGCACGCCTAACAAGATTTGCACGTTTTAACAAAATATCAAAAAATCTGATATAATAGTGCGTTTTAGAACTCTCATGGGCCTCATATCAAAAGGTGCAAAATGCAGTGTCACAGGCTGTGACAATGATGGCGTTCGTTCTCTGACTGCCTCAAAGGTAGATGGGACTGGAGTGGGCATACCACACGGTTTGAAAAAGGCAATTCTTTGCAAGGAACACTACAAAGAGTGGAAAAAAGCAACAAAGGATGATAGAGATACAGAAAAAGCAAGATTCAGTAGATTCTAGATAGACAACTATCTTTTGATTTTATTTTCAATATTCTTTTTGGTATTACTGATTGATTTACGTGAAAAAACTAACTCTTGCGTTTTTTGTCAAAATATGCTTTGGACAGACCTTCATAGTAGGATGGTAATTTTTTGTACAACCTCTTTGGTTTTCTTGGTTTTTCATTGCTCAGTGCATAAAGACAGAGTATTGGAAATGCGATAGTCGCATCAGTGTATACCATTATCACATCTTCGTGCGCATCTTTTACCTTGCCCCAGCTTTTTCCCTCTTGTAATGTTGCACCAGAGAGACCGCCAGTATCAGGTCGAGCGTCAGTAATTTGAATAATATAATTTTGACCACCATGTCCCAAACCAAGTATCTGATCTAACAGAGGTCCTGTTTGTTGTGCAGTGTTCTTTGGCACACCTCCACCCAACTCTAAAATGCCAGATTTTTTTGAGTTGTACAAAATTGCAGCTTGTTCTATTATTTCTCGTACAAAATCAAGATTGTACATTTTATTTTCAAGTCTTAATGGAGCCAAGTCTAGTGCAAGTGAAGAGTCTTTTAGAGTGGACACATAGACAGGGACATCATAATCATATGCAGTTACAACAAAGCTGCGTTCTGGATTTTTAGAATGCTCTTTAGAGTATTTCCCCATTGCGTTGCAAAATTCTGCAGTAGTAAACGGTTTATCAATCAAATTTTTTGTAAACATTTTCTGTACAATCTGGTCTTCTGCCTTGAGTGTCTCTTCGCCTTTGATGTATACATCACGAATTCGAACAATGTCTTTTTCATATAGTACCATGTCATCTACCTCAAAGTGTCCTTGTTTTACAGGTAAATTCCATGCAAAATGATCTTCATGGTATACGTTTGCACCAGTTGAGACTATCCAGTCAACAAAGCCACGCTCTATCAAAGACTTGAACAAACCTCCAAAACCAACAGGAGTCATAGCACCAGCAACTGTGAGACATATGGTCGCATCATCTTCAATCATTTTACAGTATAGTTTTGCAGCATCTCCAAGTTGCCTTGCGTTATAACCAGTGCTTGCAAAGATTTCTACTAGATCATCAATACCCATGTTGGGTTTTATCTTCAAATGCGGAATGTCTTTTCCCTTGAAATTGTGATGATCCACGAACGACTAACTCAATTTTGGGTTATAAATACTTGCAAGGGTTTGCTTGTAAAACTTGGAAATGTCAAGACAAAAATAAAAAGTAGAAACCCTATTGTGGAATTTCTACTTCACGTGCATCATGTCTTGAAATTTCTTTATGCATAACAACATGCGACTTTTCCTTGAAGGTCAGGTTACATCTATAACAATGCCATGCTGTCATGCTCATGGCATCTATTACGTATTTTTAATATTTAAGACGTGTGCATCATTTGTACATTTTATAATTTAAGATAATTTTTGTAGAACAATCCTCAGACTGGCAAATGAAATAATCATTGTAAAACCAAGACAGTACTTTCCACATAGTATTTTAAGAAGAAACTCAAGTTTGAACCAGATGCAACTTTTCCGAGAAGAAAAATGGGATTTAAGCGAGCTTGTAAAGGATCCAGACTCGCCACAGTTTACCAAACGACTAGAAGCAATCCAAAAAGACGTCAAAAACTTTGAAAAGAACAAGAAGATACTCAAGCCCACAATATCTGAGAAAAAATTCATGTCCATGCTTCACACTTTGGAGGAGATTACAGAGCAATTTGGCAGAGTTTCAGGTTATGCATCATTAGAGTACTCATCAGACACTCAATCAGACAAGGCCACATCATTGGTTTCAAAGATGCGCAAGTTAGGCGCCCAGTTGGAAAATCAGACTCTATTTTTTGACCAATGGTGGAAAAAACAACTTGACGAGAAAAACGCTCAGAGATTAATGAAATCATCAGGAGAACTGTATGAATTTTTAAGATACAAAAGATTACTTGCAAAATACTCCCTTACAGAACCAGAAGAGAGAATAATCAATACACTTGATGTTACAGGTCATTCTGCTCTTGTCAAGATCTATGACAAGATAACAAATGCATTCACCTTTGATGTAAAAATTGATGGTAAGATAAAAAAATACAACAGAGAGGAATTATCAGTTCTTATTCGAAGTCCCAAACCAAAAACAAGAGAGATTGCATACAAGGCACTGCTATCAGAATTTGACAAAAACAAGGGCGTCCTAGGAGAGATTTATCAAAACATAGTTTCAAACTGGAAAGACGAATGCATTCAGATACGCGGGTATTCATCACCAATATCAGTCAGAAATATCGGAAACGATACCGATGACAAGACAGTTAATGCACTCCTTTCAGTCTGCAGGAAAAACTCCGACGTGTTTCGTAAATTCTTTTTGTTAAAGGCGCGCATCCTAAAAATGAAGAAACTACGTAGATATGACATCTATGCACCAATCCAGAAAAGAGAAGAAAAAAAATACAGTTATGACAAGGCAGTAAAACTTGTCTTGGATACACTAGATGATTTCAGTCCACAACTAAGCGAGTATGCAAATAGAGTATTTGTACAAAGACATGTGGATTCCACCATAAGATCAGGAAAAAGGAGTGGTGCATTTTGTAGTACCATATCTCCAAAAATAACACCGTATGTACTAGTAAACTTCAAGGGCAAAACCAATGATGTATTCACTTTGGCACATGAACTTGGACATGCAATACATAGCATCGCAGCATCAGGAAAATCAATATTTATTGCAGAAGCCCCACTACCACTTGCAGAAACAGCATCTACATTTTCAGAGATGCTATTATTTAATAAAATTCTAGATCAGACCTCAAGTGATGAACAACAGTCTTTGCTTGTAGAACATATGGATGACTTGTATGCCACAGTAGGACGACAGGCATACTTTACACTCTTTGAGATAGCTGCACATGAAAAAATTGGCAATGGTGCAATGGTGCAAGATATCACATCAGAATACATGAAGACATTAAAAGACCAGTTTGGAAACTCGGTGGATGTAACTCCAGACTTTGGAACAGAATGGACGTGTATTCCACACTTTTACCACTCTCCCTTCTACTGTTATTCCTACTCTTTTGGTAACCTGTTATCGCTATCGCTATACCAGCGATACAGAAAGGAGGGAAAATCATTTGCTTCAACGTATATTGACATCCTGGCTGCAGGAGGCTCTAAAAAACCAGAAGAACTTCTCAAGGAACATGGAATTGACATTACATCAGAGAATTTCTGGCAAGAAGGTTTTGAATACATCAAAAACCAGACAGAAAGACTTGGTAAAGTAATTAATTAAAAGCGCCTGGCAGTCAAGCGCCCCCAACTGCCAGGCAATGTTCCCCTACGGTTTGAACCGATGTCAGTGACAATATGTTTACATTATAATTTAAACCTAGAGCTTTGATCGAGAACTATTTTATTTTATGACGACCATTACTTGCCAAGTGAAATACCCTAGATGTTGCACTAGAGAACCAGCATATTTGATCACTTATGATTGTGGACCAGACCCACGGCAAACCATGCTTGTCTGCAAGAACCACTTTAAGGAAGAACCATTCCAGAGATTTGCAATCAAGATAGAAAAATTGAGAGAATAACTTAATAGTTAGATTTCAAAAAATTGCTATAATTGAAAAACCTTCTTGCCTTGTCCATAATTTTTGCATTATTGACGACTTCATTTGTTTCAGTGTATGCTCAACAACCACAACTTGCATCATATCGTGAAACAGCACACATACTAGTTGATGAAAAAGTACAGAATAAAACTACGGCATTTATCACATTAGCATCAACAAGTCCAGTTGAGATGCGAGTCCCAGCAGACCTTAGTCAAAGCATACAGAATACAACTAGTGTGTCATCAGTTATCATAACAAATGCACAAAATTGTGTTGAAGGAATTCAAGACCAAGGATGTATTCTGGTAAACATTGTTTCGCCATCTCTTATTCAAAGTTATAATATTACAGTCATCCAGTCAGCCGCAAAACAAATTGGAGACAGCCTTATTGATCACATAAACAAGGCATTTGCAACAGATGCACAATTTAGCAACGTGTATGTAAATCCAAAGGGGCAACTAAATAATGCTCTTGGTACATCAGGCATAGTATCAGGAAATAGGACTATATCTGTAGTATACACAATGTCAAGACAAGATTCTTCATATCTATTTGATGGACTAACTGCCATTTTGATACCAAAACAAATTCGTGATGATGGAGGGTTTTTCAACGCAGCACAAACAGTAGCACAAGATTCCAATTCTACAGTAACATTTGCAATCACACCATCACAAAATGCACTACTTTATCAACTCCAAGTTTCCAAACAAATTCCAATCAAGACACAAATGACTACAATTAAACCTCTAGAATTACTTGGCGTCACCAGTCTTGAAAGATCAAGTTACTTTAGTGTAGGATTCTTTCCTTTGAATTCAATATTGGATGTCACAGTAATATCAAACAAGACTGTAGGAGTAGAAAGTCATGGCGGAGATTTGGCGCCAACAGTATTCAAAGACGGTCAAAAGTTTCCAGCAGACTTGACCAAAGCAGGCTGGATAATAGACCCAGAATATGGACAACAGATTTCTGCAATATACCTATTTGGAAAAACTACATCAGTTACAAATGACCAAGCTTCAATAACCTTGGGTAGCAGCGTTCCAAATGATACATCTACGGGACAAGACAATACAACTAGTACATCATCAACATCAAACACTTCTACTGATTATTCGATTTATGCATTAATTGGCATAGTTGCAGCAGGTGGAGCTGCAGTATACCTATTCATGAAAAGAAGATAGAAATTTAGAGAATTAACACTGCTGCTGTAAATACCGTAGTCCAGTTACCTTTTGCATCACCTACCGCGCTTTGAGTTATGTTTCTAGTTTTGTAAATCTGTCCAGATATCTTCCACTGTTGTCTTTTCTCATCCCAGCTCTTGTTTACATCAAATGATATTCCAAGTGATGATGCGAGCATTTGGGCTGCAATATCTTCAGCATAATCACCTGCCTCTTTTTCAGTTTCTCCAAAGGAGACATATTCTGAAAGATATCCATATTTTGTATTGTCCTTTGGCTCTGCAATACCAACAGATGCAGCCATCAACCTATGAGGTTCATTACTCTCTTGTCTGGAATATATTGCAAAAGTAACGCTTCCAGGTCTTATCAATTTCAACCCTTCAGCTTTTGAAATGACTTTGCAGCCAGGTGGAAATATACTAGATATTAGAACCAAATTTGTTCCTGCAATTCCTGCATCTCTGAGTGCATATTCAAAACTTGTTAGTCTGTCAGGATGTACGCCCTTACCTTTTGTAAGGAAAATTTTCTTTGCTACTAGATCTAGCACAAATCAAGTCTTAACTCACATCTTTAAAAATATATTGAATTTACAAAAATAAAATTATTTCAGTGTCTGCAATGACAAAATTATTTCTTGGCCATGTTTTTCAGGGCGGGTTTCTCTGAAAATTTTTGAAACTTTGCCATTTTTGTCAATGATAAAAGTAGAGCGTTTTGCAAGCCCTGCAATGTTCAGTCCAGCATAAGCCTTGCAGGTAGACTTGGTTGTGTCACTCAGGTGAAGATATGGTACACCATATTCTTCGACAAATTTTTTCTGGTCGAGTACAGTATCAATAGATATTGCAAAGAGTTCAGCATTCTGTTCTTTTATCTGAGGATATGCTGCAATTGTCGCTTGTGCCATCTGAAATACTCTTTTTGACGGGCATGCAAACAAGTGGTTCTTTGGATAAAAGCATAAAACGACATTTTTCTTGCCTTGAAAGGAGCTTAACTTTATCACACTTCCATCATTTGCATCAAGCTCAAAATCTGGAGCAACATCCCCTTCATTCATGATGTTTTCTCTTCAATTACTAGTTAATACAATTTTTGTTAGATTTTTTTTATCAGAGGACTAGAAGATATCTACTTTTTGAAGGTCTTTTTGTATAGTTTAATGCCATCAAGAACAGCCTTTTGTGCACTTACTGCGTTTTTCCATCCAAGTATCTCCACCTTTTTTCCTTCAAGTTGTTTGTATGTTTCAAAAAAGTGTGCAATCTCTTTTGGAAGGTGTTTTTCAAGATCAGAAATATCATGTATGTTTTCATATCTTACATCATCTTTTGCAACACATAATATCTTGTCATCCATTTCGCCTCCATCTTTCATCTTTAGCATTCCGATTGGACGTGATTCAATTAGAACGCCAGGATAAGTCGGATTAGAAACAAGCACAAGTGCATCCATTGGATCACCATCTTCTGCAAATGTTTGTGGGATTATACCATATTCTCCAGGATAGAAGAAGGGTGAAAACAAAACGCGGTCTAGTTTTATGACGCCCCTTTTTTTATCATATTCGTATTTGTTCTGAGAGCCTTTTGGGATTTCTACTATGACATTTATCACAGATGGTACTTTGGAACCAGTTTCAATATCGCGCCACAAATCCATGTTGGTGACTCAGAAACAAGTCCTATTTAATTGAAATCATAAGAATAGAATTCACTTATAGCAAATTTTCTGTTTTCCAAATTGTACACTAGTCAAGTGACTTCGGAAAAGATAAAACGCCATTTCTATTCAAGTTGTATTATGAAGGCAGCATATGTTTCAGGGCCAGCAGACGTTCAAATAAAAAATGTAGAAAAACCACAGATTGGCAAGGGTGAGATTCTAGTCACCATGAAAGCCTGCGGAGTATGCGGTTCAGACTTGGAAAAAATCTATGGCAAATACAGCCAACCTTCTATGAGACTAGGTCATGAACCTTCAGGCATCATCTCTGCCATAGGGGATGGTGTTACCAACTTCAAAAAAGGAGACAGGGTCTTTACACATCATCATGTCCCATGTTATTCATGTCATTATTGCACACATGGAAATGAGACCATGTGTCAAAAATATTCAGAGACAAACCTCTCACCATGCGGACTAGCTGAAGAATTCATTGTACCAGAGTGGAACGTATCACATGGCGGAGTAATAAAACTACCAGAACATGTAAGTTTTGAAGAAGCATCAATGATTGAGCCACTAGCATGTTGTGTCAGAGCATGGAATAAAATAAAATTCAAAAAGGGGGATTCGATTGCAATTTTAGGTGCAGGTCCAACTGGTCTAATGCATTTGATGCTAAGTAAGGCATATGGAATTGAGAATATATTTTGTCTTGACATTAATGATTTTAGACTAGACTTTGCCAAAAAATTTGGCATAACAGAATCAATAAGATCAGATGATCCAGAAGCATATCAAAAAATTCTTTCAAAAACACAAAATCTTGGAGTAGATATTGCAATGGTTGCAACTGGAAATGTAAATGCCATTGCACAGGCAATTGATTTTGTAAGAAAGGGAGGCACTGTCATGTTGTTCGGAGTTCCTACAAAAGATGTCAAGATGTCACTTGAGATGAGCAAGGTATACTCTAAAGAGATTACAATCACGCCAAGTTATGCTGCTTCTGAAAACGATACAAACGAGGCATTTAGAATGATAGAGCAAGGAACAATTAATGTAAAGAAGCTGATCACTCACAAGTTTGATCTTGTAGATTCTGCAAAAGCTTTGGATTATGCCCATCAAGGAAATGATTCCATGAAAATAATAATTACAAATTCAGAAACGCTTAACTAAGGCAAATTTTTTTGATGAAGACATGGACTGGGGACTCAAAAATAGACTTGCAAAAATAATCAAACCTCAAAACAGGCGAGGTGTAATGCTTGCAGTTGACCATGGTTATTTCCTTGGACCAACAGAAAGACTTGAAGTACCAAAAAAGACAATCGCCCCACTATTACCATATGCTGATTCTCTCATGCTTACTAGAGGAGTTTTAAGAACATCCGTTGATGCAAACTTTCCCGTACCAGTAGTACTTCGTGTATCAGGAGGTGCAAGCATCATAGGAAAAGACCTCTCAAATGAAAAAATTACCACTTCAGTAAAAGAAGCAATTAGACTAAATGCTTCAGCACTTGCAATGTCAATATTTGTTGGAGCCACACACGAACATGAATCACTTGTCAGTTTAGGAAATCTTGTTAATGAAGGAGAAGAATATGGAATACCAGTACTTGCAGTTACAGCAGTTGGAAAGGAACTAGAAAAAAGAGATGCCAGATACTTGTCACTTGCATGCAGAATGGCTGCAGAGTTTGGTGCACATCTAGTCAAAACATACTATTGTGAAAACTTTGAAAAAGTTGTAACATCATGCCCAGTACCAGTCATCATTGCAGGCGGTCCAAAACTTGCAACAGAACTTGATGTATTCAATCTGACACATGATGCATTACATGCAGGTGCATCAGGAGTTGACATGGGACGAAACATTTGGCAAAACGATCATCCAGTAGCAATGATAAAGGCAGTACGAGCCATAGTTCATCAACGAGCTACAGTCAAAGAGGCTCACGAACTTTTCAAAAAGATAAAAAGTGAATCTCCACAGACAAGTCAACCTGCCAAAAAGAACAAATCAAAAAAATAGATTTAATCAGAGATTTTGGTCAAATGTAAATGGACTATCTTCCACTTGGCATATTTTCCCATTACAAAGGTAGCACGACTTTCCATCGTCATGTGTTGTCCTCTGAAACTGTAATTATCTACAATCATACCTGTTTGCCTTACAATAAAAGTTACCACTGCAAAATTTTCAAACACATCTACTCGCATGTTTTTTAATTCAAAATCATAATCAGATATGCTAACAAACCGTAGCTGCTCAAGTGCCGAAGTAGTGGCAAAGTCCTTTAGATCAAAAGGTGGTACATCACTGTATGCAGAAAATCTAGGATCATCTAGTTGGATAACACCCAACGGTGCAACATTCTTTGTTTTTCCTGCATTGAAAAACGTCATTACAATATCAACAATCTCTTCCTTGTCGCTCAAAATCGGTATTGCTTGAGACAAATCTAGTTTAAGT
>CAZWSG010000003.1:0-118076 GCA_964636595.1 uncultured Nitrosopumilaceae archaeon
ATTCACAATATCCACCCCAGAGAGGACCTGTTTGAAAACCCCAAACTTTTCGATACCTGCAATCATACTCACGACCTTCAGTGCATGCGATACACACCCTACAAGAAAGATTACCATGTGAGACAACCCTATCTCCAACTTTGATTGTTGAAACATCCTCACCTACTGCAACAACTTGGCCCGCTGCATCTGTTCCCGAAATATGTGGCATTGGTATTTGTATTGGTTTTCCACGCATGCCCCAAATATCATCATGATTTAGTCCTGCAACTATTACTTTGAAGACTACTTCACGGGGTTTGGGTTTTGGTTCAGGCACATCCATTATTTTGAGTATTTTTTTATAATCATCATCAGGGGCATATTCTTCATAGACTAGAGCTTTCACAAGTCAAGTGAAACACACTACCAATATTAAGAAAATGGTTTTGTTATCGGTATTCGTCACCACAATCACCTATTATCGTAAAAAGATCTTTTGATTTAGATGTGACTGATTTTATTTTATGGTCATCATCTTTGTCTAACTGGAGTGAAAACACTTTCGAATTATCAGATCTATTATCAGAGATTCCAAGCCGAGTTCCAATTATTACTCCTGCCACAGCAGGCTTGTCCAGAATATATCTAGTTGCAACATTTGCAATGCTGGAATCATGTTTCATTGCAATTTCATTTAATACGCGTAAGAGTTCCTGAAATAAATTCCAACCTCCCCATTGATCAATCATATTTTTGTATTTTTGCAAACTAAGTGTATTCAAGTCTGATCGTTTTGGCTCTGATTTTCCAAGATATTTGTTTGAAATAAATCCCCCACATAGAGTCCCATATGCAAGAAGATACATTCCATGCTTCTGATAAAATGGTGTCATCTTGATTTGCGGTCGTTGATCAATGATAGAATATTGTACCTGATTAGATACAAGTTGGAATCCTTGTTCCAGTATTAATTTTGTGGTATCAGTATCAAAATTTGTCAATCCAACATATCGTATTTTTCCTTCATCACGTAGCTTGGAGAGATGATGTAATGCATCAATGTATCTGGTATCATTATAATCCCACCAGTGAAATTGAATAACATCAATTGATTTGACGTTCATTCTATTGATTGATTTTTCAACATAGTGTCTGACTATTGAGCTAGTCATAGGTCCTGGGTTTGGTACAAATTTTGTAAGTGCTTGAGTTTTCCCTATTGCGTCATTGCCTTGTTGTTTTTCTAGTCTTTTTCTAAAGTCTCCAAAATATTGTTCGGCAGGCCCATAGATATCTGCCATGTCCCAAGTGGTAAAACCCGAATCATGATATGACAACATTTCAGATATTGCAGACTCGTAATCAATATCTCCATGACCTCCAGCCACTTGCCACATTCCATTAAGTATTCGACATATTTTTAGATCAGGAGTCAACTGCCAAGTTTTTTGATTGGATTCCATGAAATGTTTTGAAAGTACGATATTGATGTTATAATCTTTCTAGTCAAAGACTGTACTAAACAGATAGAGATATCAATCAATTACAAAAAACAAGAAAAAGACATGGTGCAATACAAATGAATGTAATTCATCGTATCAGTGCGAGAGCAAATTACACAATACCTCTCATATTGTTCCTGACATCTATTTTGATTTACGGATACAATTTGGAAGGACAACCGCATCATGGAGATGAGATAAACTATCTTGGATGGGCAGGAAACTATATCCATTTGATAACCACGGGAGATCTTGCCAACCCATGTTTGATATCAATTGATAATTGTGATTCACTATATCACATACCAGCACATGGTGCAACATACAGCCCATTACGTATGGTCTTGATTGGAACACCACTAAGTCTTGAACACCAAGATACTGGAGACTATTATGATTGGTCTTGTTATTGGTTTACTTGTTATAATTTTCATAATGCACCAACTGTTGAACAAATGACTGCAGGACGTATACTATCTCCAATCTTTGGAGCACTTGCGGTAGTTGTTGCATTTCTCATTGGAAAGATTCTCTTTAACAGAAACGTAGGAATAATTTTGTCACTTGTTTTTATGTTTTACAACCTTTGGGTATGGTATAGTAGAACCATAATGACAGAGGTTCACTATATTTTCTTCAGCATGCTTGCACTATTGCTCTTGCTTTATTCTTTTAAAACAGGTCATCTCAGAGTAAAATATCTGATTTCAAGTGGCGTGGCATTTGGATGTGCACTTACTTCAAAGCTATTATCTGTTGAATTTTCCATATTGTTTATTGGAATTATTTTATTGAATGGTCTGTTGCAAAAAGAGCCAGGATCATCAGTAGACAAGAGACAGATCTTGAAAATCTGTGTGACAATTATTGTGTTTTTTTGTATTGCAATGTTTGCTTTTCTGTTAACAGAACCAGGATTTTATAAAAATCCCATTCTTCAAATCAAAGCTATGAAATCAGACATGGATAACTATAATCGAGATGTTTGGTTCATTGCATATCCTACAATACAAGGATTACAGCCTACTAGAATGCTCTTGTTATCTTATTACACCATATTTCCAAGTCCTACAGAAAACACCATACCCGGAGCATTTCCAAATTCCACTTTTAAACTAGGATGGAATAATCCATCCACTTATTCCAGCATACCACTAACTATCTTTTTCTTTGTTGGTATGATATATGCAATTCAAAAGGTACGAAAATTGAAAGATTGTATTCCAGAATCACTTGTCTTAATTTGGTTTGTTAGTACCTTTATCACCACACTAATGATTGCAAGAGATCTTTCACTTGAGAGATACATGCTGCCATTTCTAATCTCAATTCTAGTTATTGCATCTTATGGATTTTGGGAGTTTACAAAACATGTTACAAATAAAAAAATACAAACGTCATTTGCAGCATGTGCTTTGCTTGCTCATGCTGTTACTTCAATGTCATATTGGCAAAAGATCTATTTCTCCCCTGGAACATTCTGGACAAATCCGCTACCATATGGAACATTTCAAGAGGCACTTGCAAATCCAATTACATTGCTTATCAACATTGTATTCATCATATTTTTTGCATATCTGATAGTTATCCAGTTCAAAAACAAGACAAAAATAACAATATAGATAGAATTAGATCAGTCTTCAGCATCACAGTCTTCTAGTCTATTTTTATCATAGTATAATTTGTTATTTTCAATTTTTACAATAGACCCCGTCAAGAAACACATCTCATTTCGTTTCCCATTTGTTTCTATTATAATAATAGATGAAACATCCTCACAAGGTACAGAAACCAAGAGAATAGCATCCTTTTGATCATTTTGAGCTTCAACCCAACAAGCATTAGGCAATATAGTTTTACAGTCCACAGAGTTTGGCAACGATATATTTACTGACATACAAGAGATGTATCCTTGTCACATATTATAGATTATTCGAAAGAATTTCCCACTTTACAGAATTGAAATTGTTCACAAGGCCACATATTTCATAGATTTGACAATAGCAGAATTGAAATATTTAGAAGGCCATTTACTAGCAGTTGAAAAAATCCATCCTTTCGCTAGTAATAGGAGGGTGTTTTGCTCTAGTCATAACATTTTTTCTAGTCATTTTCTTACCAGTAATTCCCATCTCTGAAAAATATAGCATGTCAGTTGATCCGATAATAGTAAAAGATGACATGGGTACTGAAACACATGTTGCAATAAGGAACACAGGTACAAATGCATTGACTAACATAACAGTAGAATACGGAGGAACAACAAAACCAGATGTCATACCAGTATTAAATCCCGGAGAAAAGATTTCACTCTCACCCCCAGATGGAAGTATACTCAATGAAGTACAAGTAACAGCAGATCAAGGAATCAACATAACAAAGGAATACAGAACTCCTGCAAGCATTAGCTTTGTTGGAAATTCTGGTTATGGAGGATAATTTTTTACAATAATTTGAACGATAAAATGGTTTAAAAAATATGAGTGCAATTTAAGAGTCAGAGTATTTTTTTACAAGTTTTATCAATTTTGTAGCAATGGTTTCAGCATCAGAGTGTGGTAAAACAACACACAAGATTATACCATATCTTCCAAGGGGTGCAGTAATACGTTTTGCCTTTTCATATCTTGCCATAGCATAGAGAGGCTCGCCAAGTGCAGTTTGGGATCTTCTAGTTACCCAACGTAACGATGCATCAGCTAATGATTTCTCTATATTCTCTTTTGTTTGAAGATTTTTGGTTCCTTCACGTTCTTTAAAATATGATTCTGCCCTATGCGATATGGCTACCAATATAATGTCCTCATCAGACTGCATTATTTCATTACAGATCTTTTCAAGATTCATGTTTTTTTCCTGAAAGAATATCTCCTTTGTCATAACACTTATCAGCAGAATCAAATAATCCAATTGATCTATTCACTAGTTTTGGTGCATTTGTACGATCATCATTTGCCTTGTCAACTAACGATTGTGCAAAATTTCGTAATGCATTTGCTTTGTTATACCACGCATTTGCATACTCTGGATTTAGCTCAATTGCTTTGTCATAACAGACGATCGATTCTTCGAATTGCTTCAATCTAGATAGAACAATTCCTTTGTTATTCCAAGATCGTACATGATTGGGATCTATTTCAAGGGCTTTGTCATAAGCAATTAGAGCATCTTCATTATCACCATTTTTTGCATTTTCGTTTGCTTTAGCATACCAAAGATTATTGTCGTCATCGCCCATACAGAAGTACATTACTTGGCTCTATTTTAAGAACAAGATGTCATCATATGTAATTGTAGAAAATAGATTTGCATTATCAATCAGACATTCAAACTACATGTGATATGAAAGCTAGACAACAGTATCCACGATAATCAAAAGACAATTCTATAAAATATGAAAAAATTATTTTATCACAGCCATCAAGTTTCTAAAAGAAAATGAAATGAGTCAGGCATCATAATGATTCAAATTGGTCGATAAAACACATATACAAAATTTTCATTCATAAAACATATAGTTATTTGAATTATTTTATTATTTTGTATGTTTTATGAAAAGTTTTTATGAATCATTTGGAATCTCTAAACCAAATGCCCACATTCATTGACGGTCACAATTCAAAAGGTTTGACACATAAAGAATTAGAAAGATTGGTAGATTTACCTCCAGATAAATTTGGAGTTACTCATTTGGAGTTATTTTTCAATAAAAAAGAGGACAAGCTTTACTGTATACTAGATGCTCCAGATGAAGAATCCATTTGGAAACATCATGAAGCAGCAGGTTTCAAATGTGATTTTATTACAGAAGTAGATCAGGTCAAGACAGAAAAAACTACAAAGACTGAAAAACTTGTAACTTTAGGTCAAATGAGTTCAAACATTAGTCATGACTTTAGAAGTCCAATGTCAGTGATTAAAAACTCAGTAGACTTGTTAAGTATCAAATACAAGGACCAATTCAACCCAGGAGTTTTAGAGCAGATTTCAAAAATAGACCGGGCTATTTTTAGCATGAGTATGATGGTAAACGACATACTAAATTTTGCAAGAACCCAGTCGTTGCATTTAGAAGATCATTCTGTGATAAACACCATCACCCATTCTATCATACCGATTAAAATTCCCACAAATATCAAAATAACACTTCCACAAAATGACATTACACTAAAGTTTGACGGCCCCAAACTGGAATCCGTCTTTTATAACTTGATAACAAATGCAATCCAATCCATGGATGAGCGCCAAAGTGGAGAAATTGTTATCAAACTTATTGAAAAAACGGATGATAAAATTCAGATCCAGATTCAAAATTCAGGTCCTCCCATCCCAGATGAACTACTGACCAAAATATTTGAGCCCTTATTTACCACAAAACAACATGGAACTGGACTTGGTCTACCAAGCTCAAAGAACGTAATTGAACAACATTATGGAACAATACATGTTGCAAACAATCCTACAACATTTACCATTACATTGCCAAAACATATTGAAAATTTACTTTCAGTAGACAAGATCTAAGAACTCGCAATTGATGATATAGACAATTACCAATCTCTAGTTGGATCGCCTGAAAACATGTTTTCCAAGTGTCTATTATTTGAGATGAGCTGCCATCTATTCCTCATGTCACCATTATGAGATGTCCGTCTCCAAGAGGCATTGTTAGTCGTCGTAGATTTTCACTACCACCAAGATATACAAGATACCTTTTTTCTAGATGAAAATTTGAAGTAAACTTACTCTTGATGACAATATCGTTCCCATACTGCATTTGATATTTTTCCATAATACAACACACAGTTTTCGCAGAAAGAATCCCACTCGTTTATTTCAAGCATATTAAAAAATTCTCTAGTCCATTCATAGGTAGGTAATTTTCTATATTGAAATTGTTGAATGGTAAAGATCTCTTTTTCCTTGAATTTGTTTAGACATCTTTTACATTGAGCATTTTTTGCCTTTTTTGTAGAAGCCATATTGTTTCACAGATATTTTATCGCAATATCAAGTTCATTCTGAAGATCATTATTAACACCATCATACCAGCAAGCAATACAAATCCAGCATAAGAAAATTCAGGTATGGCATCATAATTTGTTCGAGCAGGCGCTTGATCATTAGATGATGCTGAAATCGTATGTCCATTAGCATATGTAAATGAAACGGTAATAGCATCATCGCCTCCCGCTGCTAAAAATCCATCAGTGGGTCCACACACTGGAGAACAAACAGAAGTTGTAGAAGACAAAATTACATAACCTGTAAAATCTCCAGTATTAGATCCAGTTTCTACTAGCTTGTAAGGAATGCTAGATTCCCTTGTTGATATTATGACCCTACTTCCGTCTACTCCAATAGTGTCAATAGCATATGAATTAGAATTAAAGTCAGGCGCATGTATTAGAATATTGACTTCAGAACTAGGCGAAAGTGAATCCCTAGATATTATGATTTGTGAAGTGGGTACTTGTGAGACATGATCACATGCGATATTTGGGATACAAGATGCATAAACACTTGCAGTTGGAATTATACAGTACAGCATCCCAAACAATGCAGCAAGTAATACAAAACATCTAGTCATCATTTCGCCCACATTATTTGAGAAGGACTGCAAAATAATACTTATCGTGCAAAGATTGTCAACAGTTAGAATTCAAACTTACATACTAAACATTATAATTGTGATCAATCTTATTAGGAATGAAGTCGATAATAATAGTTAGAAACATGTCTCAAAATGTTACCATAGTATGTCTTGATGAATATCTCCTAGTACCAGAAGTTGAATTTGTTGGACTGGTTACTGGAAACGGTCGTCTTGTAGATTATAGAACAAAGAATGGGTTACGGTTTTCAGAAGAACAAAAAGAGATGTTTTTCATGTCAGTTTCATTGTATCAAACCATGCAACACGATTATGATGAAAACTTTGGTGCAGTAAAATATACAATTACAGAGAGAGAAAACTTTAGGATAGTATCAGTTCCAAATGGACAAGATACAATAGTTATTGTTATGAAAGGAAAATTTTCATCTACAATAAAAAAAGTCTTGGAAGCAATAAATCATGTAAAAAATCAAGACAGTAAATACAAAAACCTAAAACATTCAAACAGCAAATAATACAAAAACATCATCAAGACAGTAATTTTTACATGTCAAGTATTAATCAGCACGTAATCAAATAAACATACTAGAATAGTTTCCCAATTATGGCAAACAGGTTCACATGATATGGGGACGGATTTGGGTTTTCCTCACAAGAGATCATCCTGTTTGCCAAGAATATAGATCGTACATCAAGATTAAAAAAGAAACGTAGGATTCCATACTAAAACATAAATCTGTTACAATATCGTTTCACCTATGACCAGATACATTGCAAGCAAGTAACTTTGTTACTGAACAATGTATCGCAATTCCTTATAGATTCTGAGCAGTAATAAGAAACATGATGAACATGAGCGAGGAACTAGTTGAGGAAGTATGGGTTTCTAGCAATTACGAGATGGTATTTTGTACCAAAGATGAAAAAGAGCATTACCTCAACTTTCTTAGTTCAAGGAGAGAGATACCAAGAGGAATGAGCATTGTATTCATTAACAAAAAGCTGAACAAACAATATACCAAAAATGAGATAATGAATGCCGCTCCAGAACAGCTCAAGAAAATGATCAAGTAATCTTCAAATCAATATTTTTAAATTTTACAGATGATCGGAATCATCTTGTATATATTAAGAATCAATCAATAGCGATGTTGAAATATATTAATACTTGATTTGAAAATGCGTAGTAGTATAAAATGACCAGTGCTAAAAAAGATAAAAATTCAAAGGCTGTTAAACCTTCATCCAATAGAAACAAGTTCATAGCACTAGGAGTAATTGCAGCCATAATAGCAGGAGTGGCATATGTTTCGTACAGATCAGATGATACAGTTGATACCAATTTTGCTTCAGTTGATGGAATACCCTGTGAAACTCAGGAATATACAACATTTCATGTTCACGCACATATGGATATTTTTGTCAATGGTCAACATACACCAATTCCAGCACTAGTAGGAATTGAAAATACATGTCTGTATTGGTTGCATACACACACACCAGATGGAATAGTACACATAGAATCACCAAAAGAAAGAGATTTTACAATAGGAGAATTTTTTGATATTTGGAAATCAACTCGTAATGGATACCCCACAACAACTAATGGACCAGAAATTTTTGTAAATGGAAACTTGGTAAATACGAACTTGAATACCACAAAGATGAATGCTCATGATGAAATTGTTATCGTATATGGAGACGTACCACAGAATATGCCCACATTTTATCAATTTCCAGAAGGGGATTGAGTCCTGATTACAATACAGTCAATGTAACATTGTAAAAATTATTGTGTATTGATATCTGTAGATGCCCAACCTCTAGCCATCAACACAGATACACTAGACGGTAAAACACACGCAGGTGAATTATTTTCTGATTTTATAACTAAATGAAAACCTGCTATACAATCCACTTGTTTTGCGCTTGTACCAGATCTGAATTGTTCTAGAGGTGTTAGCATACCAGACTTTGATATTGCAAATGTAACAGTATAATCCGAAATAGGTATTCTCATTCCACTTGTCGGATAGGGTTCCACTTGGATCACCTGTAAGAGATATCCCCCAGGAATAGTAATTGTTGCATTATTGTCTCCCAATCTGCTTGTTAGACTAGAATTTCCCAGATTTTGATTATTTTTTATTACATTGACAAGTATAGTGGATGTTCCTTGCCAGATACATGTCACACCAGATGGACATCTAGAATCTCCAGTGACATTAAGAAATTTTACACTGATATCATTAGGTTCAGAAGCAGTCTGATTCACCTTGAGTTGAAATTGAATTATCTTGTGACCAGAATTTACATCGCCAAATACACAAGGTATAGTCACTAATGTCATAGCACAAACGATTCCAAAAGTTAGATATGACATATACATATGAAATGCTAAACATTGATGTTTTTAGATTTTACGAACAAATCATTCTTGAATCCGTGAGAGAAATGTTTCTCATATTGACTGATAATTGAAATATTATTTTGGAATGTGAATGATAAACGTAGTACCTTTATTGATTTCAGTTTTTATATCAATATAGCCACCATGTTTTTCAATTATATTCTTACAACTTACTAGACCCAATCCTGTGCCTATTTGTCTAGTAGTAAATAATGGATCAAATATTTTGTTCATCAAACTCTTTGGAATGCCAGGACCCGTGTCTTCAATCTCGACGGTTGTAAAATTTTTTGTTATACTATCAGTAACTGGACTGTCGTTTATTCTAAAATATATAATTCCACAGTTATTCATTGCCTGAGTTGCATTTAACAATAGGTTCGTGAATACAATTTCTAGTTTTCCAGGATCACATTCTATGATAACATCATTTTGTGGTACATGTATTTTTGTACCAGTTGTTACAACATTTGAGACTGATGAATTTATCACGTCAAGCAATGAAACATGTTGTTGAAGTTTTAATGGATTTGGTACGACATATTCCATTACTTCATCTATCTGATGAGTCATTCTTTTTACAGCACGTTCAATCCTATCAAATTTTGATTGGTTATTTTTCTCAAAGATTGGATTTTGAATTTTGATTATTTCAAGAGTGTTATGCACTATGGATAAGGGATTTCTGAGATCATGAGCTATACGAGCAGAGAGTTCTCCAATAGCGGAAAGTCTTTTTGTTTTGTGCTCTTCAATTTCTTTTCTAGCATTATACATCACAGTCATATCCCTTAACGCTCCAATTCGTCCAGTCAAATTGCCATTTGTATCATAAAGATTTGTTGAGAGAAGCAACGTAGGAAAAATATCACCAGTTTTTCGTCGGAGCCAGATTTCCCTGTTACCTATTGAACCAGTGTGATCCCATTCCAACATTGCATCCTTTAAGTCATCAATACTTTTTTCTGCCACATGAGCATACATGGATTTTCCTATAATTTCTTCCCGTGAATAACCAAGACTAGAGCAGTACGAATCATTACAGTCAACTATATTTCCAATCAAATCAACAGTACGTAAAAGGTCAGGAGATTTTTCATACAGAGTTCTATATTTTTGATCAGTCTCCAACAGGTGATCATATGCAGTTTTAAGCGCTTCATTTTGTTGTTTCAGTTTCTTCTCGTTGATTTCAACTGTCTTTTGTATTTCATACAAGTCAGTAATATCCCTTATCGTAGTATTGCTACCAATTAATTTTCCATCAACATCATAAAGATTTGTAGCATTAATCAAACCAAGAAATTCAGAACCATCTCTTCTTTTGAACCAGATCGTAGCATTTGATACACTGCCAGTATCCTTCCACGTTTGAAAGGAGTTTTCATACTCTTCAATACTCTGAATTGCCACAAAATCAAAAGTGGATTTTCCTACGATTTCATTTTTTTGATATCCAAGTTTTTCAGCGTAAAATTCATTGCATGCAAAAACAATACCATCAATAGTCGTAGAACATAGCATACAGGGAGTTTTTTCATACATATCTTTGTAATTTTGTTCCAAGAGTACATGCCTACTAGATAATTGTGAAGAATTTGTTACAGCATAACACGACTGATCATTTTGAAAGATTTTTTTCCTATCATCAGACCTAATTGTTGATTCTTTTTTTGATCTAATTCGAGGCTTGCTTGTGGTACCGGACATACATAATATAAAAAAACATACAAGAATACTTGTCGTATGTTCAAGAAAAACAAGCTAGGCATGATGAGATTACTTTGTAGGTGTCAAACAGTTATTCAATAATTGAGTATTTTAGCTGATACAACCAAGGTCAGACATTATTTTTGCAATCACACCCAAGGATACTGTCGAGTTTGCAAGATCTGTTTTTACTTGAGCACAGATAACAGGAGATATTGACGGAGGTGTTGGAACTGGCACAGGAGTTGGTGGCATGGGATATGGAGGCGGAATTGATGAAGTAGTGTTGGACATTTTCATAGTAGAGTTGGTTGACATTTGCATTGTAGCATTTGTTGATGTTTGTATAGTAGAGTTTGTTGTCATAGAGTTTGTAGAATTTGTTCCAGAATGTACAATCTGATTTTGGTTTAAATTATCTTGCAATGCGGTCCATTCACCAGGTGCACATAAATGATCTCCACAAACTGCAGTATTACCAGAACCTGCAGTAAGATGCTGATTACCGCCAGAAGAAAAATCTCGCTTGACCAAATCATCCATTGCAGTAGTTGTTTGAGCTAGTACCGGGGGAACCACTTGTCCCATGACAAATGTCAAAAGAATAGCTGTAATAGATAGTCCAAGCACAGTATACTTGATGCCAGATTGCATTGAGATCTTATTGACACCTTTTCTATTTAAAAATACCTCTGTCAATCAGACATCAACATAGGTACAGACCACATTCAAGAATGCAGACCCAGATACTTTAGCAAGTCCACAACCACACCTTTATGCACAATATGCAAGACAAGCGACTTGATTTTTGGATACCACGAAGTAACAAATCTAGATACAAGAATATCGATATATTCCCATGCCAATTTACCACATGTAAGAACAATTGGTTTGTACTTGAAAAAATATCTCCTAATAGTTCTTGTAGGTAGTATCTTTTTTGCATAAATAATCACATCAAATGGCAAATTGAGATAAAAAGTCCAAGTTCGTAGTTCCTGATAGGAGTCGTATTCGTTTTTTTGTTTTTCATAGATAGGACTGTTTTCAACATACATATTTTTAGTACGTATTGTTTGATAGGCTTCTGTTACTAGTTTGAATTGTATATCATCTTTGGTTGATATATTTTTGTCAGGATGATATTCTAGAACCATTCTGCGATATGCGTTTTTTATCTCAGGCACGGATGCACCTTCTTGTAACCCAAGTAGTTCATAGCATTGTTCAATATTCAACAATAAAGCATTGCACTAGCCATTTTAATAAAGATTGATCGCATTTTTTTATCATAATTGTTAAAGATGTCAATTTTGAATCAAGCCAAGGTTTGAAATTCCACTACCCGGTAGAAAAGATGACAAAAAATTAGTTTGTTCAAACTAAACAAAATTCATCTAATATATATTCAATAATGCAAATAAATGATGAAAATCGCTTCTCAATCCCACTTGGACAGTATGAACAATTTCATTACTGCCATAGTGATTGATGACGACAGAGATACAGTATCTGTGCTGTCTGATTTTTTGTTGATAAAGGGCATCAGAGTGATTGGAAGAGGGTACGATGGATTAGAAGCAGTTGAAATCTACAAGAGACTCAAACCAGATGTGGTATTTTTAGATGTAATGATGGAAACATATGATGGATTATACGCATTAGAGAAAATTAGAGAAATTCAGAGTGACGCTCTTGTCATAATGGTAACAGCTGACTTGACAAATAACACTCATGAGAAATTATTAGATCTTGATGCATCTGCCATAATTTACAAGCCTTATGATATTAACGAGATAATGCATATTTTAAATAAACTACATACGCTCAAGGCGGTTCCATAAATGAAACAAGAATTATTTGAAGATTTAGCATCTCAAAAAACTCTTCTCAAGGAGATGAATTCTGAGCTCAAGAAACGTGTAGATAGTTTAGAAACAGGTACAGTAAATCTTGAGCGCGATATTTCAGAGAAAGAAAAGATAATTGAAGAGCTTCGTGAGGACAAGAAAACATTAACTGGCTTGTTGAAAAACGAGCCACGTAAAAACAAGATTTTACGAAATGTTACAATAGTAGCTGCACTAGGACTAGCGGTTTTCATATTTATTTCATATGTACCAAGCGACGTACAATCATTTTACAATTCTAATAACACACCGCTCAAAACACAATATTTGATACAAAATTTAAGAGGTAATACAGTAGATACATGGAAACCATGGCATCTAGTAAGTAATCAAACTCTGAACATCAACATATTAAATTCAGATACAGTGTCAAAAGAAAAGATAGATGCAATAAAGGAAGCTATACTATCAGAAGAATCTGTAAAAATAGACAATTCTTTACTCGGCAGGGGACCAGTTGGTACGGTTTCAACATATTACAAAGGATGGCAAGGCGCAATTCAAAGTATGCAAACTGAAAAATCTGCATTTTACATACCAACCAAATTCAACATAATCCAATCACCAACTGAAGAGGGAGACATTACAATAGTTCTCTCGGATCTGGAAGATCCAGATGGATATTCAGGATACACTAAAACTATTACAGATGGACAGGAAACGCTAAAAGCAGCAATAACAATTTACGATGTAAACAATCTTTCATCTGAGCGACTTGGTGCCATAGTCAGACATGAATTCGGTCATGCATTAGGACTGGGACACTCTACAGATGAAGACGATTTGATGCATTATGTAATTGAGACAAACTTTCCGTTTATTTCAGATTGCGATATGAGTGCGATAAAAGATCTATACAACAACAAGGATCTAAGCGATATTGCATGTGGACCACAAAAATCGGCTTAGGCTTTTGCCTTGAATTGAAAGAATACTTCTTTTCTTGTGCCCTCTTGATCCCAGGCAGCAACCTTGTATCGTCCTGGAATTTTCCATTGTTTCGTATCAAATCGTAGAACGTTAGAATACGATCCCTTTTGTGAATTTAGATACTGATCTTCACTGAATACTTCTTTTTCAGAGGGATCAAAGATAACCAAATGCATTGCTTGTTTTGGAGAAAGTGTTTCATAATCTAATTTTATCTTGACATACTCTCCTTCGGTGTATATTGCCTTGTCAAGATTTATCATGATTTTATTTGGCATTACAAACAATCGTTTTGACGGAATTTAATAGTCTTATGACATCATAGAGGAGTCAATAACTGCATGTGTGAGTTTAGAGTTATTCCAAACTTGTCTGCAAAACCTGAAGCAACCTCCAAGACGTATTGCGCCTGAGTTATGTCTTGGCCGTATATAGTACAAGGATCTGCAATGCATGCTGGAGCATTTTTTTCTATGTGTAAGACATTTCCAGAACTATCAAGCCAGATAATATCAATAGGAAACTGCATTTCCTTCATCCATATTGAGATAACCTGTGGTTGCGCAAATGGAAAGAGCATACCTTGACTGTATGATAGAGGAGTATGATATTGGAGTCCTTTGTTTTGTCTCTGAGGAGTGTCTGCAATTTCAATATCAAGTAACACGTTACCTATCTTGATTTTTCCATTTGGTAGATCAGTTAAATCTGTGGTTGTACTATTTTGAGAAAGCGGTAGAGAAATCATAGCATTTGATACAAGATACTGCATTGCTCCTGCAAATTCATCATCAGATATAGAACCTGACGACCAAGACTGTGCATCATCTTTAACCCACAAAGGAATTTGAGATGTCACATTATCGGATATAGTAGTTTGTGGGATATCTACTATTTTGTTGTCAATCAAATATTGCATATCCTGGATAAATTGTGCATCAGTCATTGAACCATCAGACCAAAACTTGGCATCATCTTTTATCCATGATGGAATCAAAACTTGACCTGTTGCATAGTTAGAATAAGAAATTTTGTTTGTATCAATTAATTTGTATGACTGTTGATCAACTGAGACCTTACCACCTACATTTACAACATGTGAAATTGCAAGCTGTATCAATATACCAGTATCTTTGTCAAATTGCACCAGAATAGAATTTGTCTTATTATTGGTTTGAGCAGACAATACATCTCGTGTATAGTTGTTAAATTGTATAGGCCCTTCATGATATGCATTATTTAGTTTTAGAGGAGTTGGTAGCAGATACATGAAATTAGATGCGTTGCCACTTGGTCGCGCAAATAGTGATTTGGTTAGATCAAGTGTATCATATTCAGATGCAGGTGAGCCGTTTTGTATGGCGCTTGTTTTTACTGTGATATTCTTGTTGTCAGTAGGATTTTCAAAATTAAATTGTATAGTTTGGTTTAGATCAGATGTTGTGATCTGATACTTGAGGTAATCACCAGGCAATATGCATATCTGGTTTGTTTGACATGCAGGATTTTGAGTCGGAACAATAGAATTTTCAGACAAAGTTGTTACTTCACTTTGAGGAGCATTAGGTGGAAGACTAGTTGATGGTCCCTGTCCATATATGACCATTACAGGAATTTGGTTTCCAGAAGGGGATGTTACTGATGCAGAATAGGGCGAACAAACTTTGGAAAAATCGCCTTGCTGACAGTCATTTTCTAGTGCCTGGATATAATGAACCCATGAAACTGCAATAGTATCAGGTTCTCCAAAATATCGTAGTGAGAAATGAGATAACTCATGAGACAAAATCCAGGCACCAGCCCAGCTTTCTATCTGAGTATCACAAGAACAAACATAGATTGCCTGCATACCGGTGCCCGTTATTTCATACATTCCGTAAAATCCCTGTTGTACTAGCTGTTGACCAACAGTATTATCAGATATTACAACAGGAAGTGTAAATGTAGACAGTCCAGAAAAATATGATTGATAGTTTTTTAGTGGGATACAGAGTGAGCCTTGGAGATCATGCGATATTCCATACAGTGAAAGATATTCATCTGTAACTACTTGGTAAAATTTTAAACTTTTATACTCTGAATCAGAGCACTTGTCATTTTCTGTTATGTAAAATACAGCATATGATAAATTTGGACTGTTTTGGTTTTTTTGTTGTTGAAGTGTTTTAAAATCTTGAACTGTAGAATTTGTTTGTGCAAATGATGGTACAGTAGACATTATCAAAAGAATAGATATCATAATAGAAAGAATGGTTTTTTTCATTTCGTGAGATTGAGATGTATCATTGTATTATATGACTTTATCAGAGATCATATTTGGCAGCATGTCATACCAGTACCAAAGATAGGTTCAATCAAGTAACATTGTTCTCGGAATCTTTAAGTTTTGTAACATAGATCAAAGATACACATGGCAGAAAATAATCCAGACCTTCGAGAAAAAATAGTTGAAAACAGAGGTACGTGGAAAAAATTACAATTAAAGATACCAGGCCTAAAGGAATATCGTAATCTTGAAGATCTAAGAGCAGCAGACCAGTTGCTCCGCAAACAAGTATCAGACAATCTAAACGAGTCCAAGTCCAAAATAGAGGATCTGCGAAGGGCCATAACCGCAAAAGGTGATTTTAACAACCTTACACTAGTTGGAAATACAATATCAGAGATACAGAGGATTGCAGGCATTGTACAGCATTCTCAACAAGGATCTGCTGGAATATCACCAAACATACGAATTGACGATGGAGTTCTTAACAAATTATATGAATATGATTTTAATTTCGTAAACACTGCAGAACAAATTTTCTCAACATGTTCAAATTCGGTATCAGAATATAACTCAGGTAAATCTGCACAAGATATCACTTCAAACATTAATTCCATGCTTGATGCTCTTGATAATTCTTGGAGACAACGACTAGAGTCAGTTGAAAACATCAAGGTTACAAAGTGATAAAAATGGCAAAGAATGGAGATCATCTGTAAATGTTTGGACGTAAAAAAGATCAAGATTCCGGAGGAAGTGTAGCTGGTTCAACTACCATAGAGTGGGAATCACAATACAAGGAAGGCAATGTAATGTGGAAGGTTCCACGATTGATTAGACTCAATGACAACATCGTAGTCAGAGAAGATGAGGTTGCAGTATTTTTCAGAGATGGTAAAGTTTTAACTTATTTTGACAAACCAAATAGATATGCTCTTACAGACTTTAACGCACCAATAGTAGGCGGACTGTTAAAATTTTTCACAGGAGTAGAGCAAGCTGCTGAAGTTTATTATTTACAAAATAGATACATCGATGGCAAGTTTGGTTCGCAGGGGCCATATCAGTTTGTTGACCCTGTTCTTGGTATAGTAAATTTGAGAATATTTGGAGAATTTAGATGGAAAATATCATCTCCTGAAAACTTTGTGAATCAATTTGTTGGAACATTTGCAATGCAGACATCAGATGCAATAGAATCTCGACTAAAAGAGCAGATGGTTCTTTTGCTATTCAATGCAATTGGGAAGATGAAAGAAAGCGGAATGAAGGTTACAGATTTGGCATCAAACTTGCAAAATATTGAACAAGTTGTACTGGCCAATGCACCATCAAGCTTTGGACAATACGGATTAGAGATAAACAAGATATCAGGATTGACAATTAGTCTTCCAGACGAAGTACAAAAAGCAATCAATACAAGATCAGAGATGTCAGTTCTTGGCGTAAATTACATGCAGTATCAAGCAGGCCAAGCAATGACAGAAGCAGCCAAGAATCCATCAGGCGGGGCAGGTTCGATGGCAGGTCTTGGAGTTGGATTTGGAGCAGGCTCTGGTATCGGCTATGCAATGGCAGGCCAGATGGGCCAGGGAATGTACCAGCCGCCAATGAAACAATGCCAAAAATGTGCCATGATGATGCCAGTATCAAATAATTTTTGTCCAAACTGTGGAGAGACACAACAACAAGCACCAGCACAAAAATCTCAAGGAGTCACATGTCCAAAATGCAATACCATAGTTGCAACAGACTCTAAATTTTGTTCTCATTGTGGAAATGAGATAAAATCAGGATAGGTAAAGAAAATGTTTTGTGAAAAATGCGGCATACAACTTCCAGATAATGCAGTCTTTTGTGTCAAGTGTGGTACAAAACAGATAACAGATACAATACCTACTACCAGTCAACCAGATTCTTCAAGTACAGATGTAAAAGAGATAAAATGTCCAAACTGTAATGCATCAATTGCACCCAAATTTGGAGAGATGGTAGTAACATGCGAATATTGTGGAAGCAGTGTAAGTCTTGAAAACAAGGGATGGAAAAACATTGCAAAACACACAATGTTACCAATTACAATATCAGACCAAGACCAGATTACTGCCAGATTACACCAAATGCTGGACAAAGGCCTCTTACATAGACACCTCCAAGAGAGCTCAAAACTAGATGAGCTTGAACTTAGCATGGTGCCATATTGGATCATTCCAGTATCAGCAAAAACAAATCTTATTGCAACAGACATTGCAGTTCAAGTCGGAAGTATTGCAGCAACTGTTGCAATGGCAGGACTTATGGGAGGAGCAATGAGCGGTGGAGGTTCTAGACGAGGAGGAGGTTTTGGCGGAGGAATGATGGATGGAATGTTGTTTGGAACTATGATGGGCGGAGGAGGAATGATGGGTGGAGGTAACAATGCAACAAAGGCATACACTGTAGATGAAAACTACAACTGTCCAGTAGTTTCAGTGAAATCATTGATATCATATCAACCACATGGGTACGAGTTTACACTGGATAACAGAATTGATTTTGATGCAAAAAAGATTCCCAAATCAGTCAAGATCTTAAATGGTGATATCAACGAGGATACCGCAAAAAGCCAAGCAAAGACCATCATAGATCAAGTGCAATCACAAAAAGTCCACTCTAAATACCACATGATAAGACAGATGGAGACTCAGGAAGAAGTTTCAAGCGGCGAACTTTTGCATGTTCCCATATGGTTTGCTCAATACGACCACAAGGGTAAGAAAATAATTCTCATAATTGATGCAAATTCTGGAAATACCATCAACAGTATAGGATTATAATTTTTTCAAACAATATTGAACATGTAACCGACTTTTAGATTATCACATTGTACTTGAAAAATTGGTAGAAATTTGCAACTGCGAATCATTCCAAGATATGTCAATTCCTACAAGTCGATTTTGAAAGAATAGTAATTTTTTGCCATCAGGTCTTATGGTACATGATACATGTAGAAATTTAAGAGTCCTGAGTGTCTTTAATCTTCTATATACAGTACTAAGAGGAATATTGCAAACAAGCGAAATATCAGATGCGGTAATCGGTTTTTCTGTTGTTGCACCCAAAATGGCTCTACAGTGTACATCAAGCAAAGTTCTAAGAATTAGATCTTCTCTTTTATCAGACTTGTTCCCTAGAGAAGATAAGACTTGCACATTTACCTAACTTTTTTAAAATATTAAAGTCGGTATGTATACACTGCAATACAATCAACGGTATGTCGCGCCTAATCATACGCCACCGCAATAGAGCAGATGATATGATTTGAAAATGCATTAGACATGTAAAACTAGAAACTTGTGCGACAGAATTTTATCACATAAATTTTTAGTCTTTTTATGATAAATGAAATACTGATCTTTTTAGCTGCCGCAGGAATCATATTTTTAGGATTTGGTGGAGAGATTTTTTTCAAAAAAACTGGAATTTCGTATTATCTTTTTCTTATCCTAATAGGCGTAATACTTGGACCAATCTTCAATGTATTTCCACGAGAGCCTTTGATTCCAGTTCTAGGGTTGTTTGCTAGTTTTACCTTGATCATGATCTTGTTTTACAGCGGAATGGATATGAGAATAAGAGAAGTTATCAAAGGAAGTCCAAGAACTGTTGTTCAGGTAACTATCTATGTAGTATCAAGCATATTTTTGATTGGCATCTCCCTTCACTTTATTCTAAAGTGGGACATTGTCCAGTCACTCATATTCGGGGCAATGGTAGGAGGCGAAACTGCATCAGTTGTTGTAATTCCATTATCAAGGGCACTCAAGCTAGGCCAAAATACAATAACATTTCTCACACTTGAATCAATTTTGAATTCAATCTATTCCATAGTATTTTATGAAGCCTTTGTGAGTTTATACAAGACAGGCACAGGCAACTGGACAATTCCACTAGTTACAATCGGGGCTAGCTTTTCAATAGGCATCATTGTTGGAATTGGCTTGTCAATTACATGGATGTTTGTTTTAAAATTTGTTAGAAATTTCAAGTACACATATGTCTTGGCGTTAGGACTACTCTTTACAACCTATGCCATAACAGAACTCTTGCATGGAAGTGGTCTTGTGGCAGTGCTTATCTTTGGATTATTCCTTGGAAGCTCAAAAGTTGTAATGTCTCGCCTAAGACAAAAATTTGACCTTGTTGAAATGAATGACCAATTCTACAAGTTTCAAGGAGAAGTGTCTTTTCTCATGGAGACATTTTTTTTCGTATTTTTGGGCCTAGTGTTTGTGATTGTCCCATCAACCATCATAACAAATCTCGTACTTGGCTTGATGATACTTGGGATCCTCTTGCTTGTTAGATTTTTTGCAACAAAAGCATCTACTAGAAAATCAGAATTAAAAAAAGACAGACTTGCCATATTGTTCATCTGTGCGCAAGGCGTAGTTCCTGCCACTTTATCAATTGCAGCACTAAATGACGGGATTCCTCTTGCTGATACTTTTATCAACATTGCAGTATATGTCATCATTTTAACAAACATTGTGACTACGATTGGTTCTATTTGGATCACAAGGAAAAACAAGACTCTAGATGTGAACAAAGCCAAAGACGAATTAGACAAATAATGTCAAAAAAATATCTTTTTTCATAGTCACAAGTGCAATACGAATGATTCAGCATTAGGCTGGTTTGATCCAGTAATGTGAATTGTAACACAGACAAGACGTCATTATAAATAACTGTGATATTGTACATGTGAAATGAATCTTGACAGACTTTTGATTTTGTTTAGAGGGTTATAATCATGACACTAGATGAACACATGGAAAAAAGAATTCGCAAAAAACGTTTTCTTCGGATAATTCCATTTATTTTTGCCTTGTATATTGTAACATTTCTTGATAGAGTAAACATCAGCTATGCTGCACTTACCATGACAAAGGACCTACATTTCACTGCAGCAATATTTGGACTAGGCGCTGGAATATTTTTTATCGGGTATTTTGTACTAGAAATTCCAGTTACAATATGGATACAGAAATGGAGTGCAAGGAAATGGGTAGCAAGAATAATGATTGGGTGGGGAATTGTAAGTGTCCTTACTGCATTTACAAATACTGACAATCAATTCTATGCACTTCGACTTGCACTAGGCCTAGGAGAAGCAGGATTTTTTCCAGGGATAATACTGTACATATCCCACTGGTTTACTGGAAGGGAAAAAGCCATTGCGTACTCGATGTTCATGACAGCAGTTCCAATATCACAGATAATTGGAGCACCCTTGTCTACGCATATCTTGTCAGTGAATTGGTTTGATATGCAAGGCTGGAGATGGCTCTTCATACTAGAAGGTGTGCCATCAATAATTCTTGGCTTGTTTGCGTTTTGGTATCTAACTGACAGACCAAGCCAGGCCAAGTGGCTTTTACCAGAAGAGAAAGAGTGGTTCATATCCAAGATGGCAAATGAGACCAAAACTAAAGAAACCAAGTTTGGATTTTCATGGAAAAATGCCATAAAAGAAAGAGATGTGATTTTACTTGTCTTGATTTACTTTTTCTGGATAACGGGATTTTATGGACTGGGGTTTTTCCTTCCAACTATAATAAATGGACTTGGAAATCAATCTGTTACAAGTGTGGGATATTTGGTGGCAATTCCATACATTGCTGCATTTTTTGGTTTGATGTTAGTAGGTAGATCATCAGACAAGAGAAATGAAAGAAAATACCATGCATTTTTTTCTCTAATTGTTGGTGCAATAGGCCTGGGTTTATCTATCATGGTGTATCCAAATCTGTTATTTTCTATGATAATGTTTACAATAGCAACAGTTGGAATCTATTCTGCATTTGGTCCGTTTTGGTCACTACCTACAATATTTTTGACAGAAACATCTGCTGCAATTTCAATTGGATTGATAAATTCCATAGGAAATCTTGGAGGATTCATTGGTCCATCCATTGTAGGATATCTAAAGACAGACACTGGTTCGTATAATGCTGGAAGTATCTTCATGGTTGCATCACTTTTGATTGCTGCATTTCTTATTTTGGCACTCAAAAAGACCAAGGAATCAGAAGTTCAAGTGTAAAATCACGGTTGCACTTGATTGCAGTATATTCCTAGTGCTTAATATTTTCAAATTCTATCATATGCCATGACATCAATTCTAAAATTCCAAGACAACACAAGAATGAAAAAATCTCTTGATATGCTCTTAATTGACAGAAGCAATGAATTCCATGAACTTGCAAGAGCCATTGGATATTCTACAAGTTACAACAATTGGGAAGAATTTATTCTAAGATTTTGTCTGGAATTTGACGACTGTTTTCAAATGTGGTCAGAGAAAGTCAACCATGAAGACCATCACAGGATACACAAATGTATGACAATAATGAACCAAATTGGGCATGGAAGATCAAACATAACACAGGTGACCAAAATTCAGAACATGGCATACAGAATAGCCAAGGATTTTCATGTCATGTACTACAGACTGTGATGTATCATGCATGAAATCAGAACAGTTTTTCTTGATTTTTGCCATGCCATGTAATTTCATCCAACCCCAGTTCAAGCCGTAACTTGTTTACAGTAACTGGGGAAAACCCTTCAAAATGGTTGTTTGCCATTATCACTGCAAGAGATACTTTGTTTTTTATCTCATCTAATTTTTGTGCCCATTTTTTTATAGACTCGGTTTTATCTCGTTGAATTGTTCCAAACAAGTTTTCAGGAATTGTCCTGTCCCCAATCAATCTAACATAGACAAAGTCTGCAGTTACATTACATGGATTTGACACACCTGAAACATCATTCCACACAAGGGATGCATTATTTTCTGAGAGAAATTTGTACGACTCGTCTGTAAACCATGACGAATGTCTCCCTTCTACTGCATAACGATACTTGCCAGGAAGATGGTTTAACATTTTTTCAAGATTTATTTTTGTTTCTGGAAATGACAATGATGGTGGTAACTGTATCACAAGAATTTTCATTTTAGAGCCAAGCGGTGCTATAGCATTTATGAATTGGTCCAAGTATGGCCCAGGTTTTAATCTTGCATCATGAGTTATTTGCTTTGGCAACTTGGCAGTAAATATGAAATCCTTTGGTGTGTCAGAGAACCATTTTTTTGTTGTAACTTGAGACGGAATTTTGTAAAATGTTGAATTTATTTCTGTGATGCCAAATGTTTTGGAATAATGTTTTAGATAGTCAGTGCTTGCCATAGTCTTTGGATAAAATGGTCCAATCCAGCCTTGATAACTCCAACCGGTACAACCAATTTGAATCTCCATGGTATATCATCAAAAAAGACTGAAAAATATGAACCAAATCGTCTTTTTGGTAAACATTTGTCAGACTAGATCTGTTTGCACATCATCACGAACATTGTTAGGCAAGAGTTAAATGAAAAAAGCCCAAATTATATCACCATGGTGCAAATATTTCTAGTCATACTTGCTGCAAGTGTATGCGGTGCAATTGCCATATCAGTTGGAATGCTATCAGCATCAGGATGGAGCACACCAGGTACATACACTGGAACAAGCGATGCATCTAGAACAGTAGCCAGTTCGACTAATTGCTACTCATTTCAGACAGGATGCAATAGCACATACAATGTGATACCACAAGATGCAATGGACAGTGGTGCATACTTGGGTGGAAATTACCATCCATAAAATTTACTTTTTCCTATATTTTTGAATCATAACTTGTCAGTGTTTTTATTTTGTTTCGTAGAACAATAACAAGTACAACTGAAATTATAGATATTATTCCAGCACTAGAAAATATTTGCATGTAAGACAATGCAGATGGAAACATACCGGATACATTTGGAACTGTTTGACTGTACATCTGTTGGAACATGCCAGCAACAGAAGGCCCAAGAGACTGCCCTACCAAAATAAGCAATACTGACATGCCAAGTGATATTCCTTCAACCTTGGGTGGAGACGACACTAGAATAATATTAAATCCGCCTACAAATGCAAATGACAATCCTACTGATATTATTCCAAGTGCAGTAGATATCATAAATTCAGTCGAGTGGAATGCTACCAGTCCAAAGAATCCTATTGTACATACGATTGTTCCAAGTGCAGTCAGTCTGAAATTTCCAACCTTTGATACAATAAAGCCTGATGCCGCCGAAACAATTAACGATATTATCATAAATGGAAGCTGTACATTTGCAGTTGTTATTGCATCACCTCCAAAGCCAAGTGGTTGTGGACTTTGAATTAATATTGGAATGGTTTGATATACCATGAAAGTAGATATTCCAACTATCATCAAGATAACATTAGTCGGCAAAAGTATCTTGTTTGCAAGAACTTGGAAATTAACTAGTGGATGAGCAATTCTTTTTTCAAGTATTGTAAACGCCCCTACAGATATTGCTGCACCTGCAAAGAATACAAGAGAGTTCATGTTTCCATGAGCAATTTCTTCAAGATAAGATACTCCCATCAGGAATAAAATTACTGTAATGGATAGTGTAATTGCACCTGGAATATCCAGTCCGTGATATTGGCTAGGATCTGTTTTTGGAATACGGATAAATTTTGCCATTATCACCGCAAGTACCATAGCGACAGGAAATACAGAGAAAAATGTTGCATGCCATCCATAACTTGAAATTATTCTTGCGCCGACAATTAGTCCAACTACAGAGCCGCCAAAAAATGTTGATGTAAATATCCCTTGGGCAATTGCAAGTTTTTCTCTTGGAAAGATATCACGTACAATTCCAAATGCAATTGGAAACATGGAAATCCCAACGCCTTGAGCAACTCGTGCAAATATCATAAAATAAAAAGAATTTGCAAATCCTCCGCCCAAAATTCCTGCTGCATATATCATCATGACAACAAGTAGAACCTTTTTTTTACCATATACATCTGAGAGCTTGCCTGCAATTGGAGTCATTACTGCACCTGCAATAAGATACGATGACAAGATCCAAGACGACGTGTTGTATGTTATACCAAAATCTTTTATGAAATTAGGAATTGCAGGCAATACCATTGTTTCGCCATACATTGTAACTAGAGCAAGGCTACTAATTATTGCAAGTGAAATCCATGCAGAAGACGAAACTGTATTGACTTGAAGATCTTCCTTGTCTTTTTCATTCATGTAGATTCAATCTCTTTTTTTGGTTTCATATAAGTTGCAAAGTTACTGTACCGTTATCAAGTGAATGCATTGAAAGCAAAAAGATCGCTGATCAGTTTTATGTTAGTTTATGGCCATATGTTTTATAAACAATTATTTTTTCTTTAATCGTCCAACTTCAGGCAATCCCAGTGCAAAATGCACATGGATGCAATCACGACCTTCGTCATTTGAGCAATGCATCTTTCCTTCCTTTAGATACACTTCGACAATTGTTTTTATTTTGTTGTCTCGAAGTATGATTGTATCCCCAGTGCTTATTTTTTCTATATGCGGTGCATAGTTTTTCAGAAACACATCTTTTTCCACGTTTTGTAAAATGATTTCATTGACATAATCTACTAACGTCAGGCCCTTTTCTGCTGCCTTGTCCTTTGCCTTTTCGTATACATCATCCTTTATGGCTACGGTTGGTTTGCGCTTGTGTCCTGCGTTCAATGACATGTCTTTGACATGTCTACTAGCATGCCCCGTGATATACACCAACTGGTCAATAGCATGTGAGCGACAAGTTACATGCACGTAATCTTTATTACGTGTTGATGACATGCTATTGACATGTCATTGACAGGTTTTCATGGAGATGACAGACCAAAACGAAACCGTACAAGTTTGCAGTATGATCGTATAACATCCAAGTTGCTATACTATGATGCCAAATTCCACGGAAGAACCAAGGTACAGCAACTACGAGAACTAGTCAAGGCAGACATCAAGCGACACAAGATAGTGATTCCATCAAGACAAGAGCCAAGATCATGGAATAAAGGAGTAAGACATGCAAAGTAAAATTGACAATGCTAGAATTACATTTGTCATTTTAGTTATGGTAATTACAGTAGCAGGCATTGCATTCACACCAGTTTTTGCACAATATACAGGAGGACCAGCTATCTTGAATTATACAGGCGCAAATCAAGCTACAACTGGAAACACAGGTGGAATCACAGTAACAACTGACAAGACATCATACAATGATGGGGACACCATTACAATATCTGGAAGTACACAAAACTATATTTCCAATACACCAATCACAGTCATCATCACTAGTCCAATAGGAAACATTGTCATAATTAATACAGTTAACCTAGGATCTGACAGGACTTTTTCAACATCTACAATGGCCACAGGTGCCCCCTGGCAAGCAGCAGGCACCTATGCAATAAAAGCACAATATGGTAGCTCAAGTGAAACAGCGCAAACAACTTTTCAATTCTCAGGATCTGTTCCCAATCAATCAGGAAATACCATACCAGTAGACGGTACAAACTTTTCTATACAATATGAAATAACCAATGGTAAAATTTTAGGTATAACCTCGGACATGCAATCAAAATCGCTAACGATATCAACACAAACTAGTGGAAACGGAGTATTAACAGTAACACTCCCAAGAGCATTGATTAATGCAACATTAACAAATGGTCAAGACGACAAGTACAATGTACTAGTAGACGGTCAGGAAGATAATTTTCAGGAGATTGATACTACAACAACCGATAGAACTCTATCAATTCCATTCATTGATGGAACTCAAGAAATAAAAATTATTGGAACTAGTTTTGTTGGAAATGAGATTTTTCCAACACCAACCCAGCACAGCCCATATCTAACATGTCCCGACTGTAACGATACCAGTAACATTCAGCAGATACCACCAATAGCAGTTACGGTGACAACTGACAAACCAGTTTATGATCACAATTCACAAATTATGATCACTGCACATGTTGCAAATCCATACCCAGGACAAGATGTACATGTGGAGATAACCAGTCCATCTGGAAATGTGGTATCAGTAGATCAATTAACCGTAGACAGCAACGGAGATTTTGTTGCAAAAGTCAGCACTGTTGGCAATATATGGGCCGAGAACGGTCCATACAGAATCGCAGTACAACAAGGAGATGAACAAGCAAGAGTTAGTTCAACCTATTTCGAACTCTCCGGAGAAGGTCCAATAATAGCACCGTTTGTTATTTCCGTTTCAACTGACAAACCCACGTATAATTTTGGGGATATGATAAGTATATCCGGTTCGGTGGCTGAACAACTTAACATCCCAATATCTGTGATAATCAAAGATCCCTTGCAACACGCAGTGTACATCACTCAAGCAACTCCCGGTTCTGATAATACATATTCCACCCAAGTTACTGCAGGTGGTGACCTTTGGGCATCAACTGGAACATACGAAGTTGATGTAAATTATGGTGGTAAAGGAACAGCTGTGCGAGTCTTCCAATTCGCAGGAAATAGATTACCAACAACGATTCCACCAGCACCGCCTATAATTCCACCAGTAACTCCGCCAACATCTTCTAGTCCAAATGAAATTGATATGGCAAAAGGCGCAGGTGCTTCTGCATTAGCGGGTTGTGTATCTACGAAGAATTGTTTTTATCCAAATCCACTGAGTGTAATACCTGGAACAACAGTAACTTGGAAAAATACCGATGATGTACAGCACTATGTGACAAGCGGTCTATCAACAGATAATACAACTGGAACTGTATTTGATAGTGGTAATTTGATCAAAATAGGCGGTACATACCAATTTACTTTTTACAATTCTGGAACATACAATTACTTTTGCACGGTACATCCATGGATGATGGGTCAAGTTATTGTAGGAAACGGTGAACCAGCGTATACTCTACCAAATCCAACGCCATCTCCAATATTTACTCCAACCCAACAAGACATCCAGAATATCAATCAAGCAAAAGATAATCAAACAATAGCCGCTGAAGTGAATGTTGGAACGAATCAATCTGAAACGCAATCAATAGACAGCAATGTTTCAGTTCAAACTACACAAAATACTCCTGACTCATTAGGTGTCCAAGTAAGTGCAACAAATCAGACAGGTCCCAAGGTAATAGCATTCAATCTTGCAGCCACTACAATTAATGTGGCAAATCTCAAGGATCTTGGAATAATGTATGATGGAAAATTGATTGCTCCTGCACCAAACATGGATGCAATACTTCATGCTAAACCTACAGACAATCCAAGTTTTGCCATAGTGGTTACTCAAAGTGGAGTACAAGTATTGGTTCTAGTTCCACACTTTTCCACTCATACTATAACTATTACCAACATGTCAAAAGTCATTCCAACAGTTCCTGAATTTCCATTTTCTTCACTCATGTTAATTATCGCAATACTACCAATTATTTTAATTTCTAGGACAAAATTAGACTAATAGGATCTGAAACATCAGATGCACTACATGTAAAGTGCTAAAAGAATTCTGATTGAACAAAAAAACGGGATTGTTCAAAGATGATCCATAGTAATAACGATGGGTAGTGGCATTGGTAATTGATACATTAACACATAATCACGCTTGTTACAAATCCACTTTCAGAGTGACTTGAATTTCTTGATTGCCTCTCTTGTCAGTCTCTCTTTTTCTTCTTCAGATATTATAGTAGGATCTTCAGAGGCAAGTGCCTTGTTGTACTCGTCTTCAGTGTTTGACTTCATCTTTCTTTTTTCTTCCATGGTACCACTATAGGTTTTCTAGTATATTTATCAAGATATCACTCCATCTTGGCCTCGTCCTTGACGTAATGTTTCATTAATGAAATGATATAAGATGAGGTACGAATGCCCTCATGGGAATAATTTGTATGAATAAACCTCATTTTTTCATGCATGGACATGGCTTTGGTCCATATTTGCCTCATGGTAGACCTATCAATTGGCCACAGGGAATCGCTAGTTGACGCCATTATCCTGCCGCCTGAATACTTGGCAGAAAATGGCTTGGCCTGGGTCGCAAATTGTTTTGGCTCGACAAGGTCTGCAGTTATTGTACCCCAAAACTCGTCAAACTTCATTATACTTGATAGGGATAATCTTTGATTTAACTATCACTGGATGATTTTGTTGTTGCAGCAAAAACAAGTGTAGATAGTTTTAGAGTCTTTTGTAGACTGGTCCATTGGTGAGCCACATTTTGGACATTCCATGAAATAGTGGAACAATTTATTCTACAATAAGATTGTGATTATTTTTTTGTCAAATTTTCATGATTTTTATTTCTTTTGCACAACACTTTAAAATTATAAAATTCCAAGTAACTAATGAGTACATTCGGTAAAAAAAATTCGGTTCTAAATAAAATGCATGATCATTTTCTTCACATTGCACCACAGTATAGAGAGATAAGAACAACAGATCTTGGACCAATGTTGTTTATCACAAACAAATTACAAGACCTACCAAAGATACATGCCGCAGACATTGGATGCGGAGCTGGAAGATACAGTCTCAAATTTGTACAACATTTGGGTGAAAAATGCCATCTATTCTGCCTTGATAACAATAGAGAGATGCTAAGGCACCTAAGAGAGCATTTTATCAAAAACAGCATTACAAATTTTACCCCAATTAGAAGTGACTCTCACAAGATACCATTACACACAGATTCGCTTGACTGTGTCATGTCGTTTAATGCAATACACCACTTTACACTTGCAGATTTTTTAAGAGAATCTTCACGAGTACTCAAAAATAATGGAAAACTATTCATATATACCAGATCACCAGACCAAAATGCCAAAACCATATGGGGAATGCATTTTCCATCATTTAACAAAAAAGAGAACAGATTATACGAATTGGATGAATTAAAATCGGCATTTGAAAAGGACAAGAATCTAAACATTGATTCTGTCAAGTTTTTTGAGCACAATAGAGTATACCCATTAGAGAAGCTAGTTGAACAGGTGAAAAATCATCACTATTCAACGTTCAAGTTTTACAAAAAACAAGAATTCAAGCAGGCATTGCACAGATTTGTTCAAAACATTTTGAATCATTATGACGATTTAGACAAGATAACATGGAAAGACCATAACACACTTCTTGTAATTGAAAACAAACAGTAAGACTTGAAGAATAATTACATATTGAAAAAAATTGAATTTCTCAACATACATCAAGCGTAGAATATGAAACTCGTCCCATTGACACTCTAGGTCATTATTTAATAGGCAATGTAAACGCAAATGTGGCACCTCTCCCATGCAAATTATTCTTGCCCCAAATCTTTCCCCCATGTGCCTCTACAATATTTTTTGATATATACAATCCAACTCCTGTTCCACTATGATGTTTTGTGGTAAATTTTGTAAAAAGATGAGGCATGATATGTAACTCTATTCCCGCCCCAGTATCTTTTACAGAGACAGTCACTTCGTTTTGCTCTTTTTTTATTCCAAGTGATATTACACCGCTTTCAGTAAATTTCATGGCATTGTGAACTAGGTTAGAAACTATCTGTGTGATTTTATCCTTGTCTGCATTGACAAATATTGGATCGTGTTTTGTAAATAACAATTCAACAAGAGAGTGAGATTGGTCACTTTTGATTTGATTTCTAAAATCTTCTACCATTAGATATATCACCTCAGATAGATCAAATCTATCTTTTCGAATCACAAGTGTCTTGTTCTGAATTTTTGTCAAGTCTAGCAAGTTATTTGCCAATAGTTTTAGTCGTAGTGCATTTCTCTGAATTGCATCAACGTATGATTCATTTTTTGTAGGTTCTGATTGCAGTAATTCAGAATATGTAAGCAATGCTTGGATAGGAGTCTTGATCTCATGACTTGCAATGTTGATGAATTCAGCCTGTAATCGTTCATGATCCTTTAATCTTTCACTTAGCTCATCAGATTTCCACAATAGCTCAAAAAACAATCGTATTGATTGTATTACAGAAACACTGTTAGAATACAATCCATATCCCAGAGTCTTTGAAAATTCCGTTCCTGTCTCTTCATGAACTTCAGATATAAAGAACTTGGAATTGTCAATTATGATAAGGCCAACAGAGCCTTCAGGTCCATTCAAGACGCTGACATTAGAATTTGTGCGAAGAAACTGGACAATTCCCTCATTTTCATTATCTATTGGACAAATAATTCGAATCTTTGATTTTTTGGATGATGCAGTAAGATGTTTCAAGACATCTAGTTTGTAGAGCCTTACCATTGATTTGCTCAGTGGCAACAATACCAATGCCTCATTATTTACATCTCTTGCAAGATTTGTTATGATTTCAGTGGACCTCTGAGGGTCGTTTATTACTTCAAAAAATTCAGGCTCGGTTCCGTCTTCAATCTCTTTTAATTTACGCTCTGCAAGAACAGATCTGTTCCATAGAGTTTCAAAGATATGCCTCTGGACTTCGACTAGCTGTTTTGCATTACTATAGATTGCATGAGATACAGGAGTGATATCTTGAAGAGTTGCAGTTGCCAAAAACTCGTCATCTGTTACACCAAATGCCCCATTGATGCCATCAAGATGGCGAAATTCAGATATTATATTCATGAGCAACTTGCAGAACTGTAGGTTTGATTTTGATATTTCTGTAATGTATCGTATCCGGACACCTTTTTCTTTGAGCGAACGCAGGATCTCTAGATAATTTTTGAAACCAAGTGTTTCTAGTGAATCACCAGAATCTGCATATATGTTGATCTCATTTTTTGTGTTAAATGCACATTCTTTCCATGTTTCCAAAACATCGTGCTGTCCAAAAAGAATTTCAGTTTTTTCAGCACTGCTTTGTTTTACAAGTGTCATAATTTAGATATCACACGGATTCTTTAAAACAATGTGCAAGATTGTTCTGGGATGAAACTAGCATAAAATTGTAAAAAGAAAACGTACAGAACTAGTTTACACTTTATCAAATATAATTTCCAGTACAGAGTTTTTAACAGTAGATGATTTGATAGAGATTTGCTCAGACGATATATTACAAGGAATTTCTTTTCTTAACACTTGACCATATTTTGATATCTCAATTGTCAAAATACCGTTTTCTATATCAAACCATACATCTTCAGATCGTATTCCAGGCAAGGTTGTAATGATTCGAATTTGGCTACCAGTATCTATTACATCAATTAGCGGATCGTTTCTCTCACGTCTTGGATATACTTTTGTTTTTGGAACCTCAGATGAAAATGATTCATCTAGTGGTGTTGTAGTCATGCTCATGCGGATATTTATCAGAGATGTTGAAGGTGGATTACCAGATACATTTTTGGAAGACGTGATAGTTAGCACACCTAAAAGAAGTTCATTGATGTCTTTTAAAAATATGTCAATATCCATGAGCAACTAGTTAACACAGTTTTTCCTTATAACAATTTGGATAAATTGTTCTATAACAACACAGCAATTTCCAAATCCGGTACACATTAAAATTATATCACATCAACATGAATTTCTTTTTTCAAGTGTAATTAATAGATTCATCTTCTAACATGCGTGTGAACAAAATTGTTACATGAGATCAATATGTAATTCAGATTCATAATTTTATCCGTGTAAAAACATAAAAAAAATATTACAGGATTTTCTATGTATAACTAGTTAATCTGTTGTATGTGAGATAATACAGATTGAATAAATTATATTTTATACCATGTATGATATCAGTAATATTTCTTGCATTATTTTCTATAAATCAATATGCAAGTGCAGATCCCATACCAATAACATTATCTCCTCCAACAAATCTTTCTGCAGTTACAGCATCAGAGACTGAAATAGACCTTAGCTGGACAGCACCATCAAACATCAGCGGTTTAACAATAACTGGATACATGATAGAAAGATCAACAGACGGAGGTACTACATGGAATACCATTTCATCTAATACCTATGATGCAGATACAACATACCAAGATACAGACGTATCAGCTGGAACCACGTATACGTACAGAGTATCTGCGATAACCATATTGATAACAAGTAATCCATCAAATATTGCATCAGCCACTCCACAATCTACTACTTCACAACTTACAGTCAATTCACAAGACAGTGATGGAAATGCACTTCCTGGTTTTTACACTACATTACGTAATGAGGGAGGCAAGATAGGTTCAGGATACACACCACATGTGTATACCCTAAGCAATGGACAGTCATATACCATACAAATAGACATCCAGTACGAACAGTATACATTTGACCACTGGAAGGATACAGGCTCAACATCATACAGCAGAACAATCTCAATATCATCAGACAAGACCATCACAGCAGTATACAGTACTCCACCCAAGGCACCAACAGGACTTGGCACTGTTGTAATATCTTCTTCTCAAATCAACCTATCCTGGTCTGCGCCAACTGACAACGGCGGTTCTGCCATAACAGGATACAAAATTAGCAGGTCATTAGATAACGGTTCCACATGGACACCACTTGTTGCAAATACTGGTAATACTGTAACAAGTTATTCTGATACAGGACTTACACCAAATGCAACATACACTTATCGCATCTTTGCAATCAATAATATCGGAACAAGTTCTGCATCAAACACATCATCTGCAACAACATCAAATCCAATCACACCACCACAAATGCCAACAGGACTTGTGGCAAATGCAATTTCATCATCGCAAATTAATTTATCTTGGATTGCACCAGTAAACACTGGCAATGGAATCATAATAGGATACAAGATAGAAAGATCAGATGATAACGGTTCTACTTGGGATGTAATTATTTCAAATAGCAATTCCACAGCTACATCATATTCTAACACAGGACTTGTACCAAATACTCAATACAGTTACAGAGTATCTGCAATCAACTCTGCTGGGACCGGTCAGGCATCCATTTCTGCATCTGCAACTACACAAAATAATATTGCACACATTAACCAAGTCAAATCAGGATTGATAGTATCTGATTCTCTAACCAATGAAACCAAAACTCAACAACAACTAGCAAACAGTTCTAGATACTGGGGCTTTGGAGGAGATGCACCAGCATTTGGAGCTCAATATGATTTCTTCAAGAACCCCCAGGGACTACACGTAGGTGCGCGTGCAAAAGCAAATGAGACATGGGCAGGATACTTTGCAGTATCACCCAACACAAATGGAACACTATTTCACTCGGTCATAACAACGCCACTACGTTCCTTACCATACGAATATTTTGAAAATGGAATGTACATCCAGACATCACAGCCATTTGTGAATTACATCACATGTTTTTCAGCCACTAGTCAGTATGGGACTGTCTGGGCAATAGTATCTACAATAGGTAATGCCACTCAAGCTAACCAATTCAAGGTATTATACGTAAATGACAGCCAAAACCAGCCACTTACACGAGATTGTACCATCATAACAAACGGCAATAACTATCTCAAGGCATATCTGGATGGAACCATGGTGTATTCAAACAGCACCATGAACTTGCAGATGCCAGGTCCGTTTAACACATACTTGGAGCCCCAGACAACATATCCAGGACAGTTGTTAAATGGAACATATACAAACTATTACGCAACAACAAGCGAGATTATCAAGATAACCAATCTGCCAAGCAGTACAGTAAGAGCGGATCTAGTTAGCAATTCTGGAAACATACTTGCAAGTGTGCCAGTATCAAATGGTACTGCGTCACTTGATGTTGGCAAATATGATTTCCCACTTGCTGGAACAATCAAAACATATGATTCAAGCAATGCATTGACTTCAACATCACCTAGTATGACAAACATCTATGGCGGTGATGTTTACTCGTCACACTAGAGTACATTAGAAATATTGCATTTACTCCAATATGAACATGATAAAATTATTAATTATTTCTCTAGTGCTTTATCAGACAAGAAATTTACCAAGTTTTCAAATCCAGGAGTGATGGATAGATCAGATGTCTCTATTGTTTTCTTGCCATCTTTTGATTCTACAGTAATTTTATAGTGAAAGATATCTGCTGCACCACTTTTTGGTTCTGACTTGGGTGGATTCGAGAAATTCACATTTGCACACATGTTATGAAGTTGTTCAGATTCACTCTGTGACATTTTATCAGTATCAAGCGAGATTGATGTACGTAATCCTGCAAATCCACCAGTGCGCTCAAAATGTATCTTCACAGACATACATACACGACCTTGACAATTATTTCTTTACCGTTATTCCCACACCGCTCCAACCCTTACTCACAGCATTTTCTTCAGCAGATCCATTTCCAAACAAATCGCCTGCTGCCTCAGACGTACAGTCAGCCATATCCTGAAAATCAGAATTTTTTTCCAACAAACCAAGTGTCTTATACCAAATCATACCAGATTTTTCCCAAGAATATCCCCCAATTTCAGTGGCAACTAGATAGAATGCATAGTTTGGTATGCCAGAGTTGATGTGAACTCCACCATTATCCTCAGTTGTATCATTGTAATCATTCATAGTTCCAGGCTGTGGGTCTTTTCCAATCAAGGGATCATCATACGCAGTGCCAGGAGCCTTCATGGAACGTAATGCGACTCCATGTATTTTATCAGTAAAAAGACCCTGTCCTATTAGCCAATCTGCTTGCTTGGCGTTTTGTTTAAGAGAATACTGCTTGACAATAGAGCCAAAAACGTCTGAAATGTGTTCATTTAGTGCACCAGACTGGTCTTGGTATTCCAGTTGTGCAATATATTGTGTTACCCCATGTGTAAGCTCATGACCTATCACATCTATTGCCTTGGTGAATCGATTGAATATTTTTCCATCGCCATCTCCATAAACCATCTGGTTGCCATTCCAAAATGCATTATCATAATTTTTACCAAAGTGCACTGAAGAATCTATTATCAAGCCCTTGTCATCAATAGAATTTCGTCCATAGATGTTTTTGTAAAGATCATATGTCCAGCCTGCACCATTGTATGCTTCACCAACTGCTTGATCTCCTGTAAGTTTTCCACCCTCTGTTAATACCAATACACCAGGAAGTGTGCTTTTATTTTGTGCATCATAGATACGACGTTCTTTTTGTGTTGAAACAGACCTGACAACATTTGTGGCAAAAGTTTGTCGAGTCATTCTTACTTGTTCAGATAATGTAATTGTATCAATTGCTGATTGTTTCATAAGAATATCTCCTCTAGCCATGATTTCTCGCAAAAGATGAGGAGGAACTATACCCAACATATCTTCACAGATAACTTGTTTTCATTATAAAAAAGGCATACTCATGATACTATCACAAGATTTTAAACGAAGATTGTTACAGAACAATTTACTTTTATTTCTAATGTACAAATCAAACAATATACTTAATATAAAATTTGTAAATTACATACACATGAGTGTACACAAAAAAGAACATCATTCAGAAGTTAAATCAATTACAAGACATGTTGCACTAGGAAATCAAAAATTCAAACCACTTCCAAAACCTACTGGCGCATCTCCTTATCACATGAAACTAGAAGATATAATTTCGCAAGATGACATGAAAAAAATAATTGATTCAGGCAAGATTACATTTCATGTTACAGGGGACACTGGAGGCGTCAAGTATCCAGTACCACAACAAATAGTAGAAATGGCAATGGAGTCAGATCTGGCAGGACCGGACAAGCCTGTGTTTTTCTACCATTTGGGAGACGTTGTGTACTATTTTGGTCAGGCAAGCGAGTATTATCCCCAGTTTTACGAGCCATATGCAAAGTATAGCGCTCCAATATTTGCAATACCTGGGAATCATGATGGAGATGTACCTCCAAGTGATGCAACACCATCACTTGATGCATTTGTGAGAAACTTTTGTGCCAAAAAGCGCCTAGTCGTGCCCGATTCAGTTGAGGTAGACAAGCCAGCCATGGTCCAGCCAAATGTCTATTTTACACTTGAAACGCCATTTGCAACCATAGTCGGGCTATACTCCAATGTTCCAGAGGGAGGAGAGTTTGATGATTCCCAGATAGCATGGTTCAAAGGTGAATTACGTAATGCCCCAAAAAACAAGGCCCTAATTGTTACAGTGCACCATCCGGCGTATTCTGCAGACCTGTATCACACAGGAAGTAAGGTAATAGATGAGACACTTGACAATGCATTTTCAGAATCTGGGCGTTATGCAGACATTGTATTTGCAGGACATGTCCATAATTATCAGAGATTTACAAGACGCATTGATAACAGAGACATACCATACATTGTAGCAGGAGCAGGAGGATACTGGCATTTGCATTACATGCAAAAGCAACCAAATGGAGATCCATTACCAGTTCCATATACAATGCCAGATAGCGATACCACACTTGAGAGTTATTGTGAAAATAGACATGGGTATCTTTTGATGCAAATTACACAAAATTCCATAAGCGGTACATATCATACGGTTCCGCGTCCACATGAATCATGGCGTACCAAATCAGAATTATTTGATTCATTTACACTTGATCTTTTCACACATGAGATGAAAAAACAATGAGTGATGGAAAAGATTCTAAAAAAATTCAACTAGTATTTCCAAAAATCGATAATCAAACACATGAACAAATAATTTCATCGCAAAATGATATGAGTGGATTTGTAACCAGTGTTGATGAAATAAAAAATTGGTTCAAGTCATACGACATTGATTCCATTCAAGTATGGATAAGTGGAGCAATCCAGACTGGAGAGATATTGAAACTTGTTGTGAGTGCCAGTGGAAGTGGAGGAGTCTTGGTGGTGCTCAAACCAAAATCAACTGGAGTGTAAATATCAAACCTTGTCTTTGTTTTGAGAATCATGATTTCGCTTGAAAGTGTTCTCTGCAATAAGATGAGAAATATGCGGAGGATCCGGTCCTATGTGAAATGATCTGACCTTATCTTCAATTGCAAGATCTGCCTTTGTAATACGTTCATGTTGACGTAGATGTTCAGTCCAAGACGCTGAAATAAATGTCTCAACGTAACGATTTGGATTTTCAACATCATGGAATAGTCCCCAGTTTATTGCACCATCACGTAATCGTAGAGAACGAACATCATGCATTGCAGACTCGAATTTGTGTGAATTATTCTCATCAATGCGGTATTCAATTTCTACTAGTACTGCTCCATCCTTGTGCTCATCAATGTCAATCTCAACATGAGGCATGACCCAATGCATTGATGGAGTAAAATCTACATCAGTATGCGGCTTTAGTTTGTAGTGAATAGAAGCAATCAAACTAGATAACAACCCAACTGACGCTGCAAATAATGCGATTGGAATTCCCCAAACTTCTGCAACAATTCCCCATACTATACTACCAAGTGCAACTCCACCCCAATACATCATCTGATGAACTGAGACTACACGTGTTTTTACCCAAGAAGTTACTGAATTGTATGCAACAAAATTCAAGCTAGATGTTACAACAATCAAGGCAGTACCAACTGTGAACACTCCAACAAATACAGCCATGACATCATGTAGAAATGACAAGGCACCTATTGCAATTGCATACAAGATTGTTGCTCCTATGACACGTTTTTCTATAGATATTCTCTGTAGCTTGGGCACTAGAATCAAACCACTTATCAGGCCACCAATTCCAAATGATCCCACCAGAATTCCAAATAGAATAGAGTTCATACCTGTTTGATTACGAACTAGAAGAGGCAAGAGTGACACTATGGAACTTGCACAAATTGTAAACGCAAAGTCACGAACAAAGAGAGAACGCACATGCAGTGAATGTCGCATATATCGTAATCCAGTACGTATAGCACCTACAACTTGTTCAGGAGGTAAAAGATTACGTTCTGATGGTTTTTTCCACCTATGAAGAAATACAATCATTCCAACAAAGGAAAATGCATTGAATGTAAATACAGCCCATGGCCCTATTACGGCAACTACTAGACCACCAAGAATTGGACCTATTGCAAGTCCTGTGTATATTGCCACACTAAATAACGTCATGGCAGCAAGGGCTTTTTTCTTTGGTACAATTTCAGTTTGAACTACAATATTGACAGGCAAGCTCATTGCATTACCAATACCTAACAAGAAAGTAAAGACAAGAAGAACTGAAGATGTCGTATATCCACCAAAAGTTAGAACGCTCAAGACTACTGCTACTGCAAGTGAAAAATATTGTGTTGCAAGAAAGAGTTTTCGTCTATCAATTATATCGGCTAGAGCTCCTGCTGGAAGTGCAAATAGAAATATCGATAAACTTGTGGCCATTTGTAAAAGTGATATGATAAAAGGAGACGGTGCAAGCGATGTCATAAGCCAGCCAGATCCAACAGTTTGCATTGCAGCACCAATATCGGATGCAAACATGGCAATCCACAGAAATCTATACAGAGTATCTTTTAGAGGACTAGTAGATGTAGATGATGTATCTGTTATACCATACCACACATAGACAACATTGCATAAATCAAATGTATAAACTAGTTTGTTCTAGTTTTTCACCAGCATTACACAAGTTAGAGTTTTGAGAATCAGTACATGTTTACGTAGATCTTATCTTTCTTTTTTGCTTGCAAGTTGGACAGATTGGACCATAGTCAAGCATCTTGCTAAAAATTACTTTTTTACAATCAAGGCAATAATAGACTGGCAAGAGTTTCTCAAGATGAATTGACTTGAAGAACCATTTTAGCATTTCACAATATCTACGACTAAAATTTGACTAGATTAGGCACAAAAATGTCAAAACTCTAAACTACGCCAACTTCGTGCAGAGTAATCAAACCATTATCATCAACTAGTTCTTTTATTTCAGGCAAAACTTTTTCGAGTTTTTGTAGCTCGTCTATGACCTCAATAACAAGAGGCATGTTAATTGATATTCCTTCTATGTGAGTAGTAGAATCTCCTCTTTTACCATATCCACCCACACCTGTCCACATTGTTGCACCAGATATTGATCCTTTTTTTAATATCTGAAGTATTAGAGACTGGACACGCTTTCCTTTCACAGTATCATTCTTTTTTATCCTAATTACAAGTGACCACATTTTTATCAGTCTCATTTCAACGCCCCAAGCATCACACTTGTCAAGGCACGTCCTCCAAAGATTGCGCCAAAGGATAATCCAACATTTGCCATCACCGTCAACATCACTAGTGAATACTGCTTGGCATCTATTAGATTAACTGATTCCAAGGCAAAAGAAGACATGGTAGTAAGCCCTCCACAAAATCCCACAGCAACTAACAAGGCATATTTTTGATCCAAGTTCCATTGTTGTGAAAATATTGCAAATGAACCAAGTATGAAACTGCCAACTATATTTACAATCAAGACATTGACAGGCAATGCTCCAAGTAACAACGTGGATTTTGTCATACCATACCGTAGAAAGACTCCAGCCAATCCACCTGCTGCCAGGAATATTATTTCAATCATCTTCATAGTATGGGACTATTAGAACTAGGGTTCATCACCTGTGAACGTACTGCAAAATCAGGCATAATTTCTAGCAATTTACTTTCATGAGAGACATCATATTTGTCATTCATGTATTTTGTTATGAATTTCTTTATGTCATGTTTACCAAACAGTACTACATAACAGTTCAGACAATATCTTTTGCTTGATCGACCAAATACAATATCTCCTTTTTTGTGCCATCTCGTACATTTTGGGCAGCAACCATAATGATCCTCATCCTGGATTTTTTTTCTAACGATGTAAAGAAACTTTTTTCTGGTGAATCTCATCAGATACCAACTTGTGGTCATTAAATAGGGAGAAATTGAAGATTCATACCAAATCATTTGTCATCCTCAAATCTATCTGCCCAGTGTTTTCTAGTTTCATATTCAACTGGACCGCTATAGCCAATAACTTCATTTTGTCTATTCTTTGCATTCTTTGATACACGACTACTCCACCAAAATATGCCAACAGCTATTACAACAGCAAACGCTGCCATAGAATAGATAACTTGAGCAGAATAGTTTCCAGTAGATGATATTCCACTACCTTGAGGTGGTTGAGGACTAGCACCAAAGTATTCAATGCCATTGATATCAGTTACCGCCACATATCCATCAATCTGTATACTAGCAGAGCTTGCCCTCTCAGTATAGCTTACAGGATAATCAATGTCTGATTTCAAATCAGAATTTTTGACAATTGGAAACATTGTTCCTTCGCTTATGTTGCTCTCACCAGTTGCATATGTAGAAACGACTATTTTTTGTCCATGATATCCAAGATCACTTGAATCAGCAATAGTGTATGCAGGATCAAACAAGTGTTGCCATTTCGATATAGGATCACTCATGAGATCATTTGATGACATTAATGGAATTTCAAACAGGTTTTCTGCATTAGACCCTTTCAATTGAGTGTAAAGATCTGGGAGTTGTTTTTTGATGAAATCAATAGGAGAGTTGATGTCAAATTGTCCATAATTTGGAATGCTTACCAACACAGGAGTCTGTACGGTCAGTCCTCGCCACTGCGTATCAAGTATTGCAGCACTATCACTAGTTGCAGGTCTTAACACATAGTTTGATACGGTTGGAACAAATATTATATTGTAATCTATACGTGCCTGGCTGTCACTTGGATACACTGTTGCCTTATAGGTAATGTCAACATCAGTAATATTCGAAGCGCTCTTGAGAGTTCCAATAATTTCAGAATCAAGACTTTTGATCAGAGTCTTTTTTATAGGATCAGACGGGTCAACATGAAATGTCATTGTTATGTTTTTACCATTTAACATGTTCTTGATTTCGCCACCTTGTGAATAGTCAATCACGTATGTTCTTTCAAATTGAAATGACGGTTTTGCAGCATTGGATGTAGTACTAAGTTGTGCAACAAAGTCAACTGCACTGACAGGAACTACAAATCCCGTAATGATAACAATGGTAAGCGTTAGTAAGCATGCTAGATTTTTGTACCAGCCCAATTTTTTCTTTTGATTTTTTGTGTTCATTTGTCTACCTACTTAATTTCCATTAGGTAGACATTATCAGCACCATTCTTGGGCAGTTTAGGAGTTTTATTCCAAGGCTAATGTCATAGCCTTTCTTATGTGTGGTACAGGGTACTTTTAAGGCTTTTCTGTTCAAATTTCCTCATTTTTACGAGTCAAGATCGGTACATTATGAAAATAAATCAATTTGAGACATGATAAATTCTTCTCAGTGTAATTACTGCTATAATTGCAATTATTACACCTATTGTGGATGAAGCAAGGAAGGAGCCCACATAGTACAAAATTTCATGACGAAGATAATCTTCCAAAGTGTACATTCCAATTAAAAAATTTATTACAAATGATACAATTGTAGTAATCCAATAGACTAGAAGAAACAAGGTTTTGTTGTTCATCTAGGTTTGTTTTCCATACCATTAGCAAAATGCTCATTTTTTTCTGTAAAATCTAAGACAAGTTTCTTGTCATGATCTTCTAGCCTGTTGAATGTATCTTTTATACCCATTCCCATATGATATGCAAATTCAGATTGTAAATCTGCAAAATCAAATATGTTTTTTTTCACATTTTCTTTTAAACTGTAAAAAGAGAATCCAATCCAATATCCCAATTTAGATGCAAAAAACGAATCATCTTTTGCAAGATCAGTTAGATATGACATTACTTTTACGGTAATCTGTCCCAAGTGATTTCCCAGACTGTGACAAAATTGTGTTGCAAGTTCGGGATTTGATTTACACAGTTTCATTAGGATTCGTTTTGTAGATCCAGACGAATTTGCAAACTTCCATGCAGAACCTTGTCCAAATGCTCTTGCAAATACTTTGTTTGTATTTGTGAATTCTATTACATCGCATTGCACCTTGTAGGTTAGTTTATCAAATATACTGCCATAATAGAATCCAATTTCATAATCCGTTTCAGGATCAATCCCTACAAAAGCAAGTTGTGAACCTTTTGATTTTTTTGTATTCATTTATCTACCCATTGTTTTCAATTAGGTAGACATTATCAGCACCTTCTAGGAGCGGTTTAGGAGTTTTATTCCAAGGCTAATGTCATAGCCGTCTTTTAATGACAAACAAATGTACAAATAAAGTTTCCTATATGTAATGAAGTTCAGATCCATCATTAAAATAAAAATAATTACACAGTTAGAGGTTCAAAACTCTTAATAAAAAAGATTGTAGATATTTTAGTTTATCATTACATTTGAAATTAACAATATACGCATTTTCAAATCCAAGTTTTACAATCAACTCATTTCTTGATTTTAGTATAAAAATCAAGAAATGCATCAAGATCTATTGGTTCATCCAATATGCCCACAGTTTCGGATACATTATTTGCTACAAGGATACATTGTTGTCTAAAATTGTCCTCATTAAATTCTATAACATTTAGCTTAACAGTAGGATCTTGAAGAAGAATATCTTTTAATCCAGTATTGACTAGAAATATTATTTTTAGTCCTTTTCCTTGAGCATATCCTATTTCTTGATTGATTAAACTTGAATTAATGAAATCAGATGTAGAAATCAGAACAAAATAAACAGACGAACGAATTATGTCTTTGAGTTCAGATGAAATGAAATTTCCTGTAGATTCGACATCTATTAAATGCGTTCCAAATCCTTTTTCATAAAGTACAGTTTCTAAGACATAAGCCTTTTCATAATTTTCTCTACTATAACATACACAAACCTTGAATTTTAGTCGTCGTGTTTTTTCCTGTTTTAGATTATTTTGGTTCAATTTTTATATTCTCCATGTGATGTTTTTCAATAGAAATTCTTTTCAAATCCAAATCAATCATATTTTTTGACAACTCTCTGTCACAGTAAATTTTTTTAAATCGTATTTGCCAAATACAGCAGCATAACAGTCAATACAATATCTTTTACTACTATTGCTAAAAACTATGTCTCCTTTTTTATGCCATTTCAAACATTTTGGACACTGACCATAATGATCTGTATTTTGTATTTTTGTAAATGCATGGTAAAGATGTTTTCGTCCCTTCAGTTTCATGCAATATCACTTTTTACTTTAATTGAGTTCCTTGTGTATGATAATCAATGTTAGACTGTTCTACCTTTATTGACTGTGTTGGACAAACCGTGACACATGCCATGCACCATATACAATCATGCTCTCTAATCGGATCTGATTTGTCAGTATAGTCTTTGCGACCCTCTTTTTTGCTGTTTTCTCCAGTACCAGAACTAAGGGCATTTACCATCTGTACTGCAGGTACATCATTTTCTGTTCTATACCATTGATACACTTGCACAGGACAGACTTCTATACATCCGCCATCTGCAATACAAGAATCCCAATCCACTGCAACCATAGTACCATGAACTCCCAAGGGTTCAAGTGTCTCATTTCTTGTGTCATACGCATCCTTTACACTCTGATTTTCTGCAGCATCTCCAAGTCTACCGGGACCCCAAACAAAGTGAAAATGTTCGCCATCAGAGTGTTTGTGTTGTCCCAGTATGCGATGGTTCTTTGGAAAGGCAGTATTAATTGGCATGCTCTTCATCTCCTGAGTTATCCACATTTTCTTCGGTTGTAGAATGAACAAAAATTATACTAGTATCTCCAAATTTGAATCCCTTTCTTTTATTTTTCAGGGCATTTCACACTCGGGTTTACTTTGGGTATATTTTGTTTCTAAAAGGTGCAATATCAAAAATGCCAAATTTAATACATCCACATCCCCTTTTTCAGCATAGATGCATAACATCCCCCGATCCAAGGGGAAATTCATTGATACAATTTTTTCATCATATGATATGTTAAATTTCACCGTGCCAAGATGCGTATCATGTCCCTCATCCATTCGGGTATACAACGCAGTTTCCATCAATAACATCTCTCTGGCTTTGGATTCCAAGAAGGGTTTCACTCCATCTCTCATGACTTCAACAAAGGATTTACCTTTGCCATCAAGCACTATCGCAAATCGTATTTTATCATCCAAGGCTAGAATTTCATAACAAATAGATTCCAGCACTTCAGTTTTAATCAACATAATTTTTCACCATCAATAAAATACAAGAATCGATTGTCATAGCCTACAGAATTTATTGAGCCGATAGAGTTACAATTATAAAAATAATTAACATTGCATAGTCTTGATTTTGATACTCTCAATTTTTCATTGCAATTTTTTCTATTCATTTGTCTACCCATTGTTTTCAATTAGGTAGACATTATCAGCACCTTCTAGGAGCGGTTTAGGATTTTATTCCAAGGCTAATGTCATAGCCTATGTTATATATGGTACAGGTTACTTTTAAGGTTTGATATTTCTTATTAAAAATTATTAAAGCAGAAAAACAAGTCATCAAAAGTACGTGATACCATGAAGATACAAAGCCAGTATATCATACCAGGAATAATCCTGATTGCCGGAATTACCATTATTTCAGCATGGATGTATTTGATAATACCAAGACTAGAAAACGATCTAGAAAAATTTTCGCAACTTGATTTCTACGTTGGTAAATCAAGCATAGTGGATGCAATAGGAGATAAAATGCCGGATCCTACTACAATATACGTAACATACAATCAACAATCAAGCCCGATAAACTCTACAACGGTACAAGTTAATGGATCGTTTAACATTTTTGATGCTGCAACTGACAAGAAACTGTGGGATTCCAACAGTACAAATCTTGTTGATAAAAATACTGGCAAGTTCATCAAACCTGCCAACACATATTTCCGTTTTCCACAAAACACACAAAAACAAAATTATCGAGTATACCTGTATTCCGGCCTAGATGCACAACCGTTTACATTTCAAGAAGAAACCATGATTGATGGTCTAAAAGTTTACAAGTTTTCATGCAAACTTACATCTGATTTATCAGATTCATATCCACAATTTCAACCAAAAACAATCTTGTCTGACTATACATGCAATTCATGGGTAGAACCAACCACAGGAAATGAAATTTTGTACCAAGAAAATTGGACAGATTATACAGTTCAAGACGGTAAAAAAATTCCAGTAGCCATAGGCTATACCCATACTGCTCAATATGCTGAAGAGATTAACGTTGCAGAGACAAAAGAGAAAATGTATCTTTTTAGTGTTTATGAAAAAATAATACCAATACTTTTTACAGTAATACTTGCAAGCATTTGCATCGGTATAGTGGTATATCAAAAACAAAAACAAAAAATTGCTGAAGCTAGATTAAGAAAAGAGAAAGACGAAAAGTTTGCAATAGTTGGGCTCTTGTCCTCAAGACTTGCACACGACATTAGAAATCCACTAGCTGTAATCAAGAATGGACTTGCATTATTGGAGCATGAAATTAAGGACCAAAAAAGCATAGAGAGATTCAACATGATAGACAAGGCAATTTTGGCAATTACTCATCAAATTGATGATGTGATGGATTTTGTTAGAAACAGACCCCTAAATCTCAGCGAAAATGAAATCATATCACTAGTCAATAGATCCGTCAAATCTTTGATTGTTCCAGAAGGAGTGACAATTACCATAGAACCTTCAGACATCAAGGTAAAATGTGACTCAAAACAACTTGAGACAGTATTCAACAACCTCATAACAAATGCAATTGAGTCAGTTGGTGAACAAGGTACCATAACAATTCGTGTCAAACAAGTACAGAATTTTATTCATGTTGAGATTCAAGACTCAGGACCAGGTGTACCTTCAGACATAATGGATAAGATATTCGAACCTTTGTTTACAACAAAACAGATTGGAACTGGACTAGGATTGGTATCATGTAAAAATATTATTGAACAACATGGAGGAAAGATTACAGTACACAACAATCCCACAATATTTACTGTAAGCATACCAAAGAACATCTGAGTAAAGATTTAGAAAAATTTTACAATAGAAGTATCAGAAAGTAAGGGTTTGTTGGACAAGGTTAGGCAATAGTTGAGTCTACTAGATTTCTAGGATTTTTGTTAAACTTGCCTACGATGTATTGCACCTTGTCGTCTCCTTCTGGCATTGGATTTGCACATTTGCCACATTTTGGCAAAATAACTTCTGCATCACAATCAATCTCACCTATGAACCTGTCACACTTGGAACAGTGTACAGATTTTTTATCATAGATATTCATAACATAATATGATCTTCGAGACTATTAAGGGTGACAGGTGTTTTTCATCAAGTGTAAAATAGTCCAGATGTCAACTTGTTGTTACAAACCTTTGACATTATCTGTTAAATGTCAGATATGAGATAACAAGCCATGTCATATTCAGACTGGATGCCATTTAACAAAGAAAACATAAGCAAGGCGCCAATTAAAGCAGGAGTTTATTTTCTTGGTTCTGAACATGAAACAACATACATTGGTGCAAGCCACAACATACATGAAAGACTAGGAGAACACCTGAATTCTTCAGATACTTGCATCAAAAGTACAATATCATTTTGTTACCATGAAACGTTATTTCCAGAGGCAGAAGAGGAAAAACAGTTAACAGCATTCCAGTACGAACATGGGAGACTGCCAAAGTGTAATAAAGCAAAATAAACGACAACCTATGCAGATAGTTGCTTAGTCGCCTCAAACCACATAGACAATAAGACTAACTTTCACTTGGGTTTATTTTTTAATTTAAATTGTTCTTCTTTCCAATGAGTTCTTTGATCTATTACTATTAGTTTTTCATCTTCTAACGCAGTTCTCTCTTCTACGGTCAGATTAGTTTCATGAAGTAATTTGACTAGTCGAAAAATCCTATCGTTGAAGATTTGGACGGATTCATTTACAAAATCTTCGTATGAATCCATGATTGTTGATCTATTTTGCAGTCTTTACTTTTGTAAGCTCTTCAGTGGCAATCATTTTTTCAGACTCGTACATGGTCCTTTGTAGTTCACTAAGATTTGGATCTTTGAGCTTTATATTTACCTGATTGAGTCGTTCTTGGTAAAGTTGAATTGATTTAGCCATTGCTTCTTTCTTGTTCATAGTAAATCAGAGATTAAATCGGTGATTTAGCAATATCTATTTGTCATAAACGCTGTCAGCTACTTGCTCTAGTACAAAAAAGAAGATTGTTCCAGAAGAATTTTGAGATTATCTTAAAAATTACTTGTACCAAATACAAGTGAATTGCAAGACATCGCCCATGAAACAAAAGATCTACAAAATGTCTCACTTGATGCAATCAACGCACTATACGATGAGGGCAATCTACTCTTATGCATGGAGAAATATGAAGAGGCATTGATATGCTATGATAGAATTTTAGAGATATCCCCATCTTCTAAAAGAGCAGCAGGCTACAAGGGATTAGCACTTTTCAAGTTAAAGAGACATGCAGAAGCTTCACAGTGTTATGAAAGAGCGTTAGAACCCCAGAAAAAAGACTGAATATAGCACATTTTATAGGTTCTAAAATACAATTTTACCAAACTTGGTTATGTTCAATCAACTCAGATCAAGACATACAGATCATTTCCATATGTAATGTAGTCTACCATAGACATCATAGTTAGATCGATTGTCAAAAGTTGTTAAATTATAATTGATCAATCACTAGAATAATTTGGATTTAATCTTTAAAACTGATTATCACATACACGAAAATCAAGTGTCAGAGATTACTCCCGAGCGATTACATGCCCTAGCCCAACTTAATCGGCTAAACGATATCATCGCTCCCTCTATGCTTATCATTTACAAATAGGCATAGAGACACTTTTTTTAATTCAATTACACCTAGGATTAGAAATAACTAATCTTCAGAGCAGACCTAAAACAACAAATCACAAACATAACATAGAGGTCAACATTACTTGTCCAAGTTTATTTTCACATCAACTTGTGCAGGCAATTTTTCAAAAATTAAAAAAAGGATTTATGATACAAGTTGTCTTCCACATTTTGAGCATTGTACATGAAACATTTCCATATACACTTGTTGTTTTGTATCAACCTTGACACATTGTTTCCCACCCTCTTTGCATAGATGACAAAATTCTTGTTCCATATGATATAATGGTGATTCAAAGATATAAGATTAGATCAAAAAATTTTAGTATCAGATAATTTTACCAGGATGTATTCAAGCAAGACTTCTTTTTCTCATCTAGAAATATCAAAACGTGTAGAAAATCTGTCATTTGACATATTTTTCTAGCACAGCCTGTTCCCCAATGTTGTGTATTTCACTGAGAAGTTCATCCAATAGGCTGAGACTTTGTGCGATTAATTCTTTTGTTAATTTTCCAGTCGCGGTTTTATTCTTTAATACCAGTTTTTCGTTATACGCAAAACTAGAGAGACTAATACTATCTTGCATATTTAGACCCACATAGAATCGCACATAATCAGAAACAGTCCTAATACCCATTTCTAAAAATGCAAACTAGACCCCATAAAAATTTTGGACCAAACCAGTCGCCACAACAGGAAGCAATTGGACCAAATTTCAGATTGGAAATCACATACTAATTTTTTTAATAAATTCGGCAACCCCAGGTTCATCTTCAAATTTGTCTAGCTCTTTTTTGATTGCAGATATAATAGAGGTGTGGATATCATCAGGTAAAGAGCTCAAAGATTCAATTAGGGTTTGCGGGTTTTTATAACATTCTGTAAATGTAACGCCTTTATTTTTTAGCATCGCATCTATTTTATCATATGCAGACACATCAGTTTTGAACAACGTATTTTCAACAATTATTCCAACCAGATCATCGAACACATCATCTCCTACACCAATCAACTTACATCATTCAACTGTAAAATAGAAGATTAGATTTTGTCTTTGTCAAGTTTTGACTTATTCATTTAATTCATCTAGGAATTTAGATATTGATTCATCATATGAAAACTCTCCTAGTCCTTTTTTTATCGATTCCATAACACGGTGACGTGAATTTTCGTCAAGTGTCTTGAGTACTTGATCAAGATATTCGGGATGACTATAACAATCAGGCATACTGCCGTGATATTTTTCTTCCAACAGATGTACAACTTTTTCATAAGTTTCTATTCCACTACCCAGCAGTGCGCTTTCCACTGTCACAGAAACTAGTGCTTGTCTGACGTGATCATTTCTACGAGTATTATAAAATAAAAGATCATCATGCAATTGTGCCATATTATTAATGCAGTATGGATTTACTTAAGTTACCATGGAAAATTGTTCTAGTGTACCGTTCTAGATATTGTTACATTCAAGTCTGGAAAATACAGTTCCGGCTTGTATTGTCGAATTTGGTGGAACAAATCGCCCCGGAAGGATTATTGTTCTTGCACCTATTGCACAATTGTATCCTATCACGGAACCGAGTTGATCAAGTCCTGTAGATACTAACAGACCATCTAATTTGTATCGGATTGTCTCTTTGTTAAGCATTACATTAGTTGTTCCAACATAGCCACCAAGCCAGCAATCCTGACCAATTATGCTATCTAAAATCACATCAATGTGTGCAATCTTACTATTGCCCATAAAAAACGATCTTGCAATTTCACAGTTAAATCCTACAACCATGTCATTACCCATCATGCTATGCCTAACAAGACTACCTGTACCAATTTTTGTATTTTTCCCCAGATAGATAGGTCCGATTATCTTTGTAAAATCATCAATTGACACACCATCTTCTATAACACATGGGCCTTTCACAATGGCCGTTTCTGCAATTGATGCATTTTTTGATATCACAGTACTTGTAATGTCTGCATTTAGTATATCATGCATTACTTTGAGTATGTCCCAAGGGTATACCATTTTTTTTATAACATAGTTGTCAGTTCCTTTTGATTTTGTAACAACAGAGTTTAGAGGCATCTTTACAGAATCAGATACAGTTAGTTTGTCTTTATTTTTGTGTTCATCAATTTGAATAAATGGAAAATTATCTTGAATCAAATTAGCAAGATGTGATAAATTTCCCGGCAGAATTATGTTATTAATATTATATTTTAAGAAAAGTAATTTTTCAATGTTATACAATATCAAAGGCTTGCCCATTATCTTCAATAAAGAGATTTTAGAATCATTTTTTGAATAAATAATACCATCAAGCCAGTTGGTAGTAGTAGGTTCTATTACCAGAGTTTTTTTATTATAGGTATCAAGGTTGTGAATAGTTTCGTTTTGAAGCACACTAGTACCCATTTGAGAACATTACAGTCCCAAGAGGGCACTCACTTTGTAGATATCTCCACCAAAGAGGTTTACCGGACTTGCAGTTGATGCAAGTTGTATACCATGTGAATCATAGATTTTGATATATGCGGCTAGTGGCATGTGGAACTGTCCTATAGTAAAGGTTGCAGAACCTCCTGATGATACAGGTGAAGTTGCAAGTACTTTACCTGTTGCATCCACCAAATCCACAGTGGCAGCTAGCGCAGGATTATTAGTTACCTGAACAGTCTCACCAGATGTTGCATAATAATCAGTGAAGGTTCCATTTAGTAGTGCACCCTGATAAGTCGACTGGGGTTCAAGATATGTGTTAAATGGTGCAGGCATTTGTAGATTCAAAGTGCTGTTCTCATACACCTTTACACCATCGAGATATACCTTGAGATAGTTATTGCCGTTTGTTATGATGGTACAGTCTCTTGTAAGTGGCTGATTTTGACTGCCGTCTACGTATAATGTGTTAAATGTTGTTGCTTGATTTGCATTTCCAGTTACGGCTATCACGGCCCAACTTGTTCCCCATTGACTAGTACCAGATGTACATGTGACATAGTTTACGGATGATTGTGAAGTAACTAGAGTCTGAACATACATTCCATTTTCATACCACTGTGCTGTTGGTAACACAGGCAAGATGCTCACTGGTGTTGTGATTACAGAATGGAACAGCATTGCATTTGTGTTTGGACTTGCTGCATAATATCCAGCCCAATCGCCATCAGGTGATTGAACTCCTACGTGTAATCCTTGTGGATCTTTGTAATAGTCATAAGGTGCATTTCTTGCCGGTGCATCTCCTCCATACACCCAATACTTTTGATTTGCTTGTAATTGTTGTTGGGTCTGAGTTTCGTTGTTCAGAGGATCAGATACCACTAATCCTGATTGAACTTGTTTTATAGAATAAAGAGAACCGAGAGGAGGCAAGACTGGAACAGTTCCCAAATTTGGGATAGTTGGTAGAACTGGAGTTCCAGTAGGAGTAAGAAAAACATTGCCAGGAATTGGAACAGGACCAATCGATACAGCCTGCGCAGATGGATTTGCAGTCAATGGTACAACCATGATGGATGCAATCATCAAACTAAAAAGCAGACGAGTTATCATCATTTGATAGTATAAGATGTCTAGTGTTTATCTCACTATACAGTGAAATCACTAGAAAATTAATCTAGAAAAATATAATGAAGTCATGTTTCAGGGCATAACATAAAACAGTATTGCTGGTATGTACGTAATTTATGAAGTCATGTGTCGGATTTTTTTTATAGTATGATTATAAATGTAAAATATATGAAATCATTTTACGTAGTGTATCTATCTTAAAGGTGGTAAAATTTACAAAATACGTTGATAATGAAAACATGGAACAAAAAATAGACTCGTCCAAGGCACAAGAGCTGACAAGAAGATTTTTGGGTCAATATCACACAGTAATTGATACAAAAGCCATTTTAGAAAAGGACACATGGGTTGTAACTGCCTATCTAGGTTTTGCAAATACACAGACAAGACAAGTACGAATAGATGCAAATTCAGGCCAGATACTAGGATATACTTGACGTACCATTCACAAATTAACCAAAATATACCTCACCCAGGCACAAATTAACGACATTTTTCAGTGCATCAATCTTTTGAGTTGTAACTTTTTATATTACCAGTAAATTTGTCAATGAGAATTCTCCTGGTTTGCTTATTTATCAGGCCAATCTCCAATGTCACTATCCAGACATTTCCCTCCAAAAATCCAGATTTGAATGTGACAGATGAGTTGTATTGTTCGAGAAATTTTATAGCTATAGTTTTTGCCGTCATAAGATCAATTGCTCCCACATTATACAAATACACAATATTTTTTTTAAACTTGACAGTAAAATGTTCTATTTTTACACATATGTTTTATAAAAAATACTAACCATCTTTGTATTCATGAGAACTATCAGAGCGTCCAGGAATATTTTGAAAAGTTTTGTCATGCAGTATTTGTTCTGAATTATCTTCATTAACTATCCAATAGTCTTCACCATTGATGTCCCAAACAGGATTTTCAGTTATTTTTTGTGAAATTGCTGTCATATAATTTCATAATTATATTAAATTATACAGTTAGCTTTGAAATGTTAGCTAGGTTTTCTCTATAATCAAGAACGCCAAGTACGGTTCAAGAAGAGGATGATTTGAGAAGAATTGATATTAAAAATTCTATAGAAGAATATTAGAAGAACAATAAATAACATTAGAAGAAATTGCATATGTGAATATTCTAGCAATAGGAGCACATCCAGATGATATAGAACTTGGCTGTGGCGGATTATTGATCAAATCTGCAAGACAAGGTCACAATGTCTACATGTATTCATTAACCAGAGGAGGAGTAGGAGGAGATTCCAATCAAAGATCAGAAGAGTTGGCAAGATCAGCTAGATTCATCAAAGCAAAGCAATTATGGATTGACAATTTTGAAGATTCCAAGCTTACAGTCAGTAATGATTTAATCAATCACATTGAATTTTTCATTAACAAGGCCAATCCAGATCTTATTCTCACTCATTCACATGGAGATGTACATCACGACCACAGAGCAATTGCATTAGCTACATTAGAAGCAGCCAGATTCAACTCCAATGTTTTATCATATGAGATTCCACTTAGTCGAAACTTTGATCCCAAAGTATTTGTAGACATATCAGAGGTAGTAAATGAAAAAGTAGAATTAATAGAGATTTTTTGGTCTCAGCAAAGTAAACTATACCTCAAATCAAACGCAATCAAAGGACTTGCAGAATACAGAGCTCTTCAGAGTAGATTAAACACTGGAATAAAGTATGTTGAGGCTTTTGAGGTGTTGAAGATCTGCCTTGCCAATGATTTTAAACTATTAACGGTTCCATATGACAAGGTAACAAATGAAAAGGCAGTTACTAATCTAAATGAAATCTTGGAACTCGCTTAGACTCTGCGAATTGTAACAATGTTTGATCCATCAGATACCATCGAACGTAGCGTAATGGGCTGGGGCAACCGCGGTTGGGTAGAAATAATTGAATTCATACTTGAGACATGTTTAGATGGAGCACTAAAAACTCACATCATGTACCGATGTAATCTAAATTCTAAGCAAATAACACAATACATAGAATTTCTCACAGGTTGTAAATTATTAGATTCTAAATCAGAATCTCGTCGATCAAAACGACACATATACAAAACAACTGAATTAGGAAAAAAATACATTACAGCATATAAACAGCTTTATGACATTTTCAATTAATGATCGGTATCAACTTATCATCACTTTCTGAAATAATTTTCATACACTCAGATCCAATGTTGACCAACATGTCAAGTATTGAAAGATCAGGTATAAACACTTGTGACAAACGTTGTGGATATTGTTTTGCATGATATCGTTGATATTCTAATTTTATATTATTTGTTGCAAACATGTTTTCGTCCACATAGTTTCTACCACCAATGCCAGAAACATAAGTATCAGCCCCAACTGCTTTGCATAAATTAACTAATCTTTCAGTTGCAGTACCAGTAGAATTCAACTCTGAGCTTTTTATGATTTCCACCTTAATTTCAAGAATATTGATTATTTTTTTGAGTATCTCAAAATTCAAATCAAAAAGAGTATTCCATTTTTTTACATATATGCCTTCAAAAAAACTCTCATATTTTTTAAAATATTTAGCATTTGCATACGAATGGCGAATTTTTTGCCAATGCATATCATTCCAAGAAATATCATTATTAATCTCAACTTGAGAATTTGGCAAAAATTTATGATCCTTATTTATCGGCACAGTAATCCAGATCCAACCATTTGAGGCCATTATCCTATTCCTGTTAGTGAATCGTTTATCATATTGTACATCATCCATTATGATAAACACATCAGAGATGCTTAGTTTATGAAAAAATCCAGGATATGGTAAATATTGTGGTTGGTGTATGGCAGCTTTCAACTTGATTCTGCATATGAAAATTTAGTTATAACATATTTGTCATATTGTTATAGAACATTTTTCTGTACCAATATTTAGCGATTCATAAATCAGTGTAAAAGATACCAGTGTTCATATTTTCCAGATGCAACCCATTTGTTGGAGTTTCATGCAACTTCAACAAATGAGAGTTTGACATTTTCAGATGAAATGCCATTTTCAGATCGATTTCTTGTCTGCACAAAGTCAATTCCAAATAGACATGAGAGATGCAAGTGTTCTTCAGTTTTTCGTGTGCATTTTGTACATATGCGTCTAACAGATTTTCTGCATTTGGGACATATAGAAAAATTAGTTAGATCCGCACCACAGAATCTACACAATTCATCGCGCATTTTATTCATTATTTGTTTATGATTAATAACAGACTCTCACTACCATAGCAAGTAAAATTTGTATATAGTGATCATCAGTACGATAATTCCTTTTGCATGTCTCGAAACTTTTTGTTATACAAGATGCTTCCACGTTCTGTTAAAGTTATGATCTCAAACCCTTCTTCATTTTTTTCTTTCATTATGAGATCCATAACTTCCATCCAATCTAAATAACGACAACATTTGTCATAGCTCAAATTACATTTTGTGGAAATGTGAGTTTTTTTTAATTTGTTATGAAAATATAAAATTCTAACAAGTCTCTCTATTATTTTCCAATCAATTCTTTGTATTTCACTTTTTATTTTATATGCAGGAGTGCGTTTGTTCTTTTCAATTTTCAATAGATATCAGATCGATTGGCCAAAGGGCAAAAAACATTACGCATGTTTACTATGAAGTCATCATGTGAACAAGGAGTATTCAAGACATACAAAACAATTTGTCATATGATCGATGGATTAAAGGTAATTTGCGGTAGAACAATGTTCTACAACTATAAAGCAAATTATTTTTATAACATGATCTTGTAATACAACCAGTTGAAGTATCGTAGTAGGACAGACATAGTGGCAATGATACTGCAGTCTGCGCATAATGGTGTAACAAAAACAAAGATAATGTACAAAGCATACCTATCATACACCCAAGTTAAAGAATACCTTGCATTCCTGCAGGATAACCATCTAATCAAATATGAAGAAGGAAATCAAGTATACAGAATTACAGACAAGGGCAGGAATTTTCTAGATGCATATGACAAGATAAATGAATTAATTACTTCCAAAATAGATGACAAAATGCTGAGAATGTAATTTTAATTTAAAATTCAAAATAAATTATATGCATATTTTCTCTGCGAGAAAGTATGAGGAAGTTTTTGTAATGTATGTTTTTTCTAAAACATTTTTACTGTTAAAAATTAGTTATAATTCTTGCAAAGAGCTTTAAAACTAGCAGCCAGTGATCAGGCTCATGTCAACACAAAATGAAATAATAAAAAAAGAATTGAATGCATGCATTTCATGCACAGGAAAACTAATTTTTGATCTGGAAAAAAATGAACAAATATGCAGTAGTTGTGGCATAGTAACAGAACACGACATTGAGCATAATTCGAATTATGATTTAGGTCATTCATTAGGGAACAATGAACCTACATCTTCAATGATGTATGACATATCTCTTTCAACTTTGATTGATAAAAAAAATGTAGACGCTAGTGGCAAACAGATTTTGGGAAGTTTTAACATGGAGAAATTACGAAGACTGAACAAATTTACAATTTCAAACGATTCTAAAATCAGAAATTTGAACAAAGCCATGGCAGATATTCGCAGAATAACTGGAATTTTGGGATTTGGAAATATGATTGCAGAAAGAGCATCATATATTTATCGTAAAGCTCTGAACAAGGGACTTATCAGAGGTCGTTCCATCACCGGAATATCAGTAGCTGCAATTTACATCGCGTGTAAAGATACAGGAGTATCATTTCCAATAGACAAAATTAATGATCATGTAGAAAATATCAGTAAAAAAACCGTAGTACACTATTACAAATTTTTGCTAAGACAAATGAAGATGAGTGTAAGTATACCAGAGCCATCGCAGAATATATCAAAAATTGCAGCAAGAGCAAAATTAGGCGGTAGGACACAACGAAAAGCATTAGACATTTTGTCTCAAATAGGAGATGATCCTGTCATAATTGGTAAAAAACCCATATCTGTTGCGGCCGCTGCATTATACATGGCAGCTCTTGAAACCAAGGAATACACTACACAGTTAAGATTGGCAGTAGCGTCTGATCTAACTACAATAACTATACGAAAGAGATACTTGGAAATTGTTCACATATTAAAAGACAAAACGACTACAGTTTCAAATCAAGAATTAACCGATGAACCAATTGAAGAATCTGCTCCTTGTGAAATACCACAAATAGCATAGATTACATGTGATGATCTAAATTGTGTTCTAATCTGGCCCAGTTTTCAAACAAAATCAATTCACATGAGTTTGTGGACACTATAACTCAAACAATAAATATTTTAAAAAATGAGAGAGGTAAACATCACATACAAAACGGTAGAATCAAAGGCGATTGTGTATGGATGAATATTCCAGAAAATCTTGTGATCGTAGGAGACATACATGGGGACATGAAATCACTGTACAAGATTCTAGATGAAATTAATTTTGAAATATTTTTAACAAACAAAAATAACAAAATGATATTTCTTGGCGACTATGTAGACAGAGGATCAAACTCTGTTGCAGTATTATATACAATATGTAAGATAAAGCAGACATATCCTAATTCAGTTATCTTGATGCGTGGAAATCATGAGGCTTCAGAAGAATTTCCTTTTCAATCATACGATTTGCCATATGATATAGAAAAATATTTTGGAAATGATAAGAGCAATAAGATACATTCACTTGTGCTAAAATTTTTCAGAGTTCTCACAGTCATGACAATCATTGAAGATCATCTGCTAATGGTGCACGGCGGATTACCAGTATGTGTAAACGAACCTATTGGAGAGATGTGTTTTCCCTCAGACAGGAATAAAACATTACTGTTGCTCGAAGAATTGTTATGGAACGATCCAAGAGCAATTGAAAACAGTACAGATTGGGAAATATCAAGAAGGCATTATGGAAAACATTTTGGAGATGCCGTCACACAGAAATGGCTAGACATTACTCAAACAAAAGTTGTAGTTAGAGGACATGAACCATGTATGGGATACAGAATAGACCATAATGAAATGATTCTTACTTTATTTTCCTGCAAAGAAGCATACCCAAAATTTGATGCGGGATACATATACATAAAAAATAACGAGTTGTCATCAATCAAGAATGCCACAGGACTATCAGAGTATGTAAGAAAGATAAGCGCGTGAATAGTTGTCTTGGAATATCAATCTAGTTTAGTCATCTTGCAGCATTAATCTCAACTGCAACATCATCCCATAGATCGCCACTGCTTGCAGTCCAACCACATGTTGCTGTACCAGGTGTTGATACTATTGTGGAGCTTGATGCACCGGTGATTTGATTGGGTACATTAGCATCCCAGTTTTGTGTGCATGTAGGATTTGACAGGGTTGAGCCACCATAGATTGATGGCAAGTCAAGTACCCAGTCATTTGCATACTTGGTTGTAAGTGATATCTTTGGACTGTTAGCATTTGTATTGTGTTTGGTAACATGAGTTGGTATTGGAGTTGTCTGGTCCACTCCAGAGAAAGAATATGCACCGACAACAGCTTGTGTTTGACCATTCATGGTGACTACAATATTTCCTGTTCCACTTGGATTCTTGAGGTACCACAATTCTGCATCATTGTTATAAAATGAGTATGCTGAATTTTTTAGTTGCACTCCACCAAATGTGATAGATGCCACATCATTATTGTTTGCGCTTACTCCGACTACTAGAAGACCATTATTGTTGTGGCCTGCGTTAAAGTTAGATATTGTAATTCTATTTGACGACGATACAGTACCAGATATTGACATTGTATTACTCAAGGTAATGCCACTTGTTGTAGTGATATTTGTAGTAGCAGAAGCAGTATTAGAGACAGAACTTGTTCCGACATTGTTGATTGCAGACACTCGGTATGTATAGGTTGTATTTGATGCAAGTCCAGTGTTAGAATATGTTGTTGTGGTGGAACCGGTATTTGATACAATTGTACTCCAAGTAGAGCCGTCAAGTGAACGCTCTATTTTATACCCAGTTATTGCAGAGCCACCGTTGTTTGATGGTGCAGTCCAGGATAGATTGATTTGAGATGAAGAAATTACAGATGCTGCCAAGTTTATTGGTGATTGAGGTATAGTGACAATAGAACCAGTTGTTGCAGATGATGTGTTAGATGGAGAGCTGGTGCCAACTGAGTTGATTGCAGATACACGATAAGTGTAGGTCGTACTTGATGCAAGTCCAGTATCAGAGTATGTAGTTCCAGTGTTACCAGTGTTAGCAACAAGTGTAGACCAAGTTGAACCAGAATTAGTGGATCGATCTATTTTGTACCCAGTTATTGCAGAGCCACCGTTGTTTGATGATGCAGTCCATGACAAGTTGATTTGAGATGAAGATGCACTAGTCACGGCTAGATTTGTGGGAGACTGTGGAGCAGATGGTGTAGATGAACCGGTGTCCAAGTCTGCTACAAGAGTACCAAAGTAAGAAGGAATTGAATCATACGGGTTTGGTAGATTGTCGTTTGTTAGGTAGATGTATCCCACATAGTTTGATGCACTTGCAAGAAAACTAGTAGATATCGAACTTACACCAAATGCAATCATAGAAAAGTTGCTCTTGTCATAGCTTGTATGCCATCCTTCAAGTGCAGAAAGTGATGGCAATCCAGGATTTTCATATATCATGAGATTATCAACTGTTCCAATGTAACTTGATAGTGTATCAGTTCCAGGATTTCCAACAGTCATGGTATATCCTTGAGATTTAGCATAGTGACTTACAGTAGAATAGAAATTTTCATCTCCTGCCACATTTGACATTTCATCAAAGAAAATTCCATCTATATTGTAGAGACTCTTCCAAGTATTAATGTCAGACTCTACTGCACTTGTACCTCGTGACGTATAGCCTGTTGCATCATAGCCCAATACAATAACTCCTGCTGCATGAAGTTGTTGTATTCCAGATACATAATTAGCATCACGTGAACTTCCTGGTCCATTATTTGGATTAATTATTGCGATAACTGGTACTGATGGATGTGCAGCCTTTGCTTGTGCCACGGTAGTCCAAGTACTGTCAGGATATGTATACAATGCAACCATTACTCCTGTTTGTGATGCAGCAGATACAGGATGCTGTATAAATGAAAACGATGAACAAATTATTATAAGAGCTAAAATTCCGCCGACGAATCTTCTATGTTGTTGTTTGGTCATTATGCTATAGAACTATCTTCTATAGTATAAAAAAAATCCGTAGAAAAGATATGTATGCAAATTTCATTTTAGATTCAAACATAGAAGATTGTACCGGAACATAATTACTAATTATTGATGTAAATGTAAATAAATTAAGAATTATAGTCAAAATCATGAACGCAAATGTTCTTGTCACTGCATCCGGCGGAATTGTCGCACAGGGAATTATAAAATGCCTTAAACTTGCAAATAAACAAAAAAAATCTGGCATAAAGTATAAAATATTTGCAACAGACATTAATGCAAAAGCTCCTGGTTTGTACCGTTCAAATATGGGAATTTTGGTACCACCTGTTACAGCTATAAACTATCATAAAGTTATCATCAAGACATGTATTGAACAGAAAATAAAGGCAATTTTCATAGGATCTGACGAAGAACTAGTACCTTTAACCATGGCAAAACGTGAGATCGAAGACAAGACAGGAGCCATAATCATAACAAATCCCTCAGAGACCATAGCAAATGCAGGAGACAAATGGAAGACGTTTGAATTTCTAAGAGAAAATGGTCTACCATATGCAGATTCATCACTTTTACAGGATCAAGAAAAATTCATTGCGAAATACAAATTTCCCATAGTGGTAAAGCCAAGAGAGGGACACGGTTCTCTGCATTTTTACCTAGTACACAATAACAAGGAACTCGATAATGCTGCAAATTCCATTCGAAACGCAGGATGGAGACCGCTATTGCAAGAATATCTTCAAGGCAGTGACTCGGAATTTACAACAGGTGTCACGGTAAGCCAAGATGGAAAAATAATGTCTTCAATTTCAATTAATAAATTTCTAAAAAATGGACAGACCTACAAAGCATTCATAGACAATTACAAAGTAGTTCGTCAATCAGCAGAACAGGCAGCATTAAAGATAGGAGCTAGAGGAGCCATAAACATTCAAGCAAAAATGGTCAAAGGAAAGCCAAAAATATTTGAAATCAATGCAAGATTTTCTGCAACATCTCCTCTCAGAGCAGTTGCCGGAATAAATGAACCAGACATTGTATTTCGTAACTCAGTACTAGATGAACATATCAACATAAAAGAATACAAAAAATTAGTATGTATGAGATATTGGAATGAAGTATATGTCCCATATTTGACATATAAAAAAATTGAACATGATAAAAAAGTACAACGATCAGATGCCTTTATTCCAGACTATTTTTAGATTTAAAAATTTATCACATCAGATCAGTCTTGCAAATATTATGCTATCTGCATGTTTCATCACTCGGTGTGCATAAATTGTAGACACCACAGATGCAAATATCGATGCAGCAAGATATGCAAAGACTAAATTTTCAAACCCATATTGTACAAGTAACAATCCACCAGCTATAACTATTGATGATGATATGATTACAATGATTGCAAGTGATTTGATTTTATTTGTATACATTAAAAATAAACTGTTGGCAGTAAAAATAGACAAGAAAATATTAGCCATAGAAGCAATTCGAAGTACATGGATACTAGTTTGAGACAATCCTACATTTGAAATCAAGTATGGTGTTGCGAAATTAAGTATACATGCAGTTGTAATAGATGTAATTATAGTAATTAGAAGTATTTTTCCATACGTTTTTTTGATAAACTTGTTTATCTCACCTACTTGTGAGACTTTGATCTTTATGCCAACATTATTCATGTGCATGTGAATTGGCTCCATCATAACATATTGGATTATAGAGGCAGGAAGTAACACAACCAAGGCCATGTCTGCCCCAGCATGATATACAGAATTAAAGGCCATAGGTAACCCAAAACCATCTCTGAGCACGACAGGATTGTATATCCAAGACAAGACCCTGTCTGCAAACATAGTAACAAGATAAAATGTACCATAAAGTGAGTATGATGTTACTTCCCAAAGCTGAACACTAAATCTTGATTTTATGGTTTTGTCTGTCTTGCTTATAGGATTGTAAAAGTGAGGCATGTCATCAGTTATCGATATTGAATTTATTTTAAGAATTTTATAATGTTGATGAATTGAGAATATAGACAATACAACAAAGGCAGTAACCAGTCCAACAAAATACCTTGTAACATTATCAAAAATTATTGAATTGGCAAAATAATATACAGACAATAAAGATGCAAATGCAGCAGAATATGCAACAATCAAATGACCTAATTTTTTGAGTGCATATATTATCATATAGCTTGCACGATGTAGTGATACTGTAACTGTACTAATTGCCATGATAGCTACAAGATTTGCTGGAATTTGCATCACGTATCCAATTGCAAAGAGTCCAAACACAGTTGCAGTCAAAACTGCGCCCACAAGACCATAACTGCGCTTTTGTAATCGTTTTATTTCTCCCATGTTTGTTTGTGCATTATAGAACAGAAATAATCTATTGAAAACTTGAAGTGTTCCCTCTGTTATGACAAGTCCAAGAAAAACTCCACTTACAAAAGCAGTAGTTATTTGTATTGGAAGTCCCCACGCCATCCACAATGAAACACCTGTGATGAATAGCAATGCAAGGGACCCAAGCCATGGGAAGATCATCCCTATTCCTTCTATGAGTCTTTTTTGTATACTAGGAATCTTCATTGTAAAAGATTCAATGAACATTTCTTTGCTTTTTCCTCTTGTTTCATACATGTCAAGAAAATCATAGACATGATTTGCAAGTGCATGAAAGTTTGCAAATCCATATTGTATCAAAGTTTCTTTTCTATAACCAAGACACTCTAGTAACACTACAATGTCAGCTGTATTGTTGACATTGGGTTGTACTTCAATGATAGAACGTGCAACTTTTTGTGCAAACATTCGCGATTCTTTTGATGTGTTTTGTTGTGTTTCTGTAAGCAATTCATTTACCTCAAGTCTCACGTAATAATCTCAGTTACTAGTTTTGATTGGATATGCTTAACAACATCTGTAAGGCCCTCAGAGAGAGTAATTTTTGGTGCAAATCCAAGAGCATCAACTATTTTATCAGATTCAGCCAGACCAAACTTGACATCTCCTGGCCTTGGAGACCCAAATCTATGAGCGATATGAGTAGTATTTGTCACAGATTTTAGAGTTGTTAATAATTCCAATATACTAGTAGATTTACCAGTTGCAACATTGAACATCTGTCCTGCTGCATTTGGCGATTCCATGCCAAGCATGTTTGCCTGCACGATGTCTTTGACATTGATAAAATCGCGTGTTTGCAAACCATCCCCATAAATGGTCGGTTCTTGTTTGTTCATCAATTGATTTATGAAGATTGTAATTACGCCACTGTAATCATTTAGCTTTTGTCGCGCCCCGAATACATTGAAGTATCGTAATGCTACCGTCTCCAATCCATATGTTTGATAATATGCACTAAGATAATCCTCAACTGCAAGTTTTGTTGCACCATATGGAGAAAACGGTCTGCATACCTGTTCTTCAGACGCTTTTCCCTTTATTACTCCATACACCGCAGCAGATGATGCAAAAACTAGTCTGCGTATCTTTTTCGCTACACAAAAATTCATTATTTCAAGAGACATATTCACATTGACATCATGAACTACCATTGGTTCTGAGATTGACCGCGTTATGCTTGCAATAGCTGCTTCATGAAATACAACATCAACATCAGAAACATCAGCCAATAATGTTTCAATGTTTTTTGCATTACCTATTATTACATGCAATAAACTATTACCATCATGTTGATGCAAGTTGTCAAACGAACCAGTACTAAGATCATCAATTACAAATGTTTCAATTTTTCGTTTGAGTAGTTCATCCACAATGTGACTTCCAATAAATCCTGCGCCACCAGTTACTATTGCTTTTCGAGTCATTGAACAAGCATCTCCTCAAGTTTTTTCTCATCATTTTTCACATGAGTTACAATGAGATTTTCATATTCTTTTTTAAAGTTGGCTACACATTTCTCTAGAGTAAATTCAGCATGAACTTTTTTTATTGCGGCTTCTTCAAATTGTTGTCGAAGATGGTTATCTTTTAACAGCTTGACCATACCTTGTGCAAGATCGTGTGGTCTTCTACTTCGTACAAGTAATCCACATCCATCTAGTGCCTCTTTTACACCCCCAACATCAGATGCAATTACAGCTTTGCCACAAGCCATTGCCTCAATTATAGTAAATGGAAATCCTTCTGTAATGCTACTAATTGCAACAATGTCTGCTTCATTGTATACTTTTTCAGGTTCTTTTGTACCACCCATAAATTTTACATTGTCTTCAAGTTGTAGATCCGTTACCGTTTTGATACATCGCAATGAATAGTCTAGATCACTTGAAGTGCCATAAATCAGACATTGGATATCAGGAATCTGCATCTTTGCATACCCTATGGCCTGAATCAGGCACACAATATCCTTGAAAACATCTATTCTTGCTACAGTAACGACAGTAGGCCTGTTGTTTTCTCGCGTGACTTGCATTGGTTTGAATCGTGATGTATTAACTCCATTGTAGATGACCTTTATTTTGGAAGGATCGGCTCCGAGGCTTTTTTCCCAGTTCTTATTTGCTTCGCAAACAGGAGTGATTACATCAGCAATTGAATATATTGCACGTACAATATTATGCGAGAAAACCTTCCAGAAAATTTTGGAAGGCTCGTCAAATAGATATGCGTTATAATACAATAGCAATTCCCTAAATGCAACACCATGTTCAGTGATTATCACAGGACAATTACTTTCCTTCTTTGCGTATACTGCAACTAGTGATGGAAGCCACGCAAGCGAACAATGTATGACATCTACTTTCGGTACTTGGATTGAAAAAAGTTGTATGTTTCTTTGTATCAATTGAAAAGCTGTCAGGGCTTCCTTGAATGTCATGTTGCTATAGATTGGTTCCCTGTTAAGACACTCGATAAAAATATCCCACGTTAATGGATGCTCTAGACATTTTTTTGCATCATATTTGACAAGTAAGTCATGCAGTTTTATGACAGAATCGGTTAGAACACTAGTATTACAACGATCAGATAATACCGATCTAATAAATTCGTCATATAGAGGAATGAATTTTTCTTTTATTACTTTTTGTGTAGTTTTTAGAATTCTTGTTTGTAAAAGACCATCTCGTTTACAAAATTCTTCATATCTAGTAGCACCAAAGATCGGAACTTCGATTACAGTTGTTACATTTTTCGGAACAGCGTATATACCGTTACTATTGGGGTTTGATAGTTCATTGATGACTGTAAATTCATATTCAGGCATAGAATCAATCAGTGTCTTTGTCCAAGTATAGACCCCTCCTGTTGCAAAATTCGGATAACAATCCCAATTGATTATCAAAACTTTTTTCATGTGGTTTCCTCTGAAATTTTGTCAAAGATACGCTGAAAGATATGTGAACTTGATTTATCATCAACAGGCATCAAGTCATTTAGAAAGTTTTGGATAGCATTATCAACATCGGCAGATACTTGCATGTTTGTTGTATGTGTCCCAGAATGTGATTCGGTGTTTGTTTTTCGTATTTGTAAGGATTCCATAGCTTCCCTTTCGCCAAAAAATGGATTTATTTTCCTTGAAAGAGATACATATTTTTCATAAATATGTTGAGCCTTGTGATTTTCACATGCCAAGTTAAAGTATTCATATGCTTCTTGGTATGACCAGAGTGCCTCCCGTACAGAATTTCCAATCACACAAACCGCATTATTTTCATAAAGAGTGGCAGTTTGTAGATACAATTGTCGTGCACCAGCCAGGTTACCAACTAAAGTAAGGCAGTTTGCAGCACATGAGCAGCTAAGCGCAGCCCTAACAAGCGAATTTTGTTTTACACATTCTGCCGAGTCTTTTAAATAAAAAAGAAATGCTTTGAGATAATCCCCTCCATCTTCCATTTTGATTGCGTTTAGCCACAGATTAGATTCATTAGTAATTCTATCCATCCATGTCTCTAGTTTTTTCAATCTGATTGAATGTCAGTCCCGTATTTTTTAAGACAAAAGTAAATTTGTACAGGTAAAATCTTGTAGTGAAAAGTTCTAGAATGACCTAGTGAGAGACTTTTCGCTAATATACTTAAGATTCAAAATGATTAGAAGACAAGATGTGTTCGATCATAGGATATCTTGGAGACATATCTGCAACAAAAATTCTTGTGAGCGGATTAAAACGTATGGAGTATAGGGGGTATGATAGTGCAGGTGTAGCAACTTTTTCAGACAGTCAGATTCAAGTTAGAAAAGGGGTAGGCAAGGTAGAACAAGTAAACAATAGTACAAATCTACAAACATTACCAGGTAACATAGGAATAGGTCATACCAGATGGGCAACTCATGGAAGAGTCAATGAAACAAATGCACATCCGCATTTATCAAGTTCAGGACAGATTGCAATTGTTCATAATGGAATAATTGATAACTATAAAGAACTAAAAGAAATTCTTCAAAATAGAAAATATTTTTTCAAAAGCGAGACAGATAGTGAGATCATTGCCAATCTTTTGCAATATCATTATGATTCTACAAAAGATATCAAACGATCTATTATCAAAACAGTAAACGAGTTAAAGGGAGACTATTCATTTGTGGCAGTTTTTCCAAACGGAACTCTTGGAGCAGCCAGATTCCACGAGCCACTCATAATAGGTGTTGGAAAAAAAGGATATTTCATCTCCAGCGATGTTTTGGGATTCATAGAACATGCAGATGATGCAATTTATCCAGACAATGGAGAAATTGTAATAATAAATTTTAACGGTATTGAATTATTTGATTTCACAGGCATACCGGTAAGACATCAAGTCACAAAAATATCAAAAGAATTTGCAGATGCATATAAGGGAGATTATGCCCATTTCACACTAAAAGAAATTTTCGAACAGCCTCTCACAGTATTGCGCGCAGGAGAAAATACAAAAAAAGAGCTAGAATCATTTGCAAATTTCATAAAGGATGTAAAACAACTATACATTACAGGAAGTGGTACTAGCTATAATGCCGCGCTCGTAGCAAAACATCTATTTCTAAAATATGGCAAAAGAAAGATAGAAACAATAATTTCTAGTGAGGCACGTTTCTATCCAGACTATTTTGATAAACAATCAGTCCTCATAGCTCTGTCCCAAAGCGGAGAAAGTGCAGATGTGATTGAAGCAGTCAAGATTGCAAAAAATAACGGTAGTGATATTTTTTCAATTATAAATTCAATGACTTCATCTCTTTCACAAATTTCTTCTATTTCTGTTGGACTAAATTGTGGTCCCGAGATAGGTGTAGCCGCAACCAAAAGTTTCACATCACAATTGTCTGTCATATACAAGATTGCAGAAATTGTTTGTGATGGACAAATAGAATTCAACATACAAGAAATATCTGCATCCATGAATAAAATTCTGGAATCGCATTTGGAGATTCAAAAAGTTGCAAGAGTTATCAAACACGCTTCTGATATCTACATAATTGGAAGAGGAATACATTATCCAATCGCATTAGAGGCTGCATTAAAGTTGAAAGAGTTGACATACATACATGCAGAGGGACTACCAGGCGGAGAACTAAAACATGGACCATTGGCCCTAATGGATTCAAATTCTTTTGTAATTGTTGTGAATCCTAACGACACTACATATATCGATACACTGACGTCAGCAAGAGAAATTAGAGCAAGAGGAGCAAAGATAATAGGAATTTCAGACATTCCAAGTGATGTTTACAATCATTGGATCGAGATACCCAAAATTAATGAATCATCATACCCGTTTGTCGAAATAGTACCAATACAAATTCTGGCGTATTATGCAGCATTAGAAAAAGATACAGATCCTGACTATCCAAGAAATTTAGCAAAATCAGTAACAGTCAAGTAAACAGTATTCAAATTAGTTATCTAATCGTATAGAACATTTTGAGCAAATCAAGATAACTTGGGCCACAAAGATATGTATAATGTTCACTGAACTTTACGCCACAAAAAAATGTCACATCTCAGAGTCATGCAAAAAAGAATCAATTATGCCTAATTTCATAGGAGGTGAAAGTTATTCATCCAATTCATGATTCTTCTCACATGGAACATACAAGCTTCCACAGTCCCATATGCACAGCATGTAAAAAGACCATACACTTTGATGCAGGCGATGTAATCTATGGCAGTACGTGGTATCATAGTGCATGTTGGAATCCAGTAGAGAAAGAACGCCAAATTATTTGCCAAAATTAGAGTAAAAATGGTCAGCGTATCTTATCTTCCAGTATTTTCCTTATCCGATATTATCATATATTAGCTAGATAAATAATAACAATTAATGTCACGTTTACCACACATTCAATCCAATTGCATAGATGGTAGAATTCCTGATGAGCTAGTAAATTTTCTCAAACAGGAAACATATTCACTAATAATAAAGGGTTATGCAGGAACCGGTAAAACTACTCTTGCTCTAACAATTCTACACGAGTTACAAATCAAAACAAATTGTCTATACATATCCACCAGAATATCCCCAGAACAATTGTTTCAATATTATCCATGGCTTGGAAGATCTTTTACAGATTCAAGAAAAACAAAACTAACCGATGCCACACACATCGAAGATGGCTCACTTGTTTTTGTTGATGCAAGACTTGATGAACCTGGTTCTCTTTTTGAGCGAATAACAAACGAATTGATGGATGTCAAGGCGCCAACAATAATTATTGACACATGGGATGCAATAGGATTCTTTATGGACAAGGAAGCTTTGATGAACAATGCACGAGTGTTACAAACATGGAGAGAACGAGCTGGTGCAAAATTAATTTTTGTGACAGAGACTCCAGAAGATCATACATTTGATTTTTTGGCAGATGGTGTAATAGAATTAAAACAAGGATATCATAACAACAGAAAAATTAGAGAGATTGTTTTATCAAAATTACGAGGAATTAGGATAAACAGACCATCATGTATTTTCTCACTAAATGATGGAATATTTCGAAGTTACGGACATTACAAGCCAAAAGAATTTTCCAACATGCACATTTCAAAAGAACATATCAAGATAACAGATTCAAACGCTATAAAAAATTCACATGTTCCATCAGGATATAGAGAATTAGACGAGTTATTTCAAGGGGGCTTGCCAAATGATGGAATTATAACTTTAGAACTTGATGCTCATGTAAATACTCGAGTAGTGATGGCATTTCTTGATAAAATCATTGTAGGTTTCACACATCGCGGTAACCCAGTTGTATTTGATCCATTTGAAGGAGTAGAATCAGAACACATAGATCACCTTCTCAAATCACACACAAATTTGAAACCAAAGAGTACTATCGAAGTACTGTCAAATGCCAATAAAACAAGGATTGTAGACTATCTATCTAGTTCCAAGTATGATGAAAGCAAAAAAAGATTACAACGGTTACAAAGTACAGTACGAAAACTGAAGATCAAATACAAAAAGGAACCATTGAGCATAATTGGTTCTAACATGGCAAGCAGATTTTCTGATGTTAAAGGAGGTAGGCAAGGAATTGAAAACTTGGTATCATTTATCAAATCAAATTCTGCGCTATCAATTTTTGTTTTAAGACAGTCAAATGATCCCCTTCTAGAATATTTATCGGAAATTTCAGATATTCATTTGAAGATACTAGAAATAAATGGTTCCCTATTTCTCCAGTCGGAGATTCCATGGTCAAACTTGTATGCAATAATTGCAAAAAATCATGATAATCACAATGAAGTTATAATAGAACCAATAGTGTAAGCGTCAAATGTCATGTACACTTAATTAATTTTACATAGGGGATTATTTCTTATAGAACAATCTTCCATATTCTTTAAATCAATTATAGAAGAACGATAGAATACTTGTTAGTCGAGAGGTGCGATAGTATTGATAATGAACTTGAAAAATACTTTACACCGCAGAATCATGTTCAAACAGAATTTGCAGACATAGCAAGTCATGAAATGAAGACATCGATTCAGGCCATATTGACATATTCAGAACTTTTACAAAACAAACATGATGAATATAGGGAGAATTATGTCAAGGCGATTTTAAGAAACGCATTGAGACTCAAGGTGCTTTCAAATAATTTAGGTAATTTAACAAGAATTAACGAGAACATGTTGAAATTAAAAAAAGAACGAATTGATTTGAATGCACTGGTATTATCAATAGTAAACGACTTTGAAAACATGAATAGACATCGATGTAATAAACAAGAGATAAAGATACTAGTTAATGCATCCAAGCATGTTTTTGTGGAAGCAGACAAGGAAAGACTAGAACAAGTTATTTTCAATCTCCTAGACAACGCAACAAAATTCACCAATAAAGGAACAATACAAATCAAATTAGAAAATATTTTAGATGAAAACTGGACAGAAATAACAGTAACTGATACAGGTCCTGGAATAGAGGACACAATAATGCCAAATTTGTTCAACAAATTTGTTACATCATCGTACCAAGGTACAGGATTAGGCTTGTACATATGTAAAAACATCATAGAGGCACATAATGGAAAAATTTGGGCCAAGAACAACGCAAACAAAAATGGAGCATCGATCACATGTAGAATTCCAACAAACCATGAACTTATGAATAGAGACTATACTAAATTCTTAAATTTGGAAACGGTGTCATAGTTAAGAATGACAAAAATCCTAGTGGTCGATGATGAACCAGATATTACGGCATCATTAAAAAATGGATTGCAGCGAAAGGGGTTTGAAGTTGACGTATACAACGATCCAACAGACGCGCTCTCAAATTTCAGATCAGATGTATATGATTTGCTCCTAATAGACATAAGAATGCCAAAGATGAATGGTTTTGAGTTATACCGAGAAGTAAAAAAGAAAAGTAACAATGTCAAGATTTGTTTTTTCACAGCCTTTGAAGTATATTATGACGAATTCAGAAAGATGTTTCCAAATCTAGAGGTCAAGTGTTTCATCAGAAAACCCATCACTATCAATGATCTAGTAGTTCACATAAACACGGAATTAGGCAAATAATTTTATTTTATCAAAGTCATTGAAGCTTGTCTTACTTCATCTACAAAAAACGATGGAAGATTATAATACGAATCCCCATAAACATACACCGTTCCAATTCCTTTAGATGCAACCTCTGTCAATTTAGATATCATTTCATCGCTTGAGGTTACATTGCCAAGTATTACACTCAACTTGGTAGGAGGCAATTGATCATTAATGGAAATATGCTGTGAATTGTTAGACTCTATTTCATGGATGTTTGCAATATCAGTACTACCACTAGTTATGTAATCAGTAACTTGAGGATAATTATAACCGGGGTTTATGTATACAATACCTCCCAAATGATGCACATAGTTTGAAAATTGTTTAAAGTTATCCAAGTTATCAGTGCTGCTTTCATTATCAAAAAATATCCCATCAGTTGGTACTTGGGACTTCATATAATAGTCAATATTTGCTAGACTTTCTGAAGTATTGAAGATATACCCAAGTGTCTTTATTCCCCTATTTTTTAGATTAGAAATTACTTGCTTCCAATTTTCTGACAAGGAAGTTCCGCATGGACCACTGCACGGGTTAATAATTACATACTTTATGGTATTGGGATACTTGTCAGCAACTTCGTATATCTCAGTCCATTGAGGATCAGTAGGATCAAAATATGGAACAACAATTATTTTGACAGTCTGGGTATCATTTATCGTATTTCCAATCCCAGATTCGTGAACAGAGTTATCATGTGTTTTAAGTGTGAAAAATAAAACAAATGATACCATAATTGCTACAAGTACTGCAGATAGAATCTTTTTCAATCATTGAATAATCACAGTAATGTTTTAAATAATGACATCTAACATTTTGCTATAAAATCAGACCCATTTTTTACTTTGAGCGCATTATTCAGAAAAACAGGTAACTACAATATAGAACAATGTACCATAGTATCTTATATCTAAGAATTCCAGTGTACAATTGTCTAGAATATGTCACAACAACAAATGTACAGACCAATGCTTAACATCTACGATCTAGTTGATCGTGTCTTAGACAAAGGTCTAGTTATTGATGCAAACCTCTCAGTTTCACTAGTAGGCATAGAAATTCTTGTGATAAGAGCAAGAATTGTTGTATCTGGAATTGATACGTTCCTAAGATACGCATCTGCACTTGGACTTGCTGCGCCACCGGGATTACCCCAAAAATAAATGCGAGCTGATCTAAATTGGCAGTATGTCTAGTATGCGGTAAATTTGAAGAAGTAGATCTTAAGAAAGCAATGAGCGGTGGCTGGGTCTTTATGAGATGCCCCGAGTGTCACAGAGGCACTCCATTAGATATCATCATGGCACATTTACTAAAGACTGTCACAGAACAATATCTTGACGGATTTTGTCCACGTCATTGGTTCAAAGATAGTGGAATATGCGGTTATTGTAAAATTAGAAGAGAGGGTGTGAGTGAGGATGTCACTTAGTCAACGCCAACTTACACCAGGCCAGCTTACAATAGTAGATCTTGTGGATAGAATTTTAGACAAGGGAGTAGTAATAACAGGAGACATTACAGTTTCAATTGTAGGTGTCGATTTACTTTCTTTGAAGATAAATCTAGTAATAGCATCACTTGAGACAGCAAAACGTTATGGTATAAAATTACCATGGGAAAAATGGGAGAAGGAACAAAAACGTATACCACAAAAAAACATCACATCAAAAAATATCAAGAGGTAAAAATTCTTGATCAAACAAGATATCCATAGATCCAAAAAGACACCAGCCCAGCAGATAAATCTAGATGGAGAAAATTTACAGAAGGGACTTGCCAAGCTTGTATTAGTTGTAATAGAATTACTCAGACAAGTATTAGAAAGACAAGCACAACGAAGAATTTCAACTGGAACATTAACCACAGAAGAAATTGAAAGACTAGGTCTTGCATTCATCCAGATAAAACAAACAATAAACACAATCTCAGATCAATTTGGATTTTCACCTCAGGAATTTGAGATAAAATTGGGCCATGCAAGCAGTAAGATGATAGGAATAGAGCCCAAGACCACCCTAGTTGATTTGGTTGATCATCTTTTAGAAAAAGGAGTTTTGGTTAGCGGACAGTTAAAGATCTCAGTTGCAGATATTGATTTGGTCATTTTGGATCTTCTTGGTGTGCTATCAGCAGTACACGGCATCAAAAAACCAAACAGGAGAAAAATATCAAAATGAAGGCATTTGGCAAATACATCTATTGCATAATGGAAGGCGGAAAAGGTGAAAATTTTGGAAATATTGGTCTTGAAAATAATGAAGTATATACAATCAATCACAAAGACATAAGCGCAGTTGTAAGCAAAATAACATTCAAGGAAATGCAGCCAGATGTTGATAGTATTATCACACATCAAAAAGTTGTTGAAAGTTCCAGAAGTATTAGCACTACACTACCTGTAAGGTTTGGCATCATGTTCAAAACAGATGAAGGTGTAAAACAGCTTCTAGTCAAATCATATAATGATTACAAATCAAAGATCGACAAGCTGCATGGTAAAGAAGAGTTTGGCATCAAAGTTATTTTAGAAAAATCTGGAATGGAAAAAATTCAAGGAAAAATAAGAGATAGTTCAAAAGAGATTAAAAAAATGCAAAAAGAGATCCTAAAATCAGGAGAAGGAACATCGTATTTTCTCAAAATGCAAATGGATGAATCCATTAAACATGAGACATTAAGAAAAATAGATGAAATAACAGGAGAGATTCATCAAGAGCTTGCAAGTATAGTAACAGACAGCACTGTGTTAAAATCAGATGTACAAGAAATAGTTCTCAATACTGCGTATCTAATAGACAAAGATAACATTTCAAAATTTACAGATAGCGTAGAAAAGATAAAAATAAAATGCAAAAAAGACGGATTTGTAATTCATCAGAGTGGACCATGGGCACCATATTCATTTTGTTGAGATAGAAGGTATGATCATAACATTTCTGATTATGAAATTAACATTTGGATCAATTCTAAATGAATGCAATAAACTTGCATTAGAGGCAAACAAAGCAGAGCGTGCAAGATGGATAAAAACAAGATTAATCAGACTACGAATGGATTATGAAAAAGGAATCATAGATCTCAATACATACGCAGTAAGAGAACAAGAGATTCTAAATGATTTACGTATGGGGATGACCTAATGAGCGTTTATGATGAAAACGACAGAGCTATAATGCATGCACTCCAGGTAAAAAAAATTCAAAACCACATCAAAGAACAAGTTGAGAAAGTAAAGATGGATGCATTTACTGCCCGTGAGGAACTCATACAAAGAAGAGCAGAAAAAATAGAGCAAGTCAGACAGAAATTAAACGATACTACATTATCCATAATTAAAAAACATGAATTGATAAAAGAAAGACTAAATCAAGAGGCAGTATTCAGAGAGGCAAACATTCGTGTAAATCGTGGGCTAGAGGCGCTAGAAAAATTCATCCAAATTCTACGTGATACTGAAATGGAAGATGAGATGCTCAAAAAGGCGATTCGTGACCCCATAATATCAAGCAGTATGAAATCAGAGGCAAGAAAAATCATAACGTCAGAGTTTTTCCAATCAATCCAAAAACAACTTATCATGCAGACAGAGTTTATCAACATAGCAGCACATGAGCTTCGTACCCCAATCATGCCAATATTGGTGAACGTTGAGCTACTTACAGATAGACTTGGAAGTGACAATGATGAGATCAAGATAATTGTACGCAATGCAAAGAGACTTCAGAGACTTACAGAAAATATTTTGAGTGTGACAAGAATAGAAAGCAAGTCACTTGCTCTGAAAAAAGAAGTATTTGACATCAATGCATTAATTGAGAATGTAATAAAAGATGAGAGTGCCCACATTGAAAATAACAAAGTTAGCATCACTGTAAAAAATGACGGTCAACCAATAATTATTGAAGCAGATAGGGATAGGATGGCCCAAGTCATATCCAATTTTCTGAACAATGCGATCAAGTTTACAAAAGACGGCACCATCACTATATCATCAAGAATAAAGGATGGAAATGTAATTGTCAACATAAAAGATAACGGTCCTGGCATAGATCGTCAAATAATTCCCATATTATTTTCTAAGTTTGTCACAAAATCAGACAAGGGAACAGGACTTGGATTATACATTTGCAAGAGCATCATAGAAGTACATGGAGGCGTCATTGGTGCAGAAAATAGTCCAGATGGAATAGGTGCAATTTTTTCGTTCAGTTTACCAATAAAGACATGAGAGAAATATAAAAATCAATTTTACAGAAAAAATAACTAGAACAATATTTTTTGTTTCATGTTATTTGTGATGATATCACAACATCAACTCACATGAAGAAACTGTAATGGTCTTATGTAATTTCAACTGGGATGATTTTTCCATACCAATATGCGCATAGCTGAAAATATGATGCGTTCAATATCAAAATAGAAACATGATTGGACACGAGGATAAACTTTGATTAAACATAATGTTACCGCAATAACATTTTCAATATTGCTACTTGTTCTAACTGGAATGATGATGTCCACAATGAATACTGCAAATGCAACTAGTTCCATTAGCAAAATACAATCAGGTCTTGTTGTTTCAGATTCGCTTACCACAGGCAATATGGATTCTTGGACATTTGGAGGAACTGCAACATCATACAATTACTACGAAGACTCTCAAGGATTACACCTTGGCGTCCAGTCACCACAAAGTGGTCAGTGGGTTAACTACTATGCACACCTACCGCAGCCTGATGCACGTCTTTTTCATTCAGTCATCACCATTCCAGATAAGAAAGTGCCTGATGGAGTATCAAATGCGGGTTTGTATGTAGAAGGGTCAGACTACATTCCTCATGTAGGTTGTGAAGCATACGCAGATTCTACAGGATATTATTGGGATGTAGAACAATCAAGTGATGCCGGTAACACATACCAGATTTTGTACATATCTCAACCAAGTAGTATGCCTCAAACACAGGATTGTACAATCATAACAAATGGAAGTAATTATCTTAAAGTCTACATTGGTAGTAATCTTGTTTTTTCAAGTACTAGTATGAATCTGGGAATGTCCGGTCCTTTCATTGCATTTGTTCAAGATGATACATCATCAAGCTCAATGCGTTATGGAATTTACAGTAATTATTATGTTACAACTGATGAGAACATCCAGGTCACAGGTAATCCATCAAATGCTGCAACTGTATCACTAGTTGATTCGTCCGGAACTACTCTGACTAGCTCATCTGTAACAGCAGGTTCTGCAACACTTGATGTTGGAAAATATGATTTTCCACTTGCTGCAACGATATATGTAAAAGATTCAAGTGGAAATGTCATCGCATCAAGTCCTGAAAACATCTACGGGGGTGATGCATTTGCAGTATCTGTTGGTGGGACTGCAACTGCACCACAACCTCCAACAAATCTTTCTACCAATACAATATCTTCATCTCAGATCAATCTATCTTGGAGTGCACCAAGTGACAACGGTGGCTCTGCAATAACAGGATACAAAATAGAGCGTTCACTTGACGGCTCTACTTGGAATACAATTGTATCAAATACCGGTTCCACTACTACAACGTACTCTGATACTGGATTATCATCAAGTACAACATACACGTACAGAGTATCGGCAATCAATACTATTGGTACTAGCTTGCCATCAAATACTTCATCTGCAACCACAAGTACACCTCCATTAACAATACACAAAGTTGTCTCAGGATTAATTGCAAATGATCCACTAAACAATGAGACCCAGACCCAACAACAACTTCAAGGTAATCAACATTATTGGAAGTATGGAGGAGATGCAATAGCACTAGATGCAAACTATACATATTTCGAAGATACGCAAGGTTTGCATGTTGGTGCACAGGCTCCATCTAACGGGACTTGGGCAGGAATTTATGCAGTAACTCCAAACACCAATGCAACACTATTTCATGCAATTGTATCCACACCATCAAGAACAATATCTTCAAACTTTTACGAAAATGGATTGTATGTTCAGACAGGAGGTTCACAGAACGTAAACTATGTGACATGTTTTGCTGATACTAGTACTGCAGGTACAGAGTGGGCCATAGTTACTGCAACAGGAAATGTCAATGGTGCTGTTGACTTTAACTTGCTATATGTAGACCAGAGTCCCAATCAACCTCTCACAAGAGATTGTACCATAATAACAAACGGCAATAACTATCTCAAGGTGTATCTTGATGGCAACATGGTTTACACAAACAGTACGATGAATCTACAGATGCCAGGACCATTTATTGCATTCTTGGAACCACAAACATCTGTAAATGGAGGGCCTTTACTTTATGGTGTCTACAAGGATTATTACTCTACATTGGGTGAAAACATCCAAGTCAACAGCCTTCCATCAAATGCAGCAAGAGTTGACTTGGTAAATACATCTGGTACTGTGATTGCATCAAGTAATCCAAGTGCAGGATCTGTAACAATACCTGTTGGAAACTATCACTTTCCACTTGTTGGAATAATAAAAGTCTATGACTCTAGCAATAATGTAATTACATCAACCCCAACTGCAATCAATGTGTTTGGAGGAGATGTGTACTCTGTTAGATAAAATTTCATCAAGATAATTTTCTGAGAAAAAATGATTCGTACCACTTGGATAAAATTATTTTATTTCTAAAGTATATCCAACATTACAATCGACCAAGAAAACATCAGACTTGAAAAATTTTCGCGAATTTATGACAGTCCTAATTACCAGATGTTACAGTAGATGAATGAGTTTCAACAATTGTAAAACTTGTTTTAGCACCATCAATTGTAACTTTAGATTCGCCTAATTTCATACCATTACTTGGATCAACCAGACGGAATGTATAGTCACCCACTTTGAGGTTTGAAAAATTTGCATTTCCATGATAATCTATCTTTGACTCAGAGACAAGATTACCGTTGTGATCAAGCAGATCTACTGCAAAGCTACTATTTTTTGCAGACAATAATTGTGATTGTGCATCATAGGATTTTACAGTAATGAGACTATCAATCATAGGTGGCCATGGGGTGACAATATTTATTTCTCGTGCACTTCCAGGATACAAAAATACAGGCCAATAAGTATATGAAAGATGCTGCCCAATTTTTACATCCATTACATAATGATCGTTGTTTACAATAGTTGGTTCAAGCCAGAAACGTAGTGTCTGTCCATGGACATCAGTAAAGTCCATACCCCAAGTATTGTTGTTTTGATCTTTTACATATACAATTGCATTAGAAACAGGTGTGAGTCCATCATTGTAAAAGACATTAGGACGCATTCCCCCTGGAGGATACAAGTGTAAAATCAAGTTTTCAGTTGTAGGAGTTGATTTTGTTTTATCAAGACGAACATATTCTGTATCCGCACCCATACCATTTGCAGAAACCTGTATTTTGTACGTGTGACCCAATGGCAGAGAATCAATTGTAAAAGGATTGTCTGCAATAGAATCCACCGTTCTATAGACAGACTGGCTAGAATCTTGGTAAATCTTCAATGATACTCCGTATGGATATGCCCTGTCACCTGTAGCATAAGATATTGTAGTATAGATCGAACCATTATCTAGCAAGTGATTGGATGTAGTTACTAGACAATTGCAATTCAAATATTGTGATACAGTCGGCGTTACCTGTTGTGCAGAAGAATTTGTTTGGTTTGCAAGAGGCATTACAGTAATTGGTAATGAGGAATTGGTTTGATTGGCAGGTGGTATTAGACTAGATCTATAATATGCAGTAAGTGTAAGATTTTGCATAGGAAGTATTGTTAGAGTATTGCTCTTTTCTCCTCCATTCCAATGATCTAGTGTATAGTTTTCAAAGTTAGACATGGTTACGGTGTAATTATTTCCAGGAATTGCACTAAATGTAAATGGAGTAAATCCAGAGCTGCTATTTTTCCCAGATGTAATTACAGTCCAAAATCCAGTTAGAGGTTTTCCTGCAATTGTGTTGGCATTCACAGTTACAGTGACATTGTAGTTTATGCTATCAAGAATATTTAATAGATTATCCAAGTATCCAGGTAGAGAATTGAATGGATTTGGAAGTGTGGAATTTGAGATATACATATACTGGACAAGTTTTGACATATTGTCAACATAGCTCTTGTTTACATCATCTACACTGTATGAAACAAGTGAAAAATTTGATTTTGTAAAATTTGTATGCCATCCTTCAAATGATGATACTGTTGGAAGATCAGGATTATCATAAAGTACTAGATTGTTTACTGTTCCAACATAAGATGGAAGTGTATCTATTCCAGGATTTCCTACAGTGAAGTTGAGTCCAAGAGATCTTGAATAGTTGCTCAAATTGGCATAAAATGTCTCATTGCCTTTGACATTTGACATTTGATCAAAAAATATGCCATTTACATTGTACCAGTCTTTGTACTCGTCAATATCTCTAGTAATAGTAGTGTAATTGACATTTGCAGTATAGATATAACCAATTACGCGAATTCCAGTAGACTGGAGTTTTTGTACTCCATAGACATAATTTGTATCCTTTGTACCAGGCCCACTATCAGGATTAATTATTGCAACAATTGGGATTGAGGGATGATTTGTCTTCTCTTTTGCAAGTACATCCCAATCATTTCCAGGATAAGTATACAGAGGTACAATCAAACCTGTTTTTGATTCACCGTATGCATAATGTGTAAAACCAAAAGACCAAGCAGATACAGAAACAATCACTGTGAGGATGAAAATGGAGATGATCTTATCAAACACATCACGATTCAAGTTAATTACACCCCGAAATAAGAATAGGACTTTAGATCCCATTTCTCATACTTTATCGTCACATACAAAATTGATATCACATGCATAGAAAATAATCTAGTCTAGTAGATATCACGATATGCACAAAAAATTATAGAACATTCATACATGTAAAATGAAACAATGTTACAGAACATTCTGCCAAATCTCTTTTATAGTAAGATTGAGTTCTTGATAACATGAAGTATCGAAGCCGTACAGAGATAATTTCAATGATCCTAGAATCTGTGACAATAGGCACAACAAAAACAAAGATAATGTACAAAGCATACTTGTCATACACTCAGCTAAAGGAATATCTCACACTTTTAGAAGGAAGTGGAATGATAGGATACGAAAATGGAAGTCAGATATACAGAATAACTGACAAGGGCAGAAAATTCCTAAAATTATCTACTGAGATTGGTGACATGGTATCATCAAAACCAGAAGAATCTCTTGCCAAGATAATAATCTAAAATCTTTTTTTATATTTATTACATCACAATTAATTAAGATTAATTGTACAATATCAAGTCTAGAAATTAATTATACGAGTACACATCTCCGCCAAACATATTCATGGCGGTTCCAGTAGATGCTAATATATTATTGCTAGAGTCATAGACTTTTATTATTCCAACAAGTGGAAAGTGATAGTTTCCAACAGGTATTGTTACAGATCCTGCACTTGGATTACTTGATGCAATCACAGTACCAGATGTATTTACCAAGTCAACTCTTGCTGCATTTGATGGAAGGCTGTTGACTTGGATGTTTTCACCCAATGTAGAGTAATAATCCTTGTAGACACCATAAAGTAAAGGCCCTCCATTTACAGATGTTTGTGGTTCCAAGAATGCAATAAATGGTCCTGGCATCTGTAGATTCATCGTACTGTTTGTGTAAACCATGTTGCCATCAAGATACACCTTGAGATAGTTATTGCCGTTTGTTATTATGGTACAATCTCTTGTGAGAGGTTGATTGGGACTCTGGTCTACATATAGCAAGTTAAAGTCAACAGCACCATTGACATTTCCTGTTGCAGTAACTATGGCCCACTCTGTACCTGCAGTACTAGTATCAGCAAAACATGTCACATAGTTTACGTTCTGTGAACCTCCTGTCTGAACATACAATCCATTTTCGTAAAAGTTTGAAGGCACCGTTTGCGATGGTGTTGTTACAACTGCATGGAACAAGACAGCATTAGAAGGCGGGGCTACACCATAAAATCCAGTCCAATTTCCATCAGGGGATTGAACTCCTATGTGAAGACCCTGAGAGTCTTTGAAAAGATCATACGGTGTGTTGTTGACTGTAGCGCTTCCTCCATAGTTCCAGAAATTTTGGTTTGCAAGAAGTTGAGATTTTGTTTGTGTGTCATTTGTTAATGAATCAGCAATAACAAGTCCGGATTGTGTATTTACTATTGTATGCAATTGCGAATTTGTAGTTGCAGATGCAGTATTTGATGGAGAGCTAGTACCTACTGAGTTGATTGCAGATACACGATAAGTGTAAGCAGTACTTGATGATAATCCAGTATCAGAGTATGTAGTGGAAGTAGTACCAGTATTTGCTACATCTGTATTCCATGTAGTTCCGCCATCTGTTGATCTCTCTATTTTGTATCCAGTAACTGCAGCACCTCCATTGTTACTTGATACGCTCCATGACAAGTTGATTGCAGATGATGAGATTGCCGTAGCAGTGAGACCAGTTGGCGGTTGTGGTGCAGATAGTTGAACAAGTGTAGTTGTAGACGCAGTATTTGATGGAGAGCTAGTACCTACCGAATTAATTGCAGATACTCTGTACGTATACGTTGTACTTGGAGATAACCCAGTGTTAGAATATGTGGTACCAGTGGAACCGGTATTTGATACAATTGTATTCCAAGTAGAACCACCATTAGTTGATCTGTCAATTTTATAACCTATAACAGATGATCCACCATTGTTTGTAGGTGCACTCCAGCTTAGATTGATTTGTGACGAAGAAGCTGCAGATGCAACAAGACTAGTAGGTGGTTGTGGTGCTGTTAGTTGGACAAGTGTAGTTGTAGACGCAGTATTTGATGGAGAGCTGGTGCCTACTGAGTTGATTGCCGAGACTTGATATGCATATGTTGTACTCGGAGCTAGTCCAGTGTTAGAATAGGTTGTGACAGTAGAACCAGTATTAGATATGATAACAGTCCAGATACCACCATTAGTTGATCGTGAAATCTGATAACCAGTAATTGAAGAACCGCCATTGTTACTTGGCGCATTCCAGCTCAGATTTATTTGTGAAGATGAGACAGCAGTAGCAGTGAGACCAGTAGGAGACTGGGGAACAGTTATTGGCGAGAATGTTGTTGCAGATGCAGTATTTGATGGAGAGCTGGTTACCAATACCGTGATTGCAGATACACGATAAGTGTAACTAGTGCTTGGAGCAAGTCCAGTGTTAGAATATGTTGTTGTAGTAGAGCCAGTATTTGATACAATTGTACTCCAAGTAGAACCACCATTAGCTGATCTGTCAATTTTATAGCCAGTCAAAAGTAGACTACCAAGATTTGAAGGTGCATTCCAGGACAAATTAATTTGAGAAGTGGATACAGCTTGAGCAGAAAGATTTGTTGGAGGATTGAGCAAGATGGGTAATGACAAGGCATTTACAATGGAAATAGTAGAAGAAAACATCAATAAAGATAAAATCAGCATACTAGAAAATATTATGTATTGTTTTTTCACTGATTGTTATGTGATTTCATGTGTTATTCGGGTATACATAGAAAATACCATAATGTCATTACATATTTTTTTTATGACACAATATAACAAAATACTTTTTCATTTGTACAATACATTATTACAATATCAGAATGATGTTAAACATAATTAAAATCTAAAAAATAGGCCTCATTTTGTATCACATATCAGACTAGATTTTATTTATAAAAATAAAAATACACTACACTTGAAACGTGTAGTTTAGGACAATTCACTCTATTTGTTGCCTACCGGTGTAGCAGGAGGATTTACTCGAACATGTCCACTCCCATATGGATGTCCTGGAAATGGAATTAATTCTGCAGGTATTGGAGAAGGTCCATGTCTACTAAAAGCCTGCACAGTATTTGTGGCCATAGGTACTAATAAGATCATAAAGATCACTAGGCCAAAAATGAGCACATTGTACTTTTTCATGCCTTATGACATGATTCAATTGTTATGTAACTTTGCCACAAAGTTACCAGAACAATCTTCTGACAACATCACATGATTGTAATAACAACAAAGATAATTTCCATTACTTGAATTATCACATGAATGATATATTTTTCTAGAAAAATATTACTTTATCATTAAAGTAAATGAATCACATCAAATAACAAATGTCAAAGACATCACAATTTTTTAGCATTGAGAAACAACATAATTATGACAAGGTAAGAGAGACACTAGTATCAACAATTCTTGAAAAAACTCTGTCTGATGCAGGAATCTATCACCAAGTAATATTAGAGCTAGATAGAAAATATAACTCAAATTTACAGGATTGTTACAAACATCCTGAATATTTTAGTACAACATTAGAGAATCATCACAAAGACATGCATGACATCATAGTAACATCAATCAATAGATATCTAGAGATATTTTCTTACGAAAATTCTATTACAAAATTTTTACAGGCAATTAATCACTAATACAAAAACCAGTACAATCAAAGATAAGAAAAACATCTAAAGCATCACAGTAATTCAGAAGAAACTTATATAAAAAATATTCAGGAATTTCTAAGCAAATTCAGATAATATTTGACATACACCAAATTACATTGAATCAAAGTTGTGATGTTTGTTGGGATGACATTGATGAAATTGACATTGATACAGAAATGAATTCTAACGGCAATATCATATGTTTCAAATGCCAGTTAGAATCAGATGGTATGTAAATCTAAAATTTATGGCTGTGAAACCATCAGGATCAAATGAACTGTATTCTGTCATCGGTTCTATATTTCTAGTAATATCGTTACCATACATTTTCTCTTTTCAATTAGCTCATGCAGATTCTGGATATCCATCCATACCCGTACAGAATTTTAGCAAGTTTACATGTGTTGCAGGTGTAGGCAGTGTGATACTCACAGGATACATCATCAATGGTGATACAGCTTTTAGAATAATTTTTCTCAAGATGTTTGTGCTAGATAGTCAAGGAAATGTAATTGCAGTAGGATATGGAAACATATCAGATGTCAAACCACACGAAACAGCACCTTTTGATGCAATAGCTAGGTTTAATGGGAATTTTTCATCATGCACCATCCAAATTGATAATGCCATACCAAAATAGTTCTAATTTACAGGAAGATCATACTAGATTCTGAAACTTGTAACAAATGTGTCTCAAAATAAGACTAGAGGATAACTACATGTTATTTCTACGATTTATTTTAATAAAAAAATTTGAAATGATCAAATATTGAAGAATCGTAGTGGATTGAGTATAATTAGAATGATCTTAGACGTAGCAAGACTTGGAGCAACCAAATCGAGAATAATGCATGACACATATCTTTCATCGGAGAAGACAAGTGTTTATCTCAAATTTTTAGAACAACACCGATTACTAAGATGCGAACTTGGTAGCAAAATATATCACACAACTGAAAAAGGATTTAATATGTTAGACGAATCAAGTAATCTCAATGAATTTTTAAACAAATTAGACCCAAGATTTGCAGACATTAGTTCATCAAAAGAATTTTTTGACCAGATTAATTGAAAAAAGTACATCTTCTACAATGATGTTTTACATGGTATGACATTTCACTACAAGAATAAATCATGTTTAATAGACATAACACAATAATAAAACAGAGTATTCTATGAAAGATAGATACCAAGAAAAAAGCGCTAAATCCAATACATCGCAACAATAAATCTACTGAAAAAATAAGCAAGTGCCAGACAATAGAAATTACAAGAAAAATTCTTGAACAACATCAGGATGTTAATGATACCAAAGCGATTTTTGATAAAAAATGGTTAGTTACAATGGATGTTGAGATGTCAAAGAGTGATACAAGACAAGTGCAAATAGGCCATCACTGGAGAAATATTTGGTCATACATAAGAAAATATTTCACAGTATACAAAATATCATGCAATTTGTACAAATTATCGATAAATTAGGGATGAAGATCTAGAAGATTCTTTCATAGTATCTTAAATAAATTACCATTATATGAAAAACATGCAAGATATAGAAAAAACAGAGGTACAATTATCATCAGATGCCATATGGGAGATATGGTCCAAAGGTGAAGTTTTTGCAGGTAATGACCCAGTCTTTTGGAGAAGAGATGTGTATGGGGCCTGGATCTTTCGCTCGCATTATGAAAGAAAGGATTCTGAGTATGGATGGGTAATAGATCGCATAGAACCACTCAAAGACGGCAACATTGATACAATTTCAAATTTACGTCCGATGCAATGGGAAAACACCATACGAAAAGCAGACGGCTCAATTGAATGTCATTCCACCTCAACTGGCACACATAATGACAAACCCATCGAATTCTTTGATTAGCATTTGATCAACTTGAGATACCTCTAATCATTCAGAAATTTATAACAATAGTTTCATAGAAATACAAGATATCGCATTTGTGTAAAAAAAATATGGGTTTTGCATCACTGTATGGAGAGGAATGCTTTGTTCTAGCTGTAATGTAGAACAATTTTGTGGGAACCCATCAAAACCCACCTACGGTTTAATCAGATTAATTGTTGATAAAGTCATGGTAAGATTCTTCTATCATATCAATACAGATTATAGATTTCATAGATATTGTTTGTACAAATGAAAAATAGGTATTCAACAACAGAATTACAAATTACCACTTGAAGATATGATATATTATAACTAGTTACAGTAGAAAAAACATAATGTTATGGATACATATTACTAGTAATTTTTACATAGTGTACACTCTTAATAGTTAAATTCTACAGATCATAATTTCATATGTGCGGAATTCTCTACACGACGATATAGATAGAACTGATTTTTTAACAATGAATTTGGACAGCCGTATCCGTAATGCAATACAAGTAGCAAGAAAATTTCTAGAACAATACAATTCTCCAGTAGTATTCAAATCTGCGATTCTTGACGATACAACATGTAAAATAACAATGGATATTGGTCTAACACATGAAAAAATTGTCCAAGTCAGTGTGGATATCGCCACTTGTACAATATCAGAATATAAACAATAGACGATACCCCTACACATTAGAAAAAATTAATTTATTTTCCAAGTATTTTGTAGATCATAACATATTTTTTTCTAGAAGATTATTACTGTAAATTCATGAGCAAACTTAATGTGCTAATATTTTTGGTAAAAAACATGTCAGTTTTTTCAAAAGGTGAGAGAGTTCGTATAATAGAAGAACAAGAAAAGAATTCGAGCAATGTATACCTCATAAAAAACATCAAGAGACACAATAAAGGGGGAAGACCATTGTACCTGCTCAAACTACTTGATGAAAATCCAGTCTTGCGACTCTATTATGAAAATGAAAAATCACTTCTTGAGAGAATCCATTAAAAATTTGATCATATAGTCAATTTTGTGCCTGTAATGTAACTATCAGATTATAGAAGTTTTTGCATCAATATTGTGCCTAGAGAGGCCAGACCACCAGGTATTGGCGGAGGTCCTAACAACAAAGTTGTTGAAGAAGCAGTGTTAGATGGAGAGCTGGTGCCTACCGAGTTGATTGCAGAGACTTTGTAAGTATAAGTCAAAAGAGGAAGCAATCCAGTGTCAGAGTACGAAGTAGATATACTACCAGTATTTGATACAATTGTACTCCACGAGCCACCATTAGTTGATCTTTGAATCTCATAACCAATTATCGTCGAGCCACCATCACTTGAGGGCGCATTCCAACTAAGATTGATTGCAGAGACTTTGGTAGAAGATGCAACAAGCCCAGTAGGTGGTTGTGGCACAGTTGCACTAGAATCACCAGTTGTTGCAGATGCAGTATTTGATGGAGAGCTGGTGCCTACCGAGTTGATTGCAGATACACGATAAGTGTAAGCAGTACTTGATGATAATCCAGTATCAGAGTACGTTGTAGTAGTAGTAGAACCGGTATTTGATACAATTGTATTCCAAGTAGAGCCGTCAAGTGAACGCTCTATTTTGTATCCTGTTATTGCAGAGCCACCGTTGTCACTTGGTGCACTCCAAGATAGATTGATCTGAGATGAAGATATTGTATTGGTAGAAAGATTTGTTGGAGGTTGTGGTGCAGTTGCAGTCCCACCAACAGATACTGCAAATGCATCACCCCCGTAGATGTTTTCAGGACTTGATGCGATGACATTTCCACTTGAATCTTTTACATATATCGTTGCAGCAAGTGGAAAATCATATTTTCCAACATCAAGTGTTGCAGAACCTGCTGTTACAGATGAGCTAGTCAGAGTAGTTCCGGACGAATCAACTAGTGATACAGTTGCAGCATTTGATGGATTACCTGTGACCTGGATGCTCTCATCAGTTGTTGCATAATAATCTTTGAAGACACCATATCGCATCTGATTATAGTACGAATTCATCGTTTGTAAATAATAATCAAATGGAGCAGGCATCGCAAGTGAAAGTGTATTACTAGAATAAACCATAACACCATCCATGTATAGTTTCAGATAATTTTCACCATTTGTAATTACAGTACATTCTCTTGTGAGAGGTTGATTTGCACTGGTATCAACCCACAGGGTATCAAAGTGAGATGCCTCTACAGTATCACCATAACCATGAACAAGTGTCCAATAGGTCCCATCAGAGTTTGTTATTGCAGCACAATCAAGATAGTTTACTTGGCCACTTGTTGTCATTATTTCCAGTTGGTTTTGAAAGTCATTGTGTAGCACTGGCTGGTTTGTGGCAGTAAGTGTAGCATGAACTAGAACCGCGTTTGTATTAGGTGAAACTGCATAGTACCCAGAATAGCTGCCATCACCGAATTGTGCAGGATCGGGTCCAGGCTCTCCAATGTGTAATCCTTGAGAGTCCTTGTAAATGTCATAGGGAGTATTTTTTTCAGATACTGCAGTTCCATAATAATTCCAGTATCTGGTATCGGACAAGACTTGTTGTTTGGTTTCTGTTTGGTTATCCAATGGATCAGATGCAACAAGACCTGATTTGGTCTGGGTTATAGAATATACTGTGGAGGCATAGACTGCATGCGATAGCATCCCAAATGAGAACAACATTATGGCAGCAAAAGATATGGCAAGAAATTGTCTTGCAAATGTTTCATGTTTTCTTGTAACTAGTCTTACCAACATTATTTTTTATATCGCATAATCTATCTGGATATACTAGGAATATTCTGTAAGATTGATACATTTTTCACATCAAGAATTAATTAAAAAATATGGCCACTAAGAAAAACACGTGGCAAAACATTTTGGTGCGGTCAAGTCGGAGTTACACCGCTTCTTCTAGACTGGAAAGTCTAGCGTGCAATTACTTACACCATAACCGCATGGAATTATGTTATGATTACATTTCATAAGACTAGCCTTAGAATTATAGATAACAAGGTTCTAGTGAAAAACTAAAAAACATTTTGACTCTGTTACAAGATATCAAATAATATCGCACCATAGATTTTTTGAACTGCAAGTGCGTGACATATATTATTAAATTTGACTCACCACAGTAACAAGTAATGTTTTCAGGTAAAATTTATTGATCATACATAATAGCAAGATCGTACTAAAACAGGTTTCAATGGCATCAACGTATACTCTGAATAACATTAAACCAAGCGTATCATTCCCAAAACATCAATACCGAACTGCACTTGGCATAACTTATGATATTCTTCGAGTATGCACTGATGCAGGCACAGATGGCATAATCATATCAAAAATATCCCAAAAAGCAAATCTATCACATGATGCAGTCATGCGTAATTGTAGGAAACTCATTGATACAGGCATGATAGAAACAAACAGGATCAAAACCAAGTACATTTTTACCACTACAGAAAAGGGAGTCAAGTTTTTTTATGAACTTCAAAAATTTCAGGACACTATAAAAGAAATAAACATACGATACTAACATAATACCTAACAAACTTCTTGATAATTAGCAAATACCATTACAAAGGTCTCTTTTTTCTGAAAAACAGAGAATATATAAAAAATCTACAGATGTGTTCTTGATTTTATAGAGTGAAAAATCTTAAACGCTGCTAGGCATAAGTCTCAATCTTCCAAATATTACAACTGTTCCTACCATGACAGCCATAATTACAGCCACTATGGAAATTGGAAATTCAGGTATTGCAGGTGCACCTAGTGCATTTGAGACTTGAAGGGTACCTACTGCAGTATCAAATGCTGCAACTTGTGAATCATAATTTGCTGCAGTTGATCTATATCCAATTACAATGTAAGAAGAGTTGGTTTGAGCAATGTCATACTTTGCTTTCAATGTGTTAGTAGCACCTGAACAGTCCATAACAACTTCAGTAATACTTAGACCATTGATTGTTTTAACCAAATTAGAATCATTGTTACATGTCATGTTTTGTGACATACGTTGTGACATGAGCATAGGAGTTGGGTTTGTGCTTTTTGATTCAATGTTTATCATAAGTGAAGCAGCAGGACGTTGTCCACCTTGTTGCATGTTAAATCCACCAGGAGCTGCCATAACTGAAGTAGCTCCTGAAGTCCGTTTCATCTCAAAACCAGACCATCCATCTGGAAGTGTTATTTGAAATCCATAGTTAGAATTTACATAAGTACCATTCACAGGAGTACGCTGACCTTGAAATGAACGAGGTGTACCCGATTGAGACTGGTATTGTGCACTTGCTTGACTGGCAAATATCGAACCTATCAGAAAAACCATTGCGATAAATCCTAAAAGTTTTAAATTATTCAATATGCTTCGTTTTCTTTTGAGTATTTATCCATTAGTGAACATAGTTCTTCAATGATAATTTTTGATACGATAAAGATCAGACTAGAATTGAAAAGATTGTAAACAGACGTGATTTAGAAAGTACTAATTCGAACGTGACCTATCAGCGTATAACCTAAGATTTTCTCTTTACAAGAAAGAAACCAATGATGAACAGTGAAGCACTTAACAGAAATGAGGTCAGATTGATAACCAGATAACCAATCCACAGATGAATGGGAACGTATAGTGTAGGAATACAGAGTCCGTGAATGAAACTGTCACATGTTGGAAATCGTTTTTGAAGTGTATCTGTGACGGAGGCAGATTGACGAGTCATCACACCTACAACATACGGACATAACAACAGAACAAGTCCAATGATTGATTTTCTGTCAGTCTTTAGAATTTTTTTAAATATTGGCATCATTTCAATCAGTGGAAAATATCTGTAAAACCAGGCTTTGACAGGTCAAGATTATGCAAAGTTTCATCGGTTATCCCAATAGCAGACATAATAAAAGACAATACCAAGATTTGGTTCATTTTCAATAATCGATCCATCTCGAGATTATATAATGTGTTTGTTGACTTGTTAGCAAATAGCACATTATAACATATAGAGACCGTGGATGCAGATTTACCACTCTACATGGTTTGTTATTCCACGGTTTCTACTTGTAGTGTTTGTACATTAGGCAAATATATCAGATAGTGTGTTTAATTCAAACATACTTTCCATCATAGTCCAGATTAGTTATTTTACAATAAACAAACACAATCTTTTCTATTCAGATATACAATCAATATTGCAGATTCTCTACAAGCGGAAGTTCTAGGGGTCAATCCCTCAGAACAACCGCACTTGAATCTGATTTTTTTACATCAATCATAACTACTCCAGTCATGCTTTTTGTTAACCCAAGTAACAATGAGAACATTAGATCTTATCGTTCTTTGAATTATTTTTTTTATAGACATAATGTGCAACAACTATTAGTACGGATCCAAATATTACAACTAGAATTATCGCTGGAAATAAGATCAATCCCATATTTAGAAATTGGAATTGTGGTGATGAAACAAAAACTGTAAATTTTGCGGCATTTATAACAGTTGGAGCATCGATTCGCAACCAGATATCATAAGTCCCACCACTTGGAAAGGTATAGTTCTCGGAAAAATCCCCTCCATGTATTGTCTTTGTCTCAAATTTATGCACTATACTGTTTGGAACAGAGCTAGTATCAGAACTTAGTATCGTAATAGTTTCATTAAAGACTGGAATATGGTTACCAGTGTTTAGATCTTGAACACTAAAGTTCATGATAGATGGACTGCCTGCAGTAGGAGTTGGTGGGGCGGTCTCAAATTGTACGTGAAGACCGTCGTTTTGGTTTTTCCAATCCTGATAATTGAGCCCATAAAGATGGCCATATGATGGAAAACTAGGAACAAATGCAATGCTACAAAGCAGTACTATTTTTATGACCTTGAAAAAAGATTTTGAACTTGTTTTCATTTAATGACTTTGATATTATCATGACTTGTAATATACCATAATGGTTTTTCACACATATGTATAATCAAGAAAAACGTGTATAGGATTTTTAAGGAATCCACATTTGACATAACAAGTGAAAAAAATACCATTAATTCTACCTGTGTGTTTTTGTATTTTGGCAATTTTTGCGTCTCATGATGCAAGTGCCACGTTACCAATTCTTGAAACATCAGGTCATAGCATTTTCGGAGCCATGAATTGGCAGCCTGACGCATTAAATTCAGACTCGGAAGCCATAGGAAATTACGAAGTAGTTATCGCACCAGACACATTCAATCCTACAATAAATCAAACAACTCACATTCAATTCAAAGTCTATAATTACAATCAAGGCTATTATCGTGACAAACTAAATTATGCTGAAATGGGCGTCAATCATTTTACAATGGGGGTCAGAGTATATCATAACGATATTCTCATGGACGAGTTTTTACCACAGTATCATGACGGAAGTTCATGGACTACAAATTATACATTTACAAAATCAGGAAATTATGTATTAAAAGTAGACTTGTATGATGCCAACAAGAATAACAATGTGGTAACTTATATTTTCAACATTTCAGTGTCAAACGAATTTGGTCCAATTTTTGCATACATTGTAATTGCTGCAGTAGCAGCATTTGCCACAGTAATTATTTGGATGAGACTTGTCATGACAAAGAAAAAGCCTCAGCAAAAATAATTCATAATAAATCAAATTTTAGGTCATAACAGATACAAATCTAAAAAATGTTTCCCGATTTTTGGAAAGACGCCATGCAATTGCTACATTATAGTCAAGAAATTGCTTTAAAGGTGAATAAATTATAAAATAGAATCTAAGAGATTTCCAAAATGAGTAATGACAAATTTTTACTACCAGTTATTCTTATTGCCGTAATTTGTGCATCAATAATTGTCATAGCATATTTTTCAGCAGAGGAAGCAGAAAACATTCGTCAAATTACCATAGATCGTAGAAATGCAGATGTAGATAATTTAGCAACTATAGTAGGTACGGTAAACCCTAATCTCATCCATAAAGTAATTGAGACAAATTATTTGGGCATGCATTCGTTGGTAGTAATTTTGGATGGCTCTGGAAATATAATAACAATGACAAATGGAACAATTTTAAAAAATACTACACTGAAAGATCTAGATGTTTTCAAACAAGCTGTAGATGGAGAAACAGGAAGTAAAATTGAAACAATAGAAAATACAAAGATGTTTGTTTCATACCACCCAATCAAAACATCCACCTCAACATGGGTAATGTTAGTAATTAGATCTTACAATGATTCATTTTTGGGTTATGAGGCTGACAAAAAAGAAATAGAAATCACAATCATAATAGTAACAATACTTGTTACTATTTTTGGATTATATGCAAGAAAGGTATACAATACAACTGATAGCCTTGCTAAAAAATTAGACATTGTAAACAAGGAATTGATTCAAACAGACAAAGAAAAAGGAGAATTTGCATCAATGGTAAGCCATGACTTGAGAACTCCCATAGTAGTTATAAAAAATTATACAGAGATGTTACTAGACCCCAAAATTTATGCATCATTAAACTAAGACCAGACAAAAGCAATGCATGCAATTTCAAACAGTACAGAAAAACTTGAGGCTATGATTGACGATATCTTTGATGCTTACAAGCTTGAGATGAAGAACTTAAAATTAGAAAAAGACAAAGTCGATGTGGTAGAACTAGTCGAGCAAAGTATATTCGAATTAGAACCCCTTGCTTTAAAAAAAGAAGCGGCATTATCATCTGAAATCAATGTAAAAGGTAACATCACATGCGATCCAAAAAGAATATCTCAGGTAATTTCTAATTTGATTAAAAACGCCCTAGACTTTATACCTGAAAAAACAGGAAAGATAATCATACGTGTTGAAAAAGATGAGAATGCAAATGTGGTTTTTACGGTAGAAGATAATGGTACAGGTATTCCACCAGAGCACGTAAATGATCTCTTTAAAAAATTCTACCAGATAGGAAAAATTTCAACTAGACAACATGGTGGTAGCGGTCTTGGCTTGTCAATATGTGCGCTCTTAGTTCAAGCTCATGGTGGAAAAATTTGGTTGGATACAACATACACAAAAGGTGCATCATTCAAATTTATGCTTCCAGAAAGCAATCCATTCTAGATGTTTTAAGAGTAGAATTACACAATCTCCATACATTCAACTTTATTCGTTAATTTAGCTTTATACTGATGTTGGTACAATTATTTTGTTTATTGCTTTGAATATTTCATTTATCTCAATTGGTTTTTTAATAATCGCCTTAACTGTATCTCCCAATACATTTCTTTCAAAATGTGAACCAGATACCAAGATTATTTTTCCATTAGGATCAAATTCACGTATCTTTTCTATTGCATAAAGCCCATCATATTCAGGCATCAAATAATCCAGAAATACAAAATCAGGATGGTGCATTTTGTATAGCTCAACTGCCTCTTTACCATTGATGCCATTTGCAACCACTTGAATATCGTTCATTTGGAGCAATTCGATGAAGATTTCTCTTACGTCTGAATCGTCATCTACTACAATAGCTTTTATTTTTACACGATTACTATTAGGCGATATTTCATCAGTGGACATGAGTTACTTAGCATCAAATTATAAAATAATAGTAGCTTGTACTGGACCTACAAACAATTCATGTCATAGAGATACAAAAATAATCATGTCTATTGATAACATGATCAAAAACTACACATCAGACCATTTTAGAGACATTTTATCTCAAATATCACATACTTTGAGAGATTTTCGTTTTACTATACAGCATATTCTTTGAAAGTTTTATTGTAAAGACAGTTGGCGGAGACTGGACTGCAATTGTGCCTCCATGTTGTTCTACAATATTTTTACATATTGAAAGACCCAATCCGGTGCCAGTTTGTTTAGTTGTAAACAGAGGATCAAATATTTTTTGGACAATGGTTGCAGGGATTCCTTTACCACTATCTTCGAATTCAATTTTAACATCAGGACCAATATCTGTTATTCGTATCTTTACGTCACCATTGTCATCGGTGGCTTGAATTGCATTTAGTATAATATTTGAGAAAACCGCCTCTAGTTTTCTAGAGTCACACGTAATCAAGACATCATTGGATGGAAGATGTATTTTCACATTAGGAGGAATTAGAATAACGCTAGTTGCACTCTCCAGTATAGAACGCAATGATGTATCATGTAATACCATTTCAGTTTTTTTCACAAAATCTAGCACATCATCTATTTGGTGTGCCATACGTTGAACAGCCCTCTTAAATCTTGCAACATGTTGTAATCGTTCTTCTATTTTCATATTCGGTTTGCCTGACATTACATCCATAGTGTTTTTGATGACTGAAAGTGGGTTTCTTAGATCGTGTGCCAATCTAGCTGAAAGCTCACCTATTATGGCAAACTTTTCCGCTTTGACTAGATCCTGCGTAGTTTCATCCAGTCGTCTTGCTAGAAAGTCACGCTGTAGTGATAGTTCTTTTTCTTTTTGAGTAACATGTTCTAACTTTTCCTTTAATTCCAAACTTACTTGATTGTTATGAATTGTCTTTCGTTCAAGTTCTCGATTTGCCATTTTTAGTTCATCATTTTTCCTGTTCAGCGATGCACTGAGTTCTTGTAAAGATTTTATTCTATTTTGCAGATCTCGGTTAATTTTAGAAACTTCTTTCATTTTCGAAAAAGACTCGTTTGTAAGTAAAGTAAGGTGTTTTTCTTTTTCCATAAGTTCATTCTCAGCAGCATCTAGCTCTTTGAGTTCATCAGACACCATCCATTCATCTGACGATTTTGTGCCTGGTTTCTCGTATTCTACCGTCATGATGATTTTCACATCATAAAGGCATTAATTCTCTAGTGTGATCAGAACTAACAAACTAAACCTCCAAATCACAGAATTTCTAATCAAAAACAAACGATGTTTAGGCATCATAACATGATAGATTGTAGAGTATTTTTTACACAATTATCATTCGTACGCCATAAAATATAAAAATCACACAAAAAACCACGCATCCGGTACAGATAACCTTGTTACTGCACAAAGTGCCACAATTCTTTATATTCACTTTTAGTACTGTATACCATGAATACACACGACCTGATAAGAAACAAGGGCCTGCTTGCGATAATACTCGGTGTAGCAGTAATTGCATCAGCCGGAGGATTATCTGCAGTATATGCAGACACTGGTTCTAATCAAACACAGACTCTGAAACCAAAAATCTTGGGTTCAATACCATTGAACAACGAGAGCCTCACAAAGGTCACAGTCAACTTTGCAGTAGCTGCAAACACAGCAGCAACAGCACCAGGAATTACTGGTGGTAAGGTTGTCAGTGGAAACCTAATTGGAATGCAAGGTTTCTTGGTATACAGCTTTAGAGTAGTTGACAGCAAGAATCTATCCTACTCTGTAATTGTAGACCCAGGAAATGGAACAATATTGCACCAGTCACAAGGTCATGCCATCAAGTTTGGCGGCTTTGGAATGATGGGACATGGTTTTTCCATGAAGAAAGGTGGTTTCAAGCACGGTGGTGGCCAATGGGGTAAACATGCTCCAGGCAACAGCACCGCTCCTTCTGGAACACAATAAGTTCCAAATTTCTTTTTATTTTTATTATTTTTGGATATCCAGTCGTACTTGTATAACTAGAAAATCATTAGCATTCAATAATTGGCACTTGTATCTATAATATGACTAGCCTTTGCATTTTTGGTCAGGATCATATTGTTATGTTGGAAACAATGGTAAAGCATTTTTTCCAAATCAAGTCACATCCATTTCTGATGTCATTACCATAGTATCGGACTTGGGAAACCAAGTTCCAGACAAATCTTGGATGCTTTATCTTTTGGAGGCATTCAACAGAGCCCAAGTCCCAATAGAGCTAAATCTAATTTGTTCATTTAACGATGATGGTAAGTTTCATGCCATATTTGGAGGGATTAATCGATACGAGTTCAAGGTCAAACCAGTGGTAGATCACTCATACCTACGTCAAATCATCATGGAGCCATCAAAACACAGAGTTGCATATCATCTCAAGGATAATACCACAAGTGAAACAGATTCCTTCTTTTTACAAATAGACACAGATTTTTTTGATTTTTCCATAGTACAGCATTTCACAGGACTTGAATGGCACAACAGAGTTGGAGATACACCATATCCAGCAAGATTTGAAGTGGAGATATCACATTTGGCATATGGAATAAATGATGATCCTTCAGACTTGCAGTCTTTGACATATTTTCCATACAACCAGATGATACAAAATCAAGAAGGTACTGCTAAAAAATATCCAGTATCGTTTCATGACAGTAAAATCAAAAATAGTTTTATTGCATACAAAATTGGACCTAAAGAACAAAATTCTGAATTGACAGATAAATTCTAGATTACAACTTTGGATAAAATTTATTTTTTATAAAATCATGCAATATTGTTATTACTTAGGTACCATTTCCCAAGTGAGATTTGTAAAATGGTATTCCATGGTCCATTCCAGGCAACGAACCTATGGTATGCGCATGACTTGAAGTGTGCTGTGTACCACCAGTTCTAACAATATTGTTTGGTGAATAGTGGAATCCAGAATGTGAGGAATTCAGTTTACCAGCATCTTGTTTGAATGCAGAAGGCTGAAACTGGGATTGAGTTTTGTGCTGCACATACGCTTGTCTTTGCACACCTGATGACACGTGTCCATAGTCAAATGACTTGTGTACAGAGGATTGGATGTGTGTGTGTTCTACATATGGAGTTGTTCTTGTAGAGTTGGAATAGTGGTATGTTTCCAATGTTCTATGTTCCTGCACATTAGGCAACACATCATGATGAATATGTGACATCATCTGGTCTAATTTTAGACGGGCAAGATATGACACGGTTTGGTTTTCAGAGTAGAATCTGTGTGGATTATAATGATAAGAACCTGGTTGTACACCAGTTTCACTTGGCAATATACTAGTTGGATCCGTACTTGGTGACGTTACAATTGGGTCAGTAGTTGGTAATGTTGTCGGATCTGTAATTGGTAATGAAGTCTGGTTTGTAGTTGGTTGAGTATCATCACCAGTAGTTTGAGTAGAATTTTCAGATTGGTCTGGAGGTAAGATTGATGTATCATTTACAGGTGCAGAATCTACAAGATTGTCACTAGTGCCCAAGATAGGATCGGATGGCAATCCCAACCCTATAGAATTCCAAGCTGCAACTTTGTATTCCACATTGCCATCGGGAACAAGGCCTGTGTAGTTGAGACTTGTCTGTGTGCTTTCAGTATCATTAACAATAACTGTACCATTTCTTTGAATTTGATATCCAGTAATCCCATTTTGTGTTGCATTAACTGGAGCATTCCATGTAAAATATGTCAGATTATTAGAGAGTTCAGTGGCATTAAGACCAGTAGGAGAAAGCGGAACTGTCTGAGATCCGCCATCTGCAAAAGCAGGTAACAACCCAACTGTAGCAAATGTTCCCATCAAAGCCATCAGTGCAAACAATTTTGGAGATGACTTGATCATGACTCATATGAGAATAATTATGGCATTTATGGTTTGCGTATAAGTTATCTGTATACAAATGATTGGTATACAAGTTATCATTAACAATGTTCCAGAACATAGTGTCGCAATTTTTTATTAAGTGATCAACGTAATGTGAGCCATGAACACCAAAGTGTTAATTCTTTTTTCATTTACCGCACTCTTGATGTTCTCACAGTATGCTTTACCAAATTCTTTTGCAGATGACTCGGCATCAGATCTAAATGCAACTGCCGCTTCATCAGTACCGGTTCAATCAGTGTCTGATTCATCTACCCAACCTGTAGTTCAATCATCAGATGCGTCATCTGATTCATCTACTGCACCATCAGTTCCTGTCCAAGTGGCTCCAGTTCAATCAGTATCAGATTCTTCCGTTCCATCTGCAACGGATCAATCATCTGCAGCAATACAACCAGATTCAGTTGCCATCCCATCAGAATCTGCTCAAGTGCCCCCAGTTCAACAAGTATCCCAGTCATCAATTCCGCCTGTAATAGATCAATCCTCAGACGTACCATCAAATCCACCTACTCTTGTTCAAGCAGTTGCTACTCAAGTGTCTCCAGTTCAAGAAATTTCCGATACTGCTCAATCTATCTCGCCAGTAGCAAATCAATCATCTTCAGACGTATCATCAAATTCGTCTACGGTGCCATCAGTTCCAGTTCAAGTGACTCCCGTTCAACCAGTGTCTACTCCAATAGTTCCCACTACGCCAGTTCAATCAGTCCCAACTCAAGGATTCAGAGGAACCATGTCATCACATTCATCGCAAACGGTTACTGGTTGGAAATTCAATTCAACTGGAACTCAATCACATTCATCGCAGACCGCAAGCGATTGGAAGTTCAATTCAACCTCAGTTCAATCACAAGTACATAATCACATGCCAAGTGCAAGCCCTCCATCTTTACAATCAATTTCAGGACAATGGGTCAACAACAAGATAAGTGATTCGGCATTTATCCAAAACATACAGCATTTCATCAGTCTAGGAAATTATGTGCCTGGAACTCCAATTCCACAATGGGTAAAAGATAACGCCATGTTGCTATACAAGGGCCAAATTGATGAAAAGACCTTTGAAGCAGGAATACATGATTGGCTCTCAACTTATCACCAAGTGGTATACCAACCAAGAGCACCAAGTTCCACCCCACAATACCAACAATACATCTCATCTCCTGTTCCACAGTATACCAATACCGCTGTTGTACTAAATTCTGCAACTTCATACTATGGCGATGCAGTAACTGTTACTGCAACTGTTAGCGATGCAGCAGGTTCTATCTCAACTGGCACCATATCATGGAATGATGGAAGTGTTGGAGGTACGTTTAGTTCCACTACTTGTACTCTATATTCTGCAAGCTGCACTGTATCATACATCCCATCTGTGAATTCACCAAGTGTAGTAGCAATAACTGGAAACTATGAAGGAGATTCAACTCACCAATCAAGCTCAGGCTCTTCAGATCTAACTGTAAATGGAGTTCACAGTACTGTTACCACCATTGCACCAAATCCAGTAACCATATACTCTAACGACCCAGTTTCACTTACTGCTACTGTTAGCGATCCTTCAATGTCACCAAATGCACTAACTGGAACGGTATCATGGAGTGACAACGGTGCAGGCGGTTCATTTAGTGAAATGTATTGTTACACCCCATCTGAGAACTGTGAAACTTCATACACTCCAAATGCAAGTTATTCCGGCACCGTATTGATAACTGCAAACTATGGAGGAGATGATGTCCACTCGGCAAGTTCTGGAACTGCATCATTAACTTCAGAGTCATCAGTTACCCTCGCATCATATACCACGTCAAACATCCAGACTGACAAGGCATCATACAATCCAGGAAACACTGTAACCATAACTGTAAATCCAGAGGGCGCCCTAGCTGGACAAAATGTTGCAATACTTGTAACGGATCCATTATCAAATATCGTTGCATCAAGAACTGTTCAAGTGGATGCACAAGGAAACTCGGAACTTCAGATAGGTTTGTCACCTGATGCACAAGCCGGCGCTTATCAAATCACTGCAAGTGCACTTGTTAACGGCAACTACTTGAACTATCATGCACAGTTTACTGTATCATCACTTGGAATCATCCAGCCTTCCGGCATATCCATAGTATCAGCACAGCCAACTGACCAATTGGGAGACAAGACTGTTACCTCATTTAGTAAAGGAACCACCAGCTATGCCAAAGTTGTCTTGTCATCAAACTCAACCCAGACTGCTCTAGTTACTGTCAACCTTGTGGGCTCTGATGGTACCAGTCTAGGAGTAGGCTCTGTCAAGACTTCACTTGGAGCCGGAAATAGCGAAATGGAAGTATCATTTTACATACCCAGCAACGCAAGTGTTGGTACCGGCAACATTTACGTAGATACCTACACTGACTGGCCAAGCAATGGAGGAGTGCCTCTTACTGCAGAGACTTCGGATGCAATAAGTGTTGGATAAAACAAGTACACTGTAACCATAGTTCCACACAGTCACAAAACCGTCCAAGAACTATCCAGAGAAAATACAATCAATGAATCTTGTGACCTGTTTTGCTATGGTGTTCTTTTGCCTGTCTGCCATTTGGAAGGATTGCTTCACATTGTTTGCAGATTATCTCGCCACTTAGAAAATATTTTGGATTTCCCATGTCAAATGGAAAATACTCGTATGCAGTATCTTTTTCATTGAACAATTTGTGCTGCAAGGCATTCATGGTATCTAAAAAATTACCCCATCTTTTTGCATTTACCATTTCATTTGTTTTTGAAATTATTATTTTTCCTTCAAATATTTCAAAATCATTGATATGCTTTTCAATCCACAAGGGAGTTGTGTAATATATGATATCATTATTTTTTGGAGCATATTGCGGAACTCCAACAATGAACACTTGACATGCAGGCCTATCTACAGTTCCAGTTGGAAAAACATTTTCTATTCCAGAAAAAAGATCATACTGCCAATAGGGCAACCAAAATGTTCCATTGTCATCAAGTTTTTTTAGTTCATACAAATAAATTCCATGTTTCCCACATGCGCCAACACGGTCCATGTTAGAGCCCTTTGCTCTGTGTATTCCATGTAATTTTTCAGTTGAATCTATGAGAGCCTGTGTTTCCTTGTAAAAAGAACTAGAATCTATTTCTTTTTTCAATATGTGATTTAGAATAAACACTGACTAGATAATAAAGTTCGATGTGATACCATAAAACAAAAAGATGAGACTATTTACAAACCTGGAATTGTTCTAGATAGTTCTTGCCGCGTTTTTCTGGATCCATCAGAATAAAATGAGATGTCTTTTTGCCAGAACGATTATCCAGATATGTTTGAATTAGAATTATCTCTTCTTTTTTGTTTGGAAATCGAAACCATAAATCAATTGGTCGCTCCATTGCCTTGAACAATTTTAATGTAGGTTGGCCGCCTGTAGGGTTTTCAACAATCCCAAATAGTTCCGTAATGAAATTGCCCTCTTTTTTCACACATTCTATTTTGGTTAATTTCACCATTGTAACACGTCCTATCATCTTGAATTAAATTTCATTTAGCTTGTCCACACTGTACAACTTTACACTATTATCCCCACATACCAAACATGATTTTATCTGAAAATGATGACTGATAGTAAAACAGAACTTGTACACAGGACAAATGTCTTGATAATAGACGACGACCGAGACGTACGAGATGCTTTTGTAGGTTTACTCCAGATTCATAACATCAATGTAGTTGGAACTGGCTCTAATGGAAAAGAGGCATATGAAATGTATCAAAAACTACAACCAGACTTTGTGCTAATTGATGCTGCAATGCCTTTCTACGATGGATTGTATGGAATTGAAAGAATACGACAATTTGATCCTAATGCAAAAGTTATACTTGTCACTGGATCTCCTCTGAAAAATTATGACCTTAGTTATTCCCATCCAACTAGAATAGTTGAAAAGCCAATTGACATAGATGAAGTCCTAAGTGTGATATCTAAAATGAATCAGAATACCATGTCATAAATTTACCAACAAAACAAACTACCATATTAAAAATTCCCAATAGTCGTGACTTGAAAAAATAAAAAAAGAGTTAGTGTTTATGATTCACTATGTGTTGCAGTTGTTGCATTGTATCAGATGCGGCCTTGATGTCATTCCAAACAGTGCTAGATTGATTTCCTTGATATTGACTTGATCCAACTTGTGTCAATGCAGTCTGTGCATTGGCAAGATCTGTTTGTGCTTGGCTTACTAGTCCCTGAAATGAAGATGTGGTATTTTTACCAGCAAGAACATTTAGTCGGGACTGGTCTATCTGAATTGCAGTGTTTGCTGCAAAGTGTTGGTTGCTAGGAGTTTTACATCCATTGTACAAGCAAAAGCTTTGTAATGCAGCTTTGAGCTGTGTGCTGTTTTGAGCATTGACCACTGCTTGTTCAAATGCTTGAACTCCTGCATTTGCAGTGTTTATTGTCTGATTTAGTCCAGCAGTATTCATACCACGGGATGCGAGTTTACCTGCTCGGTTCTGAGCATTTGCAATATATGCACTGAACATACTTGATTTGAGATGAGCTACTTGCTGCTTTACTCCAAAGAGACAGCTTTGGTATGTTGATTGGAGTTGTTTATTGTCAGATCGTAATGTAGTGTTTACAGTCTTGCTATGTGCAATCTTGACATCGGTTTTGACATCAAGATCAGCTGTCTTTGTATCTCCATTGTAGGTATTCATATCAGTCTTGAACTGGGCAGTATTGTTGGTACTTGCATCAGATTGCATGGAACTAAAATCAGTTCCTAGTTTCGGGATGTCAGTAGTTGTTAGAGTTAATGTGGTTGTTGCGTTGTTTATTACGCTTGCAACATCGCCTAGATAGCCAGTGACATAGGTATTACGACATGTCATGGTATCAAGCTGTAGCTGCAGAGCTTGTGAAGCATAATTGCTACGTGTTTCGTTATCTGCATAAGCTGCTAGTGGTATAACCAAAAGCAGTGATGCAACAAACGCACCATATCTTAGGTGTGGCTTCATTGTGTGCTCTAGTCCTTTCTGCATATAATAGATTACGGAGCTTTGTTACTACACAAAGTTAACTAAGACACTAGTTAAATCTCAATTTTGTTTTTGCAGATATTAGAATAATTGAGATGATTGAAACTACAAGCATTATAGGCACTAGGTTTCCAAATTCTGGTATCGCTGTACTTGATGCAGAGTTTGTTCCAGATGTAGAATTTGTAGAATTGTGAGTCAATCCCACAGTAGCCATAGGATTATCAGAAGAGATTCCAAGACCAGAATAATCATCAGCAGAATTGGCACTTTGTGCATATGCTGCTTTCATAAAAGAAAAAGATTCCATTACGCTAGTGTTTTTGTTATCACTTGATAAAATCGTCAAACTAGAAATTGTTACAACTAGAAGAGATATTAGAATAGCATGCAATACGAGCCTGCGATTCATGTGGTTTGAAATCTTTTATGAATATTTAAGATTTATTGCAATCATTGTGATTCACACATACAAAAATGAATGATTATTTTACACAGTTAGGACTCAGATTCTGTAAGACTCGAGATAATCACAATGATGAAAAATCTAATCTTTCTAAATTTGAAAAAGAGTTTAGGATTGTATGTATACAGAAAGTGTTTTGCTCTGAGATAGGTTCGATATTGTCACGACCCAGTTACCAGTCTCATAAGACTGGTCAATTGAGAAAAATAATGAATATGTACCATCAGAATTTGCAATCATTGTTGTTGTGTGTGTCAATCCAGATGGACTGGTAAGAATTCCAGATACAGATGTGTTTGGCTGAGCTGTTCCAGATGCCTTTATCAAATCTCCCTTTTGGTATATCGCCTTGTCAGTTTGGGCAGTAAATGTAAAGGAATCACTTGAGCTGCCAGATCCAACAGATATGCCAAGCGATTTTGATTGTCCAAGGTTTGTCACAACAATACTCCAACTTCCTGTTTCATAGGGCTGTACAGGAGAGAAGAACATTACATAAGTTCCGTCAGACTGGATGGTAGTTGCAGTGGAATATGTCGTACCAGATGGACTGGTAAGAACTCCAGTAATTGATGAGCTTGCCTGGCCTGACCCAGACACTTGAATGAAATCACCTGAATTGTAGACTGTCTTGTCAGTTTGTGCAGTAAACCCATTAGAACTAGTAGTAGATACAGTCGTAGTCGGAGCAATAATTGTGAGAGATTGTGTGCTTGAATGCTGATCTGAAACTACTTGTACCTGGTAATTTCCAAGCGGCAATGCCGTAGAAAGTTGCATTTGGTATGACACCTTGCCAGATGAATCAGACCATGTTGTTTTGTGTAACACCACAAATCCAGTGTTGTCAAGTAATTCCACATCTACTGTTTTTTGAGGATTTGCGCCAATTGCAGTAATTTGTATGGTATCAGTCTGCAAATAATTAGACTTGTCCAAGACAACTGCAAGTGCAGATGGAGTAGGTGATTGCAGAGCAATAGGTTGTACTGTAGTATAGTTTGTTTCAAGTGTGGATAATTTTCCATTAATGTCTGCAACATTGTTCTTTAGAGTATCAAGAACGGCAAGACTGGTGCTCATTGAACCAATCTGTGAATTTATTGAATTAACTTGGGAATTTATTGAGTCAACTTGAGATTTTAGAGAATCAAGTTCTGTTGTATAATCAGGTACTTTGACCTGTTCTGGTTTTGCTTGGATCTGTGTATTTATTGTAAGGATACCATAAACTGCAGCAGATGTTGCAAGCAGAGTCAACACGCCAAGTGTAATTATTGCATAATCTCTTAGCACGGGCGTTATTTTGTTTCCAAAATATATAGGACATACTACTCTTTTATCAGTTACAAAATAACTGGACATGATTACATAAATTTTGGAGATGCAAAGAGACTAGATTTTAAATTTGACTCATCATAGTAACAAGTAATATTTTTAGATAAAATTTTTCCGTCATAGATAATATCAAGAGTGTAGTAGAACAAGTTTCAATTACACCGCCATGTGATTTTCATAATTTTATGGTACATTAACACAAACGACTTTATAACAAAATGGAATTAAATGACCTAATGCAAATACCGTTCGGGCTTATAATTTTAATTGGATGCCTATTAATTGGAATTTACATAGTAAGCGACTACCTAGTACCAAATGTGATTTGCAAAATTATCCCTCGTACTGGTATCAAATCACAAATGGGCGAATACAATTCAAACATACTCGGTGAAATATGTTCTGGAATAGGATAGGATTACACTGTACCAAACAATAAACAAGTAGAAATTCATGCATCTTCCCTTATTGACAAAGTTGGAATGAAGAAAGACTCTTATGATAAATGGCTGTTTTCAAAAGGGTGCCCCAAGCTACAATAGAGACCAACTTTGGGAATATTATTTTTGAGCTATTACCAAATTATGCTCCTGAGACAGTAAAGAATTTTGTCAAACTAACCAAGTCCAATTTTTATGATGGCATACTTTTCCACAGGATAATACCTGGATTCATGATTCAAGGAGGAGACCCAAATACAAAACAACCAGACAAAAACAGTTGGGGGATGGGAGGACCTGGATACAGCATAAGGGCAGAATTTAATTCCAAACCCCACATAAGAGGCGTTGTCTCCATGGCAAGGTCTGATGACCCAAACAGTGCAGGTTCACAATTTTTCATCGTGACAGGAGACAGCACATTCCTTGATGGTCAATATACAGCATTTGGCGAGGTAAAGAGCGGCATGGAAGTTGCCGACGCAATAGGCCATCTTCCAAGAGGTAAGAATGACTGCCCCAATCAAGAGGCCAAAATACTACGCATTACGATTTCAGAGTAGATACAAAACTCTTTTCTACATTTTTTATTACAAACAATTACAATCTAGCTAAAAGATGATTATAATTTAGAAACATCTCTTTCAATTTTTTTACCTTCCTTGTCCACAAAATAGTAGGTATCATGGCCATCATTTTCAAAATGTAATGTAAAGCTCTCATCTAAATCATCTAATGTATCGCCTCGGACTTGATATCCACATTCGACACAAATTCCCCGCATATCCCTAGCCATATTATTTTATTTTATCATTTCTTATTATTAAACAAGATCTCTATGTTTTCAATAATGATGACAATATATGATGATAGACCAAATTCCAGGGGCTAAAGGTCTGAACATGGTTACCTGGATTCTAATAGATGATATTTTTTAAGACAAAATAGAACACTAATTAGCATTACAATTCCATAAACTACAAAGAGCAGAGGAAGTAGCTCTAATTTCTTTGGAGTTAACATATCCTTTTGTATTACAAAGTAAGAGATTATTGAAAAAATGGTTGTAATAACAAAAATTCTAATCACGAGTTCTTTGACAATGCCCATCTAGCTATCTTTCCTTGTGTTCCGAATTAAGGTTATCCACTTGTTATTTCCACCTATTGACTCGGCATACCTTGCTAGTAGTCCCATCCAAAGTCATAGCCACAAAACTTTCTTTCCTTAATTTTTCATTCAATCCAGTATCAGAATAACGATTTGTGAATATTGGCTTTGATTTTGCCTCTTAATTCATCTGTGATGTCTTCGGGTTTCATGCCGTGATCATTTTTTGCATGAGCCGCACATTGTGACAAGATCTCATCTTCTGTTTTTCCTTTGGCTACAAAATCACATTTGAATCCAACATCTTTGCATTTAAATTTTAACATAATTGGTTTTACTTTATTGTCATTATAAGCATGTTGATAAATCCGCAATTGGAGATTACATGGTTATTATCTCACTCACCAAAATTAATTGCAAGTGCAATGAAGATGAATAAACATATTATTCAATATACATCGATCAAATTTTCAACCTTAATTTCCATTGTAATACATAATATGTTTTAGACAATAATCTGTTTAACTACTATTAGATTGTGTTTGTTTGTTGAACCATACTTCTTTACCTAGAACAAATATGTAATTCATCCTAGGTGCTTCTCCAAAATAATTCACTTTTTGCTCTCCAATCTTCTTTGCACCTAAACGAGCAATAGCTATTTGGGAACGAAGATTATTGATGCCAATTTGAAAACATACTTGATCTACATATTGAAAAATATAGTCAAGCATTAATTTTTTGACTGCAGAATTGATGCCTTTTCCCCAGTATTTTGTGGCGTAAAAGGTATAACCTATCAAAATGCTGTTTTCCTTTTCGTTGTAATCATAAAATCGTGTACTGCCTATAATTTTCCCATTTGATTTGTCTACAATCTTAAAAGCGCCATTACTTTGAATGCCTCCATCAAAGAAAATTCGGAAGACATCTTTTTTCCAACGGTCTTTGTTTGGATGTTGTTCCCATATTTTGGGGTCTGATGCAACTAGATACAAGTCTTCAAAATCATTTTCTTGTAATGGATAGAGAATTGTTTTGTCATTTTCTAATAGGGGTTGAAAATTGAATTTCATTGTTTGATCATGTTTAATTCCGTTTTATATCAATTGTAGTAAAAACAGTCACAATTTCTCAGTTGGCTTGAATTTGACTTGAAGTCGTTTGTAAGTCCTGTGAGACTCGATACAAAATTAAAGCGGGCCCGGGGGTTCTCTTGCTGACAGTCAGTACGAGTCCGGGACATTTTGTGAAAATAATTTGACAGAAAATGTGCAGTAAGCTAATTGGAGTAGCTGCAAAACTCCTTTCCTTAATTTTTTATTTGTTAATTATTCAGTACCTAGTTTGAGCGTATTATTGATATTACAGATTTAAGTTTAGTTTTCTCTCCCAATTTCAATTGAATAAGTGCAGTATACGATCCAGTCTTGGGACATTTTATTTTCAAATGTGAAGAACGAATATTCTCTTCGGAGTATAATTTTTCAGGAGTTAGCTCTAAGTCATATTGAGAGGATATTGGATTTTCAGATACATCAATGTCATAATTACTCAATGATGATTCAATATCAATTTTTACCACATCATCTTTATGCGCATCAAAATTATAAAATGCCATCGAATTATTACTAGTTTGAATCGATTCTTCGTCCCATATTATTACAACATTTTGTTCTAAGAGTGGCTCTAGTTGCAAGTTTATGTCAACATTTGCTTTATCCTTGTGCATGGTTTTGATTAATAAATACAATATTGCATCACTTTCTGATCGAAAATGAAAATTATATCTCACAACATCAATTGATTCTATTATACCACGATACATTTTATTAGCTTCAAAAAGTTCTTTATTTTTCACATCTACCAATCCAACTTCAATCACATTATCAGATGCTACATATCCAGTTATCATAGAATTTTTGATTGTATGTATTTCATAAAGTAAATAATTTTCTCCACTTTCTATAACAGATTTTTCTTTCAACAATGATATAGATTCAGTTAATATCTCACTATCAGTTGAAATCTTAGCCTGTATTTTTGGAATTACTTTCAAGGTTTTCTTAAATATGGAATTGATAGCATTTTCAAGATCAACTTCAAGTTTTGTTGCTCCACGTGGAGTAAATTCATATACAATTACCCGTAGATGTCGTAAATCAAAAGGCACATCACTAAGTTTCTGAGTAAGAAGTACGACTTCTTTACCCAGAGTGTGTGCAATTCCAGTCTCATAGAAAACATTAGGGTTTTTTCCAGTAAGATCTGAAATAATTATTCGTGCTTTGTTAATAGAATTCCATATATCTTCAATTATTGGATTAGTGGAATAAATATCGTCTGCCCTTACACATTGTAACTGATTTTTTTCTACAATTTTTTTAATAGAATCAACATATAGTTCATCAAATTTCTGTGAAAATGGCATTAATACAAAACAAAGTTTTTCGTCAACAGTACCTTCAAAAGTTCCGAATATGGGCTGATTATTCAATTAGATAGTCATTGAAGGACAGATTATTAATAGATTCAATCAGCACGTATCCCAAGAGAGTCCTGTGAGGCCTGATTACAATTTACATGATAAATTATCTGAATAAAAATGGATTGACATTTAATTATCGGAACAGAAACAAAAGATCATGGCAAACAAGACGCCTCTAGAACAAGATCAGCATGCAATAATGGTCAATAACTTTACAAAATATTTAGAAAAAAACAAGATAACGTTTAGAGTTGAATTCATCATACCAAGTGAAAAGATCCAGCCAGATAAAGCAGATGTAGTAAGTGTGAATCATAATGATATTTTTATGTTCGAGATAAAATCAGGAAACGAAATATACGTTGAGGATATTCAACAGGTTAAGAGACATATGCACCTTATGAAAAAAGCATATCCTCTTTATGACATTTCTGAGTTGTTTATTTTTAAGATTACCATGAAAGAAAAATATTTGGAATTTAAAAACCTATTTGTTGGATTAGAAGTCCTATTTTTTGACGAGAAAGAAAATACCATACAAAATGCGAATGGGAGAAATTTAGAAGAAATTTTAAAGTTAAAAGTAGGAAAATACGCAGTACTTAAAACAGTATTTAGAAGATTGATGTTACCACATCAGTAATGACATTATTTTATCAAACATCAAGACCAATTTCTATCGCAAACTAAAGTTCAAAGTGACTGTTATATGACAAAGACTGTAGTAGAAAAGAGGTGGATAAAAAAGCCCAGTAATTACAGTGACTTGTTGAACACCTGTTGGCAGGTCATGTTAGAATATAATCAGTAATCACAATATTCAATAGTTTTCAAAATTCTTATACGAGATTTGTTCAAATATGTACATTACATGTCACCCGATTTGAGAGAAATAATATTTAGAATAGAGAAGGTATTAAGAGAATTAGCATTGGCTGAAGATAAAGGGCGAAGAAAAAAGAAAGTAATAAGAAAAAAGGGAAAAAGAATAGAAAATCCCGTTAGATTAAAAAGAAAAACATCAGAAGGTAAAGTTTAATGTTAAATGAAATAATTTGAACTTCATGTCAAATGTAGAAACAGAAATCTTGGTCATTAGCATAGGTACAGTATCATCATTTGTAAGCGGATGGTTACTTCATCTATTAAATGAATTTGTTAAAAAGAAAAAAGAAATCGCATTAATTTCTAAATCATTAATTCATGAATTGACTGATGTAAAACAATATATCGAAAAACGTGAAAGACCTGCATTTAAAGTAGTAGACAAACCTGATGGAGACAATAAAACAATAAATTTCAAAGGACATTCATTATCACATTTTGCTTATGATAGCATCATCTATTCTGGTGCAATTCGTGACTTTCATGTTGACACACAATACAAACTCGCCCTCATTTATGGAAAAATAAGAAGAAGTAATTTATCAACTGAAAAAATATTTGATCTTGCATTTAGACATGAATCAGTCTCTCTTCTTCATTTAGATAATATTAAAAATTTTACAGAGAATTATGAAAAAGAACTTGACGGAATTGCTGTAAATATAACTGAAATGATAGCCATTCTTAGCCATGAGATGAACAATAAACGGGCTTCGTCAACCGAGAGGGAACACGTATAACACTACCGAAGAGGGAACAGAACCTGTTTTGAGGTTCTGTTCAGACTACGGGACACAGTTAAACCTGTTTTTTACCGGGACATGATTAAGTGTACCACGATTCAAGAGTTTCAGCTCTGAAACTGCCTACCTTTGCAATAAATCCTGATTCACTTCTTCCCCTTCCATTATCATATGAGATTTGATAGCCAATATAGAATGGATTTGTATCAAGTTGTTGCCATCGCTCCCATTTCATCACAAAATTCCCATGTTGCGTATGATTTGGTCCTAAAGTAAGATGGTGATCTTTTTCTGTTTCTTTTTGTAATTCTTCTTTTGTAAATATCTCATTTTTCCCTATGTGAATTTTTTTGATGTTATTTGCAACTCTAATGCCGTTATTTGTATAGATTAATTGTAATGTAACACTAACTATCGGAAAAGATAAGGGGATCTTTTGATACTGTTCCCACGACATATTGGAACCATTCGCATATGTTACATCAGTTGGTGTTAGTTCGCTAATTACTATCCATGGTCTAGTTCTTTCAAAATATTCATCATCTTGTTTTTTTAATTGTTCTTGGAATCTTTTTTCTTGTTTTTGTTCTGATCTTGCTACTTGCCTATTTGTAAACCATACTGAAAGGCAACCAAATACAATCGTAGAAATTGCTAATAGTAAAGTAACAGAAACAAGATTTGTATTAGTTTGATCTGCTTTATCTAATGCTCTTGCAATATCCTGTAATGCGTTAATAGCTTGATCTATTTGCAATTAAATAATTTCATTGTGTGACAAATTAAGCATATCCATTTTTATAGATCAAATAATTATGGCATAATTGTTTTAATCCAAAATTTAATAATCTTCAGAATTGAAAAATTATGAAGGGGTATTAAGAGATGGATATGCCTCTACACTTACAAATATTGCATTTACCAGATACTTTAGATGATTTTCTCGTGGTTGTAATTGTATGGTTGGACAATGTATGACCGCATCCGCCACAGCGTACTCCTTTTGTTTGACCCTGTAAACCTATTCCAACTTGCATATTTTTCAATTTACCCACTAACTAATATCTTTTATCAAATTGATGGCTTTCCTACTTAGATGATACATGGGTATTGGTACGGGACGTATTCCAAACCAGAGATAACCTGTTGATCTAATGTTATTATCTTTCAAAGCATTAAAAATTTTTTCATAAATACTTCCCTGTTTGAATACATCTCCACTATCCAAGATTCTTTTAATAGCATTCACTGTTGTAGAAATAGGTAATTTCAATCGATCAGTAGTTATTTTCTTAACTTTGTCATTGTTTGACATATGCTCTAGCAGTAAATCTTTTTCTTGTTCCAATATTTCTCGTGCCTTTTCAAATTTGAAAACAACCTTATCACGCTCTGACATAGGAGACACGCTACGATCTGCATCGTCTATTTTTACAAGTAAATCCATTTCCTTGTGACACTTAGTAAATACATGTTGTTTTATTTTTCGATTTTTGAAAAAGTCTCTACTTCTTTTTGCAGAATCACGATCTATAGCACCTAATTCCCATCCTTTTAAAATCACCTCTACATAATTATCGGGTTTTGTTTCACGAAATTTATTTTGAAAATTTTTTGTTACATTTGCTCTCGAAACCATTTCTATTATCTATCCTGATTAAACCTGATTACTAATCATCCAGTACAACCTGTTAAAAAGGATGATCGTTACAGAAGATTATTCTAGTTTTACTAGCTTGTTGAATCAGGGTTCCATTTGCCTTGTCCATTAACTATTATTCCACAAGCATCACTGGGTGTCTTACCTTCTAATGCTTGAGGTGGTCTGGTATAATTATGAAATATCTGATACCCGTCAATCAAAGGCGAGTCATCCTCTTTAATCCTCTAGCGACTTCTCACGATCTCTAAACTCACCGTTGAGTCGTTCCATTTTGTTATTGTTCATATCTCCACCATTCGTATGTGTCTCAAATGGACTGACCTTATGCCCTTTTGTGTCCAAAATTACTTCTAAATGATTACCTCAGAAATACAATTTCAAACTCTTTTAGAATTTTAATAACAGAATGACCCTTCTTGCTTATCTTGTATACGGTTCTTATAGGCTTGGTATCTACTACCGTTCTTTCCAAGAGGCCAAGATCTGTGAGACCATTTAGTATTATTGTGATAGATGCCCTACTATCCACAATATTTTTGTCAAGCGCATGCCTTAGCACGTCATTGTAATGCAGATCCCCCGTCTCTTCCACATATTTCAATATGTCATAGAAACCTTTTTTGGACATTTTCCTAAGAAATACAAGAAAATCAGCTTTTTGTTTGCTGCTCAATGGTTTAATGTTGATAGACTAGACCAAAAGTACTAAGCATACATGATAAAGTCTAGCACTACATTCTATAGTCTTAAATAAGAAATTATGGAGAACATATACATCAAAAATGAGACATGAGATATCATTCATTGTGACAATAATTCTGTTAACCTTCACAGTGTCATATGCAAACGCTCAAACATTAGAGCAACAATTGCAATCAGCTAGAGCAAAGGTTCAAGCGATACAACCATCTGATACCCATACACTAGAACAACAATTACAGTTAGCTAGAGTGAAGATTGAAACCTTACAAACAATTGAAAAATTATTAAATGCAGAACAAAATGGTCTTCATCCAGTAGGAATTGCGGCAGTAGGAATTGCGAATAACGAGAATGCTACGTCAACCTATCAAATTAATACACATGAAGTGACAGCGTATGCATCTGTAAATTCAATTAATACCAATTCTCCAATGTTGGGTGCAAGTTTACAACTCAATGTTATTTTGCATGTAAAAACAACTACAGGATCAAAAGATTATTGGTTACAAAATGTAATCCAATTTTTAGATACACAAGGAAGAGAAGCTAGAATTCTCGATAACATATGGAACGCAAACGGACCTCATGATCCATTGATTCATTGTGTTAATCTAGGGTCTAATTTTTTAAATGATACAACATGCCAACAGTTATCTTTCTATTATGAAGTCACTCCGGAATTCAAGTATCAACTTCCCTTGTCAACAACTCTGATGATAAATGAACAACCTATTCCAGGTCAAGGAGTACAAGTACGCTTCATTTACACAGGCTACGGTCTAAAACATATTTACGACCAGATTATGATTAAAGCTCCCAACATCACATCAGCATCGCTTGTAGTAACTCCACATGCCCTTACTGGCTCTGGTCAATATTATGACGCAGAATGGGTATGGGGCGGTGAGAGCAATGGTAGATCTGCATATTTTACTTCTATGAATTCTCAATTAGGATTGTTCTTTGCAGATGAAAATAATCAGTGGAAAGCATTTCCATATTATTTTCCTTATGGGCTTGATACCGCAGAGACCGCTCAAAACATACAAATAACATCTCAAGAAGGCGGAACTGCTTTCATTGGTTTAGATAATTTGGTTCCATGATCATAATTTCTATGTGCTACAATACCATTATCGGTTTTTATTGAATGTCAAAAACTGTACCTCGGTTTTAGATTGGGCAAACTCGGTTTTTTACGAGGAGCCAAAAACTGTTCACGAGTTTTTTATCGAGTAGACCTGAGTTTTGAGGGAATCAAAACTCATTCGCGAGTTTTCCATCCGAGTAGACCTCGGAGTTTCGAGGAACCAAAAATCGTTCGCGAGTTTTCCATCCTAGTAGACCTTGGAGTTTTCAAATCATGTTGTTTTCTAACATCCTAGAATTAAGCGTTAGATCACACTTTGACAAGTTATTTTTTCAAATAGAATTAGTTATGAAATGATTTGAAAATATCAAGATAATTTTCCGTGGAAACAGTCATCATAAATGATTGTCAGTAACATAGTGACCATGACAGAAAGTAGGAGGACATAGTATGAAAAGGGTAAATACTGCAAAGCATCTTGTTTTGACAGATGAGGACTGCATTGTGCAGTCTGATGTGGGAAAAAAATTGACATATGAACAAAGACAAACAATAACTGCAAAACAACACAGAATCACAAAAAAAGACAGTCTTCTTTCAAACAAGGACATACGACGCTGGTACGACAATCTAGCAAGAAGCAGCATTGTGACTGCCGATGTGAGACTACGAAAACTGAGCCTGTTCTGCGAGAACAACAAGATTACTCCAATGGAGCTAGTCGAGTTGGGACAAAAGGATTCGCGTGCAGTAGCAGACTTGATAGAAGACAGCATTACGACAATGGAAAAAAAGCACAATGCACCACAATACATCAAGGCAATTGTAACTGCGGTGAAATCGTGGCTACATCACTTTGACATTGAGGTCAAGCGAAAGATAAGAATTGCAAATGCAGACTCGACGCCTTCACTTGTAAATGAACGCGTACCAGACGAGACAGAACTAAAGGAACTGTTCAACAGGGCAAATCTGAGAACTGGTGCAATAATGGCACTGATAGGAAAAGCAGGACTGCGACCCGAGGTATTAGGAAAGCATGATGCCTCAGATGGGCTGATGATAAAGGATCTACCAGAACTGAATATAGTTCTTGGAATCGCAAGGTTTCAAGTCATTCCACCAAAGGTCATTGTCCGAAAGTCGCTATCAAAGGCAGGACACAGTTACTTTACTTTCATAACGGAAACAGGTGCAGAAAAAATACTTGCATATCTGAATGAAAGACTTGCATCAGGTGAAACACTAACTGCTGAAAGTCCGGTAATTGCACTGTCGTCAAGACTTGTAACATACCGTGGAAAACATCAAGGAAAAAAATTCATGACAACATCAGTAATAGAACAACAAGTAAGAAAATCAATGCGACCAAGGTTCACATGGAGACCATACGTGCTAAGAGCATTCTTTGACACGCAATTGCTAATTGCAGAGTCGAGAGGAAAGATTGCTCATGACTTTCGCGTCTTCTTTATGGGACACAAGGGATCCATTGAAGCAAAATACACGACAAACAAAAACATTCTTTCAAAACTTCTCATTGACGAGATGAGAGAGTCTTTTAGAAAGAGTCAGGAATTTTTAGACCTTGAAGTCACTGCAAAAAAAGAAGAAACGATCAGCACGGAAAAAATCGTAACTGTCGAAGAGTTTGAAAAATTGATCACGGAAGGCTGGTGGTATGTCGCAACCCTGCCAAATGACAAGATTTTGGTCAAAAATAGCCGGGGCTCGTAGTCACATGTAATACGGGCCCGGGGGGACTCGAACCCACGACCTGACGCTCCGCAAGCGTCCGCACTATCCAAGCTGTGCTACGGGTCCACAGATAAAATTCAACAAGGTCCCGTTATAATACATTTCAAAAACACAGAAAAAAATCTAGGCGACTTCTTTTTCAGCCTTTTTTACAAAGACATAGTTCATTATCAGGCCTGCGATGATTGCACCAACTATTGGGGCTGCCCAATACATCCAGTCATAGTCCCAGTAACCAGAAATTAGTGCAGGTCCAAAAGTTCTTGCAGGATTAACACTTGCACCTGTCAATGGTACACCTACCAAGTGTATCAAAAATATCATTCCACCTATTGCAAGACCATACATTCCTGCTGGTGCTTTTTTGTGTACTGCAGTCATGAATATTACAGTAACCAAGAAAAATGTAAGAATTGCTTCAACTGCAAATCCAGATGCAATGCTATTGTGCAAAATCGCACTAGGTCCACCCTGGGTTCCAAAGTGTACCTTGTCTCCAAGGTCAGGCAGTATTACCTTGAGTGTTGCTGCTGCAACAATTGCACCAATTAACTGGAATACAATATATGCAATTCCGTCCTTGATGTTGATTCGTTTTGTAACTAACATGGATATAGTAACTGCAGGATTGATATGACATCCTGAAACATGGCCAAACGTGTAAACCATCAATCCAATTGCTGCACCATGTGCAAGTGCTATGACAACAAGCGACGGAATTGTTAGAGTAGAGCCAAAATATGCAACTGAAAGTATGATAGATAATGGTCCAAAGAAGACAAGAGCGTATGTCCCTATTGCTTCTGCAAGCCATGCACGCGGATTAACCATCAACCACCTGACCTTGGAACATACAATATAAAACATTCGAAAACGAGCACTGTTCAGAAGATTAGATTTGGAAATAATCTAGACAAAAAATAAGTAGGGACCATACAACATACAATTCAGATGTTATCAGAAGGAGATCAAGTTCCAGATTTTGCACTAAAGGATGCAGAAGGCAAGACTGTGAAAAAATCAGATCTCAAGGGCAAAAAATATGTAGTTTATTTTTATCCAAAAGATTTCACTCCAGGATGCACAACAGAGGCTGCCGAATTTGCCCAAGATTACAAGAAATTCAAAACATCAGGAATCGAGATAATAGGAATCAGTCCAGACGACGAAGAGTCTCACAAAAAATTTGGCGAAAAAATGAAGGTACCATTCATCTTGCTTGCAGATACTGAAAAAGATGTAGCAAAGAAATTTGGCGTTTGGGGCAAGAAACAGTTCATGGGCAGAGAGTACATGGGAGTAAACAGATCAACTTTTCTTGTAGATGAAAAAGGAAAAATCCTCAAAGTTTTTGATAAAGTAAAACCTGCAGGACACGCACAACAAGTGCTAGATGCCTTTAAGAATTAGGCTTTGAATCCTGCTGGAAGTGTTGTTCTAAAGGTAGATTTTGGTTTTGGAGGTTCTGCAGCTACTTGTGGTCCAGTACTTGTCGAACTACCAGTGAACTGTTTGTCCATTGGATGATACGATAATCTTTTTCTTGTGGCAAA
>CAZWSG010000004.1:0-106382 GCA_964636595.1 uncultured Nitrosopumilaceae archaeon
CTGTCCATCCTTGGATGACAGGTCAAGTAATTGTAGGAGCAGCTAGTACCACAACCAGTACTCCAGCTACAAATACTACATCAGCTGTACCAGAATTTGGTCCAGTAGCATCAATAGTTCTTGCAATTGCTGTAATGAGCATGGTAGTATTTGCTGCAAAGACTAGAGGAATTCCAAAACTCTAAACTTAATTCTAACTTTCTTTTTTATTATTTTTCTTCTTAAGAACCTAGTTCTGGTTGAACTGTAGACAATGATATGGCATGATCGTCTATTAAAACACCAACTCCAATTGAGACATCCTTTATCCTGATCACAATTTTTGCCAAGTCATCGTCAGAAAGAGTATATTGTTTAGCAAGAGCATCCTTTACTTTCTTTTCAGTATCTGATATTTGATTTAGACCCGACGGGATGGATATATCAAGGGTTTTTTGCATCATGTTGGCTGGAATCTTTCCACTACCATCTTGTATTATGTAAAACGAAATCTTATCTACAATTACCTCGTGGGGAAGAATATCCAAAGCATTTGCAGTATAAAATGCCTGGACATCTAATACATTGATATCATTTGAAGAAGGATTTGTCATTGTTATTCCGCCACCTAGTGTTGAGTCTAATGGAACATTGATAATTGTAAACCCTTCAATGAAATTTTCATTATTGTTTCCAAGTGTAGTTCTAATGTCCTGACAAGTTATACTCTTTGATGTTTCTGAATCCATCTTCAATAAAATAGCATTTGAACTTGGACCATTGTTAGGTACAGCATTCCAAAGAACTTGAATCTGGAATTTTTGTTTGTTAAATAAACTAATGTCTGTATCATAGTGACCAGGTCTTAATGGCCCCTCTCCTGCAAATATTGATCCACATTCAAACTTGGTTGTGTAGGTAACGCTTCTTGTAGAGGTTGAAGATGCGGCAGCAGCATTATTGGTAGGAAGATCAGTAAATGTAACTACACCTGATGAATTATTCACTTGAATTGTTTTCTGCATTTGATCAACACCATATCCTGGTGTAGTGTTTATCTGAATTATGTTATAGCCTCCATTTTTTATTCCTGATAAAATAATTACACCATCTTTATCCTTTTCAGTGTCATCTGGAGAATTATCTTTGATTGTATAATTTCCTGTTCCAGTAAACGGATTTGGTGATATCACAAATTGACCTTCACCAATTAGCTTGTTATCACTTGAAAGTGAAATTATTGTAAGTGACGAACTTTGTGCAAATGCCGTATTTCCTGAGTGGTAAATTCCTGAGCTTAATACAAAATATAAAACTGATATTGTAGCCACTATTACAAAAATGGATGATATCTTTGACTGTCTTTTCATTTTATCATTTTATTTTATCTCGTTAATAATTTTATGTTAAGCACATTGATGCCCAAGAATTAAATAGGTTACAGGCCCTTTTTTAATTAATGCGACTTTATGTCAAGAGTATATTATCACTTGTTCTTGGCTTGATAGTTTTATCATCTTCAGTTCCATTTATTCCTCAAAAAGCATATGGAGATGGTTTTACTCAAGAGAATGTACAGGCAAACATTGGAAACAGAGTCATTACACTTTTCATCAAAGTCAATCCTCCAGTTATAACCTCTGATAATTCAGGTGACAAGTATATTCAGTTTAGATTTTTTGATGCAAATACCAATACTACAATAAACAATGTTTCATTTTTTATCAATGCAACAAAAGGGGATCAATTTTTGATGAATGACTTGTTTTACACTCACTCAGGATATCTCACAATAAAGTTAGAACCTGGTGGCGAGCCGGGTCACTGGACAGTACAGGGTGACCGTGATCCAGTATTGGGCGGATGGATGTCACAAGATGATCAAGTAAATGTTATAGGACCAATATTGACAGAGGGTGGACTCTATCATTTTCATATGGAAATTCTAGCCCTTGATTATGCTAACACGCTTGTTGATCCATCCAATCCTCCAAAGTTTGATTCCTATCTAAGTGTTGGAGATGTATCTACACAAAATGTCACATATCAAAATAATTTGTATAATACTACATTGATTTCATACTATGACAAGACATCGAATTTTAATTTTGATCAATCCACAAAACAATTTTCTTGGACCATGCCGTTTGATTGGGATGTAAGTAGATTCCAAGATAGACCCATCTTTATACATGAAGAACTAAGAGTTCCAAAGTCACTTACTGCTTTCTCTAATACTCCAACATATGCTGCAAGTGCTGAAGGATTCGGTCTTACTGGAAGCAGAATAATTGTTGATCCATATACACTTGGAGATTATATGATAGTTCATCTATTCCTTAACAAATTTGATCTGATAAACATGTCAAAGACTATTCCAAATGGAACTAATGACATCGAATTTAAGGTGGCACCAGAAACTCCAAATGTACAATCATCTGCTTCGTTATTAACAGACTTTGGAGGTTGGCACATAAAGCTTGGTTGGAATCCAACAAGCTTATCAGCAGACTCACAAAATAAACTGAATATTGTATTCTCTGATTCATTTACAGAACAACAAGTAGCAGGCGATGTAAACTATGACATCCAACTACTTGACAAAGATCAAAATATACTGTGGTCAAATAATAACGCCGATGCGCAGAATGGAGCTGACACTCAAACAGTAAACTTGCCTGGTAACGGCATATATGGTATAGTCATACATGTAAAATCAATAGTTACCAACGGTGTTCCTGATACGACAAGAATTGGCATGGCCAGAGGAAATGTTGTGATACCTTCTACTGTAACAGATGATGAATCATTGACCCAGTCAATCAATCAATCTAGCACTCAAACATCTACCAATCAATCTAACACTCAAACTGGACAAGCAATTGTAATTCCTCCGTGGATAAAAAATAACGCAAAATTATGGGCAAGTGGTCAAATTGATGATCCAACTTTTGTATCAGGAATTCAATATCTCATAAAACAAGGAATAATTCAACTTCCTCCAACTACTGCGGGTCAACCAACTTCTAGTGTTACTGTACCCCCATGGGTCAAAAATAATGCTGGATTATGGGCAAGTGGTCAAATTGATGATCCAACTTTTGTATCCGGAATTCAATACTTGATCCAAATTGGAATAATCGTAGTCTAATTCAGAAAATACTATTATAGAAATTGAAGTGAATTTGTCATTACATGTTACCTATTAGAGATGAAAATCCAAAACCTATAGGATATAGACCATACGTAACTTATTCTTTAATTGCAATTAACATCATCATATTTCTTTGGGAAATATCTGTAACTCATCAAATTTGGGAGTTTACAAATCAACGTGCAGAAAATATGTTGCTGAGTTATGGTACAATTCCTAATAATGTTGTAAACGGATTTACAGATCACAATTACAGTGTATTTATTTCTATTTTCAGTTCCATGTTTCTGCATGCAGGTATAATGCACATTGGTGGTAACATGTTATTTCTCTGGATATTTGGAGACAACATTGAGTACAAATTTGGGCGAGGAAAATTTTTGGCACTTTATCTTTTTTGGGGTGTTGCAGCTGATTTTCTTTATATCTTGTCAAATCCTTCCAGTCAACTACCTACATTAGGTGCATCTGGTGCAATCTCTGGTGTACTTGGTGCATATCTTATTTTATTTCCAAATGCAAAGGTAGTCACACTAATGTTTCTTGGATTTTTCACCAGATTCATCAGAATCTCAGCTAAGTGGTGGTTATTGTTTTGGTTTCTTATACAAAATGTCTTACCTGCATTTATTGGATCAAGTGGTTCTGGTGTAGCCTTTTTTGCTCATATTGGTGGATTTCTAGTGGGATTGTTTGTTGGATATGTTTACAAAAAGACTCATGGCTCGGAATTTACCTATGGTACAAGATATGGATGGAAAGGTAGCAATACCAAGTGGGGAACTTAGATCTGTAAAATTACTATGTAGATGTAATTTGCCATAAAACATTCAAGATAATTCTGATGATTACCAAAGAATAAATTCCATATGTCTATTGGAGAAATATGCCTCTCATAACAATTTCAATGTATCCGGGCAGAAATGAAAAACAAAAAGAGGAATTTGCCAAAGCCATTACAAAATCGGCAGTTGAGATTCTCAAGACAAAAGAAAGTCATGTAATTGTGGTTTTCGAAGAGAACCCAAAAGAAAATTGGTATATGGCAGGAAATCCTCTCTAAACACATTTTTATTTTATAATAATTCACAAAACTTGTGACAAAAATTGCCGTAGTTCAAATGCGTGCTGAAACAGACAAACAAAATAATCTAAAAAAAATTCTAAAATATATATCACAAGCAGCACGTAAAGGTTCTACACTTTGTACTTTTCCAGAATTTATGATGTGTTATACTCCCTCATCTCAATCTCCTGTGGATCTTGCAAAAATTGCTGAAAAAATAAATGGCGAATTTGTTTCATCGATATCTGAAGAAGCAAAAAAAAATTCGATACAAATCATAGGCACCTTGTATGAAAAAAGTCCAAAACCAAACAGAGTGTATGATACATCTTTTTTCATAGGAAAAACTGGTAAAGTTATATCAACATACAGAAAAATTCATCTTTATGATGCACTTGGATTCAAAGAATCTGCAAAACTTTATCCTGGTTCATCAATCACAAAGCCTGTAAAAACTAGTGCAGGAAAAATGGGAATGATGATTTGTTATGATCTTCGATTTCCTGAAATGTCTAGAATATTAGCCTCATCTGGTTCTGAAATTCTTGTAGTTCCATCTGCATGGGTGCAAGGAAAAATGAAAGAAGAACACTGGATTACAATAAACAAGACAAGAGCTATTGAAAATGGCTGCTATGTAATTTCTCCAGATCAAGTTGGCAATATCTATTGTGGAAGAAGCATAGTAGTTGATCCTTATGGAAAAATACTTCTTGATATGAAGAAAAAAGAAGGAATTGGAATTGTTGACATTTCACTTGATGAAATAAAACAAGTAAGACAGAAACTTCCACTTTTACGAAATAGACGTACTGACATTTACGATAATCTCAAGATTTAGTTCTACTTGTACATCGTATGTTAGAACATTGTCGCGCCCACTTTTGTTTTCTGGAATATCTTTGGAAAATAATTGGCCACAAACAAATCTTACAAGAAATCTTTGTTGCACAAATCATACCTCTCTGTACTAGTGGAGATGATGCCTTGCAACCATTATAGTAATTTGAACATCCAATGAATCGTTTCTTTGTTTGCCGAGATCTTATTATGAGAAGTTTTCCTGTGTGACAAGCAGGGCATTCCACAAGACCATTAACAGGTGCATTTGTACCCAATATGACGTATTTTCTCTTTTTCTCAGACCATGAAAGATATCCATTCTTGTCATAGTATTGTTTTATCTCACTTTGGATCTTGCCAATTTTTTTTTCTGTTATCCTGACAGAATTTCTAGGATCTACTCGTTTTTTGACTATTGATATCTGAGTAATTTGGTCTTTCAATGATGATGTTGTATTATTTATTGAATTAAAGAAACTACTGAAGAATTTTTATATGGAATCTAGTCAGCTAGATTTGTGGAAAAAGTTTGTCTTATTGGTGCTGGCAGTACAAAATATGGTAAATTAGAAGACAGTATTACTGATATCGCGCTTCAGGCGTCAGTTGATGCTATAGAAAGTGCTGGGATAAGTTCAAAGGAAATTCAAGCAGGGTATATTTCTAATGTGTTTGGTATTGCAGACAAACAAGTTCACCTAGGCCCTGTAATAATGAGTAATCTTGGTATTCCGGAAGTTCCTTCACTTTCAATCGAATCTGCATGTGGAAGTGGTTCTGTTTCATTTAGAGAAGCATATGCAAATGTTGCTGCAGGATTTTATGATGTAGTGTTAGCAACAGGAGTAGAAAAAGTAACTCATACAGGTACTGAATGGACTACAACTTACTTTTCATATTGTTCTGATTTCTTTTACGAGGGAGGAGCTGGTGCTTCATTTCCGGGATTATTTGCATCCATGGCAAGAGCATATCTTGCAGAATACAAAGCTACAGAAGAAGATCTTGCAATGGTTGCAGTAAAGAATCATGATAATGGTATTCTTAATCCAAAAGCGCATCTCAGAAAAAAAATAACAGTAGATGATGTAATAAAATCCGCAGTAGTTGCAAGTCCATTAAAATTGTATGACTGTTGTCCCTTTTCAGATGGTGCAAGTGCTGTCATAATATGCAGTGAAAAATTTGCAAAGGCACACACTAAAAATTATGTTGAAGTTATTGGATCAGGTAGGGGTGGATCACCTGCTGCACTACAAGGAAGAGATCATATTACTACAATACCAAGTACTAGAATTGCAGCACAGGCTGCATACAAGATGGCAGGTATAACAGCAAAAGATGTTGATTTTGCAGAAGTTCATGATTGTTTCACAATTGCTGAATTAGTTGACACTGAAGACTTGGGATTCTTTGAACAAGGAAAAGCTGTACAAGCAGTTAGAGAAGGACGAACTAAACTTAATGGAGATATATCCATCAATCCATCAGGTGGTCTAAAATCAAAGGGTCATCCAATAGGTGCAACTGGAATAGGTCAAGTAGCAGAAGTTTTTGATCAATTAACTGGAAAAGCAGGAGAAAGAACAGTAAAAGACGCTAAAATCGGATTAACACATAACTTTGGTGCAACAGGTGCAAGTTGTGCCGTACATATATTCAAAAGTGTGTAAATTGCTCACAAAAGAAGAATTCGCTAACAATGCCAAATTAGGTAAGATTCTGACTAGAAAATGTACAAAATGTGGACACCATCATCTTGTCACTACATATTTCTGTCAAAATTGTGGAAATAAAGGATTTGAGAATACAATAATTGATGGCAAAGGTACTATTGTTACTTATACAATAATCACTGTACCGCCAGATGGATATGAGGAATATGTTCCATATGCGTGGGTAGTTATGAAATTAGATAATTCTGAATTGAGAATTTCTGGTTTTATGGCCAATATTAAATCTCCTACAGATCTTCCTCTTGGAACAGGAGCAAAAATTACAGGTTATGATCAACGTGGAATCATAATTGAAAAGCAGTAAATGAAATTTATTGAACAGATTAAAAAAATTCAAAAAATCTCTTTTATAACATTCTCTTTAACATTAACTTGAAATGTCTGTTGATGTTGTTTGTGGAAAATGCGGAGCGAAAATTGCAAATATGCGTATGTTGAAATCAATAAAAGATGTTATGCGACCATATAACAGCAAATGTCCATCTTGTGGACAGACACTATCTCCATCTGAATTCAGTGTGGATGTGCAGAAGAACTGATCTAAAAAGCTTTACTTGAGATCAATTTAGTCAAAAATCTTAATTACCGATACACTCTAGACAATCTCATGGAACTAAGCGAGGACTTTGGCGATCCTAAACGTGGCGGAATATTACAATCTGCATCAAAACGTGTAAGAATGATCTTCTCTGTTATGGCAAGTCCAAACAGAATTGATATTTTACGTATACTGAACTCAAAAGGACCGCTTACTTATTCCGAACTAAAATCTCTTGCTGGCTTTAAATCCAAAAAGGAAAGTGGCAAATTTGCATATCATTTGAGAAAATTATTGCGACAGTCTCTTGTAGCTTTAAACAAGTCTGAAAGACGATATACTATTACTAATTTGGGAAAACTAGTTCTAAGTCTTGCACGACAGATTGAGGAACGATCTATCATTGAAAGTGGAAAGATGTATGTTAGAACCTCGCATGAATCTATTGAAGAATTCAACTCTCATAAGATAATTCAATCACTAGTTAGAGAGGGTAGCCTTCCACTTGAACTTGCTCAAAAAATAACTGAAGAAGTAGAAAACAGAATATACAAATTCCAAACATCTTATCTTACATCTTCACTCATACGTGAAATGGTCAACTCTGTTCTCTTAGAACAGGGTCATGAGGATTATAGGCACAAACTGGCAAGATTTGGTTTACCTGGTTATGATATTCATGAAATGCTAACTAACGTAGATGGTATTCATAACGGAGTTGAAGGCTTGTTATTTAAAACGGGACAAAACGTATTTGGCGAATATCTTGTCTTAAATACTCTACCTAAGGATGTAGCTGATTCTCATCTCTCCGGAGATCTTCATATCACAAATGCTGGATTATGGTCGCTTCTTCCAGATACCATATTTGTAAACATCAAGGAACTTATTGAAGAGGGAGTTGACTTGAGAGGAAAATTCTTGGGCGTAACACGAACCTCATCACCAAGTTCATTAGATGATCTTTTCACTTCTTTATCTCTACTTACATGTCTCCTCATAAAAGAAGCATCACAAGAAGTAGTAATGGATGGATTAGTTGCCGTATTACAAAAATATTCAAAGAATTTGCCTGAAATTGAAGAAAAACTTGAAAGCTGTTTTGCAAAAATATCTACAGGACCTAAATATGGAAAGAATGGAACACTGGCTTCATTTAGAATTTCTATTGGAACCGAACCGAAGATAATTGGAACTATTCTTCAAGCCTATAAAAAATATGTAAAATCAACACCACTTCCTTCCATAGGATTAGTTATCGATTATGAAAAGTCCAAGATAAGTGATTATTCAGAAGCTTTAGCAGATGTAATTGCATTAGGGGGACATGTTATGTTTGCAAAAGGATTAGTATCTAACAAAGGATTAGCACGAGAAGATACAAAGAATGTTGGAACAACTTCTATCAATTTGGAATCTTTATCAATTAATATGCCAAGACTTGCCTTTGAATCTAACAAAGATGAAACCTATTTCAGAGCACGACTTGCCTTGTTGATGAAACCGGCACTAGCAGCCATGTCTCTGAGAAAGAAAGAGATATCTGATCTAACAAGACGTGGTCTTAATCCAATCCTTGCAAATAATACACAATATATGCAAAAGGGATCAGTGACTTTAGTTGTTAATTTGATCGGACTCAAGGAAGCAGTTTATGGTATTTTAGGATATGAAAATAATAAGGCTGGACATGAAATATTGGCCAAAGTGATTAACACTGCTATGGAAGTAGCTACAAAGAAAGGAAAAGAGATGGGTGATAATGTTATTGTGACTATGACTGAGAGTGATGCAGCAAGCCGTTTCTCATCACTTGATGGTGAAAAATATGGCAAAATGTCGATCAATCATCATGTTATGGGAGAATCATACTCAGAAGGAGTTGTTCTTGACGCCTCTGAAATGGCTGAGATGAATCCAAAGAATGAAAAAATTGTGGAATCAAATTACTTCTCAAAAATACTTAACGGTGGTCTCTTAGTCCAATTAAAGATCCCAGATACAATGGATTCTTCAGGAATAAAGAAAGCAATAGAAAAGGCAGGCGATCTATTGGGATCTTTCAGGCCTATAAAAAAAGTGCCTATATGTAGTAACTGTGGACTTAAAGAGGAAAAGATCGCTGAAAAGTGTTCAGTATGCAAGTCTCCTTACATACTAGCATAATTTTCACTATAGAGAATACTACGACAGTCTAATGAACAAGAATTTCCATTAATCTGTGGGTTTAATGTTAAAATTTATTTTGCCTTGAGATGATCTGATACTATGGAGATAGTAACGGTGTCAACAAAATTGATCCAAATTTTAGCTTTGGAAAATTATTTTTTGCCGCAGTGTTTAATTAACTCCCATTTGATAGGGTTGAGGGGAGTAATTTGACAGATTTTTCACAAATAGAAAATTCGATCATTCAAGTAAAGAAGCGCGATGGTAGAGTATCCGATTTCCAAAGAGATAAAATTTCAAACGCAATATACAAAGCACTTGTTGCTTGTGGAAGATCAGATCATGCACTAGCAGACAAGCTAGCAAATCATGTTCTTGCAAAACTTGTGACTAGAGGCTTTTCTGGTTCAGAGGCACCAAGTGTAGAAGATGTTCAAGATATGGTAGAGTCTACTCTAATTGAAGAGGGACTTGGAGAGATCGCAAAGGCATACATCCTATACAGACACGAACGACGAAGAGTTAGAGAAGAAAAAATGAAAGTTCTTGAATCTAAATCTCTTGATGGAGTTGCAAAGAGATTTGATCTTAATTGTTTACGAGTTTTGGCATCTAGATACTTGCTTAGAAATAACAAAGGTCAGATAACTGAAAGTCCAGGTGAAATGTTTGAAAGAGTTGCTATTTTGGTAGGTATTGCTGATATCATTAGAGATCCATCGGTATTTCAAATTGAAGGCGGAAATACTCAAAACACTGAGGAAGCAGCAAGATATCTGGATAAACTTGATGACTTTAACTACAAATTCAAGATAGGAAAATACTATCTTAACAAATATCATTTTAGATCCCTGATAAATCACTATATAGATTTAGCAAAACATGGTCAGATGAAAGTCAGCTTTAGAGAATTATTGACCATGTTGGCTGCAAACAAGTTTGAACAATATACTGAACGAATCAAAGAATCTGCCGATCTGATGATTGCACAAGACTTTCTGCCTAATTCACCAACTATGATGAACGCTGGTGCACGATTGGGCCAACTTTCTGCATGTTTTGTTCTTGCCATGGAAGACGACATGGAAAAGATAATGAAATCATCATCTGATGCTGCATTGATATTCAAATCTGGAGGTGGAGTTGGTATCAACTATTCAGATTTGAGACAAGAAGGAGATATGGTGGCATCAACATCTGGAGTAGCCTCGGGTCCTGTCTCATTCATGAATATCATTAACACTGTTACTGAAGTAGTCAAACAAGGTGGTAAACGAAGAGGTGCAAACATGGGAATCATAGAAGCATGGCATCCTGATATTGAAAAGTTTATCACTGCAAAAACAAAACCTGGTGTTCTTGAAAACTTTAATGTAAGTGTAGGAGTTTGGGAAGACTTTTGGGAAGCACTTGTTAATTCATCCGATGGAAAATTCACTCTTCGAAGTCCACGTGAAAGAGATCCTGTACGAGAAATAAATGCACATCATTTGATTGACTTGATTGCACTTTCTGCATGGAAAAGTGGAGAACCAGGGTTGATCTTTTTTGATATCATAAACAAATACAATGTTTTTGCAAAAGCAAGAGGTCAACCAATACGAGCAACAAACCCATGTGGCGAACAAAGCCTTTATCCATACGAATCATGCAATTTGGGTTCAATCAATCTCTCTAACTATGTCAAGAGAAAAGCTGATGGTCAATACGAATTTGACTGGCAGAGATATGAAGAAACCATTAGGAAGACAACAAGATTCCTTGATAATGTTATAGATGTTAATACATACCCAATTCCTGAAATTGACAAGGCATCAAAAGATTCCCGAAGAATCGGACTTGGAGTAATGGGAGTTGCAGATCTCTTATTCAAATTACGAATTCCATACAACTCGCAAGAAGGATATGAATTCCAAGAAAAACTTGCTGAAGCGCTAACATACTATTCTATGGAAGAAAGTATTGCACTAGCAAAGACACGAGGACCGTTCCCATTATGCTCAAAAACTGAATACCCCGAGGGCAAAATTCCTGTTGCTGGATACTATGAAAAACCAAAGAGTGCTCGCACCTATGATTGGGATGCTTTGATTGCCAAGATTCAGAAACATGGAATTAGAAATGTTCTAACAACAACTGTTGCTCCTACTGGTACACTGTCAATGATATCTGACTGTTCAAACGGAATGGAACCAATGTTTGCACTAGTCTTTGAAAAGAGAGTAACAGTTGGTAGGTTCTTCTATACGAACAAGATCTTTGAAGCCGTACTAAAAGAACATGGTCTATACAATGATCAAATTCTAGAAAAAATTGCAAATAATTATGGCTCTGTAAAGGGAATAGCTGAAATTCCTGAATGGATGCAGAAGATATTTGTCACCGCAATGGATATTCACTGGGCAGATCATCTTATGGCTCAAGGAGTATGGCAACGCTGGATAGGTAATGCTATTGCAAAGACAATCAATATGCCAAATGACGTATCATCTGATGATGTAAAAGCTGCATATCTGCTAGCACATGATCTTGGTCTGAAAGGAATTACAGTATTCCGAGATGGTTCAAGACATGAACAAGTATTACACATGACAGGAAATAATGTTCAAAAGAATTTCCTAGTAACTCCAAGTACTTATGTCACAGACTATATCTCAAAGAATGTCACAAATGCGTATCTAAAAACTGAGATAGAAAGAGCACTTCAAATAAAAATTCCAGAAAATGTACAATCTACTCCAGCACCAGCACTTACTCAAGAACAAATGGAAGAAAGACTATGTCCTACATGTAAAAACAACTTGGTATTTGCAGAAGGATGTAGTGTATGCATAGAATGTGGATATAGCGGTTGTACATCTGGTTAGATTTTTCCAAATCAAAACTCTTTTAGTGTCTTCAATTCTTGACAGTATTATTGAATAAGAAAATCATTGGTGTTGCTATTGGAGCAGTGGCTGCAATAGTAATTGCAGTGACTTTCTTTGTATTGTTGCCTCAACTACAAACTGGATCTACAATTCAACCAGCAAGTTTGGTACATAACCCAAAACTTGGTCTTGTTATTATGCCTCCTACTCAAAAACCAACTCTTGAAGAAATTAGAAGTGCATATGCTCAAGCAGCATCAACAGGAATAGGAAGAAGCAATGTCTATCTTTCTTGGCCTATAATGGAACCAAGTCAGGGAACTTACAATTGGGGCTATTCAGATATTCTGATGGGATTAAATCGTGAACAAGGTCTTAATGTCACACTTTACTTTTCAGTAATTAATAACCAGCTTTTAGGGCCATTTCCAAACTGGATGGGAAAACCACAACTTGATCAAAAACTTCAAAATCAAACAGTAACAACTCTTGATGCCATACTTTCAAGATATTACATAGTAGATTATGTAATAATTGGAGGAAATGTAGACAGCTACTTTAGAGATCATCCAAACGAAATTCCACAATATGTTGATTTCTTCAATGGTGTGTACGAAAAATTAAAGCTAAAACACCCAACTGTCAAATTCGGAAATTGGTTTTCACTAAATGATATAACAAATCATGCTCAAGGTGATATTGTAGGAAAATTAAACCAAGGCGATTTTGTGGCATATTCATACGCCCCTGTAGACTTGCTATATGATCAAAGTAATAGTACTGACAATGAAGGTGTTAATTTGCAAAAAATGATTGACTTTGCACAGGGTAAGAAAATAGCATTAATGGAGATTGGTTGGAGTACGGACAAGTCAATCAATGGAACAGAAGAGGATCAACAAAAATTTGTAAAAGTTGTGTATGACTTTTACAAGAAGAATCAGTCTGATTTTGAGTTTCTCACTTGGTATAGACAGTATGATAGACCTGTTGATACTTGTTACAATTCATTAAACCAAGCTGATAATTCCATATTTGCTAATGATGAAGTCTTGAATAACACTGCTGCATATTTGTGTGGCAGCGGTCTAATTGATGTAAATAAAAATCCAAAACCTGCTTGGGATGAACTCAAACAACAAATTCAATCTATTCCTAACTCTTAATTACAGAATTACGATTTTCTTTCTTATTGAAGTATGTCCGGGTTTTTAGTGTATTATTATTAATTGTAAACATTGTTCCTGCATATGCATTATACGAACCCCCTACGAACGAAGAGAAGATCGATTTTGATCAATTGCTTGCTCAATTTCAGACAGTTGATGCACCAAAAAAAGATGTATCTGATGTAATTGGAACATTTCAAAAACCCATGATCAATACTTTTTTTTGTAATTTACATGATACTAATAATCAAATTATAACAATCGTCAACACTAAATTAGCAAAATTTGATGAAAACACAACTAATCAAGATCTAATTACAGGTGGTTCGTATACATGGCACTGTTCTGAAACTATACAAAATAGAAAAATTTCATTAGATTGCAATAATGAACTTAGGATCAATCCAAAGGTGATATCTAATGATACGCAAATAGATCCACAATTACACAATATTGAAAATTTAGTCATTTTGTATCATGAGTTACTACATGGTCAACTTATGATTGATGCAATAAAGAGCTCATCAATATGGCAAGAGGAAACTTGTAACCTACAGCCTGGAGAAAATATAGATTATTCCTTTGCTGATCCTGATCATAAAATAATAAATTATCTACAAACACAATTTGCATCCGCTCTTGTTAATGAAGTGGGAGGAAAAATGATAACAAAAGAAATTTCTTCTGATGAAACAAATAATGGAACATTTACTATCAAAGTCTTTAGTTTTGACGATTATCCTACATTTGAAAATAGCTCAAAAATTACTTTTAGAACAAATAATATATCTGAAAATTCATTTTTTCAAGTAAAAAATGATGTATTTCTTAGTGGACACTTGAAAGATGACACAAAACTTGGGATTGCATGGTTTTATCTTTTTAATAATGAAAAAACATCGAATATGACAAATGAATCCATACCTATCTGGATAAAACAGGTTGCAGGTCAATGGTCAAGCGGTAATGTACAAGATGAGTATTTTTATTCTGCAATTGATTATCTGATGAAGTACAACATAATCAGTTCAAATAATGAAAAAACAACGATTTCTACAATACCTCATTGGTTACAAAAAACTGCTCATTTGTGGTTCACAGGTGAAATTGATGATAATACATTTGTTAGTTCTATTCAATATGTGATCTCGTCCGGAATAATTCATTGAGTAAATAGAGTGCGGTCGCCGGGATTTGAACCCGGGTAACGGGCTTGGAAGGCCAGTGTACTAACCAAACTATACTACGACCGCTCACTGTGCCAATCTTAGACCTACATAATAATTCTTTTTTCGTATTCATAGAGTATACGTGAAATTATTATGTGAGCTTCAAGTGGATTTTTATCTACAGATACAGTCTTGTCAAAATACTCTCTGGTTTTGTCAGCAAATTGACCTTTTGAAAATCCTCCTACTACAAGACAAGTGTTATCTTTTATTTCCTCAGCTAATTTTTGATAAGAACTTTGGATCCCTTTGCTTGAAAGTGCAATTGTCTGTTCTGGATTGATTTTTTTAATCAAAGTACTAAAACTCATATTCTTTAACGCAAGAAGTGTGTTGTTGTCTTCTTTGATTTCTTTAGTTCCATACAGCTTCTCAACAAGTCCTATGAATCTATGATATGATTTTGGCAGTCTTACATTTTGACCTATGAAAATAACTTTATCATCAATGGTGTGAACAAATACATTCATTTTATTTTCATAATAAAGAGGAATACTACAAGCCTCAAGGAGCGAAAAATGTACTAGATCTGGTCTTCCTCTCTTTATCTCATTTTTGATTCCTTTCATTGCAGCAAAGTGCCATGATATATCCAACAAAATTTCAGATGGTTTTTTGTTAAATTTCCTAGCAGATGCTGTAACAGAGTTGTGTCTCTGTAACTCTAAAGGTACTAATTCTAATGCAGATTCTGCTATTACAAGCGAGAGCAAGATTGTATTTTAAGGGTAGGAACTATTAAACAACATGAAACCCGTAATCAGGGATATTTTGATAGAAAGAATGAAAATTTTAATTAAAAATGCTATATCAAATGCAAGATCTAATCCTGAATTGGCAGAAAGACAGGCAATACTTGCTAAGAGATTGTGTACAAAATATCGTATTCGAATGCCATATGAATTGAAGATGAATTATTGTAAAAAGTGTAAAAAATTCATTGTACCAGGATTTACTGCAAGAATAAGAATAGGAAGAAGTGCTATCAAATCAGTACGTATTACCTGTAGTTTTTGTAATCACACATATCGAAAGATAATCAAAAAACAAATTCCAATAGGTCAATGATTTATAAGACGAACTTTGAATTTTGGTTTTTATGGCAAAGGCATATGATGTACCAGCGGATTTATTGATCGGTAAATTATCCGAGACTCTAAAGAATGAAGATATCGTACAACCAAGCTGGATTCCATTTGTTAAAACTGGTGCTCATGCAGTAAAACCTCCTCAACAGAGTGATTGGTATTATACTAGATGTGCATCTCTTCTAAGAAAGATTTACCTGCATGGACCTATCGGCATAAATGATTTAAGATCAATGTATGGAGGAACAAAACCTGTTGGTTATGGAGGAGCTCATCACAGAGATGCCGGTGGTGCAATAATCAGAACCGCAGTGCATAGTTTAGAAAAATTAGGTTATTTGGATAAAGTTGAAGGAAAAGGCAGAACAATATCTCATGAAGGTATGAAGAAACTTGACAGACTATCGACTGAGATCTTGAATGAATTAATTGTAAAGAATCCAAATCTGAAGAAATACTCCTGATAATATCATGAGCTCTCATAATCCAAATGATGATAGAAATCCAAGCGATGCAGAAGTTTCTGCAATGAAGGAAAATGCACTAAAAACTCTTCTAACAGCTGAAGCCCGATTGAGACTGAATAATGTCAGACTGGTTAAACCTGATCTTGCAGCAATGGTTGAGAACTATCTATTGGGGTTGGCATCTCAAGGAAGGCTAAATTCCCAAATCTCTGATGATCAGTTAAAGCAAATTCTATTGTCTACACAACAACCCAAGAGAGATTTTAAGATTAACCGCAAGTAGTTCCCTAGGGAAAATATATTAGGGGTAAACTGAACGATTACAAATATGAAAGCAGTTGTTTATGACAAGTATGCTCCAAATGATGATTACAAATCAATCCTAAGTGTAAAAGAAATACCTGATCCAAAACCAAAGCCAAACGAAGTTGTTTTCAGTGTCAAGGCTGCAGCTCTGAACTATAATGATATCTGGGGAATGAGAGGTCAACCAGTTGCTGTACCATTGCCACACGTCTCAGGTTCTGATGCTGCAGGAGAAGTTATTGCTATAGGAGAAGATGTTACAAATTTCAAAGTTGGTGATAGAGTTGTTTCACACTCTAACATGGCATGCAGAGTATGTGATGCATGTACTGACGGACGTGAATATGATTGTCTAAAGAGAACCATCTGGGGATTTCAAACAGGACCCACCTGGGGAGCATTCTCAGAAATTACACACTTGCCAGAAGTTAATGTTGCAAAAATACCAGAAGGCGTAAGCTTTGATGAAGCTGCAGCAGCTTCTATGACAATACTGACATCTTGGCATATGCTTGTAGGAAGAGCAAGAATTCGTCCTGGTCAAACAGTCCTTATCATGGGTGGAGGTTCTGGTGTAGGAAGCTATGGAATTCAAATTGCAAAATTATACAACTGTAATGTCATCGCTACCGGAAGTCCAGACAAACTAGACAAGTTAAAAGAAATTGGAGCCGATTTTGCAGTTGACCACAGAAAACCAGATTGGGCTAAAGAAGTAAGACAAATTGCAAAACCACTAGGTGGAATTGATGTCTCATTTGATCACATAGGTCAAACACACTGGAATGATCAGCTTACATTGCTAAAATACGGTGGAACACTAGTAACATGTGGAGCAACAACAGGATATGATGCAAAAACTGATTTGCGACACATCTTCTTCAAAGGAACTAACATCTTGGGTTCTACACAAGGAACAAAGGCAGAACTAGAACAAGGATTGTATTGGATGGGTAAGAAGAAAATTAAATCTATAATAGATTCAGTGTATAACTTTGAAAATGCCGCAGAAGCACATACTAAGATGCTTACTGGTAAAGGTCTAGTCGGCAAAATCTTACTCAAGCCATAAATTCGTCCATCCATGGCAAGACTCTTACGCAGTCTTCTGTTTGTTCCAGGTAACAATAGTCGTTTCTTGGAAAAAGCAAAATCTCTCCAGGCAGACATTATATGTTTTGATCTTGAAGATTCTGTCCCATTAGGAGAAAAAAAAACTGCAAGAAATCTAATAAAAAATGCCTTGCAAAATAGATCTGAATATGATTCCGAAATTTATGTGCGAACCAATTCTCCTGAATCTGGAATTATACCTGACGACCTGTCTGAAATTATTCAGAAGGGTGTTGACGGCATAGTAATTCCAAAAGTAAATACTGCAAGTGAAATAAAAAAAATTGAAAAAACTATGGTGGTATTAGAAAAAAAACGTAAGCTCAAGCCTATAGAACTTATGGCATCAATAGAATCTACACAAGGCGTTGTAAATGCATATTCTATTGCGTCATGTAGTAAAAGAGTATCAGCCTTGGTTTTTGGCGTATTTGATCTATTAAATGACCTTGGTGTAGAATATACGAAAAAGCCTGAAGGAGCTATCTATTCCAGAGCAAAAATTCCAGTGGATGCAAGGGCTGCTGGAAAATATGCAATAGATGCAATATGGCAAGACCTAGATGATGTCTCTGGGCTAAAACAGGATTCTCTTGTTGCTAAAAATCTTGGATATGCAGGCAAAAGCATCATTCATCCCAATCAAGTAGATGTTGTTCACAATGTGTTCTATCCAACTCCTGTGGAAATAGAATGGGCAAAAAAAGTTATGAATGCATATGATCTTGCCAAGAAAAATAAGAAAGGCGCTACTACTGTTGATGGAAAAATGATTGATGAAGTGCACTACAAACGAGCAGCAGCTTTGTTGAATTCTGTAAAATGATGCCTAAATCGCACAAAAACCACCTATTTTAGATTATTTTTTTGATAAACATAAATCATCTAGACGCAAATAGGAATTGTTAATCATGTTCACGGGTATAATTGCAGGTCTTGGCAACATTGTAGCATTTGACAAAAAAACAAATAATCATAGTGCAGCAAAAATGAAAATTAATCTTGGCAAAATCGCAAAAGACCTCAAAATAGGAGATAGCGTGGCAATAAACGGTGTGTGCCTTACTGCAGTAGATATCTCAAAAGGAATCACAGAATTTGAAATGGTTGGTGAAACCATCAAGAGAACTAATTTAGGATCTCTAGAACGCGGTGATAAGGTCAATATTGAAAGAAGTCTCAAAGTTGGTGAACGACTTGAGGGACACTTTGTACTGGGACATGTTGATGGCGTCGGCATTATTTCCAAGATTAAAAAACAGTCTAATCAAATACAAATCTGGATAAAACTTCCAAAAGAGTTATCAAAACATGTAATCGAGAAAGGTTCGATAACAGTTGATGGCATAAGTCTAACAGTTGTTGATGTACTAAAAGATCAATTCTCTGTTTCGATAATACCTCATACCATGCAAATAACTAATCTAAGTTACAAAAAAATTGGCGATAAAGTTAATATTGAAACCGACATCCTTGGAAAATATATTTTATCTGAAAATTAATCTATTACCACTATTTTGGTAATTACCAATTTTCTAGTAAGATTTATAACAATAATGAAAAGCTGATCAGTTATGTCCTTAGACGAAGCACTCTCATCTCTTCGAAGAGGTGACTTTATTCTACTTCATGATGAGGGCAAACGTGAAAATGAGGTAGATATGGTAATAGCAGCAGAATTTGTGACCCCGAAGCATATCGCACGTATGCGTATGGATGCTGGAGGACTGATTTGCATGTCCATTAACCATGCACTTGCATCAAACCTAGGATTAGACTATGTACATGAAATTCTTTCCAATTCTCAAAATTTTGATGCAGGTTTAAAGAAGATGATAATTGGCACTGCACCTTATGGTGACAGACCATCATTTTCAATCTCAGTTAATCACAAAGATACGTTTACTGGAATAACAGACAAAGAAAGAGCATTTACAATTTCTGAAATGGCCAAATTATACAAAAATGAAAATACTGACAAAAAAATTCTCTTCACTTCTAATTTCAAGACGCCTGGTCATGTTCCACTGCTTATTGCATCCGAAGGATTATTATCAAATAGACTTGGACATACTGAAATGTCCATTTATCTAATGAAACTTGCAGGGCTTTCACCAGTTACTGCAATATGTGAAATGTTGGACTCTCAAACATTTACTGCATTGTCTACAGACAAGGCAAAAAAATATGCTCAAGATAATGCAATACCATATCTTGATGGTGCCGAACTTGTTAAACTCTCTAAGGAGCATTAATTTTGAATATAGCTATAGTTGTTGCAGAGTTTAACAGTGAAATCACGTCTAAAATGCTTGATCTCGCAATAGAAAAAGCAAATGCATTAAAAATTAATGTAAAATATACTGCAAAGGTTCCGGGTGTATTTGATATGCCTCTGATTATTGATACTTTGTTACAAAGAAAAGATGTTGATGCTGTGGTGACTCTTGGAGCAGTAATCAAGGGACAAACAAAGCACGATGAACTCATTTCACATGTTACTGCAAAATCAATAGCAGATCTTTCGATAAAACATCAAAAACCCGTTACATTAGGAATAACAGGACCTGGAATGAGTGACAGGCAGGCACACCAGAGAATACGACCTGTAGCTGAGAGAGCTATTGAGGCGGCAAAGAAATTATTTGAAGAACTTGAGAAAATCAGAAAATGATCCAATTAACTATAATCAAGATTACTGGATATGGACCATGGACTTTGACCTTAGGTAGTGATCGAGAACATAGACTTCAGATGCTTCAAGCCTCATTATACAAAGAAATACAAAATTTGTTCTCAGAAAAAAACTGTCTGGCATTTCCTAACAGATTTGATGAAATCTTTGTAATAAGTAACGGTCTTTCAGTTGACGATCATGTAGAGATCCAAAAACAACTAGCAAAGTCATTTGATTTGGGTTTGTCAATGTCCATTGGACAAGGAAATACTCCATTTGAGGCAAGTTTCAATGCTGACAAGGCACGACGATCTAACACAAGTCTAAGCAAAGATCATAATATCTTTGGATTGCAGTTGGGAAAAGATTCTGATTTTGTTCAGATTGTCCATATGGATGTAGATGGCTCCACTTCAGTTTCCACCAAAAAATCTCCTTATGAGATATCTTCTCTTATCATAAAATTATATTCTGAAATGTCAGAGTTTTTTCTCCAAAGAAATTCATTAGCATTTTTTATGGGTGGGGATAATTTTATGATAATAAGTTCTAACTCTGATAAAAATGAAATAACAAAATTTCTCGAAATTGTAAAACAAAAATATGATATTTCCTTTAACTGCGGAATTGGAACCGCAAAAACAGGAAGGGATGCTGCCAAATTAGCTACACAGTCATTAGATAAGATCCGTGAACTCAGAGATTCTGGAAAAAAAGATACACGAATTCTTGAGACAACATGCTGATACGAAACATTAGTCTTTTTTATGGAACAGAACTGGATTATGTTCAAAATACTAGCGTAAGAATTTCTGGAAAGCATATTGAGAAAATATGTACAAAACTTTCTCCTCTCAAAGGAGAAAAAGTGCTTGACTGTGAGGGTCTATTGATGATGCCTGGGCTAATTAACTCACATACCCATATCGGAGATTCAATTGCAAAAGACATTGGAATAGATTCAGATGTTGAGGAAAAAATACACCCAGTTAGTGGATTTAAACAAAAAATTCTCAAAAATTCTGATAAATCTCATCTAACAAGTTTTATCAAAAATTCATGTGTATCAATGCTTAAAAAAGGAATAACCTCATTCATTGACTTTCGAGAGGGAGGTATTGATGGAATTAATCTATTAAAAAATGCCGCACTTGATATTCCAATACGACCAATTATTTTGGGAAGAATCGAGTATTATCAAGATTCTAATTCTATTAAAAATAACATACCCATTCCAAAATCTCACAAATCAGATCTTCAAAATCTTGTAATGAATTGTAATGGTGTTGGTATTAGCGGTCCAAATGAATTCAGTGATTTGGCATTACAGTACTTTGCAAAAACAAAAAATATCCGTGCCATACATTCAGCTGAAACTGAAGAAAGTAACAATATATCCAAAAAGATATCTAGAAAAACTGAAACTCAAAGAGCACTTATTGCCAAACCAAATTTTTTGGTTCACATGACTTATGCTTCAAAAAAAGATCTTGTGATGACAACCAGGAATAAAGCGAGCATTGTTGTTTGTCCCCGGGCAAATGGATCACTTGCAGAGGGCGTTCCAGACGTAGATCTTATGCTTGATGCTGGTTGTAATATTATGATAGGAACCGATAATGTAATGATAAATTCACCTGACATGTTTCGAGAAATGGATTATCTTTGGAAAGTTTCAATGGGTACCAAGAAAAAAAGACTATTACCAAAAGATATACTCAAAATGGCTACTACTAATGCTTCAAATCTCTTGGGTGGTAAAATAGGAGTCATTCAAAATAACAAAATAGCTGACTGTATATTCATTGAAAAACATTCGATTGATCTGGAGCCAATGCATAACCCACATGCCTCAATAGTACAGCGAGCTTCAGAAAATGTGATAAAAGCAGTAATGTATGAAGGAAAACTAGTGCATGGAAAAATCTAGACCATATGTGATACTTAGTGCTGCCATTAGTATCGATGGAAAAATAGCTACTCGTACAGGAAGATCTAATTTATCATCTAAAAAAGATCTGATTAGAGTACATAATCTTAGAAAAAATGTTGATGCTGTACTGGTGGGAAAAAATACCATAAATGTTGACGATCCACTACTTACTGTTCGTTATGTAAAAGGAAAAAGTCCCATTCGTATCATCCTTGACCCAAAAGGTAGTTTATCTATAAAATCAAATGTGATCAAAACCGCAAAAAAAACTCCTACTATACTGGTTGTATCTGAAAACGCTCCAAGAAATATTGAAAGATTTACTGTAAAAGGAGTCCAAGTAATCAGATGTGGCAAAAAAAGAATTGATGTAAAAAAATTATTGAAAATCCTTGGAAAAAAAGGAATCCAGAAAATTGTTGTTGAAGGAGGGGGTACAACTAACTGGTATTTTCTTAAGGAAAAACTGATAGATGAAATCATAGTTACCATCACACCATATGTTCTAGGGGGAAGTACTGCTGTTTCTCTAGTTGAAGGTATTGGCTTTGAGAAAATATCTAATTCATTTAAATTGAAAAAGATCCAGAAAATCCAAAATGAAATAGTTTTACACTATGTATCTTAATGTTTGAGATCATCACGAAGCTGATCTATTTTTCCTTGTAATGCCTTTTTCAGCTTTTCATTTTTTGAAAGATTTACTAATTTTCCACAAGTAGGACATTTGAAAGATAGGTCAAGGGCTTTTTCAAAGGTTAGTTTTTGACAATCTTCATTTCCACAATGATAAAAGTCTGCAGAGTTCTCATAGTCAATTCTCTGTTGCAATCTCTCCACAATCTTCTTTTTTTGGTTTTCAATAAAATTGTCCACTTCGTCTTTTCTTGCTCTCCATCTATAGACAAACCATCCCTTTTTTTCGTCCTTTACTCTTATACCGGTTATCAAAGCTTTGCCAAAAAGATCATACAATACTTTTCTTACTATGTTAATTCTAAGTCCGGTTGAGCTTGCTATTTCCTCATCTGTAGCATCTTCCGTATTAAGAAGAGAACGGGCAACTTTTAGATACTCATCTCCGCCAATCAAAGCAGCAATTTTTACAAAAGGATCTTCATGTTCAACTGACATCGTATATTCTTCTTCTCAATCTCTATATTTAATCAAATGGTTTTAAACCTGTTTTTGTGGTTGGTTAATTCAATTACTTGTTTTATCTATCACATTTTTTCCCTTTTTTGTAGGAATTATTTCCCGCTCTCCGCCGGAATACTTTTTCTGGAGATGTTGTCCTTGCAATATTCTATCAAGCAATATGGCAAGTGCAGAAATCTCTGAATGTGGTTGGTTTCCAATTGCTATGTTGTAATCTGCCATGTCATATGCTTCTCTTGGAACTTTTTCTGCCCCTACAACAATCAAAATTTTTTCCTCATTTCTTACTTGATCCTGTACATCATTGATGTTTTCACCATACATTGTTAAATGAACTATCTTGAACAAATCTTTCTTTTTTGATTTTATAACATCCTTCCAATTCTCAATAATTTCTACTTTAAAGTCCCCGCCCCACATCTTGTTTACTTTTGAAATGGTCTCTTTGATCTCTGGGTTTGCGTCATACATGTATATTTTTGATGCTCCAAATGCCCTAGATACAAGCGTAACATGTGTAGTAACTCTGTCATCCCTGACAAGTCGTGTGCCTATACGTAAAACTTCGATCTTCATCTTTGCAATTTTTTTTGCTTTTTCGGTTTTGATATTTCTGTTCTTCTTCCTGTTATGGGTATAGCATCTATTGTCTCAAATATTAGCGTCTTTAATTGATTAATGTTATATCTAGTTGTGGAAGATATTGGTAACCATTTTTTATAATTATCCATACCTAATTCTTTCGCTCTTTCTACAACTTCATCTTTTGAAATCAGGTCTGACTTGTTTAGAACAAAAATCATTTTATCTTTACCTACTCCAATTTCATCTAAAGTAGAAATACAACTCTTGAATTTTTTTCTCAGTTCTAAAATATCATCACTAACATCAATGACAACTATCACAATATCTGTATACACAAGTTCTTCAAGAGTTGATTTGAATGCTGCTACCATGTATGACGGAAGCCTGCTTATGAAACCTACAGTATCTGAAATCAAAACTTCAGAGTTTTTGAGAGTGATCTTTCGTGTGGTTGTAGATAGAGTAGTGAAAAGTTTCGGACTCTCCTCTTTTTCCTCTCCTGTTAATATGTTGAAAAGCGTGGTCTTTCCTGCTGATGTATACCCTGCAAGAGAGATTGTTTTAAATCCGAATCTCTCTCTTGCTTGTCTATGAAGAGCACGTTGGGTTGATGACTTTGCTAATTTTGTTTTTACACCATTCATTCTATTTTTGATGTCATTAAAGTAGACATCCACTTCGAACTTTCCTATTCCCATGAATCCTGGTTGTTCTCCCATCTTGGCTAACCTAACTTTTTCTTTGGCCCTTGACATCTCATATCTTAATTGTGCCATCTTTACTTGCAATGTAGATTCTGAACTCTTTGCTCTTCGTTCAAAGATCTCAAGAATTAGAGCCTCTCTATCAAGTATGTTCATTTTAAGAGTAGAGGCTAAATTATAATTCTGACTTGGTTTGAGTATTTCATCGAAGATTATAACATCCGGTTTGATGGTACCTAACATTTCCTTTAGTTCATCTACCTTGCCTTCTCCAAGACCATATTTTGATTTGTTTAGAATTCTATGTTGTATGATTTTCCGAACCTCATATCCTGCAGCATCACATAGGCCTAACGCCTCTTTTAGAGAATCTTTATTATCATATGTTATGAGGATTGCAGAATCTTTCAATATTTTACTATCCTTCTTCGATATCTTATTGCTTTCGCAGGGTTTTTTCTATTGTAACATCTAGCACTATCTCTGCTATATCACTGGCATATTCTGATATTCTTCGTATATTTTCGCTCATTCTTCTTACTCTGTAGATCTCTTCTGTATCCTTCAATGTTTTTAGACTATCTTGAACCTTCTTTTCGTATTTTACAATTTCTGCTGTTTTTTGTACTGTTCGTTCTGCTTGATTAGAATCCTTTTTGAATAATGATAAACAAGCCTCGTCTAATACTGATAAAGTAAATAGATTCATTTCATTTATCGGCTCAAGTACATTTTTCTTGATTGCCTTCTTGTATTCCAATAAATCTTTTGCAATATCTGTTGCATGATCTCCAACACGTTCAATATTTTTTACTATTAATCTGTAACCTAAACAATGGTAGGGACTTTCTATTCCCATTTCATTTAACATATGTTCATTTTGTATTGCTATCTTGAGTTGTCTCATTATGTAAAAACTAAACCTATCAACTTCATCATCACTATTTACAACCTCTTTTGCTAGCTCAAAATTTGCTTCTTCCTGAGCGAGTAAAGCATCATTTTGCATCGATTTTGCTATAATCAACATTCTTTTTAACGCTCCATCAACTGAAAGCTCAAACAGATTGATTAATACTTGAATAGTTATGCCTTCTACAGAATCTGCAGTAATCTCAGTTCCCATAAGGATGCTTTTTACTGCATCTTTGATGGAATTTCTCTGAGATGGTTTTAATCTACCGATTTTTGATTTTACGTTAATGATGGTGAATCCAAGAAGATAAAGCGAAATTAGTTTTCTTACAATTGTAGAGTCTTCATCTTCTGGTTTGATTTCAATTGTTGCTTCTTCTGTACCGACTGATTTGTTGTGATGCTTTAACGGTACAATTTGCAAATTAGAAACTCCTTGTCTTACTACTGCCACTTGGTCTCCTTGCTTAAGACCCATATCTGTAATCCATTGTTTTGGTAATGATACGATGTATGAAGACTTGCCTGTAAACTGTATCTTTCGCATTTCTTCATTTGTTCCCATATTACATGATGATGAATTATTCTATATAGTTGTTAGGGCTTACTATATAGGTCACTTTCATTGCAAAAATAATTAACATGGATGAATTAACATAATTTCATGGACTCGATTCTTAAAATCAAGTATACTTTGGATGCACTTTTTGGTCATGGTGTATCAAAATATCTTCCAAAGGACATAACGATTACCTACTCAAAGAAAACTGGACGAATAAAACATGTATATCAAAATGATAGTTTGCTTTGTACACTGCGAACAGATGGTGGTCTTGCAATAACTCCTTTTTTTGCCCAAATTCTTTTGAAAAGTAAAAAATTCAAGGAAAATTGCCTTGAAATAGATAATGATTCCAAGGCATTTGTCCAAGAAGGTAGCTCAGTATTTTGTAAACATGTAACTTGGTGTGGGAAGAACATAATGATCGGAGGAGATGTATCAGTATTACATGATGGTAAGGTAATAGCAGTTGGTAAGGCTGTGTTATCTACAAGAATGATCAAGTCGTTTAAAAAAGGAGTAGCTGTAAAGATCAGAGATAGTTTAAAAAGTACAAACAGTGGAGTATGAATATATCATGATGCGTGGCGGAAACCGAGAAATGCGGAGAATGCTGGACAAGATGGGTCTTGAGATGAAAGATGTCCAAAATGTTCAAGAGGTCATAATTAAGACAGATACAAAAGAGATCATAATTGCAAAACCATCAGTTACAGAAATGAAGGCAAAAGATAACTCTATTTTCCAAATAATAGCCGAGAGTTACGAAGAAAGGGAGCTCGAAGTACCTATTTTTAGTCAAGAGGATATAATGCTTGTAGCACAACAAGCTAATGTGTCTCCTGAAGAGGCAACACAGGCATTAATTGAAGCAAAGGGAGATCTTGCAAGAGCAATATTGTTACTGACAACTAAATGAAATTTGTTGATTAACAATAACACATGAACAATCTTTAAATTTTCTAAAAAGTATTATTAGTCATATCATACCCACCACAAAACAATATTGCAGTGGCAACGATATCCGGTAGATCATATTTTAAATTCATTAATGTCTTAAGGAGACTTCGACTAAATTATGATTCAATATTGCCTGAAGAAATAACAAGTTCAGATAGGCGATTAATTCTTACCACAACATACGAGTCTTTGAAGATACCGTCTAATCTGGTTCTTTTGGATGATGAATTCAATTATCATCCTACTATTATACGTGCAAAAATAGTTGAGAAATTACAATCAGGGATCAACAATAATTCGTTAGTAATAGGAATTGATCCTGGCAACAGAATAGGATTGTCAATTTTTTACTATGAAAAAGAAATTGAGAGCTCAATCTACACGTCAACTGATGATCTGATATCACATATTGTCAAAATTTTGGTAGGGATAAATGCTCAAAGAAAAATTGTCAAAGTAGGTAATGGTAACATGAAAATTGCTTTACATATTGCGAACTCTCTAAATCTCCGATTCTGTTCCCACTTTGAACTAGAATTTGTAGATGAACGCAAAACATCACTAAAAATAAAAAATTTTAACAAGAGAGGAGAGCGTGATAAGATATCTGCTAGATATATCACACAAAGGGAAGGTTACAGACATCTTGTTCTACCTCTTTCAAGAATTGGGTAAAAAGGCTGAAATCGATCAAAAACCTTTGGAAGTTTCATTTAAAGTTGATCTTTTAGGGTAGATGTGAAAGGACGGTAGATATTTATAGTGTTTTTCATTTTTTTCTTGAAAACTGTTCACTTAGTAATATGGATCTAAAATAATAATTTCATAAAAAATGCTTTAAAATTATAGAATTTCTTGATCCATGCTTAAATATTTACTATTACTATATGATAAACAGGTAACTACATATGACATGTAAAGGAATATGCACAAGATACAAAGCACAGAAGCCAGTAGGAACTGGTCGTTACGCATCGGGACAGAAAAGATGCCAAATTTGTGAAATTTTCATAAAATGGGAGGGTCTTTGGTGTCCTTGTTGTGGATATAGACTAAGAACTAAACCACGAAACCTCAAGTACAAAGCAAAACTAAGAGCTAGAGTCGAGGCTGATCAATTAGAAGCTGTAGCTGTCAAGGCTGCAGAAGTCGAAGAGATAGAGCTAGTAGAACCAATAGCAGTGAAAAAAGCTACAAAAAAGGCTAAAACTGCAAAGGCAAAAACGACAAAAGCTAAAACGGTGAAAGCTATGAAAAAAGTAGCAGTTACGCCGGTAGCAATATAGGCCTAGTAAGCTGAAGTAGACTGTTGATATCCCAAATCGGTTATACGAAAAAAACCGTAAAGGTGAATCATCGAGACTTCTTGGTACAGATCGTTCCATACGATAATGGAAATTTTATTTCTATTTCTGAGGGAAAAGAGAGAATAGGAACACTCGTTGTTTCTATTAGTTCTGGTGGTCGTGTAAGTACAGCTGCTGTAATACCGTCAAAATCAGATACACTTTTTCTCAAGATGGTTTCAGAGCGTGTAGCAACAACAATGAATGGAATTTGTATTTTTTCATTAAATATTGAAAAAGATTTAGATCTTGATAGTATGAAAGTTCTAATGAATGAATTGATGGAGGTTATCAAACAATGACCTGTGATATGAGAAGCTATCTGGAACTTATTGCTAAAAAAGGGGAATTGGCTGCAGTAAAAAAGAAAGTTTCTACAAAATTTGAAATTGCAGCAGTAACTGCTAAAATGGACGGCTCAAAAGCACTGTTATTTGAAAATGTCAAAGATAGCAAGTTTCGTGTAGTTTCAAATCTGGTTGGAACCCGAAAAAGATTTGCTTATGCAGTAGGTACCTCTGATGCCGAGATACATAATAAAGTAATTTCTGCTATAAAACACGCGTCAAAACCAAAAATAATCACAAAAGCAAAATTCTTAGAAAATCAGTCACGAGATCTTTTTACTTTGCCTATAGTTACTCATTTTGAAAAGGAACCAGGACCTTTTATCACATCGTCAATCATATATACTAAAAATCAGGAAATGGGTACACAAAATTCATCATTTAACAGATTATTGAGAATAGATGAGAAACATTTCTCAATTAGAATGGTTGAGGGAAGACATCTTCATAGAACTTTTGTTTATGCAAAAGAACATGGTGAAGACCTCAAAGTTGCTATTTCTATAGGTGTTCATCCAGCAGTTTCAATTGCAGGTGCATATCAAGCTGATTGGGGAAAAGATGAATTGGAAATAGCAAATGAATTGTTGGGAAAAAAATTAACTCTTTCCAAATCACCTTATTCGCAAATGTTGGTTCCGTCTGAATCAGAAATAATCATAGAAGGAAGAATTCTCAAGGATAAGACACACAAAGAATGGATGGTAGAAATGCTTCGAACATATGACTTTAAAAGAGCACAACCTGTTTTTGAGCTTGATAGAATACACTTTAGGAACAATCCTATCTTTCACGATGTGCTCGCTGGCTTTGGTGAACATCAATTGCTAATGGGTATGCCTATTGAAGCTAAGATAAACAAGGAACTAAAACAAGCTCTGCCACAAACCAAAAATGTCGTATTGACTGAGGGCGGTTGTAAATGGTTGCACGCTGTAGTTCAGATTTCTAAAAAACGAGAATCTGATCCAAAAAAAGCAATTGACGCTACCTTTTCTGCACATCGTTCTCTTAAGAACGTGGTAATAGTTGATGATGATATTGATCCATCAGATCCTGTTGCAGTAGAATATGCAATGGCTACCAGATTTCAAGCAGACAAAGACCTAGTGATAGTACCAAATGTACGAGGTTCTAGTCTTGATCCTTCTAGTGATCAAAAAAATCTTCGTACTACTAAGATGGGAGTGGATGCAACCAAATCATTCTCAAAAAGAGCCGAAGGATTTGAGATTGCTAAAATTCCCGGTGTAGAAAATATATTGCTAAAAAAATATCTAAAATAAATTTTAAAGTGCAGAATCAATCATTAACGCAATAAATAATATCGCAAGATATGGACTTGAAAACTTGAATAGCGTCCATGATGCTTTCTCTGATGGTTTTACAAGTAGCCATACACTTAGTGCAATCATTATTGCCCCTGAAACAACTGCTGTATACAGATATACTTCATGAAATAGATGTTTTCCAGATATCCCTGTCATGAAAAAAGGAATGACACTAAAAAGAACCATCATGAGAGTAGTTCCAGCAATTACTCGTACTGATGTCTTTTCGGATTCTACAGCAGTCAACATTGGAACATTGACTTTGTTATAATCTTCTTTGACATGTAGTGTGAGACTCCATATGTGCATTGGAATCCAAACAAAGACTAATCCTGCCATTACTAATCCTAGATCCCATAGGCCTGTAGTTGTAACTGCGACATAACCAATCATTGCAGGTGCCCCTCCAGAAAAACCTCCTAAAACAATATTTGTTCTACTTCTCCTTTTTAGTAATTTACTGTAAACTAAAATATTGTCGGCAAGTCCAAAGGCCATGAAAATACCTGCCCACATGTTTATGGCAAAAGCACTGACTAGGGATATTGCTGCAAGAATTAATCCAAAATATAACGCCTTTTCAGCAGGAAAAATTCTCCTACTTGGAATGGGTCTGTCTTTGGTTCTTTCCATTATTGCATCAATATCTCTATCATTATAGTTTGTCAGTGTATTTGCAGAAGCAGAACCAGCTATGACGCCTCCTATGACAAGACACCATGTTAATGGAGATAATGGAATATGATACAAATTCGATGCCGTGAAGGCTGCTCCTATCGCAGTAAAAACAAGGAGATACCATATCTTGGGCTTGGTAACCTCATAGTATACCTTAATTCTTGAACTGGCTTTTGTTGTTAGCACACTCTTACTTCCATTTGGATCTTATTACTTATTTATAGGTTGAATAGAATCAATCATTTTGCTGGCTTGTAAGGCATAGGCTTTGTAGTCCTTTTCATTTCAATGAAACTCTCAGAACGCTGAACTCCTTGAATTCTCCCAAGTCTTTCCGATATTAATCGATGCATCTCATCAAGGTTTTTGGCATACATAGTTACAATGATGTCAAATCTTCCAGTTACCTCTGAAATCTCTCGTACTTCTGGAATCTTCATTAATTCTTCAATTACGTTATCTCTCATCTTTGAGTCCATGTTTATTCCAGTGAGTGCCTTTACTGTATAGCCTAATTCTCTATCATTTACTACTATTGTAAAACGTTCAATGAGTTTTCTCTTGATTAATCTCTTAATTCGACTGTATACTACAGATGAATTTACATTAATCTTCTTTGAAATTCGTGGAACTGATATGTTTGCATCTTGCGATAATTCTGATAAAATTATCATATCTAAATCATCAACTTTTGTCATCAAAATACAGATTATTGTGAATAAATGGATCTTATTAAAGTTGTTAGTATAAAATTTCTATAATTCCATGATTTGCTAAATGTAGCCTTTCTTGTATAGCATTTCTGCCAACAAGACTGCGCCTTTTGCAGAACCCATTTTTTCATTATGTGAGAACAATACATACTTGATACCATTATCAAATACTGTATCTTCTCTTAGCCTTCCAACTACTGTAGTCATTCCATCGTTAATCTCTCTGTCTAGTCTTGGTTGTGGTCTTGTAGGATCATCATTAACCATTAGGTATTCTTTTGGAGCGGAAGGTAATCCTGTAACACTTACATTATTTGAGAAATCCTGCATGGCTTTCTTTACAGTTTCAGGATCTACATGATTAGCAGTCTCGACAAAAACAGTTTCGGTATGACCATCTAACACTGGGACTCTTGTACATGTACAACTGACTTTCATCTTTGCTGGATCGATTTTTCCATCTGTGAACTTTCCAAGTATTTTGCCTGTCTCTAGTCTCACCTTGTCTTCTTCTTTTGGTATGAATGGAATTATGTTATCAGTAATATCTAGTGCAGAAACACCAGGTGATCTACCTGCACCTGACATTGCTTGCATGGATGTCATGATTATTTTTTGAGCTCCAAACTGGTCTAAAAGTGGCCTCATTGTTATTGCAAGTCCTGTTGTTGTACAATTTGGTAGTGGCGCTACGAATCCTTTCCAACCCCGATTCTTCCTTTGAATATCTAATAACCCAATATGGTCATCATTTATTCCGGGAATCAAAATGGGGACATCTGCTTCGTATCTATATGCTGCAGAAGTGCTGATAACTGGAACATGTTTTGCAAATTTTGTCTCTATGTCTCTTGCTGCTTCGCTTTCTACTGAACTAAAAATTAAATCGAAATTTTCTGGATTGATATCATCTACAGCGTCTATCACCATGTTTTTCACGTATTCTGGAATGGGCTCTCGTAAATGCCATCTCAAAATGCCACTATTTGGATCTCTGATTGCTTCTACAAACTTTTTTGTTGCTGATCGCTCAGATGCAGCTATTTGTTTTACCTCAAACCATGGATGTTTATTCAGAGCTAAGACAAATTCTTGCCCTACTGCACCAGTAACTCCAATGATGGCTACACGTTTCATAAAGAAAATAATCATTATACAATTAATATTCTTTTAGAAGTGCAAGCAAAACACAACTAAATACTGTTATTGATATTTGAAAAATATGCGAATTAGAGTAGAAAAAGCCATAGCAAATCATAAAGTGGCTTCTCATGGAGGTATGTTCGCAAATGGCCTCAAATACAATTTGAAACTGTTAGATTTTAGCTCAAATGTTAATCCTCTTGGGTTTCCATCAAAAGTCAAAGATGTTCTCAAAAATGTATCACATGTTTCTGTCTATCCAGATCCTAACTCAAATGAGCTACGGACTAGTCTCCAAAAATACATTGGAATTTCAAAAAATCAGATCATAGTGGGAAATGGAGCTACGGAAATAATTTATAATTTTTGCGCTGCATTTTTGCGAAAACAAAAAGTGTTAATTCCAATTCCTACATTTAGTGAATATGAATCTGCTGCAAAACTAAATGGATCTATGCCATATTTTTTCAAAACAATGGATCTAAATCAAAACTTGTCAGAGTTTCAAGATGCAATTTCTGCAAACAATTGTATTTTTCTATGCAACCCAAATAATCCTACAGGTGTACTTGTGAAGAAAAGAAACATGTTAAAGATTATCGAATCTGCATATGACAAATCTGCAATGGTTTTTCTTGATGAATGTTTTATTGAGTTGGTTCCTAGCGGTGATGAGAGTATTGTCTCATATATGAAAGAATTTGATAATCTTTTCATCCTTCGATCTTTGACAAAGTCATTTGGATTGGCAGGATTGAGAATTGGATATGGACTTGGCAGTAAAAAAATGATTGAAGTCTTACAAAAGATAAAGATTCCATGGAATGTCAGTGGAATTGCACAACAATCGTCAATCAAGGCATTATCGGACAAGTCTCATTTGTCAAAGACACTGAATGTTATTAGAAAAGAATCTAAATTTCTTACAGATTCTATATCAAAGATAAAGGGATTTACTTGTTATCGCTCTGATACAAACTTTATTCTAATTAAATCGAAAATAAAATCTAATCAAATTCAAAATAGACTATTAAAAAAAAATATTCTCATAAGAGATTGTAGTACATTTCGAGGATTGAATGATAACTTCATAAGAATTGCGGTTAGAACCCACAAAGAAAATCTCCATCTAATTGAGGCATTGCAGGAATCATGACTGCAAAAACTTTGATGATACAAGGCACCGCCTCAGGTGCTGGAAAAACAACTCTGGTCACAGCCCTTTGCAGAATTTTTTCTGATGATGGATACAAGGTAGCTCCATTCAAGTCGCAAAACATGTCTGTTTATTCTTATGTTGGTAAAGAATTTGAGATCTCAAGAGCACAAGCTATTCAGGCAATGGCAGCAAGAACCGAAATAATGCCAATAATGAACCCAATTTTACTAAAACCCATTGGAAATTACAAAAGTGAAATTTTTGTAAATGGTATATCATATGGAAAAATGCATGCTCAAGATTATTACAAAAAGTTTGTACTCACTACAGGACTTAAAGAATCAAAGAATGCACTTGATCAATTGATAAAAACAAATGATATTGTAGTGTTGGAAGGAGCAGGATCTCCTTCAGAGATAAATTTGCAACGATATGATATTGCTAATATGCGAATGGCAGAATATTGTAAATCACCGGTAATTTTGGTAACTGATATTGATAAGGGCGGAAGTTTTGCTAGTATCATCGGTACTTTATCTCTTCTTGACAGGAAACATCAAAAACTTGTCAAAGGGTTTGTCATAAACAAGTTTAGAGGAGATGTTACTATATTACATCCTGGTTATTCTATGTTGAAAAAGAAAACCATGAAACCCGTACTTGGTACAATTCCACTAATGGAATTTAATATTCCGGATGAGGATTCTTTACATGCAAATCCAAAACACGTATCTTGGACAACAAGATATCTCAAAACACTGGATAAAGAAATTAATCATTTGTCTTTAACTGTGAAAAAAAATCTGGACATGAAAAAGATACGAGGTATGTTAAATTGATTCTAATACCAATCATTGCAGTTATGTTTGCACTTGCACTTGATTTTCTTTTTGGAGATCCACAAAATAGATATCATCCAACTGTTTGGATGGGTAAATTAATTGGCAAGTCTGTGCCGTATATAAAATCCAAAAATCCCATCACTGACAAAATTAATGGAATGATTCTTCTTGTTTTGGTGGTAACAATAATATCGATTTTGATTACCTTGTTTTCATATTCACTGAAATACTTAGAAAATCTAGGTTCAAATGAACTTTACAAAATTCTGATCATGGCCACAAGCATAATTCTAGTTGGTATTCTACTAAAGACTACTATCGCAATAAAGGGAATGGAAGAACACGCATCAAAAATTATGGATTCTCTATCAAAAAATGACTTGAGTAGTGCCAGAGTTCGACTTTCTATGATCGTAAAGCGAGATACAAAGAATTTAGATAAACAACATGTAATCTCTGCAACATTAGAAAGCATTAGTGAAAACATTGTTGATGGAATAACTGGTCCACTTTTCTATTTTTCAATTTTTGGTCTGATTGGTGCATTTGTCTATAGATCTATAAACACTGCAGACTCTATGATAGGATACAAAACAGAAATATTCAAGAACATGGGCTGGTTTGCTGCAAACAGTGACAAAATACTTAACTTCATTCCCTCTAGACTCACAAGTCTTGTAATGGTATTTTCTTGTATTGTACTAAAAGAAGATTGGAGACATTCAATTCATATCATGAAAAGAGATGGTTCAAAGACTGAAAGTCCAAATGCTGGTTATCCAATGGCTACTTTGGCAGGTGCACTTGGAATAAAATTCGAAAAGATGGAACATTATGTGTTAGGAGACGGTAATTCTGAAATAACTGAAAGGCACTTCAAATCTGCAATTTCTATAATGAAAGTAACCACAATATTGTTTGTTTTATTTTTTACAGTTCCTGTGATTCTAATACTGTCATATCTTGGTTGGTGGTTTAATGTTTAAGGGAATGCTATCAGTAATATCATTCCTAACTATCATTCCGTCTAAGAATAGTGAATTAGAAACTGTAGCAAAGAACATGTATCTTTTTCCAATTGTTGGAGCTTTGATTGGTCTAATCATTGGTGCATCTGGTTATGGACTATCATTGTTTCTCCAACCATTGATTACTGGATTGATCTTAACTGGAGCCCTTGCGATAATTACTGGATTACATCATACTGATGCGCTTTGTGATTTTGCAGATGGAATTATGGCAAAAGGGACAAAAGAAAAAAAACTCCAGGCAATGAGAGACCCAGCAGTTGGCTCTGCAGGAGTAATGACAATTGTTCTGTATGTTGCAGGTATGATACTAGCTATTTCAATGGTCAAGGGTTTTGCATTATTTGAGGCTATACTACTAAGTGAACTTATGGCTAAACTATCCATGGTAATACAGGCAAATCGTGGTCTTTCAGCTTGGCAAGGACTAAGTTCTCCATTTACTCAATCTATGAAGGATCCACGAAAACTTGCTGTAGCTGCACTATTGGCAATAATACCTACTGTAATTTTAGCAGGAATTACAGGTGTACTTGTAGTAATATCGTGTATAGGATTGTCTTTTCTATTGCTAGTCATTGCAAACAGAAACTTTGGAGGAATTTCAGGTGATGTGTTTGGTGCAAGCAATGAGTTGGTAAGATTGACATCATTATTGATTTTTGTATCTATATGATAGGATTAGTTATGTGTGGGGGTAAAGGCACTAGAATGAAATCCTCTGAAGAAAAACTACTTTTACTATACAAGAAACCATTGATAGAACATGTTCTAAATGCTTTAAAAAATTCAGAAATATTTTCGAATATAGTATGTGCTACAAGTAACAATGCTCCAAAAACTCGCGAGTTTGTTTCTAATCTGGGTTTTGATATATTAGAAACAAATGGGGATGGATATGTTAATGATTTAGGAGAATCCCTGTCAAAGTTTAAGGAATCAATTTTTATAACTTCTGGAGATATGCCACTTTTAGATCCTGATATAATTAAAAAAATTGTAAAACTAGTAAATGAAGGAAATGTGTGGACAAGTATATTGATACGAAAAAATTTTCTTAAATCTCTTGGATTGGAAGCCGAATTTTTTGTTAATTACTGTGATGAAGAATGTGCATATACTGGAATTTCTATAGTTGATCCTACACAAATAAACAATATTCGAACTGTGAGGGAATCTCACATTGTTCTTGATGATAAAAGAATAGCTGTCAACCTGAATACAAAGAAAGATTATGACTTAATCTGTACTGCCTAAAATTTTTCCATTTACTTTTGCAATGGAACCAGTTGGTTCTGCTAAAGTGTTACCGCATGCCTTGCATGTAACTATTGATGAAACATGCGAATAAACAACACTCTCTTCTCCACATTCTTTACACTGTACTTTTTGGAATTTACTTCCTGGCTTTGGTATCCAAATGTGAGCTCTTTTCATTATGCAACTAACTCCAATTTTCTCAGTCTTATTCCTGATACATTCCACTTTTTCTTACATTCTGGACATGTCATGATGGGAGTAATCTTCTTAGTAGTCTTTGCTGGCTTTGCTAACTTTGGGAATTTCTGACCGCCGTAACCTTTCTTATCTTCTGCGTGTCTTCTTTCACCAATAGCAGAACCTCTTCTCTTTCCTGCCTTGTATATAGAGACCTTGTGTAATGTATGTTTTTTACACTTGGGGCAATACCTATTGATCTCCTTTGGCATGTTCATAAAAAATGAGCTACGTTGACCGTAATTTAAACATCGCTTTAATAGATCATAGATTACATTATCATTATGAAGGCCAGCTCACTTGCCTCCATGATTTCATCACTCAATGCTGTTGCAATGGGTGACAGCAAGGCAGATGTTGTCTTGAAAAACTGTAGGCTGATTAATGTATACTCGAGGGAAATCATATCTCAAATTCATGTAGCAATTAAAAAAGACAGGATTGCATATGTGGGAAGGGACGCATCTCATACTGTTGGAGAAAATACTGGTGTCATTGATCTACAGGACAAGTACATCACACCAGGATTTGTAGATCCACACATACACATAGATCAATATGTTCTTCCATCAGAACTTGCAAAAAAATCACTTTTGTCAGGTACTACTACTTTGTTTGCAGATCCAATTGATATTGTAAGCGTTTGCGGTTATAGGGGATTCAAAGAATTTGTTAAAATGACACAGCGCCTTCCAATTAGAACCTATCACGTAATTCCTGGAGGGTTGCCTGTTGACAGAAAATTCAGTCATGCAAGAACACTGACAAAAAAAGAAGAGATCAAGGGATTAGATATTGAAAATGTGGTTGGATTGGGTGAAGTATTTTCTTGGACTAAAGTCACAACACGAGATCCTAATACTATGAAAAGTATATCCAATGTTTTAGAAAATGATGGTATCATAAATGGTCATACTGCAGGTGCAAGTGATAAAAAACTAAATGCGTACATTGCTTCTGGAATTTTCTCATGCCATGAACCGATTGATTATGATCAAGTTCTAGAACGACTCAGACTTGGAATGTGGGTCATGATGAGAGAAGGATCTATCCGGCGAGATCTAGACAAAATCATACCTAACGTATTATCTCATAAAACATATCTTGATAGATTGATGTTTTGTACAGATGGAATTAACCCGAAAGATATTGTAGATTATGGCATGATTGATCATTGCATACGAAAATCTGTCTCTATTGGCATGGATCCAATAGATGCTATAACCATTGCATCAAAGAATTCCTTTGAGTATTACGGAATGAGTAAGGATCTTGGTGCAATAGCACCTGGCAAGTTAGCTGATATTCTAGTCTTTGATGATCTTGAAAAGATCAAACCAAACAAGGTCTTTGTAGGAGGAAAACTGGTAGTCGCCCACAATAACCTTGTAATAGACGTACCCAAAACCATAATCCCAAACTGGATTAGAAAAACTGTAAAGACAGGAGCAAAGTTTGGAGAAAAAGACTTTGTTATACCAAGCAAGGGGAGCACTGCGCAGGCACTAGTTATCCGACTTGATACTGAAATAATAACAAAAATGGATCAGGAAGATCTTCAGGTTAAGGATGGTAATGTAACAGCATCCTACGATAAAGACGTGTGGAAGGTAGCAGCTATTGATAGAACATATGGTTCTGGAAAAAAATCTGTGGCATTTTTAAGAAATTTTGGAGCTGATGTAGGAGCATTTGGGTGCACACAGAGCTTTCACGAAAATGACATGATAATTATTGGTTCCAATGAAAAAGATATGGCCTTTGTTGCAAATAATCTGACTAAAATGCAAGGTGGTATGCTGGTCGCTAAAGATGGTAACATACTAAGTAAATTTTCATTGCCTCTTGCAGGCCTGATCTCTTCATTATCTTTTGAAAAAACATTGGATGAATACTCTAGTATAGATTCTAAACTAGTTGAGACTGGATGTAAATTCAAAAATCCTCATCTGATACCTCTTTTCTTACCGTTTCTTGCATTACCTGAGATCAGGATCTTGTACACTGGTGTTGTAGACGTTAAAAATAGAAGATATCTGAAGATCTTGAATCGATAAGGTATTAAAAGGGGCAATTAGTTACACGAATTAAGGGATTAATTTTGGCATCTATTCAACAAACACCACAAGGACCTGTATTGGTATTAAAAGAAAGTGCATTACAACAAAAGGGACGCGATGCACAAAAGAATAACATTGCTGCGGCAAAGTTAGTTGCAGAACTTGTACGAACAAGTCTTGGTCCACGTGGAATGGATAAAATGCTTGTTGATTCTCTAGGAGATGTTACAATTACAAATGATGGCGCTACTATTCTAAAAGAGATTGATGTTCAACATCCAGCCGCAAAAATGATGGTTGAAATTTCAAAAACTGTTGATAATGAAGTAGGTGATGGTACAACATCTTCTGTAGTATTCGGTGGTGCTTTGTTAGCAAAGGCCGAAGAACTTTTAGAAAAAGATGTCCATGCTACCGTAATTATTGAAGGATATCAAGCAGCTGCAGAAAAAGCACTTGAACTTCTCACAGAAATGGCAAAACAAGTAGGTCCAAATGATAAAGAAATTCTATTAAAAATTGCAAAAACAAGTATGCAGTCAAAACTTATCTCAGAAGATAGTGATATGTTATCAAAACTTGTAGTTGATTCTATACTACAAATTGTAGAAAAAGAAGCGGAAGGAAATAAAGTAGATCTTGACAATATTAAAGTAGAAAAGAAAGCAGGCGGTTCTATTAGAAATACTCAGTTCATCAAAGGCATAGTACTTGACAAGGAAGTTGTCCATAGTGGTATGCCTACTAAAATAGAAAAGGCAAAGATTGCATTACTAAACTCAGCTCTGGAAATTGAAAAAACAGAGATGAGTGCAGAAATTAGAATTAGTGATCCAACTCAAATGCAGATGTTCCTTGAAGAAGAAAATAGAATGCTCAAATCAATGGTAGACAAGATTCATCAAATTGGCGCAAATGTATTGATTTGTCAAAAGGGAATTGATGACATTGCACAGCATTATCTCGCTAAACAAGGTATACTTTCAGTTAGAAGAGTAAAAGAAAGTGATATGACAAAACTTGCCAAGGCAACCGGAGGTAGAATCAGTAGTAATATTGATGACATGATCTCAAAGGACTTGGGTTTAGCAGATCTCGTAGAACAAAGAAAAGTGGAAACTGACAAGTGGGTCTTCATTGAAGGTTGTAAGAATCCCAAAGCCATTACATTGTTGCTTAGGGGAGGATCTCAAAGGGTTGTAGATGAAGTTGATAGATCTATGCATGATTCATTGATGGTTGTAAAAGATGTGATAGAAAAACCAGCAGTTGTAGCTGGAGGCGGTGCGCCAGAAGAATTCTTGGCCTCAAATCTCAAGGAATGGGCAGACAAATTTGAAGGAAGAGAACAACTTGCAATTAAAAAATATGCTGAAGCTCTAGAGGTAATTCCATTAACAATTGCAGAAAATGCAGGAATGGATCCAATCAATACTATGGTTACACTTCGTGCAAAACATAGTCAGGGAAGAAAATGGACAGGTATTGATGCAAGAAACACTAGAGTAGCAGACATGTTCACAATTGATATCATAGAACCAGTTGCTGTAAAAGAGCAGATAATAAAATCTGCAACCGAAGCAGCATGTATGATACTTAGAATTGATGATGTCATTGCTTCGTCCGGTGGCAGAGGCGGCGGACGCGGTCCTCCAATGGGCTAAGCCTTTGCATGTTAGAAAAACTACAAAATCTAAAACTAGTTAATTCAGTTGTTGTTCTAAATGATTTTTTTCTAGATCGTATAATCAAGATTGAAAATCTAGATAATCTATACAATCAAATTTTAGAAAAAAGCAAACTGGGTGGAAGCATTCGTGGAATTCCACAAACAGATCTAAAGGGTGGAAATGCAACAAACGTTGCATATGCTCTTGCAAGACTTGGTTGTCCTGTATCATTGATCACAATTGCAGACAAGACTAGCTCTCAAATAATAAAAGAAACTTTTTCTGAATTTGACAAAGTCTCTATATTCATAATAAATGGTAAGCCTGGACGAACAACATCTCTTGAATTTAACAATGCTGGAAGTATTGTGAATGTTATGATTTCTGATTTAGGAGATAATGAAAACTTTGGACCTGAAAAACTTGGAACAAAAGAACAGAATGTGCTTGCAAATGCTGATGCAGTAATTGTAACAAATTGGGCAAGCAATAAAAAAGGAACAGAATTATCGCAATCTGTATTTTCCAAGTCAGCATCATCATTTCATCTCTTGGATCCAGCTGATATCCAGTCACGATCAGAAGAATTCCAACAAGCACTATTCCAACTTGCTGATAAACTAAATTCTTTATGTATCAATGAGAACGAGTGTAATATTCTTCTAAAACAGTCAGGACTGGACACAATTTCTGGAGAAAAAGAAACACGAAAACTCGTACTAGAATTGGCCAAGAAATATTCGATACCTATTGACCTTCATACCTCTGCAGGATCATACTGGTCAAATGGACAAGAGGTGGAATATGCCAGATCTTTTCAAGTTCAACCCAAATTTGTAACAGGAGCTGGGGATGTTTGGGATGCTGCAAATATGCTTGGATATCTTGCAAATCTAGGTAGCCTTGAAAGACTGCGATTTGCCAATGGTGCAGCTTCTCTATATGTTGGTAATTCACTTGGAATCCCACCAACAATGGATGAAGTTGTGTCATTTGTTAGGGCTAATAGTCCGTAGAGCCTTCAATTATCTGGTGTAAAATTGATGAAATTACCACATCAAACAGTGTTTTTAGATCAAAAAACTGATCTTGATGGTGCTACAAATTGAGAGAAAGGTTTTTTAATAATCTAAAATTTAGAACTGACAAGTTGAATTACAAATTTTTTGTTGCAATACTAGCTGCGATGATTTTCTCTGTAGCATTGCCAACAATATCTGCAAATGCTCAAACCAGCTCATCAAGCAGTGATGCAGCATCACAATCCCTTCAACAATGTATTCAACAATTTCAGGGTTCAGATCATGGTTATTGCGCTAATTTCTATACCTCTCAAGTTGCAAGATCAGGTACATTAACTCAATATTTCCTACAAGGTTCACTTGCAAATAGCATTGTAGTATACGAAAACACAAAGGTTACACTTTCTGGTCTCAAATCAACAACTCCAGATTCTGGTAAGACATTGACTTATCAATGGGGTCAAGTTTCTGGTGATACTGTAACATTTACTCCAAGTTCTGCTGCTCCAGTGATATCTTTTGTCGCTCCTGCAGTGCCTGCAAATGAAGTCAAGTCATTAAAATTATCATTAACCGTAAATGATGGATATGGACTAAATGATACTACAACATTTAATGTCGTAGTTTTACACGTTAATCATCCTCCGGTTGTTACAATAAATCCTGATCAAGTCGTAGATGAGGGATCTACAGTATCTCTTATGGCTAACGCAACAGATCAAGACAATGATCCATTAACACTAGCATGGGGTCAATATTCTGGCTCTGCTGTACAATTATCATCTATTAGCACTACTGGAACATCATTTGTGGCTCCAGCCGTGGCACCTGGTCAAACTGCAACTTTGTTATTTGTATTTACTGCCGATGATGGAAATGGCGGAAAAGCAGCAGCCATGACCAAAGTTACTGTTAAAAGCACTCATCAAGATCCAACTGTATCATGTCAAGATGCTTCTGTTAATTCTAATTCTCTAGTTAGATTGCCAGTATCAGTTGCAAACCCAAGTGGCGACACAATCTCATACTATTGGAGACAAATTTCTGGACAACCAGTACAATTGTCTTCTAGTACTGACATGAGTCCAACATTTGTGGCACCAACTCCAAGTAGCACTAGCAGTACACTTCAATTCACATTAGATGTATCAGACAACATGGTTGACATTCCATCATGTTCTGTCACTGTAAAAGTCAATAATCTTCCAGTAGCTGGACAACCACCAGTTGCTAATGCAGGTCCAGATCAAACAGTCTCGCCAAATAGCAGAGTCGTATTAGATGGAAGTGCTAGCACAGGTGACAATATAACATACAAGTGGGAACAAATCAGCGGCGACCCAGTCACTCTAATATTGGGCAGCACTGCTAATCCAGCATTCTACTCACCATCTGCTGACTATGGTCAACAAAAAGTAGTAGAGTTCAAACTCACAGTGAGCAATGCATATGGTGTAGACACTAGTACAGTGAAGGTTACAATAGTTCAGGACAATAATCCACCAACTGCCAGAATAAACGTGGCACCATAACTCTTTCATTTTAAAAAATATCTTTTAAAACAAAGTTCCCTGAATTTTAGATGAATTTTTTATTTTTATTGAGGCTCTATTGTAGCAGGCGGTTTACTTGAAATCACATAGCTAACCCAAGCTACATCTTCTACTTCATTTGTAATTCTATTGCTAATTCTTTCAAGTATCTCAGACGGTAGTCTTGTCCAGTCTGCAGTCATGGCATCAATAGAATCGACTATCCTGACAAGAACCACATGACCATATTTTCTTTCATCACCAACTACACCTACGGCTCTATCATCTCCAACTGCTGCATATGCTTGCCAAACCTTTCCATGCCATCCTGATGATACAAGCTCATCTTCTACAATTTTACTTGCATGTTTTGAAATCTGCAATTTCTCTGGAGTAACTTCACCTATTATTCTCACTGCAAGACCAGGTCCGGGAAACGGATGACGATAAAGAAGTTTATCTGGAACACCTAAAATTTTACCCACTTTTCTTACTTCATCCTTGTACAAAAATCTGAGTGGTTCCAAGACTTGCAAATTCAACCATGAAGGTAATCCACCTACATTGTGATGGGTTTTGATCACTGCCGCAGGGCCTTTTGAAACTCCGCTTTCTATGACATCTGGATAAAGTGTACCCTGAGCTAACCATTTGAAGGGACCATTTTTCTCAGCAAACTCTGTGAATACCTTAACAAATTCTTCTCCTACAATCTTTCGTTTCTGCTCAGGATCAGTTATTCCCTTGAGTCTTGTAAGAAATCTTTCTTTGGCATTTATTGCTGTGAAATTCATTCCAAAATTATTTTCAAACATGTTTTCTACTTCTACTTCTTCATCCATTCGTAAAAGACCATTATCTACAAAAACACACTTGAGTCTGTTTCCTATTGCTTTTTGAATCAACAATGCAGCTACTGTGGAATCAACACCTCCGCTTATTCCACATAATACATTTCCATCAATCTTTGAAATTTCTGATACTGTTGACTCTATAAAATTCTCCAAGGTCCAGTCTTGTTTTGCTTTACATATGTTCAGTACAAAATTCTTGAGAACTTGAGTTCCATTTTCAGTGTGAATTACTTCTGGATGAAACTGGATGCCGTATACCATCTTTTGCTTGTTTGCTATTGCTGCTGCAAAAGAATTTTCAGTATGACCTATTACAGTAAACCCATCTGGTAAGCTTTCAGCAGCATCACCATGACTCATCCACGCTCTTGTTGATTGGCCCATGTCTGCTAACAAATCAGAATTGTTGTCTATGCTAAGCAAAGAAGAACCATATTCCTTGTGAGAACTTTTTACTCTGCCTCCAAATTTATTCACAATTAATTGGTGACCATAACATATTCCAAGTACTGGAAGTCCTATCTCAAATATTCCGTTTGTTGGTTGTGGTGAGTCTTTATTGTATACGCTTGCAGGTCCTCCACTGAATACTATGCCCTTGGGATTCATTTTTCGTAGTTCTTCTAACGATATGTCATATGGAACAAGTTCCGAATAAACTGAAAATTCTCTAATTCTCCTACAAATGAGGTGACTGTATTGCGAACCAAAATCTAATACAATTATCTTGTCCATGATATCACTTTTGAGAATTTTCAATCATTCTTGAAAATGACCAAGTTATCGTATTTATTATCTCGTTTACTCTTTCCTTTTGACGATAATTTTTGATGAGGATTTCTCTGATTCTGTTACCGTCTTTATTTACTAAACATGATATTGCAGCATTTTGTGGAATTGTACCGTTTTGAACGTCTAACCTATCTTGATTTTCCATTCCTCCAATTATACGTCCTATGAAAAATGATTTGAATGGGTTAGTCTCTATGTCTAATATTGTATCTTCTGATGGAATAATCACTAGCTCATCAGAAGTAACATGTACATTTGCTAAAATTTTATTGTCTTGTGTCTTGATTGGTATGATAGAAGATGTTGATGTTGGTTGATTTTGTGGTATGTTCTGTTTGTTAGATACAAGTGAAGATGCTTTGCTAAAACTTGATTGCTTTACAAGAGAATCAAGAATGCGAAGATTATGCTTAAACTTGTCTACTTCTCTTTCTTTTTTCTCAATCTCTTCAGAGATCCATTCTCTTAATTCTAAAATATCGCGAAGGTTTTCCTCTGAATAATCCATGTTTTTTCTATTGTTGAGTGGATATAAATATTAAAACAAATTCTATCGTCTGACCAACCTTTGAAGATCTGTCAATTTTACATTTTTGAATCCTGTTATTGACTGAGATGTTGTATAGAGATCTGCATTACTCTTTGAGGCTAGCCACTCTAAAAGTGATTTTGCTTTTTTCATCTTTTTTATCTTTACAAATCTATTGTATACTCCATCTTTGGAATATTTTCCTATTTGTGTACCAAAATCCATTCCCATCAAAATAATTTTAGATGCTCGAAAATGATTGGCAAGAAACACACATCTATCACCGTCCGTGAATCCACCAAAGTTTTTGATTTTTCCAAATGGTCTATCCTCTGTAGTTCCTATGCAGTATCTGAATGAAACTGCATACGGTAATTTCTTAATATTGTCTCCATGTGAGTGTACAATCATTATTGACTTTGATTCTGATGATTTTCTGAGGAACTCTATATTTCCATCAAGATCTGTAACTATAATATCTGGTATCATGTTATTTTCAAGCATTGCTTGTGTAGCTCCATCTGCAACAATCTTTGTAAAACCTTTGAATTTTTTAAGATGTGTCAAGGAATAATTCAAAGATGGACCTGCTCCGACGACAAACACAGTTTTGTTTTTAATTTTTCTCTCCAAATCGTTCATTTGAAATTTATTTTTTAATAATGCATTGAGGATATTGGCTGATCTTATCTCTCTTGATCTATCGTAATTGAATTCCTTTAGAATCTCTAGATATTTTTGTTGCCAACCATCTAAAGTCATGTAAGTCTAAATGTATCTGGGTTAATCATAAACCATATGCATCATCTAGCACGAGTAAGTGTTGGTAATTCTAATCCCATACGGATAATGGGAATAATTAATACAAGTCCAGAATCATTTTACAAAAAATCAATATTTACTGATAAAAAAATTATAGAAAAAACTGCTAAATTGATGGAAGAAGAAGGTGCTGATTTTATTGATGTTGGAGGAATGTCTACTGCACCATATCTCAAAACCCTTGTGTCAGAAAATCAAGAGATAAAAAGAATTACAAATGCTATAAACGCCATAAAAAAAGTCTCGAAATTGCCCGTCTCAATTGATACGTGTAGGGCAAATGTGGCAGAGGTTGCTCTTCAGTTAGGTGCAGAAATAGTTAATGATGTTTCGGGATTAAAATATGACAAAAATATGGTTAGTGTACTTGAGAAATACTGTCCGTCTGTTATTTTATGTGCATTTAGTAACAAGCTAGTTAAAGGAAATCAAGTCTCGCAGGCAAAAAAATTAATTGATCAAAGTGTTAGACTAGCATTAAAATCCGGAATACCGGTAAATAAAATTGTAGTAGATCCAGCTATTGGTTTTTTTAGAAAAAAAGCACAAGGTATACTATCTACAAAAATAAATTCGGATTGGCTACAAAGAGATGTATCGGTATTAAAAAATCTAAATTACATAAAACAAGAATATCCAATTCTTGTTTCGGTTTCACGAAAATCATTCATAGGAGAACTGTTAAGGGAATCTGATCCTGCAAACAGACTCTATGGATCTATTGCAGCAGAAACTTTTGCTGCTCTAAATGGTGCTGACTTGATACGAACTCATAATGTCAAGGCTACTAGCAATGTTGTCGAGATCGTAAAAAACTTGCAAAATTTCAAGAAAGGCTTATAACAGATTTTCATTCTAATCAAGAAGGTTTAGTTGGAAATACGGGAAGGACTAACATTTGACGATGTACTCCTTGTTCCCAAACGATCTAGTATAGTTACTCGATCTCAAACAAATTTACAAACAAAACTTTCTAAAAATATCTCTCTTAACATTCCAATTATTAGTGCAAATATGGATACTGTTACTGAGTCTGCTATGGCAGTAGCAATAGCAAGAGAGGGAGGAATTGGAATCATACACAGATTTCTTACTATCTCAGAACAGGTAAATGAAATACTCAAGACTAAACGTTCAGGTAGCATTATAATCGAAAATCCATACACAATCCATCCAGATCAAACTGTACGTGAAGCCATTGAATCCATGCGAGAAAAAGGAGCTTCGGGATTACTTGTGACAGATAATCAGAGCCAATTGGTTGGGATACTAACAAGACGAGATATTGTGATGTTAGAACCTAAAGATGAAAGTAAAAAGGTCACAGAAGTTATGACAAATGATGTTATCACTGCACAATTTGGAGTAGATATAACTCAAGCAAAGGACATACTGAGGAAAAATTGCATTGAAAAATTACCCCTTTTAGATGAGAGGGGACATGTCAAGGGTTTGATCACTAGTAAAGACATTATAAATTCTGGTAATTATCCGCAAGCATCAAAGGACAAAAAGGGAAGGCCACTAGTTGGTGCAGCAGTTGGTGTAAAAGGTGATTTTATGGAACGAACTGAAGCATTACTAGATGCAGGCGCAGATGTTATAGTAGTAGATATTGCACATGGTCATAGTGAGAATGCACTCAATACAGTTCGGTTGATAAAAAAAGCATTTCCAAATTGTGAATTAATTGCAGGAAATGTAGCTACTGCTCAAGGAACCGAAGATCTAATCAAAGCTGGAGTAGATGCAGTAAAGGTAGGAGTTGGTTCTGGTTCAATATGTATAACTAGAGTAATCACTGGCTCTGGAGTGCCACAACTTACTGCTGTAATGGATTGTGCACAAGTTGGCAAAAAATATGATATTCCAATAATATCGGATGGTGGAGTCAGAACATCAGGTGATGCTACCAAAGCACTTGCAGCAGGAGCATCTACTTTAATGGTTGGTAGCTTGTTGGGTGGAACTGATGAAAGTCCAGGTTCATTTATGATGAAAAATGGTAAACGATACAAGATTTACCGAGGAATGGCATCATTTTATGCAGCTCTTGGAAGGAAAAATAAAGAAACTAGCAATGCCTCAATGGTGGAAGATCTCAATGATTATGTTGCAGAAGGTGTTGAGGCAATGGTTCCATACAAGGGAAGTGTAACTGATATCATAAAACAACTAACGGGAGGAATTCGATCTGGTTTGAGCTATTGTGGCGCAAATAACATTTCACAAATGCAACAAAATGCGGAATTTATAAAAATGTCAACTGCAGGATATGCAGAAAGTCAACCACACGATGTTGAATTGATGTGATTTACTTTAAATATAATTAGGAATAATTTTTCATAATGCTTACAAAAAGATCTGCAGCTGGGATTGGAATAGGTCTAGTTGCTGTTGTATTGGGTACTTTTTTCTTATTACAGACAATTATGACTAATGTGCATGATGTCAATGATACTGTAGATGTTGGAAAAAATGACGTCTTTCAGTTTGATGCAGAAAAACATTATCATGAACTTCTCAATGTCACTGGAAGTTCATTTCATGTATACATGAAAACACCTAGTACTGGTCTACAAATTGACAAAGATTTTCAAAAGCAAGTAAGTTTTGACTGGTATAGTCTTGAGAATGGACAGCATCTCATAAACATAACAAACACTGGAGGTTCACTGCTTCATGTAACAGGAAAACTAGAAGCAGTTACAAATCCATTGATATTTACATCCCATTTGATAGTAATATCCTCTGGAGTTCTGATAATTGGAATAAGTGCAGTATTTTCAATTAGACGACCAAAAGGATTCTAGACTAACTCAGCTCGTGGATAGGAACCTAATATCTTGAGAAATGTTGTGTTTATCTCTATCTTCTCAAGAGTATCTCGAATATTTTTTTCATCTTGGTGACCCTCAAAGTCTACGTAAAAATTGTACTCCCAAGGAGTATTTTTTGTGGGACGTGATTCAATCTTTGTTAAATTAATGTTACTTGTGTTAAATTTTTCAAGAATGTTGTACAATGTTCCTGGGATGTGTTTTATTGCAAAAATTATTGATGTCTTGTCTTTTGATGTTTTTTCTTTTTTCTTGTTTGCTAATATGAGAAATCTGGTATAGTTGTTTGAGTTGTCTTCTATTCCCTCTTTTATTATTGGAACATTGTATATCTCAGCTGCCTTTCTGCTGGCAATACAGGCAACATTGTTTTTGTTAAGTTCCAGAAGGATCTTTACACTTCCAGCAGTATCATAAGTCGGTATGGGCTTTAAGTGATTTTCTTGAATGAATTTTCTGCACTGACCAAGTGCTTGTGGATGAGAATACACAGTATCAATTTCTTTCAAACTCTGTAAACCAATAAGACAATGTGATATTCTATGATATGTCTCATTTACAACACTTAGTTTGGTAGTAAGTAACAAATCATAACTTTCGCCTACGCTTCCTTCAAGTGAATTTTCTACAGGAAGTATGGTGTAATCTGATCTTCCATTTTCTGTAGAATCCAATGCCTCATAAAATGTAGGATTTGGTACTGTCTCTATTGATTCTTTGAAAAAATTAACTGCAGCAGCTTGACTATATGCTCCTGGTTCTCCTTGGAATGCTACTTTTAACATATTCTTAATTGGAGTTGAATTTTATAAAATCGCTGTTTCCAAATCTGGTTGATAACTTTCTCTCTTCTATATATCCGCAATCTATGCACTTTATGTTGTTGCCCATTGCAACAACTTTTGCTCCACACTTGATACACTGGGTAAATAAAACTCCAAGTTCAGGTTCGCTAATCGTTGCATGTACAACACCATTGAGAAGATTAATTATTTTTGCAGATACTATGTCACCTACTCGTACAAGAATTCTTTTCTTTGCTCCTTTTGCCTGACAAATACATTCTAGACCTGAATGTGTAGGTTTTCCATTTATGTACAAAATGTTTATGGCAAACATGTTATTCATCAATGCTGAAATATTTCCTGTTATCACATCATTTGTTTTGGCAACTGCAGGTTTTCGCATCTCATTGATTTTTGCTATTCGATTTGTTTTGTCAAATTCTTGAGTACCTATAACTAGTGATCTTATTGACTGACCGTCATCAAAGGTATTGTTACCCATTTCAAATTCTTCAATTATTGCAATTTTATCCCCTGGAAGGGCTGGTTTCTGAGACAATGCCTTGATTTGCAATCTGATGATTATAATTGTTTATTCTAATTTTTTTTGTATTTACAGGCAGTAAATTTCTGTTTTCTAGATGTGAAATGTGGTTTCTTTTTGAAATGATCGTTTTAAACAAGCTTTATGCTAATACTTGACAATTCTAGAGGATCATTAGATTTCATTGGTGTATATCTATGAAAATTAAAACAGGTATAGTATTATGGCTAGTAATAGTAATAGCAATAGTAGCCATAGCGGGATTTTCAATGTCCCAAGTTGTATCTGATTACTTCAAAAAGACAATACTTGAACGTGACATTGATGTCAATGCAAAGTTCATTGAATTGCAAGCAAAACAACACCTGACGCCTGAAGATTTTACTGCAAAAGATTTTGCATCTAAAGACAAAACATACAAAAAATTCTTTTATGAAATTAGTACCGATGAAATAGTCAGATTCAAGGTTTGGAGTACTGATAAAACAATAGTATATTCTGATCAAAAAGATGAAGTTGGAAAGACTTTTTCTGATGATGATGAATTAAATGATGCATTAGGTGGAGAAGTGCAATCTGAGATTTCAGATTTAGAAAAATCTGAAAACATATCTGAGAAAGATTTTAAACAATTAATTGAGATATACGTTCCAATAAAATCAGATTCTGGTAAAGTTATTGGTGTAATTGAAACATATGCTTCAATGGATCTTGTCAATACCTATATCGGAAATGCTAATCAAAGTATTCTACTTATTACTCTGACTGGCATAAGTTTGGTTAGTTTAACCATCTTCTTAGCATTTAATACTTTTAGGAATAATTTGATCAATCCAATATTGGGTATTCGTATTCAAACTAAGAAGATCCAAGAGGGAGATTTTGATATAAAATCTGAATCAAGAGGATATGACGAAGTCAAGAAACTAGGAAATGAGGTAGCGGTAATGGCATCTAAATTAAAGGAACAACAGGTAACCATTGTCAAGACTGAAAGACTGTCTGCAATAGGTGAGCTTGCAGCAAGACTAGCACATGATCTGCGAAATCCATTGAGTGTAATAAAAAATTCATTGTTACTAATACGACACAAATATGGTTCTAGTCCAGATTCTATGAAGGATTTTGACCGAATTGATAGGTCTGTATTTAGAATGTCACATCAAATTGAAAATGTAATGGATTTTGTTACTACTCATGAACTTCAACTAGAAACAAAATCATTAAATGAGATCATTAAAAATGCAGTTGAAAAATCTAATATCCCTGATTCTATCAAAATTGTCTTACCAACTAAAGACATCATACTTGATTGTGATCCCTCAAAATTGGAGATAGTTTTTGATAATATTCTAGTTAATGCAAAACAGGCAATGGATAATTCTGGTACCATTGATATACAAACAAGCCAAGACAAGAATTTAGTCAAAATTGAGATCCAAGATTCTGGTTCAGGAATACCAAAAGAAATACTCCCTAATATTTTTGAACCATTATTTACCACAAAACAAGAAGGAACTGGTCTTGGCTTACCATCTTGTAGAAATATTATTGAGCAACATAGCGGAAGAATATCTGTTAAAACAGAATTAGGTCAAGGTACTATATTCATAATTACATTACCAATTATGAAATTACAAAAACAGGTACAAACTACTATTTGATTTTGGTTGAAATGTATTGAGCTGATGTTATTGAAAATTACAAATTAGATTATTCATCTTTTGACTGGATTGTAATTATTTATAACCAATGCGGAATTTCTAAAAATCCTTCCATGTTTTCTTTTCTTAATATTTTTAATAATGCATTTGCTTGAGGTGTAGACAAGACTGGTTTATGAAAATGATTGTCTGTTGATATTCTTGGACATGCAACCTGAATAAAGGCATCAATTCCCTTGAGGTTGCGCAATTTATCATCTGTAATATCCGTTATGGCAAAGAGTTGAACTTTTTTTCCTATGTTTTCCAACTCTTTTTTGAACTTGAGTGCAGTAACTTTTGAAAATTGACCTTCTTTTAATCCAATAATTATGCCAAATGTTTCTGCTTCTGCAGCCTTGTAAACTGTCAATATTGCCTTTTTCTGCAACTTTCTTGCAAATTCAGTAACCTCTCTGACCTCATTAAAGTATGGATCTAGTACATACGTTGGTAGGTTGGTAGACAAGGCAATCCCTGCTGCGTGGAAATTACTTTGTCCTAGAAACACATTTGCCTCAACTATATTCTTGGTCTCAGCAACTGGATAAAACTCACATCCAAACACCTGCCCATCATTTAGCTGACCTTTTCCTTTTCCAATTTTTACTGTAATTCCATTTTCTTCAAATATTTTTTTTACCTTGTCAATTTCGTGTAGATGTTGACTATCTGTAACAAGTGAGATTGTTTTTTCCTTCATCTCTGTTGCACATTTTCTTGCAATATTTTCAAATGGCATATCATCAAAGGCATTTATGAGAATTATGTTGTCGCCAAAACTTGTTGAGTTGATGGTGTGTCCTATGTGAAACAAAATCTCTGCTCCTAGTACTTTGGCACCATTTGAATTAAGATCACAGGTTCCAAAACAGCTGTCTGCTAGTACGTATGCTGGAATTCCAGCTCTTGCCATTATTCTTGAGGCTGTCTCTTGGATCTTTGGTATTATTCCATCAGGACCATTTAATGCCACTGAAACCGGTTTTCTTTTTTCTATCTCTTCGAAAATCTTTTTCTCGTCTATTACTATCAATCGCTATCGACAATTGTTTTTTTAATTTAAATCAAACGAACTGGCCACAATATTTAATATCGTACATTTCAAAGACCAAACTAATGCCTATTGCTTTTGTTCTGATAAATGCAGAATTAGGAGCCGAAACTGAACTGTTAAACCAGTTAAAAAATATGCCAAGCGTGAAATACACCTATGTCTTGTATGGTGCATATGATCTGGTAGTAAAAGTAGAGGCACCAGACAATGAGACCTTGAAGAAAACCATCTCAAACAACATAAGGCAACTCAAAAATGTACGTGCAACCCTTACAATGACTGTAATCGAATGAAAGAAACATCCATTCTTCATATTGGTTTTGATGATACTGATTCCAGAAAAGGAATGTGCACTACTTTTCTTGCTTACAAGGTGGTAGAATATCTAAAAAAAGAAAAAGTCAAGTTTCTTGATTATCCCTATTTAATTCGATTTAATCCAAATGTACCTTGGAAAACTCGTGGAAATGGAGCTGTTGCATTAAAACTTCAGACTACAAAGCCTGAGTTGATTAAGAAAAATATAGTCAAATACATTCAAAAATATTCTGCCGTACAAGATGGCGCAAACCCTGGACTTGTTTTTTATGAACATAAAGACATCCCAGAAAATTTTGCTAAATTTGGAAAGATGGCACTATATCGTCTAGTGAGTAGAAAAGAAGTAAAAAAATTCATACAAGACAATGAACTTGAAACATATCATCTTGGCAATGGTCAGGGATTGATAGGTGCAATAGGAGCAATAGGGTATGATTTCAGAGATCATACTTTTGAATTGATTTCATATCGAGATAAAACAAATCTAGGAAAAAAAAGAGAAATTCTTAAAGATAGTGTACAAAAAATGCAACAAATAACATTTCCTAAAACATTCAACAGTTTTGATGAATCAAAGAATAGGATCTTAATTGCACCACATGGTCCTGATCCAGTCCTCTTTGGTGTGCGTGGTGAAGATCCTGATGCCGTAATACAAGGCGCATCACTTGTAAAATCAACAGAAAAATTCTGTGGTTATATGGTGTTTCGTTCAAACCAAGGTACAGGTGATCATTTACAAAATGAACTTGATGTAAAAAACCTAAAACCATTTTCTTCCGGTTATGTAATTGGAAAAGTATCTGAAAAACCTAGAACAATTCCTGGTGGGCATGTATTTTTTTCAATATCTAAGAATGAAATTACAATAAAGTGTGCTGTGTACAAACCAACTAGACTTGCTACTATTGTAGAAAAATTAATGGAAGGAGACTTGATAAAAATTGGCGGCGGCATACGGAAATCATCAAAAAAACATAAACAAGTTCTAAATGTTGAATTTCTTGAAGTACTTGACCTTCAAAAACATGTGATTATGACAAATCCAACTTGTATGAAATGTAACAAGCGCATGAAATCAAAGGGCAAAAACCAAGGGTATCAATGCTCAAAATGTGGAAATACTGGTTTAACTAAAGTAAAACAAGAAATTCCGCGACAAATTCAAAAACAATTCTATCTACCTGTGGTCTCTGCACACAGACATCTCACACGTCCCATGCAAAGAATTGGTAAAATTAACACCAATATGGAATTTCATAATTCTAAAAGATGGTTCTCTAAAGCAAATTGAAATTGTCTTGAAGATAGCGGGGAGTAGATTTGAACTACTGACTTGCGGGTATCTCATCAGTATTGATTATGAGCCCGCCGGGATGACTTAGCCCCTTAGTCTGACTTCCCCACCCCGCTAAGTGGAGAAAAGTCTCAAGGGTGATATATACTCTTTAAACGAATTTAGAAATAATTAATAGGATTTCCAAAGTCTTTGTATCGTGGATAAAAAAACTAGAATATTTGCAATAGCTGCTGCAGTTGCAGCTTCTATCTTGATTATTACCTCGCCATCAGGTTCCATTGTAATTCCAAAACCAAATACTAGCTCTTCAGGAAGTGACGCAGTAAAAATTATTGCAACAAATCTGCAAAAACCATGGGCATTAACATTTGGTGATGGAAAAATCTTTTTTACTGAAAAAGTTGGAAGGCTACGAGTTGTAGACAATGGTACACTTGTAAACGAATCTGTAGCTGATTTTCGAGTTGCTGATATTTCAGATGCAGGTCTTCTTGGAGTAACAACACACCCAGATTTTGCACAAAATCATTTCATGTATGTTTACTATACTTACAAAGAGGGAGACAAGCTATGGAATAAAGTGCTCAGAATTACAGAATCTAATGATAAACTAGTTGACGCAACGGTGATACTTGATAAAATTCCTGGTGCGGAATTTGATGATGGTGGTGTAATCAAATTTGGTCCTGATAAAAAGCTCTACATTGGCACAGGCGATGCAACTGATCAAAATGCTGCCCAAGACTTGACTTCACTTGCTGGAAAAATATTGAGATTAAATGATGATGGCTCTATTCCAAGCGATAATCCCATTCCAAATTCTCCCATTTATTCACTTGGTCATAGAAATCCACAGGGACTAGCGTGGGATGATCAAGGAAATCTTTACGAAACCGAAGAAGGACCAACAAAAAATGATGAAATAAACCTTATAGAAAAAGACAAAAACTATGGCTGGCCAAACCAAGAATGCTCTGGTTCTGCAGAGTATCAATCTGCTCTAAACTGCTATAATGTCAGTATACAGCCCTCGGGAATTGCATACTATGGTTCTGGAAAGCTTGATTTCAAAAACAGTCTAATACTTGCTACTCTTCGCGGCAATATCTTGTATCAACTTCCTATTTCTAATGGCAATATGACATCACAAAAGATCATATTGGATGGACTGGGAAGAATTCGTGAGGTTGGAGTAGGACCTGATGGCTATCTGTATTTACTTACAGGAAATACAGATGGACAAGGATTTCCAGACAACAAAGACGATAAACTATTGAGGATTGTTCAATAAATTGACTGATTCACCAATTCCAAAATTTCATGAAAAGACAAGAGACGAAAAACTAAAAGTGCTAGAATCATTCTCTAATCTTTCAAAAGAAGATATCCTGATTTTAAAAAGTGAGGGAGGAATTAACTTTGATCAGGCCAATAACATGGTTGAAAACGCAATTGGAACCATGTCATATCCACTTGGAATAGCAACAAATTTCAAAATAAATGGAAAGGACTATCTTATTCCAATGGTAATAGAAGAACCATCAGTAATTGCAGCAGCATCAAAAGCAGCTAAAATTGCAAGAAAACATGGAGGATTTACAATGGAAGCAGATGACTCGTACAGTATCGGTCAAATTCAAGTTGTCAATGTTGACGTAAAATCTAGTGTCTCTAAAATAATGAAAAATTCTGAGGAGATTATTGTTCTTGCAAATTCTAAAAGTAAGACTCTTTCAAAAATGGGGAAGGGAGCAAAAACAATTTCATGTAAAGAGGTTATAACAGAATTAGGTTCCATGCTTGTAGTTGAAATTCTAATAGATGTAGGTGATGCAATGGGAGCTAATGTAACCAATACAATGTGTGAAGCAGTTGCACCACTAATTGAGAAAATAACTGGAGGAAGAGTAATTTTAAAAATATTATCTAATTATTCAACAAAAAGATTGGTGAGGGGTAATGCAATATTTGACAAAGAAGACTTGGGTGGCGAAGAAATTGTAAATAATATAATCTGGGCTTATGAGTTTGCTGCAAATGATCCTTACAGAGCTGTTACACACAATAAAGGAATAATGAATGGAATCATAGCTGTTGCAAATTCTACTGGACAAGACACAAGAGCAATTGAAGCTGCAGCGCATGCATATGCATCAAGACACGGTAGATACACATCGCTTACAAAATGGAAAAAGAACAAAGATGGAAACCTAGTTGGAGAGATTGAAGTACCAATGTCAGTAGGAATAGTTGGTGGAATCATAAACATTCATCCTATGATAAAGACATGTGTAAAAATTCTAGGTGTAAAATCAGCTCGGGAATTGGCTTGTATTATTGGAGCTGCAGGTCTTGCACAAAACTTTAGCGCCATAAGGGCATTGTCTTCAGAAGGGATTCAAAAAGGACATATGAAATTGCATGCACAAAACATAGCCACAAGTGCTGGTGTTCCACAAGAAAAGATAGCTTATGTAATAGCACAAATGACTAGGGAAGGAAATATCTCAGTAACTAGGGCAAAGGAGATTCTAGAGAATCTCTAGGCGACTAAATATATATCCAAAGAAGTTTGTTAGGACTACATTGACTATAGTAAAATTTGCTGTTCCAAAAGGCAGTATAGAAGAAGCGACTTTTAAGATACTTGAAAGATCATGGACACGCGTAGTTAGAAGAGACAGGACCTATCGTGTTATGTTAGATGATCCACAGATTGCAGTCAAGATGTTACGACCTCAAGAAATCCCGAATTTAGTATTTGCAGGTCTATATGACGTAGGTATAACAGGAAGAGACTGGGTCAAAGAAACAAATTCTGATGTAGAAATACTTCTTGATTTAGAATATGGCAAGATAAAACTTGTAATTGCAATACCTGATTCTTATAATTTCAAATCACTAGATGATATGATTTTATCTTATGCAAAGAAGAAGAAAATATTACGAATTTCTTCTGAGTATCTAAATACCACAGCAAAATTCATCATGCAGTGTAAAAACTACAAGAAACTTTATGGTTCAAAACAACCGATCATTGTAACTCCATGGTTAAGCCAGGGTTCTAACAAGAATATCCAGATCTTCTTATCTTTTGGTGCTACAGAAGCAAAACCTCCGGAAGATGTTGATGCTATAATTGATGTAACAGAGACCGGTACTACTCTGACACAAAACCAACTAAAGATAATTGAGACTGTAATGGAGTCATCTGCAGTATTAATTGCAAATAAAATATCGCTCAAAGACAAATCAAAACGAGAGAAAATCTATGATATAGTGACTATGTTGCGAGGTGCAGTAGAAGGAAAAAAACATCTCCACATATTCTTAAACGTAAAAGAAGAACACCTTGATAAGTTGCTACATGACCTTCCTTCTCTCAAACGTCCAACAATAAGTCCTCTGAGTGAAAAAGGATGGTATGGTATCAATACGGTAATTCCAAAATCTGAATTCCATAAAATGATTCCAAAATTACGAAAAATCGCTCAAGGTCTAGTAGTACATGAGCCAAAACAAATACTGGCACTTGAGGAGATAAAACGCGATGAGGAAAGTTGATGAGAATCATAGATGTAAACGACATGGGTTCTATTATAGAATCTGCAAGACCCAAAACAAGTAACACAACAAGACAACAAATCTTATCCATAATCTCTGATGTACAAAAACGAAAAGACAAGGCTCTCAAGGAATACGAAACAAAGTTTACTGGAGTACAAATTCATTCTTTAAAAATTACACAACAAGAGATCAAATCTGCATACTCTAAGGTAAAAAAAGAACAAATTGCTGGAATAAAACTTGCAAAGACACGATTAGAGAAATCTGAAAATGCACTACGAAAAAAACTGCAAGACGTATCTGTAACAATTGATGGAATTATAATCAAAAAAACATTTTTGCCAATTGATGCTATAGGATGTTACATTCCTGGGGGAAAGGCAAGATATCCTAGCACTGTTGTCATGTCTGTTGTTCCAGCAAAGGTTGCAGGTGTCAAGAAAATAATAGCTGTATCTCCCTCTAATGAAAAAGGTGAGATAGATCCATTGACGCTTGTAGCTGGCAATATTTGTGGCGTAAACGAGTTCTATAGAATAGGTGGTGCACAGGCTATTGCAGCCTTGGCATATGGTACCGAATCAATACCGCAAGTAGACAAGATAGTGGGTCCAGGGGGTGCATTTGTTACTCTTGCAAAATCTCTACTAAGTGAAGTAGTTTCGATTGACATGGTTGCAGGTCCTACAGAACTTGCTATACTTGCAGATCTCACTGCAGATGCAGAATTTGTTGTACTTGATTTGATTTCTCAGGCAGAACACAGTCCAGATACTGTATGTTGCCTAATTACAAATTCATCAAAATTAAAAGATTCAGTACTTGAATTATTGCAGAAAAAAATTAGAACAATCAAGAGATCTTCTATTGTAAAAGAGAGTCTACAAAAAAATGGATTTATTGTTATGTGTAATACTGAACAACAAATGGTAGATTTTGCAAATAGACTTGCACCAGAACATCTTGAAGTAATTACAAAAAAACCGCAACAAGTAGCAAAGAAGATAAAATCTGCAGGACTTACATTAATAGGAAATAATACTCCCTCATCAGCAAGTGATTATCTGTTAGGATCAAATCACATACTTCCAACCAACAGATTTGGAAGAACTAGAGGTTCATTGAGTGTGTTGGATTACATGAAGATACAAACCCAAGTAGAGTCCTCTAAACCTGCCCTGAAGAAAATTTCAAAATATATGCATGCTCTAACTGAAGCAGAAGGCTTGCCAAATCACTATGAAGCAGTAAAGGAAAGATTGTCATGAAACAAGATTGGTTTGAGAAGGAATTAGAAAAATATTCCAAGCTTACCGGTTATAAAAAACCTGAAAAACATTCTAACGCGATAAAACTTGACTCAAATGAAAATTATGCTGTATCTCAAGAATTCCTCGAAAAAATGATAAATCAAGTCAAAGAAAACATGGATGTACGGGAATATCCTCTGGGGGGAACAGAAAGACTAGCTCAAAATATTTCAAAATATACCAAGACACCAAAAGAGATGATTGGCGTTGGAAATGGCTCTGATCAAATAATTGATCTTTTTTTGAGTAATTTTGCTTCTAAGAATACCAAAATTCTAACATCGGATCCAACTTTTGGATTCTTTGAAGAAAGATGCAAGTTATACTCGATTCCAACAATAAAAATTCCATTTGACAAAAATATGACCCTTAATCTGGAAAAATTCTTGTTATACTCCAAAAAAGCTAGCATTCTTTATCTTGATACTCCAAACAATCCAACTGGATTCCAGTTTGAAAAACGAGATCTTGAAAGATTGATTCGTGAATTCAAAGGTCTTGTAATCATAGATGAGGCATATGCAGAATTTTCTGATTATTCTGTGATGGATATGACAAAGAAGTTCAAAAATCTTGTTGTACTCAGGACCCTGTCCAAATCATTTGGATTGGCAGGACTAAGAGTGGGTTATTTTGTAGCTAATGCCAAGATAATTGAAACATTCACAAGAGTAATTCAATATCCCTATCCATTGAATGCTATAGCAATAGAGGTTGGTATGATGGCCTTACAACAATCAAAATATTTTGAAGATATTGCAAACCTTGTCAAGAAGGAACGCTCACGAATTATTTCTAATCTACGACAGATGAAGATATTTGAGGTGTTTGACTCTAAAGCAAATTTTGTTCTCTTTGCAGCGGGTGGTTCTAGTCAGAGAATCTACAAAGCACTGATTGAACAAGGAATATCAATTAAAAATATTGGTAAGATTGGTACACATGAGGGTTGTTTGAGAGTTACAGTAGGTTCACAAGATATGAATTCTAAATTCCTTACTGCCATACGGGATTTACTGAATTGATTCTGAATAAAGTAGAAGATGAAATTATAATAGATCCTACAACGATTGAAAAAATGAGAACTCTTGATTCCATAATATTTGATTGTGATGGAGTTCTCATAGATGTATCCAATTCATACGATTTGGCTATAAAAAAAACTGTAGATTTTGTTATCACAGAAATGACGCAAATAAACAACTCTGGATTGGTAACAACAAAAATGATTGAGGGCTTCAAGACAAGTGGAGGTTTTAATGATGAAATTGATGTGGCATATGCATTAATACTTGGTATTGTTGCAGCAAAAAAAAGAAACATTCTCTTCTCTGATTTTATTCTACAAGTAATTGAAAATGCAGATCAAACCGGAATAAAATCTGTTGAAAGATATCTGGATATCATTAATGTTGATGTTTCTGATATTCGACAAAAACTAGAATACCCTGGTAAGAAATTTCAAAATCCACTCTCTTCTATATTTGACGAGATGTTTTATGGTTCTGAATTATATGAGCAACTGTACAAGAGAAAACCACAATTTTTTCATGGTCTTGGATTAATTGAAAATGATATTGTGCTTCTGAATAAAGATCTTATTGCAAAACTACATCAACGGTTTGACAGAAAAATTGCTATTGTAACGGGTCGAGGTAATTTATCTGCAAAACACTCTCTCAAGGATTTATTCAAAGAGTTTGATCTAAACAATTCAAAATTTCTTGAGGATGAACCGCGTGAAATGGCAAAACCAAATCCTCAATCTCTCATGTCTACAATACAGGGCATGAATGCTAGTGTTTCACTATATGTTGGTGATTCTATGGAAGATTATATCATGGCACGCAAGGTTGACGAGTCTGGAATACCTACAATATTTTGTGGTGTATATGGTACTAGTAAGGATCCTGAGGCAAAAAAATCTCTATTTGAGAACAATCATGCCGATATTATAGTCAAATCCATAGATCTAATTCCGAAGGCATTAAATCTAGTCTAGGCATAAACCACTTCTCTACTCGGGGATTTTAATGAAATCTAGAAAAGCACACATCAATAGGAAAACTAAGGAAACCGAGGTACTAGTTGAGGTAAATCTGGACGGAACCGGGATGATCTCTATCAAAACAGGTTTGCCATTTCTTGATCACCTGATTACATCGCTGTCAAAACATGCCATGCTTGATTTAAAACTTAATGCAAAGTCCATGGATGGAATAGCTCATCACCTGATTGAGGATACTGCAATAGCCCTTGGAAATGCAATGGACAAATCTCTGGGTGACAGAGCAGGAATTGTGAGATTTGGTCACGCTTCAGTACCGATGGATGAATCTCTTGCAGAGGCGTCTTTAGATCTTATCAAAAGACAATACCAAAGGATCGACTTGTCTATAAAGAGAAATCAAATAGAAGAAATCTCAAAAGAGGATCTAGAACACTTTTTCCGATCACTAGCTCAAAATCTAAACATCTGTATGCACATATCAGTAAAATATGGTGACAATGATCACCACAAGATTGAAGCTGCGATAAAGGCATTTGCAGTAGCTTGGAGATCAGCTGCAGGTTATGATGGTAAACAAAAGGGAATACCAAGTACAAAAGGTGCCATGTAATGGTCAAAGTAGCAATATTTGACTATGGGGCAGGAAACATATTCAGTCTCAAATCATCCTTAGAAAAAAACGAAGCACAAGTAGACATTATAACTAATCTTGAAAAAATAAAGAATTATTCTGGATTGTTTTTGCCTGGTGTGGGAAACTTTGATCCTGCAATAAAGAGTCTTCATACTTCAAAAGTTGCATTTCAAGACTTGGTAAAGAATCAGATTCCTGTATTAGGTATTTGTTTAGGCATGGAGATGTTCTTTGAGAAAAGCGAAGAAGGAAAACTTGGAGGACTGGGAGTTTTAGATGGTGAAGTAATTCTTCTTCCAAACAAATTCAAAATTCCACATATGGGTTGGAATAATCTTCAGATAAAAAAACCAAGTGTACTATTAGATGGAATAAAGGAAGGTTCTTGGGTTTACTTTGTTCATTCCTATAGAGTAAAACCAAAAAATGAAGAAATCATCATGGCAGATTCTGATTATGGGATAGATGTACCAGCTGTAATTGAAAGCCAAACATTATTTGGAACACAATTTCATCCTGAAAAATCTAGCAAGGTTGGCTCTATTATGATTAAGAACTTTTTACGAGTGTGTAAAAAGTGAAGGTAATTCCTGCCATTGATATTATGGATAATAAAGTAGTGCGTCTAGTAAAGGGAGATCCAAAAAATAAGACTGTGTATAGTTCTGATCCTGTTGGAATGGCAAAAAAATGGGAAAAAGCTGGTGCAGACATGCTTCATGTGGTAGATTTGGATGCTACTCTTGGAACAGGTTCAAATCTACAAATAATTCAAAAAATTACCCAATCAATTTCCATACCTGTTGAAGCTGCTGGAGGTCTACGTACAAAGGAAATGATAGAAAATGCATTACAATTTTCTTCCAAAGTAGTTCTTGGAACTGTTGCTTTTAAAAATAAAGAGATCTTGGAAGAGGTTTCAAAGAAATTTGGGAAGGAGAGAATTGTGATATCTGCAGATCAAATGGGAGGTAAAATAGTGATTAGCGGATGGAAAGAAAGTACTGGCATCGAGCTTATCCACGGAATTGAAAGTTTTGTAAAACTTGGATATTCTCAATTCCTTATAACCACTGTAGAAAGAGATGGAACACTACATGGACCAGATCTTGGCTCTTTACAAAAAGCATGTAATATACAAAATACAAGTGTTATAGCAAGTGGGGGGATATCCAACCTGCAGGATATTGCAAACGTAAAAAAATGTGGTGCTGGTGCAGTAATTCTTGGTAAGGCATTATATGATGGAAAAATATCTGTAGAAGAGGTTAAGACGTTAGCATGACTTTAACCAAGAGAGTAATTCCTTGTCTTGATGTTGATAATGGTAGAGTAGTAAAGGGAATGCATTTTAAATCGATAAAAGATGCAGGGGATCCTGTTTTACTTGCAGAAAAATATAGTCAAGAAGGAGCAGACGAACTAGTCTTTCTTGACATAACAGCTTCTGAACAACAACGTGAGACAATCAAAAGTCTCGTACAAAAAGTAGCTCAAGTAATTGATATTCCATTTACTGTAGGTGGCGGAGTAAAGAACTTGCAGGATGCAAGAGATATTCTTCTTAGTGGTGCTGACAAGGTTGCCATTAACACCGGTGCCGTAAAAAACCCTGAAATAATAACAAAGTTGATGGAAATTTTTGGTAAACAATGTGTAGTAATAGCGATGGATGTAAAACGTAATTATGAGATAAAAGAAGATAGACACATCTTTACATCTGATTCCAAAAAGTTTTGGTTCGAGGTTTACATTTATGGTGGAAAAACTCCTACTAACCTTGATGCAATAGAGTGGGCAAAAGAGGTAGAAAGACGCGGTGCGGGTGAGGTTTTGCTAACAAGCATAGACATGGATGGAACAAAGGAGGGATATGATGTGCAACTCATTAAAGAAATAGTCAACGCTGTAAACATACCAGTTGTGGCATCAGGGGGATGTGGCAAACCAAAACACATGCTTGATGTCTTTCTACAAACCAATGTGGATGCTGCTCTGGCTGCATCAATATTTCATTACAAGACTCATTCCGTAGATAGGGTAAAGGAATATCTCAAAGAAAATGGAGTCCCTGTTAGACTATAACAGAAAAATAGGGCTCAAACAAATGGTGTTATGATGAATAAGACAATAAACGATATTGATTTTGCAAAAAGTGATGGTCTTGTACCCGTAATTGTTCAAGATGTGACTTCTAAAGAGGTATTAACACTTGCATATGCAAATAAAGAATCTCTTGAACTCACCCAAAAAACTGGCAACTCGTGGTTTTGGAGTAGATCGAGAAACAAGTTATGGATGAAAGGGGAGGAATCAGGAAACGTGCAAAAAGTCAAAGAAATTTTGCTTGATTGTGATTTGGATGCAATTGTGTATCTAGTGGAACCAAGTGGTCCTGCATGTCACACTGGAGACAGAGTGTGTTTCCACAATGTTTTAGAAAAATAAATCTAGCACGGAGCTAATCCCTTTGGTACTGGTGCCATACCTGAACCGCTTTCTTCTCCTGGAATATACTCATTTATGATTTTAAATGGTATGGATTTGTAAGGAACTCCTTTGAATACTATGTTCCAATTGCCTACAAGATCTGTGGCATTACATAATGCTAGATTTCTCTCAGTAACTGGCTTGAAAAATTGTTTAAAATCAGACTTCATTGTTCCATTAAACGGTATCTTGGTGTATGTATCTCCTTTTGGATCTACAACATCAATTTCTCCTACATCGGTTGGTTGTAAGCCATTTACTATCATGAAAATATTTTCTCCAAGTTCGTATTGATTTTTATTGATTGAAAATGGACCTGATGCAATCCAATGCCATTGTTGTGACTCTAATTGTTTTTGTTGATAATAAGAATATGTGATGGCTGCAGCTATGCCAACTACTATGATTAACGCAATTATCTTTCCAGTATGTTTCTTCTTTTTTGCTCTCTCTTTTATTTTCAATTTTTGAACTTTGTTCTGGTGTTATTATTAATATTTCTTCTAATTGTAAAAAATTCATAAAATCTCTTAATTTACGAAATTTCCAAGTTGTGGACTCTTTTGTTATTGGATCTTTTTTAAAATTATGTCTAAATTTATATTAATTTTCACTTAATCTTACTGTTTTGGAAATTAAGTGTCACTTAAATTAATATTAGGATTTTTTATGTACTATTTTACGAAGTTAAAACTATCTTGGGAAAAATAAAGTTTCTACAGTGCAGAGAGTGTAAGAAAGAATATGCTCCTACATTCAAGTATATCTGCGAAGACTGTTTTGGTCCTCTTGATGTGCACTATGATTTTCCATCGGTAAATAAGAATACTTTTTCAAATCGTGAACACACTTACTGGAGATATCATGAACTCCTGCCAATTGAATCAAAATCTAACATAGTAAGTATTGGGGCTGGGATGACTCCATTGATCAAGGCAGAAAAGCTGGGTAAAATACTTGGTCTTAACAATCTCTACATAAAAAATGATTCAGTAAACCCTACTTTCTCATTTAAAGACAGACCTGCAGGTATAGCTGTATCAAAAGCAAAAGAATTTGGTTTATCTGCTGTTGGGTGTGCATCAACAGGAAATTTGGCATCAGCTACGGCAGCTCATGCAGCAAAAGGCGATTTCCCATGTTATATATTTGCACCAAGTGATATTGAACATGCAAAAATAACACAAGCTCTTTCTTATGGAGCTAATTTTATTTCAGTTGATGGAACTTATGATGATGCAAATAGAATTGCTGCACAAATAGGTGACAGTAAAGGTATTGGAATAGTAAACATAAACATGCGTTCCTATTATGTTGAAGGATCAAAAACACTAGCCTATGAAGTAGCAGAACAACTTGATTGGAAAGTACCTGATCAACTTATTGTACCAGTTGGAAGTGGTGCAATGTTAAATGCCATTTGCAAGGGATTTGAAGAACTTGAAAGTGTTTCATTGATAAATCAAGTCTCTAACATGCACATGATTGCGGCACAACCTCATGGATGCGCACCAATTGTTGATGCCTTTAAGAAAAATCTCTCAGAAGTAACTCCTGTAGAAATTCCAGATACAATAGCAAAAAGTTTAGCCATAGGCGATCCTGGTGATGGTCAGTATGTATTACGACGCCTGAAACAATACAATGGTTTTGCTGAAGAGTCAAACAACAAAGAAATCTTGGATGCTATACTATTGCTAGCAAAAACTGAAGGCATATTCACAGAGCCAGCAGGAGGTGTTTCAGTAGCAGTATTGAAGAAAATGGTAGATGAGGGAAAGATTGACAAGAATGATCATACTGTATGTTATGTTACGGGTAATGGATTGAAGACAACAGAAGTCATGATGGAAGTACTCCAAAAACCTCAAGTAATGCAGGCTGATGTTGGCAAAATATTGGCATTGGTGAGATAGATGGCAAATATACAATTCACTATTCCTTCTGTACTGAACAAAGGCGGCGGAGAAAAAAAAATAGACTTGACAGCAGTCACACTTTCTGATGCATTTATTAAAATTTCAGAACAGTTGGGAGATGAATTCAAAAGACGAGTTCTTAACCCAGACGGTTCCCCACGATCACTTATCAACATATACGTAAACGGAAAAAACATGAAATTTTCCGGAGGACTAGAAACAGCTCTAAATGATGGAGACGCGATTTACATTCTGCCTGCAGTAGCAGGTGGTTCTGATCTTTCAAGTAAGGACCTTGAAAGATATTCAAGGCAAGTGATGTTAGAAGAGATCGGCTATGAAGGTCAACTCAAGCTCAAAAAATCAAAAGTATGTGTTGTTGGAGTTGGTGGATTAGGCAATCCTATAGTGACTCGATTAGTTGCCATGGGAGTAGGAACGATAAGAATCGTAGATAGGGATGTAATCGAAATATCAAATTTGCATAGACAAACAATGTTTGATGAATCTGATGTAGGTCAGGTCAAAGTTGAGGTAGCTGCAAAAAAGCTCAAAAAAATGAATTCAGACGTAATAATTGAAGCATTACCTGTTTCTGTAAATGACTATACTGCACTAGATGTAGTAGAGGGATGCAATGTTGTGATTGATGCACTTGACAGTGTTAACGCCAGATATTCTCTTAACAAGGCTTGTATCAAAAAGAATATTCCATTTGTGACCGGAGCAGCAGTAGGAGTTTCAGGACAGGTATTCACTATACTGCCGCATCAAACGGCATGTTATCATTGCATATTTCCATCGCTTGATGAAAATTCAATGCCTACATGCAGTACAGAAGGAGTTCATCCCTCAATACTTTCTATTGTTGGAGGAATTGAGGTTGCAGAAGCAGTAAAAGTTCTCATAGGAAGAACACCTACTTTGATAAACAAATTACTTTACATTGATCTTGATAATCTTGATTTCAATACTGCTGCTTTCAATAAGGTGGATGAATGTTCTGAATGTGGTTCTGGTAAACGTGAGGAATTGCCTACTCAAGAATTTATTGTTGAAGAATTATGTGGACGAAATAGAGGAAAGCGTACATTTTCTATCACTCCCACAACAATGATTGAGATTGATGTTCCAAAAATAACAAGTGTGGCATCAGGAAAAGGATTCAAAGTACAAAACCAAGGCGAACTCGGATTATCAATTTCTACTAATGATATCTTTGTGAGTTTCCTAAAACGTGGTTCTGCTGTAATTGTTGGTGAAAAAGATGAAAACTCTGCTATTACACTATACAAAAAGTTAGTAAACGCATAACAAATTTTTTCAAAACCTATATTCTATTTATTATTTGAAGTAATTTCAAATAAGGATCTTCCATTGCGCCTAGAACGATTTTTGCTCTTTGTTTATTTGTTCTATTAGAATTTACCATTTTTTTAATCAAAGCTAAAATTCTCTTTGGATTAATTTCTCTCTTTACAAGTCCTACTCGTACAAGATATTTCTCAATGTAATTTGGTACTGCATCATATGATATGGTAGGAATTCCCATCAATGCAGCTTCTGCGGTCATGGTACCTCCTGACCCAATGAAAAGATCTGTAGTACTGAGAAGAGATTTGCCGTCTACAACTTTATCCATTATGATAACTTTTTTACCGAATTTTTCTTCTAGTCTCTTTTTTTGCATTGCGTATCTTGTTAAAACCATTATGTTGTAGAGATCATTTTGTTTACTCACTTCATAGATTACATTGTCACTTCCAGTCTTTCCTAAAATGTATGCCGCCTCTGATTCTTCTGGTCTGATTACGATTGTCTTTCTAGTTTTGTCAATTGTTATACTTTGAATTCTTGATCTTTCTTTTACTATTACAGATGCATCAATGGCCTTGTAATGTATGATGTCTTTTTTTGAAATTCCATATCTGGTAAACTCATTCTTTGGTATTACCCAAGGAATGAGCAGTTTTTGAACTAGTGGTACTGCAAGTCTCATTACTGCCTCAGCATGGGGAGAATCTGAAAATGCAACATGTTTGATCCCCATTCCATAAGAGATTCTTGCTGCTTCGGGCGAACAAAAACTGACAGTTAAATCCGGAGAAAATTTCATTACCTCCTCTAGAAGGCTATTCATTCTCTGTATGCTTGAGTGAAGTTTTCCCTCTTTTGTAGATCCTCCGTGTTTTCCGACTAACTTGAGATCTACATTTTTTATCTTTGCTAATTCGACAACTTCACGATAATTTCTTGAAGTACACAGTATTTTGTGATTTTTACTCAATTTGCTTACCATTGGAGCAAAGAAAAGCAGCTGTTTAGGCGTCAGAATGTCAAACCAGATTTTCAAACATTTCTGGTATAATCTGAGGGTGGAAAAAGTTTTTCTTAGCCCGTACTCATAGTCCGGATGGTTTGGTTGCAACAAAAATTGTTGTGTATGGATTGAGCACAGAGGGATATGCCATTGCTTGCCAAATGGCAATAAAAGGAGCTGATGTTTTCATTGTTGATGAATCTGCTCATATGGCAATTTCTCTCAAGGCTGAGATTGCAAAGACCTATCCTAATGTTACATCATTAAAAGAGGACGAACCACTTTTGGGTGTTGAACCAATAGATGTTGCAATCTCTCATGCTGAATATCTCTTCTTTGCTCCGCGAATAAGAAAAACCGGACAAGAAGCAAAGATGGAAATTCACTCAAAATTCAAAGATGCGACATCATCAATAAAGAAGGGTGGTTCAGTAATTTACAATCTTCCAACTGGCATCGGAGGAAATAATGAAACTATTTCTCTACTTGAACATGTTTCTGGTCTTGAGATGGGAAAAAGTATATCGTATTTTTATTATCCTCTTTCAAAAAATAATATTCCTGAAATTATTGGTTCATTTAATGCAAAAGATGATGACAAGCTTGCCAAATTATTAGAATCTGATAAAAAAGGAAAAAAGTTTGTATCAATATCTTCCGCTGAAATTTTACACGCGATTAAAATTCTTACTCAATTTGCAAGTTTATCAAGTGTTCTTGAAGTTTCTAAATTTGCACAGGATTCACAGACCAGAAACGATCTTGTTCTAACTGAATATAACGATCTATTTCTTGATGATATGACAAATGGACTCTATGATTTACGATCACTTGGTACATCTGTAGAAGGTGCAGGTACCATGATGTATCTAGTAAATGGAAGCATAAAGGGAATTGAGGGTTATGTCAAAAGACTGATTGATGAAATTCGTTCCACATTAAAGAAAAATGAACTAAAAGCAAGTAGGACTAAAGTAGTTTTAGTATGGACTCAAGATTCCTATGAGATGAGAGGAGACAAAGTAGATATGCTAAATTCTCTTGTTACAAAACTACGTGATTACATAGGCGATGTAGAAATACATCAAGGACAAGAACTAGATATTTTCCATAGTGATAAAACCACAATCATAGTGGCATGTTCAAAATTTGATTATGACAAGATTGCTAAAAATGGAAAAGACTCTGATGTTATCGTAATTAAAACAAATCCTCTTTGCGAGATATTATAATATGGGTATGTTCTAAAAAATAATGTAATAAAATTGTCTGACACATCTGATGTATCTCAAAATGATTTAACAGAAACCCATGAACGTCATAGCAATGAAACGGAATCCTCACAAGAACTTGAAATAATGAAAACTCAACTTGAACATGAAAAAGAAAAAGTTTCTTCTTATGAAAAAAAAATTCAATATTTGCTTGCAGATTTTGAAAATCTAAAGAAAAGATCAGATATTGATATTCAGAATCGCGTAAACTCAATCACTGATGGTGTTGTTCTCAAATTTCTTGGAATATATGATGATTTTATTCGAGCAAAAGATATTTTATCAAAACAAGATGCAAATACTCAAGGTCTGGACTCTATTCTAAAAAATATGGATACATTTCTAACCGAATTTGGAGTAAAACCCATTGAAGCAGTAGGTGAGATCTTTGATCCCAAGTTACATGAGGCAATATCTGTAAAAGAAGATTCCACATTGGATGATAATACAATAACTGCAGAATTTCGTAAAGGATATATTTTGAAAGAGAGAGTTATTAGACCAAGCTTAGTGGAGATATCTAAGAGAAATACAAAAGAGATGAATGTAAATGGCTAAAATTATTGGTATTGATTTGGGAACAAGTAATTCTGCTGCTGCTGTTATGCTGGGTGGAAAACCTACTCTTATTCCTGCATCTGAGGGAACTACAGTTGGAGGAAAAGCGTTTCCTTCGGTTGTTGGGCTTACAAAAGATGGTCAACTCATAGTTGGTGAACCAGCTAGGAGACAAGCGGTAACCAATCCCGAAGGTACCGTGGTAGCAGCAAAAAGAAAGATGGGAACAGATCACTTTTTTAAAATCTACGATAAAGAATACAAACCCCAGCAAATTTCTGCATTCATTTTACAAAAAATAAAGCGAGATGCTGAGGCTTTTACTGGAGATAAAGTTGAAAAAGCAGTAATCACAGTACCTGCATATTTCAATGATAACCAGCGACAAGCAACCAAAGACGCTGGACAAATTGCAGGTCTTGATGTTGTAAGAATAATAAATGAACCGACTGCTGCCGCACTTGCCTTTGGACTAGACAAATTAAAACAAGATATGAAAATCATGGTGTTTGACTTGGGTGGGGGAACACTTGATGTAACCATTATGGAAATGGGTGGTGGTGTATTTGAAGTCATGAGTACTTCTGGAGATACTCAGCTTGGAGGTACGGACATGGATAAGGTTTTGATTGATTATGTTGTTGATAGTTTTAGAAAAACATCTGGAATAGATATCTCAAAAGACAATGCAGCTATGGTGAGAGTAAGAGAAGCAGCTGAAAAGGCAAAGATCGAACTCTCCTCAATATTTGAAACAGATATCAACTTACCATTCATATCTTATGACCAATCATCTGGACCAAAGAATCTTGAATTAAAAATAACTCGAGCAAAGTTTGAAGAACTTATCAATCCGATAGTGGAAAGATGCAGACCTTCTGTTACAAAATCTATGGAGGATGCAAAGCTTACTCCTTCTGATGTTAGTAAAATTATCTTGGTTGGAGGCCCTACTAGAATTCCATTGGTCAAAAAATTTGTTGCTAATTTGATGGGAAAAGAACCTGAAGCTGGAATAGATCCAATGGAAGCAGTTGCTTTGGGTGCTGCAGTTCAGGCAGGAATTATTGGTGGTGAAGTTACAAGTGATATTGTACTTCTTGATGTTACTCCTCTTACACTTGGTTTAGAGGTATTAGGTGGATTACGCGAACCCATAATTGACAGAAATACAACGATTCCTACCTCAAAGAGCAAGGTCTTCACAACTGCTGCAGATAATCAAACTGCTGTAACTATACATGTAGTCCAAGGAGAACGACCAATGGCTGCCGATAACGTATCTCTTGGAAGTTTTAATCTTTCAGGAATTCTTCCTGCTCCTAGGGGTATTCCACAAATTGAGGTCAAATTCGATATTGATGCAAACGGTATACTAAATGTCACAGCAAAGGATCTAGCTACACAAAAAGAAGCAAAAATAACTATTAGTGCTAGTACAAAACTTGCCAAAGAAGATATAGAAAAAATGACAAAGGATGCTGAACTCTTTGCTGAACAAGACAAAAAGAAAAAAGAAGATGTATTAATCAAAAACGAAGCACAACAATCTATCTATGCAGCTGAAACTTTGATCAGCCAACAGAAGGACAAGATATCACAAGATCAGGGTGTTCAAGTAAGTAATGCAATAAAAGAACTAAAAGATGTTCTTGACAAGAGTATTGAAGATATAAAACCAAAACTTGATTCTCTAACTAAATTGATAAATGATATCAGTACAGAACTTTACAAGAATGCTACACCGCCACCTGGCGCAGATGCGCACGGTGGACCAGAGGCAACTACACAAAGTGGATCTGATGCAACAGAACAGAATGCAGGCAACTCGCCAAACTGATCTTTATACAAGGGAATATTATCAAGTTGAATTATCATGAGTTCTAAACGTGATTATTATGAGGTTCTGGGAGTCTCAAAAAACTCAAACCCTGATGAGATAAAGTCACAATATAGAAAACTTGCTCTAAAATTTCATCCTGATAAAAACAAATCACCTGATGCTGCAGAGCACTTTAAAGAAATTTCAGAAGCATATGCAGTATTATCTGATTCAGAAAAACGTAAACTCTATGATACACATGGTCATGCTGGAGTAGATGGAAGATATAGCACAGATGATATTTTTCAAGGTTCACGTTCTAACTTTGAAGATATCTTTGGAGGTGCTGGCGGTTTTGAGTCTATTTTCGAATCTGTTTTTGGCAGAGGTGGCGGATTCCGATTTGGCGGATTTGATTTTGGAGGATCTGGAAGATCAAGAGGTTCTGATCTTGTGTATGAAACAGCATTGACACTTGAAGAAGCATTCAAGGGGAAAAAAGAAGAAATTGATTTACCACGACTAGTAAATTGTGATATTTGTAATGGATCAGGTTCTGCCCCTGGTACATCTGTGAGAACATGTACTGTATGTAATGGTCAAGGTCAAACCCGAGTATCACGAAGTAGCGGATTTTCTACATTTGTAACTGTACAGCCATGTAATACCTGCAGAGGACAAGGTAAGATAATTGAAAGACCTTGTTCAAAATGTAAAGGAGCTGGAAAACAAAAAACAACAAAGAAGTTTTCATTTGAAATTCCTCCTGGAGTAGAGGATGGCGAATACCGAATACCAGGTGAGGGTGAATCAATTCAAAATGGTGTAAATGGCGATCTAATTGTTAGAATAAGAGTACAACCACATGATAAATTCAAGAGAGACGGCGCTGATATTTTCTATGATGCAAATATCTCTATGATTGATGCAACATTGGGAAAAAATATTTTAGTTGAAACATTAGAGGGACAAGAAAAACTTGAGGTGGAATCAGGAAGTCAACCAAATACAATAGTTAAATTGAAAGGAAAAGGGCTTCCTCGTCAAAGTGGGAGAGGTAGAGGTGATGAATATGTTCGATTTGTCATCAATATACCTAACAAGATAGACAAACATCAACGTAAATTACTTGAAGAATTAGAAGACAGTTTTAACAGGAGTTAGTAATATTGAGAATAGGACTTGATGTGGATGGAGTTCTAGCAGATGTAATTACATCATGGCTATCTTATAGTAATAAAATAAGACCGATAATACTGAAATCCCAAATATCTGATTGGGACTTTTGGAGAGATCATGGTATAAATAAATTTGATTTCTACAATGAACTTTCAATTTGTTGGAAATCTTGGGAAACTATGCCTCCAACTGAAAGCAATCTTGCATATGTTACTACACAGTTATCAAATCTTGGTACTGTTGATATTGTAACAGCAAGAGAAAAATCTACTCATGGTGATGTAAAAAAATGGCTTAAACTACATAAAATAAATTTCAAAAACTATGTTGGTGTATTAGAAGGAATTGAAAAATCGCAACTAGATTATGATGTATTCATTGATGATTCTCCACTTAATGCAAAAAGTATGTTGGATGAAGGAAAGTCTGTAATACTATATTCGCAGCCTTGGAATGAATCTTTTAAAGACGATAGGGTAACAAGGATTCACGAGCTAAAAAATGCAATACCTGTAATTAATAAAATGCTTGATGTGAATAAATGATTCTAAACTACTGGTGAATATAAAAAAGAACTTATTGTCGGATCTTAATTCTCACGTTGTTGCGGGGGTCGCCTAGCCTGGTCAACGGCGTAAGGCTCAGAACCTTATCTCTTAGGAGTTCGTGGGTTCAAATCCCACCTCCCGCACCTTTTGTTTATTTTTTATCTATCTTGATCTTTATCTTATCTTCTAATATCTGATTTAATTTCTGACCGTCTACTTTACCACGTAATGTTTTCATGGCTAGTCCCATTAGGGGTCCCATTGATCTTAATCCTTGCTCTTCAATTATTTTCAAGTTAGATCTTACCAGATCATCTAGTATCTTGTGTAATTCTGAATCTTCTATGGTACCCAACGCATTAGATTTGATTGATTCTGAAATTGTTTTTGATTTTCCACTCATAATACTCTCAAATATCATCTCAAGTGACTCTTTTGCTATCTTTTCTTCTGTGACTAGCCTAAAGGCTTCAACAATATCTCCAGTCTTTAATAATTCTGAATTCATTCCTCTTCGCTCCAAGTTTGTAATTGTACCACAAAGAGTCGAGGCCACAAAATTCGGCGAAACTCTCTTGTCTTTGCATATTGTTTCAAACAGATCTAGATATTCAGAGTCAAATATCTGAACTGAGAGTTGTTGATTTAGTTCATATTGTTTTTGTAATGCTATGAGATTTTCTTCCCATGATTTTGGAATTTTATCCCTTGCTTGTTCTATCTCTGTATTGTTTACAATAATTGGCGGTATGTCAGTCTCTGGGTACATTCTAGAAGATCCAGGTCTAGGTCGTAGAAACACTGTTTCGCCAGTTATTGTAGCCGCTCTTGTCTCTGCAGGTATGCCATTTCTTGCATCTTCAATTCGTTTTATGATGGATTCTATAACAGTGTCAAGTTTTTTCTCATTTCCAGCTACTATGATGAATGCATCATTAGATTTTATGTCAAGTGTATTTTTTATTTCCTGAATTTCTAACTCTTCAATACCATAGTTTGGTAATTCGTCAGAATGAAACAGTCCACCTATGCCAAAAAATCTGACTAATTCGCCTAATTGTTTTCCTAATCTTATTTCTGGATATGGCTCCCATCCCAACATTCCGGCGTATTCTTTGATTCTCATTGCCTTTATTGAGGAGCCTTCTGAAAGTGATTTTTGAATGATCTTTGATTTACAGTTTTTGAATATACTTGATACATCCTTTACATCATGCTCTTTGGATATTTTTTCAATTTTTAGTGTTCTTAATTTTTCGGCAATGATCTTAAGACCATGTTGTCTCTTTGCCTCATACTCGATGACTTTTTCTAATTGATCCAATTTTTGCACCCCTTTTACTTCTATTACTGAACCTCCTCCCTCTATTGACACATTGACATCCTGTCTAATTGACCCAATGCCTCTTCCCACTCTTTTTGTTGCACGTAACATTCGACCCAAAGTCAAAGCAATGTTTTTGATCTCTTCTGGTGTGCCGGAAACTGGATCCAATGCAATTTCTACTAGTGGTACTCCTAATCTGTCCAAACTGTATTCTCTTGTATCTTTTGAGTCTTGAAGCAGTTTTGCAGCATCTTCTTCAAGACAGATGCTTTGGACTCCCACTTTCTTACCATTGACATCAAGACTTCCACCCATGGATACTAGCATAGTTCTTTGAAAACCTGAGGTATTGGAACCATCGATTACAAGTTTTCTCATTACATAGATTTCATTGAAAATGTTTGATTTTAATGCAGATGACATGATCAAAACCGTCTCTTTTGCATTAAGATCAAGATCATGTGGAGGCTCATCATCTTGTTCCACTAGGCAACTACTTTCTGGATTTGCAGAATAGATGATTGTTTTTTCCTTACTTTTTTCAAAAATGGCGCTAGGATCAAATTCTCCCAACTCGCTACTTGTTATCCTTAATTTACGTGAAAATTTAATTGGATATTCATCTGACTCGATAGGCTTGCATTTGCAAAACAATTTGGCTCCTGTTGCAAGTTGTTGATGAATTTCTAATCCTACTAAAAGTCCTATCTTATCAATTTGGATTTCGGACATTTGTAATTTTATTCTTGTACTTGCTTTAAAGCTTAGTCTGAAAATTCAAGAGCGATATTCTCTTTCATCAGTTTTGTCATTTCATCCAAATTTTTGGAATTGGCCAATGCCCACATCGTTTTCACAAGAGCTGTCTCAGGTATCATATTTCCAAGTGGTATAACTCCGAGATTCAAAAGATCTCTTCCACTGTCATAGACAGTCATTCTTACCATTCCGTCAATACATTGCGAAGTCATTCCAATGAATAATCCATTTTTCTTTGCCTTTTCTATTGATGCATACATTGTTTTTCCAACATGTCCAAGTCCAGTTCCTTCAATAATTATTCCTCTATATCCAGAATCTATGGCGTATTCAATGATCTTCGAATCAAGGCCTGGATAATATTTTAGCAACAAGACATGTTCATCAAACTTGATTCTAGGTACATACTCTCTTTTTGAAACATTAAACATCTTGTTTTTTTCAATATTTCTTGATTTGACAATATATGCGGGAGGACCGCCTATTGTTTTGAATGCATCTCGTCTGCTAGTATGATTCTTTCTTACACGTGTGGCCCAGTTACAAGCAATTTCATCATCACTTGAACTATTGTGCATTATTACAAAAATTCCTGGAGACTGTATCTCTGTCAAAAATATCGTAGCAGCAATTAGATTCAATGCAGCATCTGAAGATGGTCTGTCCGATGATCTCTGTGAGCCTACTAATGCAACCGGTTTTGGAAATCCTGCTAAAGAAAATGCTAATGCTGATGCTGTATATTGCATAGTGTCTGTGCCATGCGCTACTATGATCCCATCATATTCTGATTTGGAATATGAATCGAGTTTTTCTGCAATCTTTATCCAGTGTTGTGGAAGTAAATTTTCCGAATATTCTGAAAAAAGTACTTCGGTGTCTATATTTGCAATGGTTGCAAGTTCAGGAACACTTGCATTGAGCTCTGCAGCATTAAGAGCTGGGGTAACTGCACCAGTTCTATAGTCTATTCTACTTGCAATAGTTCCTCCTGTTGACAAGAGGAGAATTTTTGGAAGCTTTGGATTTTGCTGAGAATTGTATGTTATTTCTTTTTTTATTGCAGGTTGTGCTTCTACCTCTATTTTTTTTATCTTATCAAGTTCTAATCCAATGTTGTATCCACTCTTTAATTTCAAAACAATGTGATGATCGTCACTGTGTTCATATCTGGGCATTATTACTCCTGAATAAATTGAATCTGAGTAAATCTTTACCTGACTTCCTATCAATATCTTGTTACTTGTAAGAAATTCTAATCCTTTACCCTTGTATCCAAATTGTGACATCTAACTAGGATTAGAAAAGTTATTTTATTAAAATTACCTATAGTAAGGAACTGCGACTTTTTCGCCTATCTTTAATTCTTTTTGTGTCTTTACTTTTCTCACGGCTTCTTCAAAATGTCTCATGGTTACCTTTGCTTCTGTAGCCTGTTTTTCAGCTTCTTTTTGATCAGGATACTTGTCAAGAAACTCGTGTATTACAAGTGATACTGCAGTGTTTGCTATTGATGCCACATCTGCACCGCTCATTCCATCTGTTGCTTCTGCAATTTTATCAATGTCTACAAAGTCTGGATTCTTTATACCGTTTTCCATTGATTCTCTTATGACTGGAATCTCCTTTGTATTTATGGCCAAAATCTTTTTCCTTCCTTCTTTGTCTGGCAATGGAACTAGTATTATTTTATCAAATCTGCCTGGTCTTAGCAATGCTGTGTCTATCATGTCTGCTCTGTTAGTTGCAGCAAGTACTACGACTCCATGCAAACTCTCTATGCCATCTAATTCAGTTAAAAGCTGGCTTACTACTCTTTCTGTCACTGCTGTCTCTCCTCCAACTCCACGTATTGGGGCAATGGAATCTATCTCATCAAAAAATATTACACATGGCGATGCCTGTCTTGCACGTCTAAATATTTCTCTTATTCCACGTTCTGATTCTCCTACCCATTTTGATAATAATTCTGGTCCTCTTACAGAAATAAAATTGGCTTCACTTTCAGTTGCAACAGCTTTTGCCATTAGGGTTTTTCCAGTTCCACTAGGACCGTGTAATAATATTCCTCTTGGCATTCTGTGTCCTAATTTTGAATATAGGGTGGGATATTTCATTGGCCATTCTACAGCTTCTTGCAGCTCACGCTTTACATTTTCTAATCCACCAACTTCATCCCAACTTACGTCTGGATTTTCAATGAATACTTCGCGCATTCCTGATGGCGTAACTTCTCTGATGGCATTTTGAAAATCATCGCCGTTGACTACTAGTTTGTCAAGTGTTTCTGGTGGAAGTTTTTCATCTTCCAGATTTAATTCTGGAAGTAATCTTCTAAGACACTTCATTGCAGCTTCTTTACACAAATATTCTAAATCAGCTCCAACATAGCCATGGCTTATTGAAGCAACTTTGTCTACGTTAACATCGTCACTTAGTGGCATATTTCTTGTATGTATCATTAGGATGTCTTTTCTACCCTTCTTGTCTGGTACCTTGATCTCAATTTCTCTGTCGAATCTTCCAGGTCTCCTAAGAGCTGGATCAATTGCATTTGGTCTGTTAGTTGCAGATATGACAATTACTTTTCCTCTTGCCTCTAGACCGTCCATTAGAGATAGTAACTGTGAAACCACTCTTCTTTCTACCTCTCCAGTAACCTCTTCCCTTTTTGGAGCTATGGAATCAATTTCATCAATAAATATGATAGATGGTGATTTCTCTTTTGCTTCCTTGAAAATCTCTCTTAATCTAGCTTCACTTTCACCGTAAAACTTGCTCATTATCTCTGGTCCTGATATGCTAATGAAATGTGCATTACTTTCATTTGCAACTGCTTTTGCAAGTAATGTTTTACCAGTTCCTGGAGGTCCATACAATAATACTCCCTTTGGAGCTTCAATCCCAAGTTTTTCAAAAATCTCTGGGTGTCTTAGTGGAAGTTCTATCATTTCACGAACTTTCTTAATTTCGTCCGTTAATCCTCCAATGTCCTCGTAAGTTACTTGTGGTACACCACGAAGGGTCTCTCCTTTCTCTGCAATGTGAAATACTGTCTTTTGTGTTACAAGCACAGCATCAGCTGCTGGTGTAACTCCAATAACTTGAAAAGTTAATCTTCCTCCAAAATAAGGAACCATCACATTATCTCCTTTTATCAATGGAACACTTTCCAATGCATCAGCAAGATATCTTTCATCAATTGGTGGTATTGCTTCTAATGGGGCTACAACTACTTTCTCAGCAGCTACTGCCTTGATCTTTCTGACAGCTACAGTATCACCTATTGCAATTCCTGCATTGTTTCGAACTAATCCATCTACTCTGATAATCCCTTTTCCTTCATCAGAAGGATAAAGTGGTAAGCATTTGGCTACAGTTCTTCGTTTTCCCTTAATTTCAATAACATCACCTGTTGAAGCTCCTAACGAATCCATGGAATCATAATCTATACGTGCCACTCCTCTCCCTACGTCACGAGTGTAAGCCTCAAGTACCTTAAGGGAAAGTGTGTTCTGGCTCACAGATTTAGCACCCCCAAACTAATTTTTATACCTTTGTCGTCTTTGATCCAGATCAAAGGATCAGAAGATTAAAATTTACAAGATAAACCAAAATCGGTACTTTGGGTAAGAGACCGTTAGTACGAAGACGAGGTAGAGGTGGAATGCAGTTCCGTGCAGCTTCTACTGGCAAGTTACTTCCAGCTAAATATCCTAGATTCCAGCTCGCAGAACAACACGAAGCCAAAGTGGTTGATATTGTTCATGAGACAGGAAGAGATGCACCTCTAGCCAAAATTAGATTTGAAACTGGCTTGTTGTCTTTTATCCCGTCTGTTCTTGGTACTAAAATTGGTTCTAAATTTCAATTTGGTTTAAAGTCTGATATTTCTCCAGGCAATGTTATTAGTGTACAAAACATTCCTGACGGTACTATAGTGTGTAATGTAGAGAAGCATTTTGGCGATGGTGGAGCAATAGTAAAATCTGCTGGAACCTATGCAACCGTTTTCTCACATAGCTCTGAAGGTGTAACAATAAAACTTCCATCTGGAAAATTCACAACCCTTAATCCACAGAACCGTGCAATGATCGGAGTTCTTGCTGGAGGTGGTGTAGGTGATAGACCGTTTATGAGAGCCGGACCTGCATGGAGAAGAAAGCGTTCAAAGGGACACAAATATCCAATAGTAAGAGGTGTCGCACAAGCTGTTTATGTCCACCCACACGGTGGTGGAAGACATCAACACGTTGGAAGAAGCTCTACAGTTTCACGAAACGCTCCACCTGGACGTAAAGTCGGAAGCATCGCAGCTAGAAAAACTGGACGATCCAGAATGAAAGAACGAGCATAATTCCTCAAGACTAAATACTAGTTTTAAAAAACATGATATCATGAATTCAAAGAGAGTTCATCTTTTAGTAAGAGGAAGAGTACAAGGTGTTTACTTTCGTCAAGGAATGATGGAGACTGCTGAAAAAAATAATGTTTTTGGTTGGGTCAAAAATCTTCCAGATGATAGAGTAGAAGCAATCTTGGAAGGAAATGATTCAAACGTAGATGCTGTAGTAGAGTGGGCTAATTTTGGTCCTGCTGGAGCAGTTGTAAAAGAACTAACAGTTACTGAAGAAAAACATGTTGGAGAATTTACTAATTTTACAATTCATTCTCAATGAATACTAGTATATGCATTCAATAAAAGTTCCTTAATTTCATCTAGATTATCATTTAGTTTTATTTGTATTTCTTTTTCAGGTTCTTTTCTATCTTTCTTTATTTTTATTATGACTGAATCTCGTTGTGGCTCTATGTCTGCAAAACTTCGAAATTTGATTGATTTTGCAAATACAATTCTATGCATACGAATGTCTTCTATTACATTTTTTCCAAGAGTCAAGCAATAACTGCGAAGTTCATCAAATAGAGTTGCTACACTGGAAGGCATGCTTGATCTAAATTCCTCATAAGTTCTCAATTTTCCTGAGATTAATCCTTCCATGTTATTCTTGTTTGATTTAAGAATATTAAGGTAGTAGATCCGCTAGTTCCAGTCTAAACAAGCGGTCTCATCTCAAGTCAAGCAAGATCCGCCACGTAGACGAAGCAGCGTGGATGCTCTACCTTAGGATTGCTCCCTCCCGGACCTCATCCCTTTCGGCAGTTAGAACTTGAGAGTTATCCCTTCGGACAACTTCAGTCCTGTATCCACCCGCTTCGGCGTGATTTCATATCCGCAAGTCAGGCAAGTACCGTCTATCTAGAGATTTATCCAGCAGTTACTGGTCTCTGCATATAGCCGGTTTCAGAGACAGGGCACGGCTAGCGCCCCAACCCTACCTACTACCAAATTTATTGTAATACAAGTTCTTTATCTGCATTAGGATTTAGTTCAATCGTAGATTGGCTAACGTATTACATACTGAACATATGTCTCCTGTACACTCACTACCACACTTTGAACAAATTTTCCATTCTGAATTATTAGAGTCCTTGAGGGTAGATGAAATCTTCAAAATTGACTTGAACATGTTATTTTTAATTCCGCTATGGGTCTTTTCTAGAGAATTTAGAAAATTACGAATTTCTGTTCTAATTCCTTCATTCATGTGGGGACACTCTTCTGACTGGAATGGAATTTCATTTGTGAATGCATAGAAGACAATCTCATTTTCATAAATTTCATAGAATGGCTTTATCTTTCGTATCTTATTTTCCGAAGTATCAGGATCCATCCAGCCAATTTTTTTTGTATCACCTGAAATAATGTTGATTATGAAAGTCTGTAACATATCGTCCATATTGTGACCTGTTGCTATCACATCAACTTTCAGATCAATTGCGCCAAAATCTATTGCTCTTCTTCTTAATACTCCACATATGGAACATGATGAAATTTTCTCATTGTTTCTATTTTCTAGTGTCTCTTCTAAAGTTGTACCAAAAAGCGAATTGTATGGGTATACTTTGTGCTCTACATCTATTTTTTTACAAAACTCTTCTACGATCTTCAACGCTTCGTCTCTATATCCTGGAATTCCTTCATCTACTGTAATAGCTTTTAATGTAAAATGATGATCAAGAGAAATTTCTTTTAATACTTGTAACAATGAAAGTGAATCCTTTCCACCTGATACTGCAACACCGACCACATCTCCAGGTTTTATCATGTTATACTTGGCCATTGTCTTTGTAGTTTTATGTACGATTGATCTTGAAAAACAATTGGAGCAAAGATTTTCGCCAGAATATTTTCTTGAATAAACAACTGTATTTTCACAACGATCACATTTCATAATAAAATTCTCCTACTGTATGATTTCATACTGGCCATTTTTTCTTGCCTTGTAAATAATATCTGGCTTTGGAAATATTCCAACTTCGATAACGCCGGGAATTCCTATTATTTTTGATGCAAGTTCCTTGGGATTCTGTATTTGACCAAAATCACAATCTAGTATGATGTTTCCATTTTCAGTTACAAATGGATAACCGCGTTCTAACAGTCTGATGTGTGGCTTGCCTCCATATTCTCTTATTTGTTTATCAGCTATGTTTCTTGCAAATGGGTGTATCTCTACAGGTACACTTCGATCAAGTTTTTTGACAAATTTTGATTCATCAGCAACTATTACAACCTTCTTTGCTATACTTATCAAAATTTTTTCTCGAAGCAAAGCACCTCCACCGCCTTTGATCATGTTTCCTTTTGTGTCTATTTGATCTGCACCGTCAAAGACTAGATCAATATGATCAATTTGATCTGCTTCTATTATTGGAATTCCTCCATTTTCTGCTTCAATTTTGATCTGCAAGGATGTAGGTACTGCCTTGACAACAAATTTGTTCTTTTTAATATATTGTGACAATAGTCTGACTATTGTAGTTGCAGCTCTTCCACTCCCAAGGCCTATGACAAAATTGTTTTTTATCATTTTTAATGCCTGTGGTGATAATGCCTCAATGGCATCATCTACCGTCAATTATTCTACCTCTACTTGTTCGAGTTTTGATAATGCCTTCATTATTTCGCTTTTTATCTTATCCAAATCTTTGTCATCATCTTCAAGTTTTTCTTCTTCTGGTATCTTGATTGCTGCTGGAAGCTGTATCTTTCTTTCTGACTCTTGTTGTATTAGTTCTGGCTTTGGTGTTTCTGGCAAAATCTCTTCTGTTATATTTTGTATGTTGGGCTGAGGAATCAATATTGGTTCTTCAACTATTATTGGTTCTATGATTACTTGAGGAATTTGTGGTTCAACTTGTGTATGTTTTATAAGATCAGCAGGGAATTGTGGAATCTTATTTGTGATCTCTGTTAGGGTGCTCAGTTCTACAGTTCTGTGTTTTTCATATGTCGGAACCTCAATTGGAGGTAACCATTCAGGTGTTCTTTCTGATTTTATTATTTTCTCCTCTAGAACCTCCATCTTTTCCTTTTGAATCTCTATTTTTGGTTCTATTTTCTTGACTTGAGGATTTTCCAGTATTGTCTCTACAATTCTTTCCGCTTGTTTGGGTTGAGTAATTGTATTTACTGTAATCTTTGAAGAAATTTCATGTAATCTCTGATCTAACTGTGAAAGTTTATTGTCCATCAGTGAAATCAAACTATCTCCGACTGGACCTAGATCTGGGTACTTGCTTGCAACTTCAAGTTTTTCAATCTTGGTTATGACTGTTCCAAGTTGATGTTGATAGCGAAGCAAAAGTTTGTCTTTTTGTATTCTTGTAACATCTGATTCTTGTTGGTGAAGTCTAGTAATGGTTTTTGAAAGTATTTCTTTTTCCATTCTTAGTGAATGTAATTGATTTGTGATTGCAGAATTAATAGTTGGAGTTTGTTTATTGCGTTTTATTTTTGGAACCTTGTCGAGTGCGACTGCGGTGCATGCGCCTGCAAGAGAGCTAAAAACTAGCGCTATTTCTTCCATTTAGGTATACCATTTGATCCAGTTGTATTTTCTTATCTTAGCCTCAGGAAAACCACAGCTAGCGCATCTTTTGTGTCGTATGTGATAAGAGTTCTTTCCACATCTTCTACATCTAATGTGTACGTGTTTTCTTGTATAGCCTCCCATTGAGGTAGTACCTTTAGTCATAATGCACTCACTTTGGTGGAGGGGATATGATAACTACGTTGTCTCCTCTGACAACTATGGTACCAAGGCTTTTTGTCTCTCCTTCAGAAGGAATCTCTTCTGAAGATTCAAGTAGCAGGTTCATGTGTTGGTCAAAACCATGAAGGTTACCTCTTATCACTTTGCCGCCTTTCAGCTTGATAAGTACAACCTTGTTTAGGCTTTCATCAAGTACTTTTACTGCCATATCTACTGACATTTATTTCACTTATTACCCACTCTATGGAGGGTATATATTAAAATTTCATTGGTGAAATTTTCGACCTGTTCCAGTAAGGCAAGTTTGACTCGCTTTCACTAAATTTGTGATTATTTCATTTAAAATCGCTTTTCCATCCTTTGATGTAGCTATAGTAGGATCTCCCCAGATACCATTCTTTGTTACTGAAATAAATGACTTGTTTGCCTTTTTGCCCAACCTATTCAATTCAGTCTTTGACAAGTTACCCGGAATGAATCCTTTTTTAGCCTTGCTCATCTGTACTTTGTCTGATATTGCTAACATGATGGATGTTTCAACAAATCCTGCATGATCAAATTCATTTTTCATAAAATGCCAATATGAATAAACAAAGATACGTTGTTTGATGCCTGTTTTCTTGGAAATTTTATCTGCTAGTTTTTTTAATGCGTTTAGATTTCCATGGTGACCATTAAGGATGATTACTGTATCAATGTGGTTTTTTGATAATGAAATACACAATTCAACTAGAATTTTTTCTAGAGTTGGACTTGACAGACTCAAATTGAAAAATGGATGGTGCTCAAAAGAAACTCCATATTGAAGAGTGGGCAGTAACAAAAATCTATTTTTTTCTGAGACCTGTTTTGCTATGTATGTAACTATATCAGAATCTGTGGATATGGGAAGATGAGAACCATGTTGCTCAATTGATCCGACTGGAATTAATGCAACTGATCTATTCTTTGTTAGTTTGAGAATGTCAGTATTTGTGAGGTCTCTTATTATCATCTAGATCTCTTGGGTTTGACATGTACCTTGCCCCAATATACTTCTAATCTTCCATCAAGGTGCATTTTCACAGCTTCTAACAATGTACTAGCTTCTAATTTCTGACCTTTCTTTTTCAATGATTCTAAAGTTTCATCTTCATCTATAGAAAAAGCATCTTGGAAAATTATGGGGCCTTGATCCAAGTCTTCAGTTACATAATGTGCGGTACATCCTACAATTTTTGCGCCACGTTCGTATGCTTGGACATAGGCGAAAGCACCAGGAAATGCAGGTAAGAGTGATGGATGTATGTTAATGACTCTGTTGGGATATCTCCATACAAAGTTGGGAGAAAGTATTCGCATGTATCTTGCAAGTACTATCAAGTCAACATCAAATTTTTTTATGATTGTAATTATTTTTTCTTCTGCTTTTGCCTGATCTTTTTCATCGACCATGACAAATGGAATGTTTGCTTTTTTTGCTAGAGGTGCTAAGGTATTCTCAGTGCCTATTAAGACTACAATTTCTCCTTTGATCTTATCTTTTGTTCTTGCATCTAGAATGGTTTCAAGACAATGAGGTTCTTTTGTTACAAGTACTGCTACTTTCTTTCTTTTTGATACTTCGTAGTGGATATTGACTTCCATTTTGAGATTCTTTGCTAATCTCTCAGCTTCTTTATTGAATTTCATTGCATCTAGTTTTTTTGTAAAAGATGCTTCTAGATACATTCCAAAAAGTCCCTTTACTACATTTTGATTAATTTTTTCTATGTTTCCCTTATTTTGAAAAATGAAATTAGTGAAACCTGCTACTACACCCTCGTGGTCTTTTCCAACTACAACAAGTTCTACAATTGTCTTATCCATCCTAATTGTTAGACGTATTGCACTTATTAATACTTAAATAGCCTTTTGGAATATGACGTATTGTAAGAATGCTAGTCCAACTAGATATTGTAATTCTGTAATGTGTTGTTGAATGGAAGATAGTAGTTTTTCAAATTTTAATTCAAATGAGGGAGAATGATGGACAAACAAAAGACTACTCACCGGGTACATAATAGAGGAAATAGTTATGATCACAATAATCCTATAAAAATTTGCAAAGTATGTTCTACGATAGGTGACTGGCATTGTTATGAGTGCTCAAATAACTTTTGCAGTGTTCATTTTCGTAATCATAAAGAAATGCAGCTTTGTATAGTTCAATAGATGCGGGAGGTGGGATTTGAACCCACGAACTCCTAAAAGACAGGGTCCTAAGCCCTGCGCCTTTGACCAGGCTTGGCAACTCCCGCATGCACCATGACTTTTAAGACAAATTTATCTATTGTTGAATGGTCTGTATGGCGAAATTATTTGGAACTAATGGTGTTAGAGGGGTATTTGGGGAAGATCTCACCCTTGATTTTATCTCAAAAATTACTTTATCGATTGCAAGTTTCTTCAAAAAAGGGCCAATTTTAGTAGGCTATGATGGAAGAAAATCAAGTGTAATAATATCAAAAATAGTAACAGCCACACTGAGTTCTGCAGGTCTTGATTCTGCAATATGTGGTTTGGTTCCTACACCATGTTTGCAGTTTGCCACAAGACAACTTGGCTATAATGGAGGAATCATGATAACAGCGTCACACAATCCTCCTCAGTATAATGGAATGAAGGTCATTGCAAAAGATGGAATTGAAATTTCAAGAGAATCTGAACTCCAAGTAGAAGAAATTTATTTTACAAAAAAATGGAAAACTTCAACGAAATTTGGCTCAATAATGAATGAGTCGCATGCTATTAGCACATATCTTTCTGGAATAAAGAAACAGGTTAACGTAAATAAAATCAAATCACGAAACCTCAGGATAGTGCTTGATCTTGGCAATGGTGCTCAAGCAGTAACGGCTCCTACTTTATGTAAGGATCTTGGATGTGAGACAATTCGAATAAATGAAAATATAGATGGTAATTTTCCGGGTCGGGGCTCAGAGCCAACACCTCAAAATTTGAATAATCTCTCCAATATGATAATAAAATCAAAAGCTGATCTTGGAATAGCATTTGATGGTGATGGTGATAGGAGTATTTTCTGTGATGAGACAGGAAAAATTCTCACAGGTGACAGATCTGCATTACTTTTATCACAATATATTCTAAAGAAACAACCAGCATCTACAGTAGTTACATCTGTCAACTCTACATCTGTGATAGAAAAAATAGCTTCCAATTCACAATCTAAAGTTTTACGAACCAAAGTGGGTAGTGTTGAGGTTTCACGTAAAATGATAAAAGAAAATGCAATTATTGGTTTTGAAGAAAATGGTGGATTCATGTATGGCAAACATAATCAGGTTAGAGATGGTTCAATGACTATGGCTATCTTGCTTGATCTTCTAGCAAATAGTACACATTCTCTATCTCAAGAAATGGATATGTTGCCACCATCTTTTACCACTAAGGGAAAAATTGAATGCTCAAAAGATGATTTTAAAAAAATAGTTAAAATTCTAAAAACAGAACCCTACAAAAAAGATCTTACTGATGGAATTAAAATGTCACTAGATGATTCTAGTTGGATTATGGTGCGATTGAGTGGTACTGAACCAATAGCCCGACTCTATGCTGAATCTCATTCCCAATCTAAATTAGATGATATTTTTGAAAAATACCTGCAAAAGGTAAATGTCGCACTAGACAGATAACACTTTTAAAACCAATTGAAAAGACAGAAAGAATGAAAATGATCCCAATGGGTGATACATCTGGCTAAGGCTTATTACGTAAAGTTTGAGGTGCCTACTGACTTGGTTAGCCCAATATACGAGGCTGTAAGAGTCGCACATCAAAGTGGTAAAGTAAAGAAAGGTACCAACGAAGTTACAAAAGCAATTGAAAGAGGAATCAGTAAACTGGTGATTATTGCAGAAGATGTAGAACCAGCAGAAGTAGTTGCTCACCTTCCTATACTATGTGAGGAGCATGGAATTCCATATGGCTTTGTTCCAAGCAGACAGGAACTAGGTAAGTCTCTGGGAATTGATGTTACTTCTGCTGCTGCTGCGATATTAGATTCTGGAGATGCTCAACACATTGTAGACCAAATTGTGGCATCATTATCGCAGATAAAAGGTGGTCAAGCTAACAAATGAGTACTGAAGTTCCTACCTCTGCTGAAGTTATACAAATAGTCGGAAGAACTGGAATTGCTGGTGAAGTTATCCAAGTTAGAGTAAAAATATTAGATGGTAAAGACAGAGGCAGAATTCTAACAAGAAATGTTAAAGGTTCTGTAAGAATGTCAGATATTCTCATATTACGAGAAACAGAACGTGAAGCGAGAAAGATAAAGTGATAAAAATTGAGTGTTCTAGTCAAACCTTGTAGTTTTTGTAATCGACCTGTAGCAAAGGGTTCTGGTACTATGCTTGTAAAAAATGATGGCTCAGTGTTTTGGTTTTGTTCTTCAAAGTGCAAAAAGAACATGCTAGTCCTAAAACGTGATCCAAGAAGACTCAAGTGGACTAACAAATATGTCAAGGGCGGAATAAAGGTCAAAAAATAAAATGACTGAACAGACGTTATTCATTGTAAAGCCTGACGGTGTAGAAAGAAAACTAGTAGGTGATATTATCTCTAGATTTGAACACAAGGGGTTTAATGTTTTAAAATTGAAAATGTTTACTTTTACAAAACAAATGGCAGAAGAATTCTATTCAGTACATAACACAAAACCGTTTTTTGGCGAATTGGTTTCTTTTATCACTTCAGGATGTGTGGTTGCAGCTATTGTGGAAGGAAATAATGCAATTGCAACAACTAGACTAATGATAGGTTCCACTAAATCGTTTGATGCTACACCAGGAACAATACGAGGAGACTTTGGATTGGGTATCTCTGATAACATCATACATGCTTCTGACTCTAAGGAAAGTTTTGAAAAAGAAATAGCTGTGGTATTCAAGTGAAAGTAGTTGCATATACGACAGCCCATAGTAGCAGTTCTGGGTCACGTAGACTCTGGTAAAACATCTCTGTTAGATAAGATACGAGGTACCGGCGTACAAGCAAGAGAAGCTGGAGGTATCACACAACACATTGGTGCAAGTTTTCTTCCTGCTGAAACATTAAAGAAAGTTTGTGGACCTCTTTTTGCAAAAATGGGTGGAGGAAATGAAGAAATTCCAGGTTTGCTTGTTATTGATACTCCTGGGCATGAAATATTTACAAATCTTCGAGCAAGGGGTGGCTCTGCAGCAGATATTGCTATCTTGGTTGTAGATGTAAATCGAGGATTTCAACCCCAAACTAACGAAAGTCTGAAAATCTTGCAGAGCAGAAAAGTTCCATTTGTAATAGCATTGAATAAAGTTGATATGGTTTCTGGATGGAAAAAAAATCCTACAACAAAATTTATTTCACAATCAGTCAAAGAACAGGACCAATTTGTACAGACAGCACTTGATGAGTTACTGTATAATGTAGTGGGAACATTATCTGTTTTAGGATACAATTCAGAGGCATTTTACAGAGTAAAGGATTTCCTAAAAGAAGTAGCAATAGTTCCAGTCAGTGCCAGAAGTGGTGAAGGAATGCCTGAGTTACTAGCGGTCCTGGTAGGGCTTACACAGCAATATATGCAGAAAAAATTGGACCAAACTGAGAAGCAGACAAGGGGCATAGTTCTTGAGGTTAAAGAAGAGATTGGTCTTGGAATGACTGCAAACATTGTATTAATTGATGGTACTCTGAGAAAAAGTGATTTTATTCTAGTTGCCAAGAGAGACTCGGTAATTGTAACAAAGCCCAAGGCAATACTTCTTCCAAAACCTCTGGACGAAATGCGTGATCCTAGAGATAAATTTATGCCAGTAAACGAGGTGGTTGCAGCAGCTGGTGTCAAAATCGCATCACCTGATCTAGAAGGTGCACTTCCAGGAAGTCCTGTATATGCAACTACTGACGAATCGAAAATTGAAGAATTTAAAAAATTGATCGAATCTGAAATGAAATCTGTATTTATCAAAACTGATACAAAAGGAATAATTCTAAAATGTGATACTATTGGTTCTCTAGAAGCTTTGACTGATATGTTAAAAAAACAAAATGTATCTATATCCATGGCAGACATTGGGCCTGTAACAAGACGAGATGTTATGGAGGCACTTGCAATAAAAGAACGTGATAGACATTTGGGTGTGATAATAGCATTTAATGTAAAAATTTTACAGGATGCTCAAGAGGAAGCAGAGGCCAGTCACATCAAGATCTTTCATGATCAGGTAATTTACAGCTTGATTGATAATTATGTAGATTGGGTTCGAGATGATACTGCAAATGAAGAAAATGCTATTTTCCAAGAACTTACACCAATATCCAAATTCACATTTCTCAAAGGTTATGTGTTCAGACAGAATAACCCAGCAGTTTTTGGAGTGTTAGTGGATGCTGGTATATTGAAGCAAAAAGTATCTGTTATGAATTCAAATGGTAGAAAAATTGGTACTGTGCATCAAATTCAAGAGAACGGTAAAAATGTTGATGTTGCAAAAAAAGGCAAAGAAGTAGCTGTCTCGATTCAGAATGTAACAATAGGTAGACAAATATCTGAAGAAGAAGTTCTTTATTCCTTCCCACCTTCTCCTGAAGCAAAGTTGTTGTTGAAAACATTCTCTCACAAATTGAGTCCTGAGGAATTTCAAGTTCTCAGAGAAATAATAGATATCCAGAGGAAAGTTAATCCGCTTTATGCCTATTAGGCATATTTTTGCGCAAGCATGTGTAGCCCAGGTTCTCCAACTGCTCCCATTGCCTTGTCAACCGGTTCTCCATTACTAAATACGAGAAATGTTGGAATTGAATAAACTCCATATCTTTGAGATATGCCTGGAGCATTATCTACATTTACACGTGCAAATCTAATAGTCTTGTATTTTTTTGCAATTTTTTCAAAAATTGGAGACATGAACTGACATGGACCACACCATGTAGCCCAAAAATCTACAATTACTGGCGTGTCGCCAACTATGGATTTATCAAAATTAGAATCTGTAAGATCAAGAATTTCTGGTTCCTTGTACATCTTCATCTCTTCCAATTTTTTTTTCATAATTTTTTCTAATTCTTCGTCTACCAAACCTACTTGCTCTAGATAAAAGCTATTTAATAATTTAGCCTAGAGGTCAAGAATAAATTGCATCAAAACTGGTTTCTCCTCTTTGATCTCCATTAAATGATACGTAGGTGCCTTGATCTCCATTTTGAAATGATGTTTTTCAACACTAATTTCCTCTCCACTAACTTTTGCCAATATGTGATATCCATCATTTTTTGTTATTTTGACATGAAATATTTTTCCTACAAAACCGTCTGTTACTGTAAGAATGATTATTTCCTCGAGCCAGCTATATAACAAACTCTTCAGATCATCTGCATTTAGTACGATTTCTCTATCTTCTTTACTCTCAACCGACTTGATATCAACAATTGTATCTACAACTGATACGCCTGCATTTTCAAAGGCTTCATCAATTGTATCTCCAGTCACCTCTATGAAAGCATCTGTCATATGATCTAGATATCGATAAGCCACGAATTGATAGGTCTGCGGTGCACTATTTATTCTAACAATGATTTTGGTAATCAGAAAGTCTAAATGCATTAGAAAAAGAATGAGACTTGAAATTGGAATTACCACGTGGTATGCGAGATATTGAATCAGTGGAATCTTCTACAATTGAATATCTGCGTCAAAAATTCATTGAGACATCAAATTTATTTGGTTTTCAATTCATGGAACCATCACCAATTGAATTGTTATCTGTAATAGAAACAAAAAGTGGTCCATCAATAAAAAATGAAATTTATTACTTTACTGACAAAGGAGATCGTGAGGTAGCATTACGTTTTGATTTTACAATAGGTCTTACACGTTTTGCTACATCACAAAAATCTATGCGATTGCCTGCTAAAATCTCGACATTTGGTGGTGTATGGCGTTATGATGAACCACAAAAAGGTAGGTACAGATTCTTCCATCAATGGGATATAGAGATCTATGGTGAACCAAGCATAGAATCAGATGCTGAAATAATTGATTTTACATCCAAATTCCTAGCCCGATTGGGACTTGGAAATATTGTAATTGATATCTGTGACAGAGAACTTGTCGAATCCTATGTAAAAGATGTTTTCAAGTCTGATTCGCCTGATGTGATTGGCGACATTCTAAGGGCTGTTGATAAAATTCAAAAAAAGAGAAAACAAGACATCATTAAAGAATATCAAGAAAAAGGTTATTCTGTACCGGAATTAGAACAACTTCTTAAATTTTCTGAGATAAAAGGACTCCCTGATGAAATAGAAAAACAGATTGATGCTAACAAAATAAAAAACTGGGATAAAATTTTACAACTGTTTGATACTCTAAAAAACCGTGGTGTAAATAACGTCCGAATAAATTTTGGCATAGTAAGAGGTCTTGATTACTATTCTGGAATTGTTTTTGAAGTGTTTGAGACTGACTCTGGTGCAGGTGCGCTGGTTGGTGGCGGAAGATATGACACATTGACTAGAGCCTTTGGAAGAAACGATCTTGGTGCCACTGGTGCAGCTGGAGGAGTAGAACGAATTGCATTGTTATTGGAAAAACAGCAAATATCTACAAGAAATTCTGAATCCAGAATATCTGTAGTTTTTGTTAATAGTGATATGCAAAAAATTGCAATTGGTATTGCGTCTAAATTGCGTCTAAAAGGTATTCCTACAGATGTGGATCTATCTGGGAAATCTCTGAAAAAACAGATGGAAATTGCCTCTGCTTCAAAGCGTGTCATAATAGTAGCACCAAAAGAATTTGCTGATAACTATGTAATAATTCGAAATATGGAGGATGGTTCTGAAAGACAGATACAACTTGATGTTATGCTAAATGATGTAAAATCTAGTCTTCAACTCTAAAAGCCTTGGTAATCATGACTAGCTCAGGACCGTTTGTAAGGCCTCCTACAACTATTGCATTGTTATTTACCAACATGCCTGACGATAGATAAGGAGATCCACCATTGATAGTTGCAGGTTCTAATTCTATACCTAATACATGTGATATTGCCTTGATATCTTCATCCTCTGTAGATGGGTGAATGATTCCTCCTTTGGAATTTGCTACCGTCATTGCACCAGTTTGATGATATGCTGCAACTCTTTTTCTTATCACATTGACTTTTAGTACATCTTCAATTTGTTTGATATATTCTGTTGGAATAAGTGGTGACATTACTGCTCCCTTGTCATTTGCACAAATTAGATTTCCTAATGCGTTGTGTTTTGTATCTAGTATGTCCACATTAAGTCCGGTTGATTTTTTCAAGTGTGCGATCTCTTCTTCATGACAATTACGTGGCAACAATAATCCACTGTTATTTACTACCATCATTGGTCCAAGTAATCTTGTATTTGCAACTGCCGTAAAAACATAATCCGTTTTTAAAAATTCTGCCAAGTTTTTTGCTTTTGTAGCGGCAAATCCATTTGGTATGAAAACAAATTTGTCATTACACTTAGCATAGATGCCTACGTTAGGATTACGATATACATCATACTTGAAAATTCCCACAAACTAGGGCGATTTGTGAAAGATATGAATTTATCTTGTATACACTTTAAATAACTAACAATAATCTCAAATATTGTGCCTATAGATCCAAACTTTCCTGCAAATCATCATGCAATTGAAAAGTTCAAAGATCCATTAAGTGAAAATTATCATCTTGTATGGGGTCCTGGACGTCTTGCTGAAGCATCAACTGATCCCAAAGTAAAAGCTGACTCTCAAGCTGCAGGTGAAGAAATCAAACCTATAGGTGTACATGGTACATTTGTAGCTGTAGACTGGGATTCTTGTATTGGTGATGGTATCTGTTTGATGAGCTGTCCTGTCAAGGTTTTTGAATGGTACAAAAACCCTGGTGAGACTGGTAGAAACGACAGAAAAGATTACACTGACAAAGCAAATCCTGTAAAAGAAGCTGATTGTATTTGGTGCATGGCATGTGTTGAAGTTTGTCCTACAAAAGCAATCAAGGTTGATCAGTTGAATCAAGATATACATGAAAAAGAGATTGTAAAATTCACTTAGTTTTGTCTAGGTTTAAATAACATAGCCTGCGACAAAAAACTATGCCGATACCAGAAGACTTTCCAAAGGGTTACAACCCACTTGGAAAAATAAATCACTCCGATGGTGAACATTTTCACTTCAGATGGGGCCCTGGAAGATTAGCAGAAGCATCAAAAGATGAAAACTGCATCGAATCCTTCAAGGCTAGAGGAGAAAAAATCGAACCATTAGGCGTAAGTGGTACTATGGTAGCTGTAGATTGGGATTCATGTGTCGCAGATGGTGCATGCATTGAAGCATGTCCTGTCCAAGTCTTCCAATGGTACAGAACAGAACAAGATATTCCTGCAAAACAGACAGTAAATGCAACATTTGCTGGAACAGGTAGTTCTGAAAAAGAACACAGAGCAGACTACACAGACAAGGCTGATCCAATCAGAGAACATGATTGTATTTGGTGCATGGCATGCGTTTCAGTTTGCCCTCCACAAGCTATCAAGGTAGACCAATCTAACTTGGAACACCATGAGAAAGCAGCCGGAACCTTTGTAAAAATGGAAACTGGTTCTGTCAATCCACACGCACACCACTAGAATTTTTCGTCCCTTTTCTTTTTCTTATTATTCATCTCTACATAGTATGTCCTAGTTCTAAAAATGACAATCTTAAACAAATTTTAACAAGTCCTTACAAAAAAAACTCGCAGAGGTCGCCTAGCCCGGCATGGCGTGGGCCTTGAGAGCCTATGTGCGCAAGCACCCGGGGGTTCAAATCCCTCTCTCTGCGCTATTATTTTTCTATATTTCCAAGTTCTGCTAATAGTGCAGATAGCTGAATCTCTGGATTGGCTCCTATGATTAATCTATAATCATATTTTGCTATGGCTTCTAACATCTGAGATAAATGGCTAGTTTTAATTTTATAACATTCTTCATTTAGATATTTCAAAAAGTCTGACTCTGACATTCCATAAACTTTGATAAGTTCAATCATTTTGCTTCTGGCCTCTGAAATTTTTCCTCCAAGTGCAAGTTTCAAAATGACACTTACATCGCTTGTTTTAGCAAGTCCTGCGGAAGTTTTTACATTGTCTTCATTTATTATTCCAACACTTGCTGTTGCTTGTAACATGTTTATGGAGTGACGCATATCTCCTTCTGAATGTTGGTATAAAGTCTTCAAACCCTCTTGTGTATACTTTATTTTCTCTTTTTTACAAATCTCTTCCAAATGGATGATTATGTCTTCTTCAGATATTCTTGTAAATCTGAAAACTGCACATCTACTCTGCAGAGGTTCTATGATTTTTGATATGTTATTTGCAATCATGATAAATCTACAATGTTTTGCGGTGTCTTCAATGATCCTTCTTAGGGCAGTTTGAGCATCTGAGGTCATCTCATCAGCTTCATCCAAAATTATAAGCTTGAAAGGAATGCTGGTATCTAAACCTGAAAATCTTGCAAATTTCTTTACTCTTTCTCTAACCATGTTGATACCGCGTTCATCAGAAGCGTTTAATTCTAAAGTGTGCTCATGCCATGACTCTCCCAAGATCTCTCTTGCAAGACACAATGCAGTAGTAGTTTTACCAACTCCTGCCGAGCCAGAGAATAACAAATGGGGCATTTCTGATGTATTTTTTAAAAGAGATCGTAGACTACCAACTATTTCTTTTTGGTTTATGATTGATGAAATCTTGGTAGGGCGGTATTTTTCTACCCACATTGACGATTCAGTCATAGGGACATACGTCTTTCACTTACTAATAAAATTAAGTTTAAGAAATTATGTGAATTGTACCATATGTGCATGAAGGATGTACCTTGGGTATTACTATTATAACCGATTGTTATTATTGTTGAAAAAAGACCAATTGTTGGAATGATAACTTGGATTCCATGTTAAATGAGAAGATATGTTTTTTAATTATAAACAGGAACAAATTTGTACAGACGAATACTAGATCAAATGATCGCACTAAATGGTTAACAGAATTGATCGATCGATTCCTTTAGAGGCACAAAGGAGAATCTGACATATTGGACGATTTTAATCTAGATGACATTGACTATAGTTATGAAGCACTCTCTGAATTACCAAATGATAAACTAATAGAATTGATACAAAAACAGAGAGTCAAAATTGATGAACTAGAGAGAATCAGTAGAAATGATCAATGGGAAGAAATAGCAAAGGCTGATGAGGCAGTAAAGGATGAAGAGGAAATAATTTCCTGATGGTGAATAGACATGTCATTTTTACCGCTTACGCCAGAATTACCAAAATACAAGTACTCAACTGCTAGGTTTCTTGATCGAACATTTGGAGTAGAATATCTTGATTTTGAAATGGAGCAAATGCGTTCATTATATAATGCAAGAAGGCAAGAACATGATGTAGAGGTTACAGGATTTGTATCCTGGTTAACTCCTCCTAATTTTGTATTGTTAGCATCTCCTACAACTCCTAATACCTACATTCTTTGCAAAACCGGAGATTTTGTAGAGTATCCTCCTCAGAATCAATACGTCACTGTTAAAGGAAAATGGTTGTACTCTCTTAAAGGAAATAGTGCTTTAGTAGAAAAAACTTTGCTGGTGGAAGATATCATTCCTAGTAGACCAGATTATGGTCGACTAGAACCTGAAATTTCAACAGATGAATTTAGAAATATTTTGTTTGAAAAATGGATAAACATAGAAGATACAACTCAACAACTTATTGCACAAAGTCTGGTGAGCTCTCCTCCAATATACAATCAGAGAGCTGGAGGTCTTACCCTGACCATGGCAAATTATGCAAAACAATTACCTCAAGTTCATCTGAAAAACGACCTTCGTAGATTTTTACCAAGAGATTTGTTAAGTTCCAAAAGTGTATCATTTGAAATAAATGAATTGGGAATAAAACACTCACTTCCAATATCTGGATGGCAAAATCATGTTGAACCACTGAATTCTATTTCTAAAACTGTGGACTTGAAGTTGGACAGATCTTCTAACGATGAATATGGCATTACTCTTCTGCAAGACAATGGGAAACCCCTAGATTTCAATTTAAGAGGACTCATAAAATCTGATTATCCTATAGTTCTAGAACAGAGTATAGAAAGACGCGGAATAAACAAAGATGTAGATCCTCAAGTATACAAATATCTTTTAGCAGTACGTCTCTCTGCACCTATAGTTAACAAAGAAACTTATGATGATAGTCTTGAATTATGTAGAAATAGACTAGAGAGATTTTCCAATACAAATGAAATACTGAAAAAATATTCTGGTAACAATCAATTCTATGATCTAGGCATAAAAGGTAAACCACTATCAGTTCACTCCTTGTCTGTCTCTGTTGGACGTGCATTATCGCATAATACTTTGGAAGTTAATGATATCGAAAACACATGTGATACATACTTGGAAAATCTGAAGTATATTATAGACGTACATGAAGACTGGTTTTATGATCAAATTTCTGCTACGTCATCAATACGATATGACGAACGAAGAGTCTATGTTTTCTTTATCGATCGTCAGCAAGCAACAATGAAGGAATGTGCAGAACATATGAAAATGGATTATCAAGAATGTGATAAAGTAATACAAAGTCTACTGAGAAAAGGCAGACTCTATGATCGTGGAAATGATAGGTATTCTCCTATTACTAATTAGACCTTAAAATTGAATATTTTCTAAATGATACCTTGTTTATATCATAATCTACTTTGTATCCACAATTCTTACATCTCTTTCCATCGAAAGTTTTTCTTTCAGACAACCAATAGTTCAAAGTTCTTCGTTGAGTACATCCTGTAGGACATAGTCTCAATTTTGTTTTCATATTTTGTGGAATTTGTGCTCTGTACACAAACAACATGAATTTACAAGCATTAAGAACAACTGGTTATTGCAAAATACCCTTCAAATCATGAAAAAATTTACTAATCTAGTCGTTCTTACGGTTTTGAATAGTGTTTGATATCTTAGTTGACTTCATTTCAACCGAATTGATTAAATCAACATCCTAGATCAAATGATCGAACCAAATGGTTAACAGAATTGATCGATCGATCCCTTTAGTTGCTCAAAGGTGGATCGAGTAAATTGCACATTTCAGAACTCATACAAATACATAGTATAGGATATCGTCTACAAGACGTCAAAGTAAATTTTGCTCATGATCTGAAAATAGATGCACCATTGACATCCATAGAGGCCAAACAGGGTGATATGCTGAGTATATCTCGATGGATAGCTGAGGTATTATCTTCAGAAAAATTGGTTGAAGTGCAAGACACTGATATGATTGTAGCCTTGAAGCAGGCAGTTATGAAAGAAAATGTACAGGGCGATTTTGATCTATCTACATTGGATCTTGATTTTTACATCAAAGTGAATTCATTTACTCGTAGACTTCCACAAGAAGATCGTGATAAAATAGAAAGTCTATTGAATTCTCTTGTTCGTAAACGACAAGGAAAGATAATTCGATTGGCAGATTCATCAAAAATGACTAATGATTTAGCAAAAAAGTTGACCATAGAAGAAAGAACACTGTTTGATTATATTCATGACAACAGTGCTGAATTTAAACGACAAATAATGGATGATAAAAAATGACTACTCAACCTGAATCAATTTCCAAGAGTAAACTTCAGGATCAAGTGAAAGATTTTCTGAGTCAATTCAAAGACAAGTCTGATGTTTACAAATATGTCGATGAAATAGATCAAATGATGGCAAAGAAAACACAATACATCGTAGTTGATTATAATGATCTAGTTTCGTATCCCGAAATTGAATCTGTATTTACCATTGATCCTGATGAAATACTTCGAGCCTTCGGTGGTGCAATAAAAGATATTCTTAAAGAACGATTTCCTCAATATGCAGAAAAAATTCGACATGATATTAGAGTAAGAATTTCAAATTACCCCTCACAGAGAAGCTTACGTGAAGTAAACGCAGAGGTTATTGGAAAAGTAATTAGTGTATCTGGAATGGTTGTTAGATCTTCTGAAATCAAACCACTTGCAAAAGAACTAGTTTACTTTTGTCCTGATAATCACAAGACTGTGCGAATTCAAGAGAAAGGTCTAGAGTTCAAGGAGCCATTAAAATGTGATAACGGAAAATGTACCCACAGAGATCTTGAGATAAATCCCGAACAAAGTAAGTTTATTGATTTTCAAATGGTGAGACTGCAAGAATTACCAGAGGATCTACCTCCTGGTCAATTACCTCATTATCTTGATGTCACAGTCTTACAAGATTTGGTTGATAACGCAAGACCCGGAGATCGTATCATACTTACAGGAATTGTGAGAATTGAACAAGAACACATACCTTCTATGAGGGGAAAAAGTGGCATCTATAGACTAAGAATTCAAGGAAATAACATCGAATTTCATCGTGGACGAGGAAATAAAACTTCTAGAAGCACTGAACGAGAAGAAATCTCTCTTGATGAAGAAAGAATAATCAAATCACTTGTTAAAAATCCGGATATCTATGATAGACTAGTTGCCTCATTTGCACCACATGTGAGTGGGCATGATATAATCAAAGAAGCTATTTTGTTATTAATTGTAGGATCCACTCAAAAAATTCTTGCTGATGGTGCTAAAATTCGTGGTGACATCAATGTCTTCCTGGTAGGTGATCCTGGTACTGCAAAAAGTGAGATGCTAAAATTTTGTGCAAGAATTGCACCAAGGGGACTCTATACATCTGGTAGAGGTTCTACTGCCGCAGGACTCACAGCTGCAGTTGTCCGAGATAAAATTGGTATAATGATGCTTGAGGCTGGTGCTGTAGTATTAGGAGATCAAGGTCTTGTGTGTATAGATGAATTTGATAAAATGAAACCAGAAGATAGAAGTGCATTACATGAAACAATGGAACAACAATCGGTAAGTATTGCAAAGGGTGGAATTGTTGCAACATTAAATGCTAGAACTTCCATTCTGGCAGCAGCAAACCCAATGTTTGGAAAATATGATCCTTTCAAGAATATTACTGAAAATGTTAATCTTCCAGTTCCGCTCTTAACTCGTTTTGATCTTATTTTTGTTGTCAGAGATATTCCATCAAAAGAACGAGATACAAGGATTGCAAGACACATATTGAATCTACATAGGGTATCAGGAACTGATACCAAGTCGCTAGTTGATGTTGATATTCTTACAAAATATCTCTCATATGCAAAAAGATTTGATCCAAATCTTACTCCAGAAGCAGAAGATCTAATTCTCAATTACTATATGACAATGAGGAATGTAGAATCTGAAGGGATGATAACCGTAACACCAAGACAATTAGAGGGACTTGTAAGATTAGCAACAGCAAGAGCTAGATTGTTGATGAAGACACAAGTTGATGGTGAGGATGCAGAACGTGCAATATTTCTCATGCAGAGTATGTTACAAGATGCTGGGGTTGATGTTAATACGGGAAAAGTTGATCTCGGAGTTCTTCAAGGTCGTCCTCATAGCGAGGTCTCAAAAATGCAACTATTCATGGATGTGATGAAGTCACTTGAAGGAGATGAAAAAAGACCTGTTGAAGAAAAAGCATTTGTCAAAGAACTTATCAAGACTGGTAAATTTACAGAAGATGAATCAAGAAAATATATTAAAAAATTACAGAGAGAGTCAGCTATTTATGAATCCAAACCTGGTCATTATAACCGGGTATGAAAATAGAACATCTAGACATTCCTCCTTCTACAATTGAATTTCTCCAAAAAAATGGTTATGTGAGTCTATATCCTCCTCAAGAAAAGACCGTCAAGGCTGGATTGCTTGAAGGGAAAAGTATCTTGGTCTCTGCTCCAACAGCAAGTGGTAAGACATTACTTGCTATTCTTGCAATAATAAAACATCTGTCTGAAAAGAGGGGCAAAATAATCTATCTCAGTCCTCTAAAGGCTTTGGCTTCAGAAAAATTCAATGAATTTAAAAAACTTGGTTCAGACGGTCTTGGTGGAAATCTGAAAATCCAGATATCTACAGGTGATTTTGATATATCTGACAAGAACCTAGGCCAAAATGATATTCTCGTACTGACAAATGAAAAAATGGATTCTATCATAAGACAAGGTGCAGAATGGTTAGATCAAATTAGTCTTGTAATAGCTGACGAAGTACATCTATTGGGTGACGATGATAGAGGTCCAACTCTTGAAATTATACTTACAAAACTGAAACTATTATCACAAAAACCTCAAATACTTGCTCTTAGTGCTACTGTTACTAATGCAGATGAGATTGCTGATTGGTTAGAGTGTAAACTAGTTCATAGTGAGTGGAGGCCAGTTCCATTGTCTGAAGGAGTCTATGATCAAGGTATTGTTACCATGCAAGACAAGAAAAAATTTGAAGTTCAAATAAGCATTAGGGGACCGCCTGTTGATCTTGGCCTTGATTCATTAAATGATGGTGGTCAAGCAATTTTATTTGCAGAAACAAGAACACGTTCTGTCTCTCTTGCTACAAAGGCATCAGAGGCTGTGTCAAAGACTCTAAACAGTGAAGATAAAGAAGTATTGGTAAAAATTTCACAAAAAATCTTGAATGATAATGAACATACTGAACTTGTTAAAACACTGGCAGGTCTAGTTAAAAATGGAGTGGCATTTCATCATGCTGGTCTTAATCCTAATTGCAGAGATCTAATTGAATCTGAGTTTAGGAATAAAAGAATAAAGATTCTAGCATCCACACCTACATTGGCTGCGGGAGTAAATCTTCCAGCAAGAAGAGTAATTATTGCTAATGTATCTAGATATGATGCAAAATATGGTGTAAACAAGCCAATCAGTATATTGGAGTATAAACAACTGTGCGGCCGTGCAGGCAGACCACAATATGACAAATATGGTGAGGCGATAATTGTGAGCAACTCAAACAGTGATGAGATCTTTGATTATTACATTAATGGAATTCCTGAACCAATATCTTCAAAACTTACCGGAGACAAGGCATTACGAATTCATCTTCTCAGTTTTGTATCTACAAATCCTGGTATCAAGGGAGAAGATATTGTAGAATTCTTTTCAAAGACTCTTTCTGGTTCACAAGAAAGAAAAACTACAATAAAATTCCATATTCAAATATCCTTACGATATTTAGAATCCGAAGAACTTGTCAAACAAAAAGGAAATAGGTATATCGCTACAGAATTTGGCAAAAAAACTTCTACATTGTATATCGATCCTCTTACAGCAGTTTTATTTAGAAAATCTCTGGAGCTAATTACAACAAAAGGCCATGCTCTTGGTTTGTTACACTTAATCACAATCTCAGAAGATTTCTTTCCCAAGTTTTCATTGCGAAATAAAGATTACGAGTTTGTGGGTACTTTGATTGAAAATTATGCTGATCAGCTAATAGAACCTATGTCTGAATACGATTGTAATCGAAGTCTTCTTGCAATACATGCTTGGATAAATGAATCAAGCGAAATATTCTTGTCTGATAATTTTGGCATAGAATCTGGGGATATGCATAGGATGGTAGATACTGCAGACTGGTTAATTCACGCTCTTTATGAGATTGCAAAACTAGAAAAAAAAGATGAGATCTTGACTGAAATTGATTCTATAAGGTCTAGGGTGACATATGGCATAAAAGAAGAACTTGTTGATCTGGTACAAGTGAAAGGAATTGGAAGAGTTAGAGCCAGGGTGCTCTTCAAAAATGGCATAAAAACTAGAGAGGATCTAACTTCTATATCTGTTGAAAAACTAGCCAAAATAGACAAGATAGGACCAATTATCGCAGAAAACATAAAGACACATCTGAAAAAGATAAGATAATGCTGGATAAAACAATTATTGGAATACTGATTTCAGCAATAGCATTTGTTACCGTTTATGCAATTACTCCAAGTCTGATTAAAGTACTAACAAAAAGAAATATGGTTGTAAAAGATTACAACAAAGAAATTGCAACAATGGTTGCTCGTCCTGGAGGACCTTCAATTCTTGTAGGAATTCTGGCTTCTGAATTTACACTCTATGCATTTTTTTCCTCCACTGATATACTTGCAATTATCATTACAACTTCTCTTGCTTTTTTTGTTGGTTTTGCTGATGATAGAAAAGTACTTGGTGGGTGGTTCAAACCACTCGCTCTTGCAGCTTCTGCATTACCTATTATCTTACTTGGAGCATATACTCCTCCGCATCTTGCCTTTCCACTATTTGGCTCGGTCAAAATCCCAGAACTGTATTTGGGATTGATAGTTATTATAATTCCAGTCATGGGAAATACTGTAAACTCTATTGATGTACTAAATGGTGTTGCAAGTGGATTTATGACAATTGCCAGCTTTGCTCTTACTGTTTGTCTAGTTATTGTACATCATTATGATACTGCATTAGCGAGTTTACCTCTTGGATTTGTCTCGTTAGCATTTTACAAATATCATAAAATTCCAAGTAAAATATTTCCAGGGGATTCTGGTGCACTAACTTTGGGATCTATGTATGGTGCATTGTCAATCATAGGTCATGTTGAAATTGTTGCAGCAATTGCATTACTTCCTGCAGTGATAAACTCTTTTCTGTTTCTTTCTAGTGTAAAACGAATAGTTGAACACAGACAAATAAAAGCAAATCCAGTTGTTCACACTGAAGATTTCAAATTGATGGCTAGTACCGATAAATCTGCTCCAGTTACACTTGTGCGATTGATCTTGGCAAATGGACCTCTAACTGAAAAACAAGTAGGATTTGTGATATTTAGACTAGCATTATTTTCTGCAGCACTTGCAATAATAACATCTTTCATGATGGAAATTAGGCTATGAAGGGAACTTCAATTTTTTTCTACATATTTGTAATGTGGTTGCTGATTATTGCTGGAGGTGCTCTTATTGTACCAATTATTGCACATATTTCAATACAGGGATTTGGTAAGCTAGATGGTATCATAGATTCTGTTGTAAAAGCAGGTATTGCACTTACACTTGTAGCACTTTGGATCTTGATAATGTCAAAAGTAAAGAACTGGATATTTCATCAACAGATACGTCACTAGCTATTTTCCCATTTCGTCTTTTTCTTGTCATATTCTTCTCTTGAATATTTGACCTTGGCTGGAACTCCAACGACTACACAATTGGGTGGAACATCCTTTGTGACCACAGCTCCCATTGCCACAACACTATTTTCTCCTATTCTAACTCCTGCCTTTATGACTGCCCTGGAGCCTATGACTGCTCCATCTTCTATGGTAACTCCTATCATTTTTTTACTAGCTGGATAAGGATCATTAGTTAAAGATGCTGATGGGCCTATGAAGACATTTTTTCCAATTCTTGAAAGTGGTGGTATGTAGACAAGTCCCTCAATCATGGTATTTTCTCCTATTTTTACATTGTAATCTACATGTGCAAGGGAACCGATTTTGACATTGTCTCCAATCTCGGTATTATCTCCTACATATGCAAAATGCCATATTCTTACATTTTTTCCAAGTTTAGCTTTTTCAGAAATAAAATTTGTAACCATTTCTTATCACAGGTGCCATGGAAGCCCTTTTGTAATAATTTTATCCGGAAGAATATTCTTATGTTTGTTCAAAAATTCTATATCCTGATTCTTATCCCTCAATTCGTCAGGTAGCATTATGGGAATCTCTTCTATTATTGGATAGTATCTAGAGCATTTTGAACAAAATATTGTGCCTTCAGAAATAATCTCTTCTTTTGAAATTAATTCTACCAACTCTAGTGGAAAGTGTTTGTCTATTGGACATGCAAGAATTTCCATTAGTTTTCGGTTCATTTTAAATTCAGATAGATTGGAGTTCCTTTCTGACTAGATAAAAGTGCCGCTTCTGCAATCTTGGTGGTGTTTACAGCATCTTCTGCTCTAACTCGAATGTTCTCTTTTCCTTCTATCGCAGATATGAAATTTTTTATCTCTAAAAACAAAGGCTCTTCCATCTCCTTTCTCGGTATTTCTGCTCCTGAACTAGTTTCGATCTTAACCTCTTGCGTAATAAAATCAGAAGAAATTATGGCATCACCACACACTGCATTAAATTTCCTTACACGAATTGGAGTGATCCAATTTGATGATATAATTGCAACCCTGTTATCTTTAAAACCTAGCATTATTGTTGCAAAATCTTCATGTTCATGTCTTATTTTTCCAGACCTTGCAAATACTACTTCTGGTACATCATCAAATAACCACATAGCAGTATCAATGTCATGAACTGAAGTATCGTAAATAATTCCAACATCTTTTATGTGATTTGGCATTCTGTTTTCTCTGTGAAATTCAAGCATGATCAATTCTCCATACTTTTT